>JBGCEO010000001.1:0-100515 GCA_045106475.1 Granulosicoccus sp.
TGCAGGGGAATTTAGACCCTTCTGTGCTCTACGGCTCGCCTGAACGCATAAAGGCGGAGGTTAAGCGGGTACTGGATAGTTACGGACCAGGCCCCGGGCATGTGTTTAACCTCGGGCATGGTATCCACCAATTCGTAAACCCCGAACACCTGGGAATCATGGTCGAATCAGTAAGAGAGTTAAGTACTAGATGATTGCTTTCCTTTAGTGAATCGATCATCACCGAAACAGTTTCCCAAGTGGGTGCCACATGTAGCTTTCGGCCTGCCGGCAAAAAAGCACTTAGAACAATTGTTCCACCTCTTTTGCTTTTTCCCGCTTGGTTTTCTTGACTGGCACTTCTGCCCCCGTCTCCTTTAGTTGCTGCAGCTCCTCGGCAGCCTGGATGCTTTCCTCATCGGGCATGTTGTCTTCAAGGAAAATCTCCAACATCGTATTTTCACCGGCCGCGGGCTCACCCGTCTTTCTATCAATCCTGATGGTCTCGATACCACTTGGCTCGGTAATCTTGGCTTCAGGCTCAGAAGCCATAGTGGTGGCTATGAAGCTGGTCCACATTGGCAAAGCCGCAACTCCGCCAGCTTCACCTCGACCCAATGGGTCAAGTCCATCAGAACCAATCCAGGCAGCAGCAACCACCTTTGGGCTGTAACCGACAAACCAGGCATCAAGTTGGTTGTTGGTGGTGCCTGTTTTACCCGCCAGGTCTTTTCGCCCTAATGCCTCACCAGCTCGTCGGGCCGTGCCACGCTGCACAACTTCTCTCATGATGCTGCTCATGATATAGGCGTTGCGCTCATCGATCACACGCGGCGCATCAACAGTATCGAGCAACACTTTTTTGAGTTCGACGCTTGCCGCCGCACTCTCTTCTGCGGTTGCATCTTCATCCACAGCCGAAACCAGTTCGCTCTGCTTGGCACTTTCCGCATCGAGCTCAGCCTGCAAGGGATTAACGAACCCCGGATCGCAGTCATCACACAAAATCACTTTCGGGGTGCTGTAAATAACCTGACCACGTGGATCCTCGACACGCTCTATAAAATGTGCCGGAACCCGGTAACCACCGTTAGCGAAAACAGAAAACGCCGAACTCAATTCCATTGGAGTCACCGCAGCACTGCCCAGGGCAAGCGATAGGTCTGGCGGTAAATTACTTTCTGCAAATCCAAAACGTTGCGCATAGTCCACCGCATAGGGGATACCAATTTCCCGCAACACTCGAACTGACACCAGGTTTCGCGATTTAACCAGCGCTTCACGCAGTCGTGTTGGACCAAAAAAACGGCCACTGTAGTTTGACGGGCGCCATTCCCCTTCTAGAGCATCGTCATGAAACACCACCGGTGCATCATTGTATATTGTTGCCGCAGTATCGCCGGCGTTCAGGGCTGCAGAATAGATAAATGGCTTGAAGGTTGATCCAGGTTGACGCCTGGCCTGGGTAACTCGATTGAATTTGCTGCGATAGTAATCATAACCACCGACTAACGCTTTTATCTCACCCGTTGACGGATCCATCGCTACAAAAGCTCCTTCTACTGAAGGCTCTTGCACAAACCGAACACTGCCGTCTTCGCGCTGTTGCAAAGCAATGACATCACCGACCGCCAGAACCTGCTCTACGTTGGTAATTTCCTTGCCTCGTTTATCGACGGAAATTCTTTCACGTGCCCACTCGATGTCCTCGAAGGGCAATATGTGCTCAAAACCAAACTCAGTAACCACGGTGGCCGTGTTGTCCTTCAACGACATCACCGCTGCCGGAACCAAATCGCCAGGATTGGATAACTCTTCTAACAGCAAACTACGCGCTTCCGGGTCGGCCAGGGTAGCTGCGTCAATCTGAGTGATTGGGCCCACATAACCATGCCTGCGCTCATAGTCATAGAGAGCATCCCGCAACGCCGCATTTGCCCGGCGCTGATCACTTGATCTTATCGATGTAAAAACGTTGTAACCGGCATTGGGCCAGCTATCACCAAACAGCTGCTCTACGCGCGCCCTGGCCATCTCTCCCACATAGTTGGCTTCGGCCTCGGGTTTTGCATAGTGAGGCGCTGCTGTGACGGGTTGTGCTTTGGCGACCTCATAGCTTTGCTGATCGATCATATTAAGAGCACGCATCCTTCCTAATACATAATCGCGACGTAGTAACGCTCTTTCAGGGTTGACGATCGGGTTATAACGCGACGGCGCTTTAGGCAATCCTGCCAACATGGCGGATTCAACCAGCTCAAGATCGGTAATGCGCTTTCCGTAATAAACCTTGGACGCCGCAGCGTATCCATAAGAACGGTTACCCAAATAAATCTTGTTGATATAGAGCTCGAGAATTTCGTCCTTAGCCAGCTCACGCTCTATTTTGAAAGACAGAAATATCTCGGTTAGCTTACGGTTGTAGGTTCGTTCATTGGACAGGAAGAAATTACGTGCCACCTGCATGGTGATCGTGCTGCCGCCAGGCCCCTTGCGGCCAGTCTTGATCAGGTAAAACGCTGCCCTGACCAAGCCCTGCCAGGCAACTCCGGGATGCGTGTAAAAATGCTGATCTTCCGCTGCAATAATTGCATTCTTGAGGCTGTCAGGAACCTGTGAGATCTGGATGGGTTCACGTCGTTTTTCGCCGTACTCAGCAATCAGGTCACCATCGGCCGTATAGATTCGCAGCGGCATTTGTAATTGCACTTCACGCAATTGCTGAACATCCGGCAGATCAGGCGCGATCTTGTAATAGAGATAACCAACACCTATTGCGACAAGAATTCCAGCGCAAATCCCTGATATGGCAAGCCATTTGAATAGAGTAAACAGCCATCCGCCGCGGCGAGGCCGTTCTGAACGGCTGCGCGAGCGACGGTGACTGCGTCTTGAACCAGATTTAGAAGGCATTGAGCAGCCATTAAACGTTGCGGATCAATGGATTATATCAACTGGTCAGCACGCATAAGTAAAAGTTGTCCTGCACTTACGCAATAGAAACAGTTTTCTACCTTCTAATGCGTTAGGTGTCGGGTTTCTGCCGCCGGCCAGCTGGTTTTCAGCCAATTGGTCAGATTGAGCATCGTCGACATACAGCATCCTAAGGAGGAATGTGAACCAGACCGCAAGTTAGCCGAGAGAAATCTCGACTAGCGCTAAAGGAATATCACGGTTTGGGCGCTAAACCTGACATGGCACTCAAAATATCTTCCAGAAACGCGGGCCTCATCGGCCTGGATATCACCGCAACCTCGGTCAAGCTGCTTGAACTCAAGCCGACCAAGAAGGGGTTCAAAGTGATCAGTTACACCGTTGAGCCTTTACCGGCCAACGCGGTGAATGAAAAGAACCTGCAGGATGTGGAGGCCGTCGGGGAAGCGATACGACGCGCTGTCAAACGTTCCGGCACACGGACAAAGGCATGTGCTGTGGCAGTACCCAGTGCCATGGTGATCACGAAAGTGATACAGATGCCTAATGATCTTAAGGATCATGAGATGGATGCGCAGATTCAGCTCGAGGCGGATCAGTACATTCCTTACGCACTTGAAGAGGTCAACCTGGACTTCTACGTCATGGGCCCATCTGAAGAGGCCAACGGCATGGTCGATGTCCTGCTCGCTGCATCTCGTAGTGAGAACGTAGAGGATCGATCAGCCGCCGCGGAGATTGGTGGACTTGATGTAAAAATTGTTGATGTCGAGCCCTACACCACCGAAGGTGCGTTCCAGCTGATCAAACACCAGATACCCAACGAGGGTATGGATCAAACAGTAGCCATTCTTGATGTCGGCGCCAGCATGACTAGTTTGTGTGTTCTTCGTGATCAACAATTGATCTACACACGCGAACAACCTTTTGGTGGCAAACAGCTCACCGAAGAGATCATGCGTCGCTATGGCCTCTCCTATGAAGACGCAGGGCGCGTCAAGCGTGTTGGCGGCTTACCGGATAACTACGATCCTGAAGTCTTGACACCCTTCCGTGATCTGATGGTTCAGCAAGCAAACAGATTCCTGCAGTTTTTCTTTTCCGCTGACAAGAACGACTACGTGGACCAGATAGTGCTTGCAGGCGGTTGTACCGGCATACCCGGTGTCGATGAGCTCATTGAGCAGCGAATCGGCACACCGACAGTTATAGCCGACCCTTTTAGCGAGATGGGCGTGGGATCAGATATCCCTGCGCAACGTCTTAAGGACGACGGTCCAGCAATGATGATTGCCTGCGGACTGGCTATGCGAGGAGCTGACCTATGACACGTATTAATCTTCTTCCCTGGCGCGAGACTCATCGCGTCGAGAAGAACAATGAATTCTATGTGGTGCTCGGCTTGTGCATGGCACTGGCAGCTGGCGCTGGCTTTGGCGGGTTTAAGTACGCAGAAGACAAAGTCAACTTTCAGGTCTCACGCAATGATCGCCTGAATCAGGAAATTCAATTACTGCAGGCAGAGCTTAAAGAAATAGCAGAGCTTGAGGAAACCAAGAACAATCTGCTTGCGCGAATGGAAATCATCCAGCAGTTGCAAGGGCAACGCCCCCAGATCGTTCACACCTTCCACGAGATCGCAACACGTCTACCCGATGGCATCTTCCTGACCGCCATGAAACAGGTAGGCGAAAAGCAGTTAATTCTTGAAGGACGCGCCGAATCCAATGCGCGAGTATCAGCTCTGATGCGCCGCATGGATCGAAGCGAATACCTTACAGGCCCTAAACTGGATGTCATCGAATCAGACAAAGACGACAGCATTTCTACGTTCAAGTTAAGTCTGATTCAAGACCGTCCCAAAAACCCGCAGGAGTCTGAAGATGGCATTTAGTGACACCTTTGCAGAGCTGCAAAATATCGATGGCGAAGATTTCAAGCGCATCGGTACCGCACCGGTTCTATTGCGTGGTTTTCTGATCCTCATCGCATGCGCAGCAGTGATCGCTGCAATAATCCATTTCATGATCAAACCACAATTTGATGAATTGAAAGTGGTTGAGCAAAAGGAAGTGCAGTTAAGACAGAAGTTCGACAGTGAACAGGCCAAAGCAGCCAACCGCACGGCCTATGTCGAGCAACTTGAAGAAATGAAAAAGACTTTTAACGTCATGCTGCGTCAACTGCCTAACAAGACAGATATTGAAAGCCTGTTGGTTGATCTATCACAAACCAGCGTTGCCAGTGGCCTTGATGTTGAATTCTTCAAGCCGGAAAGCGAAGTACCACGTGAATTTTATGCAGAGTATCCAATACGCATCAGTGTAACGGGTCAGTACCATCAATTTGGCAGGTTTATTAGCGGCCTCGCTGCACTTCCGCGAATCGTAACATTGAGCAATATCGATATAACCGAGATGCGCAGTGGCAATGGAGCAGCGAACGATCCCAATTCTGCCAGCAGACTCAAAATGGACCTGATGGCAACCACATATCGATACATCGAGGAGGATGAATAAACCATGCAACGGTTGAAACTCATACCGCTGTTCGGTTTCATGACAACGCTCACCGCTTGTGGAGGCGACATGTCTGACCTCGAACTGTTTATAGATGAGACCAAACAGGCTCATCACGGTAAGGTTGCCCCCTTACCAGAATTCCCGCCCTACCAGACGTTTTCGTATGAAGCGCTTGATGTGCGAGATCCGTTTAGACCGCAAACCGATATCAGTACATCGCCTATTGCTGCAGAAACGGAATACAGCGGACCACGACCTGAAGCGTCGCGGCGCCGCGAACCTCTAGAAGGTTATCCAGTCGATTCATTAAAGATGGTCGGCTTATTGCAACAGAAGTCACAAACCTGGGGTCTGGTTCGCGACCCTGATGGAACCATTCATCGTGTTCAACCTGGTAATTACGCCGGTCAGAATCACGGCAAAATTGTTCTAGTTTCTGAAACCAAAATTGATATCGTCGAGTTGGTTCCCGATGGTCTCAGTGGCTGGGTTAATCGCGAGGCTCAACTCGCGATGGCCGAAGACTAGATGAAAACGGAGATTACGTTGAAAATGCAAGTCCGTGATAACACGACCCGTCTCAGCCATGCCTGTGCTCGTAACGCCGTTCGCGCCGCCAGTCTTGTACTGTTGGCAGGACTGTCGTTCGCAAGCCAGCAACTGTATGCGGCCACCAATTCACTGATTGATATCAGTCACGCTACTCTACCGGGAAATAAGCAACAGCTTGCGCTGACGCTTAGCGGCCCGGCTGATGCGCCGAAATCATTCACCATTGATAATCCTGCCCGTATCGCACTGGATCTACCCGATACTGCTAACGATCTAGATGATCGACGCATAAGCATCAGCTCAGGATTGCTGCAGAACGTAACAACTGTTGAAGCCGGTGGCCGAACACGTGTTGTTATCAATCTAACCGCTCTAACACCTTATACTACCTCGGTGCGCGGTAACCAGCTTCTGGTAACCCTGGATACCAACGGCAATTCATCTTCTGCGCAAGGCGAAGCAGTTCAGATCGCGCAAGCCGATACCAACACAGAAGATAAGTTTGCTGCAGGCCCTATCGTAGAAAGGGTTAATACAATCGACGCACTTGATTTTCGTCGTGGTCCGATGGGCGAAGGTCGGGTTATCTTCGACTTGTCATCAGCTGGTGTAGTGACAGACATGCGACAAGAAGGTGGTCGCTTGATTGTAGAATTTCCCGATACGCAACTTGCAGCCAAATTGCAAAAGCGTCTCGATGTAATGGACTTCGGAACTCCAGTGCAGTTCATCGATGCTATATCGAACAAGCGTGGCACTAAAGTCATCATTCAACCTGCCACTCAGGAATTCGAGCAACTTGCTTATCAATCGGACAATATGTTCACGGTTGAGTTAAAGCCGATGAGCAAGGATGAAATTGAACTGAACCGTAAAGCCAAATTTGGTTACATCGGTGAGAAGCTGTCCCTCAACTTTCAGGACATCGAAATTCGTTCGGTATTGCAACTCTTGGCAGATTTCACCGATCTGAACATTGTTGTCAGTGATTCGGTTCAAGGCAAACTAACGTTACGTCTCAAGAATGTACCTTGGGATCAGGCACTGGACATCATCCTGCAAACCAAAGCATTGGGTAAGCGTCAGGCAGGTAATGTAATCATGATTGCTCCTGCTGAAGAGATTGCCAATCGTGAGCGCATTGAACTCGAAGGCATGAAACAGAAGACCGAACTCGCTCCACTACGCACCGAGTTCTTCCAGGCTAACTATGCCAAGGCGGCAGAGCTAGCTGAGCTGCTTCAATCGGAGACAGGCGGCTTGATGACTGAACGCGGCAGTGTCACTGTTGACGAGCGCACCAATACGCTGCTTATCAATGACACGACCGATCAGCTTGAAGAGATTCGTGCTCTGGTGCACCGACTCGATGTGCCGATTCGCCAGGTACTGATCGAATCAAGAATTGTTATTGCCTCTGATGATTTCAACAAGGATATCGGTGTTCGCTGGGGTCTGAACAGAAACACAGTTAACCCGGGTGGTTTGGGTGACGGTGAAGGTTTCGCACTGTCTGGCAACGCCAATGGCATCCAGGATCTACTGAACGGCGATACCGTGGATAACGGACGCTTCAATGTAAACCTGCCAGGTAGCAATGCAGCCGGTACTCTTGGTGTCGCACTTGCCAAGCTTCCCTTTGGTACTTTGCTGGAGCTTGAGTTATCAGCAATGCAGGCCGAAGGTACGGGCGAAGTTATCTCCAGCCCGCGCGTAATTACTGCCAATCAGCATGAAGCCTACATCGAGCAGGGTGTTGAAATTCCTTATCTTGAGGCCTCTTCAAGTGGTGCAACATCGGTTTCATTCAGAAAGGCGGTACTGGGCTTGACGGTAACACCACAAATAACACCTGATGATCGTATCGTTATGGATCTGAAAGTGAACAAGGACACGGTTGGTGAGATCTTCGGCGCAGGCGCACTGCAGGTACCGAGTATTGATACTCGTGAAGTCAGCACGCAGGTTCTGGTTGACAACGGTGAGACTGTAGTACTCGGTGGTGTCTACGAGCAGACCTTACTTAACAAGGTAGACATGGTGCCATTTTTCGGTAACCTGCCTTTGATTGGTCGTCTGTTTCAACACACAACCAGCCAGGATGATAAATCTGAACTGCTGGTTTTTGTTACACCGAAAATCATCAAAGAGAATGTTTCTTTGAGCTACTAGATTTTCCAGACCTAAAAACCAAAAGACCCCGTCTCATTCGAGACGGGGTTTTTTTTTGCCTGTGATTTACTTATCCTGCCCAGCCTGCCCTGCTTCGCCTGATTAATACCGCCGAATCTGTCAGTAACCAACCAAGTACAAATCGATGCATTTTTTTTAAAATGCAATTGTGTTAAACGCAGGCTTCGGTATCATGGCTGCTCCCCGGTTACTTCGACTATCATGACCAGCATCTTTCTAGTGGGCCCCATGGGCTCAGGCAAGAGTACCGTTGGTCGAGCACTGGCTCGCAAGATCGGGTTTCGGTTTGTAGATAGTGATCGAGAAATAGAAGCACGCTGTGGTGTCGATATTCCCACTATTTTCGACTACGAAGGCGAAGCTGGTTTTCGTGATCGAGAAGCTCGAATGATTGATGAACTCACACAGCAAGCCGGTATCGTGCTGGCAACCGGCGGTGGCTCCGTTCTGAGAGAGGCAAACCGATCTAACCTCAAAAATCGCGGCCATGTGATCCTCTTGCAAGTAGACATAAAAGAGCAACTGCGTCGAGTTGCCTTTGATTCCAATAGGCCACTACTGCAAACTGAAAACCCTGCAGCCCGACTGAAGGCTTTGATGGAAGAACGAGAGCCCATCTATAACGAAGTTGCACATGTGACGATTTCAACCGATTCCCGCCGCATGTACCATGTCGTGTCTCGCATAATGCGACACCTGAAAAAAGCCGATGTCTGCCTAGATCCTCCCCCATCGGAAACCCAACCTGACATCAATTAATTATGCAGACCGTTTCAATAGACCTGGGCCAGCGCAGCTACCCGATTCACATAGGGAGTGGATTGATCGCTCAACAAGGATTGCTCAACTCACTGGTTCGCGATCGTGCCATGGTGGTTACCAACGAGACCATTGCCCCGCTCTACCTTGATCAGACACTGGCAAGCCTGGGCAACACACCCAAATCAAGCATCATTCTTCCTGATGGAGAAGCCTTTAAGAATCTGGACGAACTCAACACTATATTCAGCGCACTGCTCTCGGAGAACTTTGATCGCGGCTGCACCCTGATCGCGCTTGGCGGCGGTGTGATTGGTGATATGACGGGCTACGCCGCAGCTAGTTATCAGCGCGGAGTCGATTACATTCAGGTGCCCACCACATTGCTGGCGCAGGTGGATTCATCTGTTGGCGGAAAAACAGCAGTCAATCATGAACTTGGCAAGAACATGATTGGAGCGTTTCACCAACCAATAGCGGTCATTGCCGATATGGATACGCTGGATACACTCGAAGAGCGCGAACTGCGTGCCGGTCTTGCAGAAGTGATCAAATACGGTTTTATCATCGACGACGATTTTTTCCAGTGGCTCGAGATTAATCTCGATGCACTTCTGGCGCGTGATGCAGATGCGATCGCACAGGCCGTGCGCCGATCCTGCGAAATCAAAGCCCGCGTCGTAGAGGCCGATGAGCGCGAACACGGTATGCGTGCCCTGCTTAATTTGGGGCATACCTTTGGACACGCTATCGAGGCTGCAATGGGTTACGGTCAATGGCTGCATGGTGAAGCCGTAAGCGCCGGAATCGCCATGGCACTTGATACTTCTCAACGCTTGGGATTGATTGACGAGGGTACTCGAGTGCGCGGAGTATCGATGCTGCAGCGAGCAGGACTGCCAGTCGAGCCACCTGCGCAAATGAGTGCAGCGACGTTCAGGCAATACATGGCTCGTGACAAAAAGGTAACCGCCGGGACGGTCAGACTTATCCTGCTCGAGGCCATCGGCAAAGCCCGTGTCAGCGCAGATTTTGACCAAGCCGCACTTGACGCAACCCTTACACACTATTGCGGCTGACTATCCTTGAATAACAACTATAGTAGTATCAGTATTCTCTTGGATTAGTAGCTCAGCCATGTCGTCACCAGACGCCTTGGATAATGGCCAGACCGGTCTTTTGTCCGAAGCCGCATTATCGGTTCTTCAGATCAATCTTCAGCCCTTCGTCCCATCTCAGGACGAGGATGGGGCCTCAACGGCCCTGTTTAGCGATGAAGTAACCGAAGAACAATTAGCTGACATCAAGCAAGCACTGATCACGGGAGACGATTTGCTGCTTATTCTTGGTGAAGATGGCGCAGGCAAGACGACCTTGCTCAGTCAGCTAGGCGCTAATAGCGGACTAAGAATTCAGTGCTTCGCAGTCAAAGGCAGCTCTAGATTCAGCACCATGAATCTATTTGCCGGCATGCTCGAAGCCTTCAAACGCAAACCACCGGAAACACTCAAGCAGATTCTGGATGATCTGATTCCGTGCCTGCAAACCATGGTCAGCAGAAACACATTGAGCGCTATTGTGCTCGACGATGCACATAATGTGAGCGAAACCGAGCTCACACAGCTGCTCAGCGCCATGCTTTATGTCAATAGTCAAGACGAGACTCTCATGAGGGTGGCGCTGGCCGCGCCAAGTGAGTTTGAAGATCGTATACCCGACCTGCTGCCAGAGGGAGCTGATCTTCCCTACTCCAGCCTGACCATCGATGGCCTGTCTCCCGCAAGAGCATCTGCCTATCTCGGTTTCCGTCTGGCTCAGGTAGGTTTTGTGGACGAACTACCCTTCACTGAGCGTGATTTGGCAACGCTGGTTGATCAATCGGCAGGGCTTCCCGCTGGTTTGCACGGGGCTGCAGCAGAAGAACTCAATCAGCGCCATGGCGCCTTTGATGAGAGTTTGCCAGCAGAATTGCTGGACGAGCCTGCGCGTTCTCCATTGCACAGCCGTATGGGAAAAATTGCGCTCGGCTCGCTGGCCACATTGCTTATTGTCGCAGGAATAGCCATGTTCCTTAAACCGGAAGGTAGCGGCGATGCGAATCGTCACATCGTGGCCAATCAGGACCAGATAGAAACAGAGAAGAAACTAAAACTACTTAAAAATGAACCGGTTGTTCTGTCAGAAGACAAAGTAAGCCCAATCGCTACCAATAGCAGTGGCCAGAACGACGATGTCACCGGCAGCGATCAGAATCTCTCCGAAACGCCGTCAGATGAATCAAGTTTGGCCGCCGCCACTGCTCTGCCGGCTAGCAACGATTCAACGCCTGCACCGGTCTCCGAGCCGGTCCCTGAAGAGCCGGATACCGCTGAACCTGTGCAACAAGTCGCGCAAGATACCCGCGAGGCGGCCTCGGAATCCCTATCCGAAGAGACGATCGTGGAAGTTGCTGAGCTGCCCGATACAGAATCCACGATCAGTTCTGCGGCCAATGAAGCGGTACAAATTGAGTCTGATGTTGATATCGACGCCGAATCTAATGCCGATAGCGACGCAACTAATGAGCTGATCGCTGAAGTAACGAGCACAGAGCAAGGGTCTGCGGAACAAACCGACACAGCCGATGAAACGCAAACCGAAGACGCCACCAAAGAGCCTGGCTTCCTCGAGTCACCAAACTGGATTCTCGTGCAGAGTGCCAATCAGTTCACCGTACAGATGAGTGCATCGAGAGATCGGGCATCGGTGGAAAACTTTCTCCAAAGAAATCCCCTGGATCCGCCCAATTCCATCTTTTCGTTTGATCGCGATGGGGATACCTGGTTCGCTCTGGTTCACGGCCTGTTTCCAAGCATTGAAGACGCCCGTCAGGCCGTAGAAAAAATGCCAGCGTCTGCGCAGACCAACCAACCGTGGATTCGCTCGGTAGGTCGAGTGCAAAGTGTTTTGAAGGCACAGTAAATCTGCCGGTGTATTAACTCGGTATAATAGTCTGCTGCGCTATGAATTCTAGCGCCCGATTATTCATTATAAATACCGGTCACCGCTATGAGTTATCTGGACAATCTGGCTGAGCACGGCCTGTATCAACCCAATTTCGAGCACGACAATTGCGGCTTTGGCTTGATTGCTCAAATGGATGGCCGCTCCAGTCATTGGCTTGTTGAAACCGCGATCACGTCACTAGGTCGTATGACCCACCGTGGAGCGATAGGCGCTGATGGTAAAACCGGCGACGGCTGCGGGTTGCTACTTCGTAAACCCGAGGTTTTTTTACGCAACGCAGCTGAGAAAGCCGGGCTTTCTGTGGGCAGCGAGTTTGCCACAGGTATTATCTTTCTCAGCCATGATGAGACTCGCGCCGACCACGCCAGGCACACTCTGGACACCGAATGCGCCGCCCGAGGACTAGAAATCAACGGCTGGCGAACTGTGCCTACGGATCATTCAGCTTGCGGGGAAGAAGCACAAAACAGCGTACCCAGGATTGAGCAGATCTTCGTCTCAGCCACCGAAGAGATGGATTCTGCCGAGTTCAATCGGCATCTGTTTGTTGCACGAAGACGCGCGGAAATCAGTCTGAAAGTAACAGACCCTGATTTTTACGTCTGCTCTTTGTCCAGTGATGTCATTTTATACAAGGGCCTTGTCATGCCCGAGTATCTGGCTACGTTTTATTGTGATCTAGAGGATAAATCTCTGGAATCCTCCATTGCTGTCTTTCATCAGCGTTTTTCCACCAATACTTTGCCGCAATGGCGGCTGGCTCAACCCTTTCGTTATCTGGCCCATAATGGCGAGATCAACACTATTCAGGGAAATCGCAGCTGGGCTAATGCTCGCGCATCCAAACTACGATCTCCAGTGCTGCCAGAGCTCAACGAACTACTGCCGCTGGTAAGTCAGGACGGTTCGGACTCCATGTCGCTGGATAACATGCTCGAACTGCTGATTGCAGGTGGCATCGATGTGTTTCGTGCCATGCGAATGCTGATGCCGCCCGCCTGGCAGAATACCTGGGAACTTGATTCCGATCTGCGCGCATTTCTAGAGTACAACTCCATGCATATGGAACCCTGGGATGGGCCCGCCGGAGTCGTCCTGTCAGATGGTCGATATGCCAGCTGTGCGCTTGATCGAAATGGGCTTCGACCTGCCCGCTACGTCATTACTAAAGATCGGCACATAACCCTCGCATCCGAAGTCGGTGTTTACGATTATCTGCCAAGTGATATCACTCACAAAGGTCGATTAAAACCAGGGGAAATGCTGGCAGTCGATACGCAGTCGGGGCGATTGCTGTTACCGCAAGACATCTCGGATCTGCTCAAGCAACGACAGCCCTATGCAAAGTGGCTGCAGAAAAACTCAAGGCATCTTCGCTCTCGCCTGCGCGACTTACCGCATGCGACACCCGCCTTCAGTGATCAGCAACTAGCCAGCTATGAAAAGATGTTCAATGTTAGCTTTGAAGAACGCGATCAGGTACTGCGGGTGCTTGCTGAAGGTGCGCAGGAAGCTATTGGCTCAATGGGTGATGACACTCCTTTTCCGGTTATGTCAGAGCATGTCAGATCGTTGTACGACAACTTTCGTCAACAGTTTGCTCAAGTTACCAATCCCCCCATAGACCCATTGCGTGAAACCATAGTCATGTCACTGGAAACCTGCCTGGGACGCGAGAAAAATCTCTTTCGAGAAACTCATCATCATGCCAATCGAATACTGGTTCGCTCGCCAGTTTTATCCAGTGAAAAATTCGACACGCTGCTGGCTATGGACGATGAACCAGGCTACTCGCATATCCGAATTAACCTGCAATACGACCCCGATAGCGAGTCTCTTGAGGCCGCTGTCAAACGTATTTGCAATGAATCCATCAGCGCAATTATTGACCGGCACAAGGTGGTCATCGTACTTAGCGATAGAGAGCTGATCACCGGTATGCAACCAGTGCATGCACTACTGGCCACTGGTGCCGTCCATCATGCATTGATTAACGCCGATTGCCGCTGCGATGCGAACATTCTGGTTGAAACGGGTACCGCCAGAGATTCCCATCAGGTAGCCGTGTTGGTGGGTTACGGCGCTACTTGTGTATTCCCCTATCTCGCCTATGAATCCATTCTGGGTATGACGCGCAGTGGTGAGCTTGCCGCCGACGATGCTCCACAGCTTGAACAGAACTACCGTAAGGGCATCAACAAGGGCCTGATGAAGATCTTGTCGAAGATGGGCATCTCGACTATTTCCAGTTACCGCGGTGCACAGTTGTATGAAATTGTCGGACTACATTCATCAGTGGTCGATCTATGCTTCAGTGGCACGACAAGCCGCATCGAAGGCATCAGCTTTGTTGATATCGAAAACGATACCAGGCTTCTGGCAAACGCCGCATTTGACTCCCAAATCGAGGTCTCGCAAGGCGGCCTGCTGAAGTACATTCACGGTGGCGAATATCACGCCTACAACCCGGATGTCGTTCAGCAATTGCAAGCTGCCGTAACCACCGGCAACTACGAAGACTATGCCATTTACGCAAACTCGGTTGATAACCGTCGTCCAGCCATGCTACGAGATTTGCTTGATCTGGTGCCACAAGGCCCAGCCATACCGATAGAAGCTGTTGAATCGGTTGACGCGATACTGTCGCGTTTTGATTCTGCAGGCATGTCGCTTGGAGCATTATCGCCAGAAGCTCATGAAACGCTGGCAGAAGCAATGAATCGCCTTGGTGGGCGATCAAATTCTGGTGAAGGTGGTGAGGATCAGGCGCGTTATGGCACGCTGAAGATGTCCAAGATCAAGCAGATAGCCTCCGGGCGATTTGGTGTTACACCGCACTATCTGGTCAATGCAGAAGTATTGCAGATCAAGATCGCACAGGGCGCTAAGCCCGGTGAAGGTGGACAACTGCCCGGCCATAAAGTTAACAACATGATCGCCAGGCTGCGGCACAGTAATCCGGGGGTAGCGCTCATCTCCCCGCCACCGCATCACGATATCTACTCTATTGAAGATCTGGCTCAGCTTATATTTGATCTGAAGCAAGTTAACCCTGAGGCACTGGTATCCGTGAAACTGGTGGCTGAGGCAGGTGTCGGTACCATTGCCGCAGGCGTGGCCAAGGCCTATGCTGATCTGATCACAATCTCGGGTTACGATGGCGGCACAGGTGCCTCTCCACTAACCAGTGTGAAGTATGCAGGCTCTCCCTGGGAATTGGGTATGTCTGAAACGCACCAAGTGCTGCGTGCCAACAATCTGCGCGATAAAGTGCGCGTACAAACCGATGGTGGACTGAAAACCGGACTCGACGTTATCAAGGCTGCGATTCTGGGTGCAGAGAGTTTCGGTTTCGGCACGGGTCCAATGATAGCGATGGGCTGCAAATACCTGCGCATCTGTCACTTGAACAATTGCGCAACCGGCGTAGCTACTCAGCACAAAGTGCTGCGTATGCGTCACTTCAACGGTAATGTCGAGAAGGTTATGCACTACATGCGTTTTGTTGCGCAAGATGTTCGGCAGCATATGGCAAGGCTGGGTGTGCGTAAAATTGATGATCTGATCGGCAAACCACAATTCCTGAGTCCAGCAGCCGGACAAACGCCGCGTCAGCGTGGTCTGGACTTGAGCCCCTTGCTCGCCACCGGTGGCGTGCCAGACGATGCGCCACGATTCTGTGCAGTTGAACGAAATGTCCCGCACGATAAAGGCTTGCTGGCGGAACAAATGGTAAGCGACTGCAAGAGCGCGATTCGCAAGAAATCCGGCGGTGAATTTCATTACTCACTCAAGAATATTAATCGCTCTATTGGTGCGAGGCTCTCCGGTGAGATCGCCAAACAACACGGTGATAAAGGTATGGCAGATTCACCGATCAATATTCACTGCACGGGAACCGCAGGGCAATCATTTGGCGTCTGGAACGCTGGAGGCTTGCATCTGCATCTTGACGGCGACGCCAATGATTACGTCGGCAAGGGCATGGCCGGAGGCAAGATTGTTATCCGACCGCCCGCTGACGCGCGATTTTCGGGTCGAGATTCCACTATTGTTGGTAATACTTGCCTCTATGGAGCAACCGGCGGTACGTTCTATGCGGCAGGGCTCGGTGGCGAGCGCTTTGCTGTTCGAAACAGCGGAGCGGTTGCGGTTATCGAGGGTATCGGTGATCACGGCTGCGAGTACATGACAGGCGGCTGCGTAGTGGTACTGGGAGAAACCGGCGTTAACTTTGGAGCCGGTATGACAGGAGGCCTGGCCTTTGTTTTTGACAAAGACAACGTATTTGTCGATCGCTACAACCACGAACTCATCGATATCCAGCGTCTGCATGCCGAATCGATGGAACGCTATCGCAATTATCTGCAAAGCCTGATTGAAGATCATGCCCAACACACTGGCAGCAGTCTGGCTCAACAGCTGATGGAAGACTACTATTCGCTGGCATCACGCTTCTGGATGGTGACGCCTAAAGCTGCTGAACTGGAGCAGTTGCTATCCACGCTGGGAAGAGCAGCCTAGCCCTTTCAGTGTTGATCGAGCCCAAGAGGAGCGTATAGTGCACTGAAATGGCTGGCCAGATACCCAAGGAATTCATCGACGATCTACTCGCAAAAGTGGATATCGTCGATGTTATTGACCCACGCGTCACGCTGAAGAAGAGTGGCAGCAACTTCAGCGCTTGCTGCCCGTTTCACAACGAAAAGACTCCTTCCTTTTCAGTGAGTCAGACCAAACAGTTCTATCACTGTTTTGGCTGCAGCGCGAATGGTAATGCCATCAGCTTTTTGATGGAGTACGACGGCATGCACTTTGTAGATGCCATCGAAGCGCTGGCAGAGAGCGTTGGCATGGAGGTACCTCGTAATCAGCAGGCGGCTCAGGCGCGCAGTGATAGCAAACCTCTTTATACCCTGATGGAATCCATCGCACTCTACTACCAATCGGAGTTGCGCAGATCCCCGGAAGCAATCGAATACCTCAAGGCACGAGGACTAAGCGGCGAAACAGCAAAACGCTTTGGCATTGGTTATGTACCTGATGGCTGGGATGGCTTACAAAAGAACTTTCCCAATGAAGACGCCGCAATGATCAAGACCGGCATGCTTATACAGGGTGATGGCGGCAATCGACCGTATCAGCGCTTCCGCCATCGCATTATGTTTCCGATAAGGGACCGGCGTGGACGCGTTATAGGATTCGGTGGACGGGTGCTGGACAAGCAAGAACCCAAATATTTGAATTCCCCCGAAACCCCACTGTTTCACAAAGGTAGCGAGCTCTACGGTCTCTTCGAAGCTCGTAAAGCTGCGCAAGATGCCAATATGGCTATCGTGGTCGAGGGCTATATGGATGTTGTAGCACTGGCACAGCACGGAATCGACAACGCTGTTGCTACCCTTGGAACAGCTGCCAATCAGCAACACTCTGAAACGCTGTTCAGAACGGTACCCAATATAGTTTTCTGCTTTGACGGAGATCGTGCCGGTAGGGCTGCAGCCTGGCGTGCTTTGACCGCGACACTACCCTGCCTGCAGGATGGACGCGATGCTCACTTTCTTTTCCTGCCCGATGGCGAAGACCCGGATTCTGTTGTAAAAAGTCGCGGCGCAGCCGGCTTCAAAGACTTGATGAGTACTCGCATAGCAATTGTCGATTATCTCTACCAACATCTGGCAGAGGATATCGATATGGAGAGTATCGGTGGCAAGGCGCAATTGGCGGATAAGGCAAAACCATTACTGGCCACTATTCCCAAAGGCATCTACAAGCAGCTCGCCTTGCAACGACTGGAAAGACACATTGGTCTTTCGCTGGGTAGTGATCATCCTTCGAATGCTGCCCCTGTCAAGCAGAGCATTAAAAACACGGCCCGAGATGATGCTGGTCTTACACCCATGAGCAGAGCAGTACTGTTATGCCTGCAACATCCCGCGGTCGTGCAAAGCGTACCGGCCGATGATATTGATGTAAACCCGCAACTACCCGGTGCTGACATTTTGCTGCAGCTTATAAGCTACTGCGATAACGAACCTGGCATCACAACAGCAAGACTACTGGAACGATTTCGCGATGGCGACCGATACAACTACCTGGTAAAGCTTGCATCCAAGTCGTACTTCCCTGATGCCCGTGAGCTCGATCAGGAGTCTGCAATACTTGAATTTTCTCATTGCATTCAAAGACTGCGCGAACGAAGCAGGCAAAAGCTGACAGACAAAGTCGATGCGTCGGCACGAACGGGCTTGCTAGGTCTTGGCAGACGATAAGCACCAGACAAGGCGCGCACGAACAGCTCGCTTTTACCATGCCGGCGAATTAAACTGCCAAAGCGAGTTAATCCTGTCAAAGAGTGCCAGTCACCATCTGGTAACCGTTTTACGTAAGCGTAAAAACGATGATATTCAATTGTTCAATGGAGATGGTTTCAACTATTGTGCGACCATTATAGATACTGGCCAACGTGCACAAGGTAAATGTGCTTTGCTGCATATGCACGACCGTCATGCTGTAAACACTGAATCAGCCATGCCCATCACTCTGGTACAAGCCATATCCAGAAACGACAGAATGGATATTACACTGCGCCAGGCAGTGGAATTGGGGGTGCAACATATCCAACCACTCTATAGCCGGCATTCAGCAAAACCACTTGACGACAAACGCTCATTAAAAAAACAGGAACATTGGCAAAGTATAGTCATTAGTGCTTGCGAGCAGAGCGGAAGAGCTAAGCTGCCATCACTTGCGCAACCCATGGGATTAAATCAATGGTTGGATGCTCGTTGCTCCAGCGACCAAACACGAATTGATTACGTACTCACACCACATGCGACTCAATCACTAATGGATCATGTTTTACACAACCACACTAGCGGAGCACCAGCAGGCTTGTTGATCGGCCCCGAAAGCGGGTTTGACAATGATGAGGTAGAAGATGCGCAAACCCAAGGCGTCCATGCCGTGCGCTTTGGTCCACGCGTGCTGCGTACCGAAACTGCGGGCCCAGCGGCAATTGCGGTATTACAAAGTTCTTTGGGGGATCTGGGATCTAACAGCTCATGAGTAGAAAATTTGTTCCATACCTGGTGCTGGCTCTGCTCACAATCGGACTCGCGGCCTGTAGCTCAATTCCGACCCACAAGCCTATTGCCCCCACGGTCGAAATAGAATCGATCAAACCAATAAAGCTAAGACTCAACCGGCAGGATTTGGCATTCAAGTTAAAAGTAAGCAATCCCAACGAATACGATCTACCGCTGCAATCCTTAAGCTTTATCGCATCAGTGGATGGCTCACAAATCGCTGCAGGCAACAGCGATGAACGCATCACCATACCGGCTCAACAAGACGCTATCGTAGAGGTCATGGTTAGTACTAGAATCAACAAGCTCCTAGGCCAACTATTACTCTTTAGCACCAGTGACCAGCAAGAAGTCGACTACCAGGTGGAGGGCTTCGTTAAGTTAGCAAACTGGCCAGCACGTATACCATTCAATATGGATGGTGCATTGGAAAATCCCGGCCTTGCCCGGTAACACCCCCCAGGACACTGCACTTTTTCAGTTTGTAGAAAAGCACCCGAAGCTTTTTGTGCTAACAGGTGCCGGCTGCAGCACGGCGAGTGGCCTGGGTGATTATCGTGATACCAACGGAAAATGGAAACGCCGACAACCGATAACCGGTCAGGTTTTTATCAACGATGAGTTAGCACGCAAACGTTACTGGGCACGTAGTTCTGTAGGTTGGCCAAGTTTTAGTAGAGCCAGACCCGGCTCTGCCCATTACGCATTGACCAGCCTGCAAGAAGCCGGATTCATCAATCAGCTGGTTACCCAGAATGTGGATGAGCTGCACCAGAAGGCCGGCCACGAAGGCGTTGTCGATCTGCATGGCGTGTTGTCGAGCGTAAGTTGCGTAAAGTGCTTTCGATCGATTAGCCGCGATGATTTCCAAATTCAACTGCTAGACGCCAACCCCTGGCTCGAATCACTTACTGCAGCATATGCACCCGATGGCGACGCCGATCTGCAAGTGTCCAACCTTGAAGCGCTAACTGTACCCGCCTGCGCTCATTGCCATAATCTATTGAAGCCAGACGTCGTTTTTTTTGGTGAGAACGTACCTCGCGACACCGTACAGTTTTCATTGCAAGCCTTGGAAAACTCAGATGCCCTGCTTGTGATCGGTTCATCCCTGATGGTGTATTCGGGATTCAGATTCTGCCGAGATGCTCAAAAACGTGGACAGGCTATCGCTATAGTAAACAACGGCATAACGCGGGCAGATGAGTTCGCCAATCTTAAAGTAGAGGGAGATTGTGGTGAGCGTATGCAGTCGCTGGCAGCCAGGCTTCTGAACGCGAGTTGAAGATCCATGACACAAGGCTTAAGATTCCAACCTATCGTTGATTCATCCTCCGCTGTTGTCCCAGCTAAACGCCTTCCAACGAGCATTCAAGCATGACGCCTGACAGACTAAGAGAATTGTACGGCCCCGTCCACGAAAGAGCTGCGGCCAAAGAAGTAACCAGCTTTGATAAACACTGTCGTCAGTTTATTGAGCATTCTCCGTTTGTACTTATTGCCACATCAAATGGTAGCGATCTCGATGTGTCTCCCAAAGGCGACCCGGCAGGATTCGTTGCCGTTGAAAGTGACAAGACGCTGTTGATCCCCGATCGCCTAGGTAACAATCGAATCGATGGTCTGCTTAATATACTTGAACATCCTAAGATCGCCTTGTTGTTCATGATTCCTACCGTGACAGAAACGCTGCGAGTCAACGGTACTGCCGAAATCACTGACGATGCCAGTATATGCAGACAATTCGAACACAAGGGTAAAGTACCTCTCACTGTTATTCGCGTCTTTGCAGAACAAATATTTTCGCACTGTGGCAAAGCGCCACTAAGAGGCGGGCTATGGAAACCGGATAGCTGGCCCGGTACGCGCCCGGTTGCCACCCTGGGGGAAATCATTAGGGATCACTCCGGTTTGGACGTAGGATCGATAGAACAATCGGTGGTGGATAAACTCTATGAAGATACGCTTTATTGAACTGCCCATAATGTTGCAATAACTATTATGCAGACACAGACGTGTTTAGATCTTGTGCACCAGCCAGGCAGACAAGCTAGGCAACCTTGCGAATTTGATAGCTTCTTCACGAACCTTAGTGCTTAGCTCTCGTTATACTGAGGCAAGACTAATTTTGAGGGAGCAATCGATGGCTGTTTTTCTTAGCGCCAAAAAAATGCAATGGAGTGCACACAAAATACCTGCGATGGTTTTTACTACTCTCCTGGTTGGCGCGTGCAGCAGTAGCGACCCTGTCGCACCCTCTGTATTAGACGACCCCGCACCGACTCCAACTGTTGTAGACCCTGACAATGACGACCGGCCGGGCCTTGCCATCGAAGGTTTGAACGGTACGCCTGCTGACCAATTGACTTCTGCCTGGTTGGCTAATATGTCTTTTTTCAGGCTCGATTCGAGAACACCTGGCACTGGTGACGCGTTCCTCGAACTGGTTATCTACGACGAAAGCTTCCTGGTATCGACTCATTTGGATTTCTATACACCCGAACTCGAAACCTGTAGGCTTCTAGATCCTACAAGCAGTGGCGGGGGCGACGGCGGCGGCGGTGGGCCCGATACGGTCAGTGGCGGCTCCAGTGTCTCGCTCAATACGCCCACAGGTAGTTGGTTCGAACTGCAAGAGACTGAGAATGTATCCGGTGTCTATGAAACAAACAACGGTCTACCCAGTGCATTTCCTGAAGGCTTAACCCTATCGATACCCGGCGATGTATTCCCAAGTGTTGCGGCTTACCCTCTAGCAGAACCAGCCCCTCCGATCAGGATATTACCTACTTCAGATATATTGACCATGGACGATGTCACCACGCCATTTACCTGGATGCCCGGTGATGGCGCCCCTGGAAACTACATTGAGTTAGTGGGTCTTTCTTACGATGACAATGACGATTTCATTGGGTTTTCTATTGTCTGCAATGTCATTGACGATGGCAGTTTCAGCATGCCAGAAAATATCGTAGAGGCGTTTGCAGCAACCAATGACAACATCAGAGCACGATTCGAGCGAGTATCAAATCGCATCGATTTCATCGATGGAGTTGTGTTTCACCAACGAACGACCGTTAGTGAATAGCTGGCCGATAACGACCAGCTATTGCCCCAGCTACTGCTCGGCCCAGAATGTCCGTTCAAACGGTGCGCTTGTCTGATCGTCACCCACAGACTCAAGACCGACTAATTGAGTTATACCGTTAGGATTGGATTCAGCTATCAGGCCGGATACCCTTGGCGGTATGCCGGGGGTCTTTAGCGAAACGTAACGATCACTTATCACATCTTCAGTTGCATTAGGATCACTCGGATCCGGTTTATTAGTAGCATCACCATTGAGTGCGTCCACTGAATATACTCTGCCGCCTCCTATGGCTACACTACAAATATCAGAGGTGGCAGCCGCCGGTACATAAGTTGTAAAAGAGATAGCGTTATCAACCGTCAGGGCCGAACTAAGCACTTTTTCTCCCGTATCTGGCAGATCAAAATACCAGCCGACCGCTAGTTTTCCTGATGTATCTAAGGTGCCCGACTGGGTGCTGACGTCAACCAAATCAGAATCATCAATCAACATACCGCTGTAGTCCACAGTTCCAGAGCCGTTGGTAGGGGGACCAAACACATCCTGTGTTCTAAAATTAAAAAAGCGATCCTCAACCACGATATCGTTCGGGTGGGCTCGAAATCCTGATCCGATTGCTATATTGAGATACAACTTACCGTCTGTACCTTTGATGAGCGATACATCTGGCTCGTAGAAGAACCGACGATTTTGTAATTTACCGATATTACCAAAATCTGCTGCCACCCCGCCGTCCAGAAAGCCACCATCAGTCGTGGCCAGGTTATTGATATCAAAACGCCACACCTGTCCGCCGGTATCTCCAACCCAAAGCATGTCTGCGAAGCCATCTGAATCGAGATTAATCACTCGCATATCTGATGGAATGCTGTAACGCATGTCAGTGAAATCCAAACTGGTTCGACTGGTTATATGCGCGCCGGTCTTTGCATCCACCATAAAGATAGCGGCACCTTCATCATCGACTGTCCGTTCATCTTGATTGTCCTTGTCCACGTCATAGCCGCCGGCAAAGATCAACACATCTCTGGCAGTCCCGTTGTACTTCACGCGAGACTTAACGGCACGGGACCAGCTTTGCCCAAGATCCGTAAAATCTCCCTGGCCACCTTTTATCATCCACTGAAAATCGGGTGAGTCGATATCGCTGACATCCAGCGCGTAATAGTTTCTGCCACCACGTCGCATACCTACATAGATGTATGCCTCCTCGCCTGAGTCAACCATACCGTTTTTGTTAGTGTCGTCATGCCAGCCACTAACCTCGCCATCCAGACCATAGGGACGCTTATCATGACTGACCGTTTCGTCGCTATAGAAGTAATCCAGGTTTCTCAGCAGCTCCTGCGGTATATAGGCAAACTCTTCAGTACCATCGTCAGTGTTTATGGCGTGTAGAAATCCATGGTTTGTACCAACAAAAATGACTGTTTTCTTAACACCTAAAGCGTCAACATAAGTGAGAAGGTGTTGCGAGGAATGTAGAGGATCACCCATTTGTGCCCTCACTTCAGACGTATCACCATCACCATCAAAGTCTTTGATATCAACGCCTCGAGACCATTTCAACAGCTCCGAGCGATAGTTTGCATCAGCACCGGTGATACCCAGCAAGTCAGTCGTTATTTCCGCAGTATCTTCGTGAAAGGTGCTTAAACCTGTCACCACACCAGAGGCATCTTCCAATGACACATACAAATCACGCGTTAAGGTAAGATTCTCAGCCGCTCCACCTTTGGCTACCTCATACCCATCAACAGAACCACTCCAAAAGCTTTTTGCAGAACTAGAGATGCCACCACTGGTGGGATCAACGGCAGGTGCCGCCAACGCGTCAAGTACTTCAACCAAATTGGTCGTGGTATTTTTAGCGAGTTGATAGCGCTTTAAGTTGCCATCCCACAGGGCTGTGGTTTCCGGTTTAAACATCGCATAGTAGATGTCATTGCTATTAACGAGTCGGTTGGTTTGACTCACGGTAGCTGCAGGTGCAACGAAGCTGGTATCCAGCGATACGGCTGTCTCTATAATATTTCGGAACGCAGACGTAAGATCAGATGCAGATTCTGCCAGATAAAAATCACCCCCACCCGCGGCGGCAATCTCACTCAAGATAGGGCCAGAGAAATTGAACCCGACCGTGTGCGTTATGATTCCCTGCTTTCCCGCGGTTACCGAATCGTGATCCGTATCAAACAACCATTGCGCCAACTCAACGCCACACTCTTCACTGTCATTATCGCGATCGGCACAACCCGTAGCCGAAATAGCGGCTTGAATTTTGGTGTCACTGCTTCTTGCATTCGCAGCCCCATCAGACAACAAAACAATCTGATTGGCCTGGCACTCACCAAAATCTGGTTGGATGTAAGTGGGAGTTCCCTGTATCTCTTCACTGATACAAGCTACATCATCCAGATTAGTAGCTAAGCAGCCCGGAGGCTGAAAAAGTGTTCCATTCTCATAAGAATCCGGATGGGATACACGATGATATCGGTTAGGAACATTTCCTTCGCCCCGCTCTGTACCAAAGTCAACGGCTGCGCCACGCATATACTGTGATGCTTCATAGTAAGCATCCAGTAAAGGAGTACCTCCCTCAGCAATCAAATCCATCATGGTGTTTATTAACTCTTGGCGGGCAGTTTTTAACGGTATTGCATTCCCGGCCAATACGGTTTGATCCAACTGGTAATTCACCACAAGCTTTGCTGTAGTACCGGAGGGTGCATCTATGGACGAGAAAAATCGCTCTCCAGAGCTGCCAGCGGCCACTTTCATCACAAAGGCGATGGCATTATCTTCAACCCAGTCAGCGCGACCCACTGTGGCTTCAACCAAAGAACTCAGATTAGGGGTCCGCATGCTATTGCCGGTGACAACCTCGGGTAGATCACTCCACGTAATGGAGGAGCCGGATAATGTTCTACCGCTCACAGAGTTGGCGACAGCTGCGTCAAATACACCCGCATAGCCGGTAGATTCAACATCAATGGTCAGATCAACGTCTCCAGCTACAAAACCCGCAGAGCTTAACTGGATATAAGCATCGGTTATATTTGCACCTTGAGGAATTGATAACTTAGAAAATCTCAAACCAATCATGTGTTCAATACCTGCCACATGCGTTTGCAAGTAATCCGATCGAGCATCTAAACTACCATCGCCCAGTGATTCGACTATATCGTCCGTGCCGTTCCCAATTGTTGTACTCACTGTTTTTCGCAAGCAAGTATCAGAGAAATCAACACTCGATGGGTCATAATCCACGCGTAGAACAGGAGCATTCCAGGTCCCCCCGTCTCGCGAATCAGCCTGACGCTCTCCCAGCCCGGCAAGGAATAAAGCCATTGCATTACCACCGCACCAGCCTGGTCTATCGATTATTTCTTTTACGATGCTGCTAATGTCGGCACTGCGCTCCTTCGAATCTTCAACCGTCCAATCATCTACATTCCAGGTGACTGAAGCAGCAGTACTTCCGACAGCACTAACGATTCGGTTGCTAAGACTATTAGGTTGCGTATCAAAGGGTGGCGCATCATCTACGGCTTGACCTACGATGTTGACAGCGGTGGGCACCGTACTGGTAGCGGAAGTAGTGAATTCCAGTGCCGCATAATTGATGGTCGCACCACGAGGAATATTCAGATCATCAAATCTCAACCCCATCAGCCCGGCGTCTGCTGTGAAACGCAAATTCCAGTTGTACGGAATAACCGCACCAGTACTATCCTCCTCAGAATCATCCCCGGCATCTTTTATAGGCACTCTGAGTTCATGGCTGGTGCATGTGGCGTCCGGACATAAATCCGCCTCGACGTTGGTTGTTGGATACAACACCGATCCACCGCGCCATTCGCCGTTAAAACCACCCAAACCAATATTGACATTATCGGAAGAATCAACAACATCAATCATGGCTTGTTTCAGACGCTCCATTCGATCACCCTTCATCGATCCGGATGTATCAAACATGAACATGATGTTCGCCACACTTTGATCAGCACTTAGTGGTTTGGCAAAATAGATCTCCGTATCATCAGCTGCGGCGGTTCCCGCAAACAAGCTAGCTGCTGTCAAACAGAGCGTTTGAGCCACTACGTACCATTTGTTTTCTATCCGATGCATGACTGTCTGTCTCACCCTCATTGGTCCTTTACCGTCATCGGGCTTCGCCGGCCCACGCATACTGCTTCTCAACAACTTACAGCGGCGAACTCCTGCTCTAACTTCATAGCGAGAACTAAAGCTTTGTGAGTCTGTTCAGCCACGATGTTGTTCAAACGCCATTAGCATCACACTATGGGGTGAAAAACGTGAATTAGCACTCAAATAGAGAGCCTCGCTGCAATAGCAATGACAGCGGCAATAGCAATAGCCAGTACAAGATCCAGTACAAGATCCAGAACAAGAACAAGAACAAGAACAAGAACAAGAGCAAGAGCAAGAGCAAGAGCAAGAGCAAGAGCAATATGGCAGTAGCAGTAGCAGTAGCAATAGCAATAGCAATAGCAATAGCAATAGCAATAGCAGTAGCAGTAGCAGTAGCAGTAGCAGTGCCAGTGCCAGTGCCAGTGCCAGTGGGCAAGGTTATGCCTTTATGGAGATAGGGGTCGAGGTGCCTGTCTAACCAGCTTCAGGAAGATACGCACTGAATACAGTGGCCTCAAAACATCAATAGAACTTTTATGCTCGACTAAAGAACTCTATCGCTCTACTCAATTCAATTATCCCAATTGGACAAACGCCGCACCATACGGCGGCAAGCTCACAGTATCTGACTTGAGAGTGACATCAAACTCGCAAACACTAAGTAGCATCAATTCGCGATCCGATGCGATCTTATGCTCAACCGGGTCAGCACATAAATTAAAGACGCAATACAAAGCTTCATTGCCGCATTCACGAACGAAACTCAGTGTATTCTGAGCCGAGCTAATCTCGCTCAAGGTTCCTTTTATAAGCGGCAGCGTCTTACTGCGAAACTCAAGGAAACTGCGATAGTGTTCAAGAATACTAGTGCTGATTCCCCGCTGCTCGGATACTGCCAACTGCTGATGAACGTCCGATACCGGCAACCAGGGCTGATGCTCTGAGAAACCTCCATGGCGTTGATTGCTATCCCAAACCATCGGGGTTCGACAACCATCACGTCCTTTGAATTTCGGCCAGAATCGTATGCCGTAAGGATCCTGTAGCTGCTCGAAGGCAATATCAGCCTCGGGCAAGCCCAACTCCTCTCCCTGGTAGATGCAAACAGCACCACGCATGGACATCAGTAAACTTGCCAGTACTTTCAGGTAAGCCGTACTCTCTGCATCAGACTGCTGCCAGCGAGTGGCATGCCGCACTACATCATGGTTGGAAAACGCCCAGCAAACGTAACTGTCACCCGCTTCCTCTTCGAATTTTTGTAATACCGCAGCAAACCGATCAGCAGTGGGAGCTTCTGCTGATAAAAAATCGAACGTGTAGCACATGTGCACACGATCATCACTACTCGTATAGTCGCGCAGCAGTTGCATTCCGTACTGTGCATCACCAACCTCGCCCACCGCCGTAGCCGCCGGGTACTCATCGAGCAAGGCTCGGAAACGTTTGAGGAAGTCAATATTTTCGGGGCGATTCTTATCGTACAAGTGCTCCTGAAAATTGTAGGGGTTAACAGCGGGCGCAATATCCGCATTACGCTGATCAACTGGCAATGCTGGATTATCGCGTAATTCAGCATCACTGAAATAGAAATTAATAGTATCTAAGCGGAATCCGTCAACACCACGGTCCAGCCAAAACCTGGTTACATCTAATACCGCATTCTGTACCTCTGGATTGTGAAAGTTAAGGTCGGGCTGCGAGTTTAGAAAGTTATGCTGATAATACTGACAGCGCGTTGTGTTCCAGGACCAACCTGAACCGCCAAAAATCGATAGCCAGTTATTGGGAGGGCTACCGTCCGGTTTAGCATCTGCCCAGACATACCAATCATGTCGGGCATTGTTTTTACTTGCGCTTGACTCGACAAACCATGGATGCTGATCAGAAGTATGAGAAAGCACCAGGTCGATAATTATTTTTAATCCAAGTGCATGCGCTTTTTCAATCAATAAATCAAAAGCAGCCAGATTGCCAAACATCGGATCGATATCCCGGTAATCGGAAACATCGTATCCAAAATCCTTCATGGGTGACTTAAAAAAGGGCGATATCCAAACTGCATCGGCACCCAGATCACTGATGTGATTCAATCGTTGGGTGATACCTGCCAGATCGCCAATCCCATCACCGCTGGAGTCCTGAAAAGAACGCGGGTATATCTGATAGATAACTGCACCACGCCACCAGTCTTTGTCGACCTCATGTTCTGGCTCGGCAACGCAGATTGAAGACAAACTCATTAAGGTGCTAATCCTATAATTTTAGATCTAACGGTATAGCAGGGACTGACCGTCTGCAAACAAATGCACCTTAGACTGATCAGCGGTCATTCTCATCGTACTCGATCGCACATCGCGATGTATGCCCTGCAACTTGGCAATAACCGGCGAGCTTTCCGGGCTCTGCCGTTCAAAGTAAACTTGCGTTACTTCACCCAGCGCTTCCGAGATTTCTATTTTACTCTCAAATGCGTAGTTTTCCGATGTGGTTGGGACCATATCTTCAGGGCGAATACCAACGTTTACCTGCTTGCCTTGCATATCCGCAGTAGTCGGAATGTTAGCCATTATTATACCGTTACCATGGTTGACGGCAAGCTTTGTAACCTCGCCAGTCTCGACAATTTCACCAGCTAAGAGGTTCATGGCAGGTGAACCAATGAATTGCGCCACAAACTCGTTTTCAGGGCGCTCGTATAGCTCCAGTGGACTCCCTACCTGAGCGATACCTTTATTAGCCAAAACAACAATTCGCGTTGCCAGTGTCATTGCCTCAACCTGATCGTGCGTCACGTAGATCATCGTGGAATCAGGCATGCTTTCCTTGAGCTGTGCGATCTCGATTCTGGTTGCCACTCGCAATGCGGCATCCAGATTTGAAAGCGGTTCGTCAAACAGATAGACCTTCGGGTCACGCACAATTGAACGACCGATCGCTACTCGCTGTCGTTGTCCACCCGATAATGCCTTTGGGAGACGATCAAGGTATTCAGTCAGCTGCAAGGTTGCTGCTACCTTTTCTATAGCCGCATCTATTTCAGCCGGAGATTTTTTCGCAAGCTTTAAGGCAAAGGCCATGTTGTCTCGAACCGTCATGTGCGGGTACAAGGCATACGATTGAAATACCATTGCAATTCCACGCTGTGCAGGCGGCATATCGTTCATGATTTGCCCATCGATCGTGAACTCACCACCCGTTATGGTTTCAAGCCCGGCAATCATTCTTAACAACGTAGATTTGCCACAACCTGAGGGCCCTACGAAAACAATCAATTCACCTGTTTTGATATCAAGATTAATATTCTTGAGCACGTTGACAGAACCAGAATAGGTTTTCTCAACATTAGTCAGTTTCAGATTAGACATTTTGTAACACCCCTATTTCACTGAACCGGCCAACAGACCGCGAACAAGATATTTTTGCATGGCGAAAAATACACCCAAAGGAACCGCTATGGATATGAACGCTGACGTTGCCAATATCTCCCAATTGCCTCCGCGCGTACCCAGCAATTCAACAATCTGTTTAGTCATGACGGTTGTATCGCCGGTTGAATCAATCAGAAAAACAAGCGCGACCAACAGATCATTCCACGTCCACAAAAATTGAAAGATAGCGAACGATGCCAATGCGGGAAAAGAGAGAGGCAAAATGATCTTGGTAAAAATCTGAAAATCTGTTGCTCCGTCTACCTTTGCATTTTCGATGATATCCCTCGGCAGTCCGACCATGTAATTTCGTAATAGGTAAATGGCCAATGGCAATCCAAATCCTGTGTGCGCTAGCCATGCCCCCAGATAACCTTTGCCTATGCCCACCTCATTGTGCAGTTTGAGCAGCGGTATAAGAGCGAGTTGCAACGGAACCACCAATAGACCTACCACCACAGCAATCAGTAGAGCGCGCCCGGGAAAGTCCATCCAGGCAAGAGCGTAGGCAGCAAACGCTGCGACCAGTATCGGAATTATCGTTGCAGGGATGGTGACAGTCAGGGTATTGAAAAACGCCTTGGCCATACCCTCCCGGTTCGACGGATCGAACAACACGTAGTTATAGTTTCTTAGCGTGAACTCGGGAGGTGTTGTGGCCGTGACAAATATCCTTTGTCCGCGTTTTCCACCAAACTCCTCAGTGTGCTGCATGAGGTAGTCCCCGTTACTCTGAACAGAGACCGTCGCGCCGCTTTTCAGCTCGGCTTTGTCGCCAGGTTTGTAATCACTGATACTTCTGGAACTCGTTCCCCAGGCTGATATTTCGGCATCCCCGGCTTCGCCAAAGAGATTGCCTTCGATGACAAATTGTTCGTTGTTCTGAACTTGTTTATCAGCAGCATCAGTTCGTAAAGTCAGGTTCTGCACTGATGGTCTCAAGGATTTCCACCAGCCACTACTCGCAATTTGATCCGATGTGCGAAAAGAGGATACCAACAGGCCTACGGTTGGAAACAACCATAAGAACACCATGGCCGCCAGTGAAATATGCACAACCCAGGTTAGACTGGATTTTGTACCCGCTATAGCAGCCATCACTTCATCTCCTGTCTAGCGTTGTACACATTCCAAACCAATATCGGGAACACGAGCAGCATGATGATCATGGCACTGGCTGAGCCAACACCCCAATCATTCGCTCGAAACAGTTTGTCGTACATGTAGTTGGCCAGTACCTGTGTTTCCCATTGACCATTGGTCATGGCGAACACAATATCGAATACCTTCAAGACAACAATGGTTATGGTCGTCCAGACAACGACGATAGTCCCCATGATCTGAGGCACTTTAATTTTGAAAAATACTTGGAACGGATTAGCACCATCTACGATGGCTGCCTCGACGGTTTCTTCCGGAATACCACGCAGCGCAGCAGAAAGAATGACCATCGCGAAGCCCGTTTGAATCCAGACCAGCACAATCATCAAAAAGAGATTGTTCCACACCGGCATTGTTAACCATGTGTTTGGTTCGGTACCCCCGAAAAACAGATACAGGGCGTTGAGAACACCTATCTGGTCCTGGTCAATAGGCCGCGTGTCGTAGACAAGTTTCCATATGACCGCAGCGCCGACAAACGAAATTGCCATCGGCATAAATATCAGAGATTTTGCAATATTACCCCAGCGAACCCGATCCGATAGCTGCGCTGCAAGTAAGCCAAACGCCGTAGACAGTGCTGGCACAATCAACAGCCACATCAGATTGTTTTTCATTGCCTCCCAAAACTTAGGTTCGTTAAACATCTGCTGGTAATTACTCAGACCAACAAACTGCGATTGGTTACCGGGTAACCTCTCAGTCAAGGATAAGCGCAGTGTTTCTATAACCGGGTAGGCCAGATAAATACCCAAAGCTGCCAACGCAGGGAACAGGAATAGCCATGGGCGAATCATGTTGGCCCTTGTGATATTGCGTCCTGCATTGGGCCCTTTGCCAGGGAATAAAACCTTGTCGAGGAATTGATTGGAAAAGTAAAAGTAACCGATGCAACCACCTACACCAATGACTATTGTTAGTAAAGCTTGAAAAGCGGGATGCATGTCTCCTCCAATTTTATGTACACAAAGAACACGAAGGCGATCAGCAAGTGTGAAATGCTGATCGCCTCAATTTCGTACTTAGACAAACATGAACTACTTCAGCGCATCCCAGCTATCCTGAATGCCCTTAGCAACTTCTGCCGCATCCTTACCGCCCGCATAGTCAACCATGCCGGTCCAGAAAGAACCTGCACCAACACCACCAGGCATCAGATCAGAGGCGTCGAAGCGAAAGGTCGTTGCACCTAATAGAACTTCACCCATTCCTCTCAAGGCATCAGTTGCGTACAACGCAGTGTTTACACCTGAGTGTGGAGTGAGAAAGCCTTCCTGAGCCATCCATACTTCGTGGGCAATAGGCGATTTCAGAAAGTCAATCAAAGCCATGGCGCCTTTGCTCTCCTTAGTGACGGTGAACATTGTGCCAGCGCCGAGTACAGGCGAGCCGAGGTCTTTTTCTGAATAAGAAGGGAAGTAGAAGAAGTTGGCGTCTCCATCCTCTCCCACAGTGGCTCCCTCAGGGAAAAATGCAGGGATGAATGATGCCTGGCGATGCATATAGCACTGCGCTGGCGAAGAAAACATTCCCTTAGGACTATCGCGAAAATCTGTTGAGGCAACTACGCCTGCTCCACCCGCTACATAGTCGTCATTACGGGCAAAATAACCAAACTCCTCGATAGCCGCAACAACACGCTCATCATCAAATGAAATTTCATTGGTCACCCATTGGTCGTAGACTTCTGGAGTCTGAGTTCGCAACATCATATCCTCCACCCAATCGGTTGCTGGCCAACCTGTAGCTCCACCAGAACCCAGCCCGATGCACCAAGGTGTTTCGCCTTCAGCAACGATCTGATCCGTTAGCGCTTTCAGTTCTTCCATAGTCGTAGGCACTTCATAGCCGGCATCTTCGAAATTCTCAGGCACATACCAGACAAGAGATTTCACATCTACTTTGAAAAAGAAGCCGTACATGCTGTCTTCGCCGGATTCACCACCGAAGCTGCCCAGATCAACCCATGATTGACCTGCGGCATAGTTATCCTTGACCCAACTTGCAGTGTCATCACCCAATGGGGTTAGAAAGCCCCGTGCAGCCATATCGGCCGCCAGACCCGGCTGCGGGAACACGGCAATATTAGGTGCCGACCCGGCTTCAGCATCAATCATTATCTGCTGCTCAAAGCTATCAGAGCCGGTGTACTTGACATCAGCGCCCGTTGCTTCTGCAAAATAGGCCAACACACTTTCTACCAAGACCTGGTCTGGACCGAGCCAAGGACCAAACACTGTGATTTGCTCGCCATCAAGCTTCATTTCCTTGAGTGCTTCATAACTACCCCAATTGAAGTCGCCCTCACCGGGTGCAAACTTCAGATCAGCTGCGGATGCACTACCCGCTCCGAACATTGCCATGGCAACCCCAGCTGCCAGTGCTGTTTTCATAATTGATTTCATATTCCCTCCAGAAGGTGTTCGATGACGCCATGCAGCGGCTTCTGGAGCCACTTAAAATCTTCCAAAGCGCCTTGGAAAACGAAGTATTCACGAGGAAACAGAGCATGTCAAGCAACAGTGCTCATTGATGACCTGTAGTTTCAAATAGGCCAAATTGCCGACTATTAGCCTCTTTCAACACTTTTGACATATGCCTTCTTCATCCTTATGATGAATTGAAAGCGCTTTAAATTACTAACGGGCAGAATTCATTACAGGCTAGCAGGCATGAACCTCAAAGAACTCTCAGAACTAGTGGGGCTCTCGCAAACTACCGTTAGCAGAGCACTCAATGGCTACCCGGAAGTCAGCGAAACCACACGCAGCCGAGTTCAACGAATCGCTGCAGAACACAATTACCGGCCCAATACCCGCGCAACCGGGCTGGCTACAGGCAAATCCATGACCATTGGGCACATTGTCCCGGTCTATACAAAAAATGATGTCGTCAACCCGGTTTTTGGTGAATTTATTGCCGGCGCCAGCCAAACCTATACTGCCAATGGCTATGAACTGCTTTTGACGGTAGCCGATGATAAAAACGAGGAAGAAACTTATCGCAACATAGCAGCGAAGGGTTCGGTTGATGGCGTCATTGTCCATTCTCCGCGCAAGGACGATAGACGGGTAAAGCTGTTAACCGATATCGGGCTGCCTTTTGTTATTCACGGGCGGGTTGATGATACTGACCTGGAGTATTCATGGATTGATTTCAACAATGGACGCGCCTTCCAGCAAGCCACCAAACTTCTTCTTGATCTTGGCCACAAGAGAATCGCATTGATCAATGGACTGGAAAAACTGAATTTTGCCTGGCGTCGCAGGCTAGGGTATCAGGAGGCTCTGGCGACAGCTGGCCTCTCCTGTGACCCTGCGCTTATGGCTCAGGATGAACTAACAGAAATACATGGTTACAGCTCAGCCTGCGAGATGCTTCAACTTGATAATGCACCCACCGCCTTTTTGGCATCCTCTTATGTGGTTGCACTGGGAATCCGGCGGGCAATCTATCAAGCAGGCTTACGCATGCCTGACGATATTTCTGTAATCATCCATGATGACGAACTGTCTTTCTTTCACAATGATGACGACATTGCCCAATTCACAGCCACCCGTTCGTCAGTCAGAGACGCCGGCATCCGCGCAGCCCAGCTGCTACTGGATATCATTGACAAACCAAGTCTCGCTCCCGCATCGCAATTACTCGAAGCTCACTTGACCATCGGCGCATCTACTGGTCCGGTAAAAAACCAGGTGATGGCGGCCAATAACTAATTGAATTAGAACAGGTTGCCTATTCGGTCAAAACATCCCCGCCAAGAGCCAGAACCATTTGCTTTAAGCAATCCTCGACCTCGCTAAGCTCAGACTCATCAGCGCCCCTGGCCACCAATGAAAGACGCGACCTATCTGCTATTTTTCCAGGATAGCTGCCCAGATCAACAGCAGGATAAGACACCTGCAACTCTCTAAGAGCGCTGGCCACAGTGCCCTCACCCAGATTGCAAACAATAGTCACGCTTTTAATAACAGGACCGGATTCAAGCATCGGTAATACGCTTTCCAACATAGCCTGCATAATACGAGGCACCCCCGCAAAAACAAAAACGTTATCCATTCGGAATCCAGGCGCCGCAGACACTTTATTATCCACCAGACTTGCGCCTTCCGGGATACGAGCCATGCGCAATCTGTCTTCGTTAGGCTCAACATTAATGACTTTAAAATGGGCCAGTAGCCGGGCCTTGGCCTCGGGGTGAATCTTTAGCTCCACCCCAAAAGCATCAGCAACACAATCAGCAGTGATGTCGTCGTGAGTCGGACCAATACCACCTGTCGTAAACACATAGCTGTAGCGAGCACGAAGCTCATTAACACTACTAATGATCACGTGCGGATCATCCTGGATAACCCGGGCCTCCTGCAAGCGGATGCCTTTGTCTACCATGTGCTTTGCGATGAAGTTCAGATTGCTGTCCTGTGTGCGCCCGCTAAGTAGCTCGTTGCCAATCAGTAGGACTGCAGCGCTTGGAGCAGCTTCAGCAGTGTTCATCTCTTATAACCCGTCGATCAAATTAGTCTGACAAGATACTCGATCAGGGTACTTGCTGTGCGCAAGCGAAAGGATAATCGCGCTCTGGCAGATTTGCGGCAAGCCACAAATACCTGCCCATTATCGAACGCAGGTTAAATGCAGGGGTTCCCAGCGATCCATCAAAGTCGCTTATGTGAACTTGAAACACAGCAGTAGGCCGAACGCTTACCGAAGCAATGGGGATCCCTTCAATGGAATGAATGACATCATCGTCAGACGTAAATGGAGTTACCGGCCCCTCTCTCACGACAACCAGTGGCGACGGAGCGACTTGCTCCAGACAAGATTGCATGTGCACCCATTGGGTTTGAATGTTGAGCGGTGAAATTAACGCTGGATGACTGGTGTCAGTGTAAGCCACTTGCAAACCCGTTTCAGCAAGGGTCTCGGTGGCAACCACGCTGGGAATCTCAGCCAGCAGGCCGGCATCATCTTCTAACTGCAACAAACTCGCAGGCATAGAAATAAGTGAACTCTGACTGGAAGAATCCACAGACACTGTTGGCACTCCATCCTCGATAGCCGAACTGGAGCAAGCGGTTATAACAAACAGGCTGATCAGCAGAATCCCTGCAAGCAGGATTCCTTGCGTTGTGCCGTATCGGGCCATCGCTCTGGTTACACCCGGGAATATAGAGTTCAAAATGTCGTGCATAACCGGTTATTTAACGAGCCTGGTTCACAGGGAGTGTAGTTCAGGTTTCATCACGCAATCGCTGCGCCAACGACCTGTTAACCGCTCTGGATGCCGCTACCAAGCCAAATGTACCCGTTACATAGGAGACTGAACCATAACCCTGATCACAATCCAGCCGGGCTCCGGGCACGCCGGGCTTGGCATGCGTCACATTTCCGTCACTGTCGGGGTATACAGGCTGTTCAGATGAGTAAACGCATTCAATGCCAAAACGTCGTTTCGGATTTTTGGTAAATCCGTAATCGGAGCGCAGCCGCGCTCGCACCTTGGCGGCCAGTGCGTCATTCCAGGTGCGCGACAGATCAGCCACTCCCACAGCCAGTGGATCGGTTCTCCCGCCGGCCCCACCGGTTGTGATAATTCGAATTTTTCGCCGTCGACAGTGCGCAATCATTGCCGCTTTGAAACGTATGTTATCAATGGCATCGATAACCGCATCGAAATCGCGATCGAGATAATGCGACAGATTTTTTTCGGCAAGAAAATCATCTTCTGCCTGCACATCACAATCCGGATTGATAGACAGCATGCGCGCCTGCATGGTTAAAACCTTTGACCGATCCACCGTATCGTGCAGGGCATGCAGTTGCCGATTGATATTGCTAGTGGAAATATCGTCGTGGTCTATCATCGTAATGTGACCCACACCCGTGCGGGCGAGAGCCTCTGCGGCCCAGGACCCCACACCACCAATACCGACAACGCAAATGCGCAGCCGTGAAAGACAGCGATAGGCTCGAACTCCGTACACCCGTGATAGCGATGCAAAAGAAGTTGCTTCAGATGCTGCACCCACAGCCTGTTCTGGGACGTTAAATGGCGGCAAAGTCATCCAGGGATCAAGGCAATTGGCATGTGTATATAGTACGGTGTAATGACAAATCGCTGTACACCGGCATTACCACCGATCTGTCCCGCCGACTCGATGAACACAATAACTCGCCTCGCGGCGCAACGTACACGCGAAGCCGTCGACCTGTAACGCTTGTTTACTCGGATACGGCCATTAATCGCTCAGCCGCCTGCCGACGGGAACGGGAGATCAAAAATCTGACCAAACTGGCCAAGGAACAACTTTTACTTGCCTAGCAAAGGTGACAACTTAGGAGTACACTGACAGATAGCTATTGATTGTGGATAGCCCCTGCCGAGGTTCTCCTGGTACCCGTCAGTATCGCAATCTGCCGCCTCGGCACCGGGCCGTGCGGCATCAAACGATGTAAATGAAGCACCGCCAATGCGCTTTCAGCGCTGTTGGCTGCTTCGCCTTTGGTTGCATCGTGGCCTGAATTTGAACTTAGAGGTTTATACGTGAAAAAGATGTTTGTTGGTGGTCTGCCACTTGAGTCTACGGAAGAGACTGTTACTGAAATGTTTAACGAATTTGGCAAGGTGCGTTCCATCAAACTTGCCTCGGATGTTTTTACTGGTAAGTGCAAAGGATTCGGCTTTATTGAGATGGAAGGTCATGAGGCTCGTGCAGCCATCGCGGGCCTGAATGGCAAAATCATAGGCGACAAGTCACTGAAGGTTCAGTTTGAAGAACCTCGGAAGGGTGGAAAACGCGGTGGTCGTCGTCGTTAAGTTTCAACAGTGAATCAATAGCCAGCACAGCTACCCAAAATTGTGCTGGCTGTATCGTTTTATCGTTAATGACACCATAAACAAGCGTCTCTCCACCGTATTTGCTGCCTATAATCCGTAAATAGAGATTGGCCTGACTCGCTGCGCAACGCAGCATGGTTTTTGCTGTCATATCATCTTGAGGCTTGTTTTAGGGTGAGCCTCTTAACTACGGAGCAACGATGGTCATCCCTGACAAGGTCAAAAATGACCGTCAGCCAATGATAGAAACCGACCGACAGGATCGACTAACCAGTCGTTCCATACGCAGTTTCGTGGTGCGCAACGGCCGCACTACTCCAGCTCAGGCTGATGCTATAAAACGATTGATGCCCCGCTACGGGCTTCCCTACACAGACTCCCCGATCGATCTGAAAACGGCTTTCGGCAGCTCACGGCCAACGTGGATGGAAATCGGTTTTGGCAATGGTGATGTACTGATCAACATGGCCGGTAGCGACAAAATGGTCAATGTTCTGGGTGCAGAGGTACACACCGCCGGCATCGGCCACGCACTCATTGGAATAGAGTCCAAAGAGCTGAGCAATGTACGAATCGTTCAGCATGATGCGATGGAAGTACTCGAAAACATGCTCGAACCTGCTTGCCTGGACAAGGTTCTTTTGCTGTTCCCCGATCCCTGGCACAAAAAACGACATCACAAACGCCGCATTTTCCAAGCCGATTTCCTGAACGCAGTTGCGCGTGTACTGAAGCCTGCCGGAATTTTGCACTGCGCTACTGACTGGGCAGACTATGGCCAATGGATGCTCGAACTGCTGGAACAAGACGAACGCTTCTCGAACAATGCCGGTGTCGGCCAAGCATCAGAGAGACCCGAATGGCGACCTGTCACCCGATTTGAACGTCGCGGTCATCGTCTAGGACACGGCGTCACCGACCTACTGTTTACACGCAGCTGAATGGAGCAGCTTACCCTCAGCCTCGAAATGTTGATGGTAATGGGCTTGTTGGCTGTTACGATTGTGCTGTTCGCATTTGAGATTCTACGGGTAGACGTAGCTGCGATCTGTGTCATGGTCCTTTTAGGTCTAACGACCATGGTGCCCGGCATTGAGCCTATCATTGCCCGCGACGAGTTGTTCTCCGGCTTTTCAAGTAATGCGGTGATCTCGGTTATTGCTGTAATGATCATTGGCGCCGGGCTGGACAAAACCGGATTGATGGGCAAGCTGGCCACACTAATCCTGCAAAAAGGGGGCAAGACCGAACAACGAATCATTCCGCTTGTCTCGGGCACTGTGGCGTTCATATCAAGCTTCATGCAGAACATCGGCGCGGCAGCACTCTTTCTCCCCGTGGTATCAAGAATCAGTGCACGCACCGAGATTCCCATGTCACGATTGTTAATGCCAATGGGCTTTTGCGCCATCCTCGGTGGCACGGTCACGATGATCGGCTCAAGCCCGCTGATACTGCTAAACGACCTGCTAATTTCATCTAATAAGATGCTGCCATCAGATCAACAAATGGAAACGTTTGGTCTGTTCGCTGTCACACCCATCGGGATTGCTCTGGTTATTACCGGCATAATTTATTTTATTCTCGCAGGTCGTTTCGTGCTGCCAACGGGCAGCACCAGCGATAGCGCTAGAACCTCGCGTGCCTCTGACTATTTCGAACAGCTTTATGGCATCAAGGGTGAGTTCGTTGAAATTCGAGTAACCGACGATAGCCCGCAAGTGGGTATGACAATTCACCAGGTAGAAGAAAACCACCCGAATACGCCCATGATGCTGGCGCTATACAGTGGTGATGTTGTAAAAGTTCCACCGGATCGAGAAGAGATGATCTGGGTTAATACACGTATCGGACTGATGGGCGATCGTGAGCAAATCGAGGAGTACTGCAAAGAAAATAATTGGGAAATTCTCGGTGAGCCTGATCGATTTGCTGATGTATTAAACGCGCAACACGGCGGTATCGCCGAGATCGTTGTCCCGCCCGGTTCCAGCCTGATCGGCCAACCCATCGGTGATATCAAACCACGTCGAAACTTTGGTACCAACATTCTGCAGATCTTTCGCAATGAAGAGGTGATCAAACGTGGCTTTCGCGACCAGATACTGCATGCCGGGGATACGCTCGTCGTACATGCGAGCTGGAAAGATCTAAAAGCGCTGTCGCGCAACAAAGACTTTGTAGTCGCAACCGATGTTAAATACGAGGATTTACGTACTAACAAGATACGAGAGGCGGTGATTTTCTTTTCGATCGCGCTAGGACTTTTCCTGTTGACCGATAGCTTGTCGATCTCACTGCTCACTGGTGCTGTGGGCATGATTCTCTCCGGCGTGCTTACCATCGATGAAGCCTATGACGCAGTCAGCTGGCAAACCGTATTCCTACTCGCCAGTCTTATCCCGCTAGGGATTGCAGTGGATCAATCGGGCACAGCTGCATGGATAGCTCAGGAAATACTCAATCTGGTAGGAGATGTACCCAACTGGGTTCTGCAAATTGTCATAGCCTTACTGGCTACCTTCTTCACGCTGGTGATGTCTAATATTGGTGCCACCGTTTTACTTGTTCCGCTAGCGGTAAATATCGCCATCGCCGTCGATGCCGACCCCGCTGTATTTGCTCTCACAGTAGCCATCTCGACTTCAAATTCGTTTCTGATTCCCACCCACCAGGTAAATGCCCTACTTATGGGCCCGGGCGGTTATCAGGTAGCCGACTTCATGCGAGCGGGCGGCATCATGACGATTTTGTTTCTTGTTGTGAGCTTGTTGATGCTAAATCTGGTCATCTAAGCAACACACCAGAGCAAACTGCGTTCAGGGTTTCAGGCGCAACAACATTGATCGTGTGCGTCGAAACAGCGTCAGAACGCAACCAACAGCAAGCACCCAAAGCCCCACTGTCATTATCAGGGTTGATACCTGCCCATCTGTGTTGTCTATAGGCAGTAGGTTGAGTACGGCGGCAATCACCGCTGCTACAGTCACCAAAGCCATACGATGCGGCTTGGCCATGGGACCACTAAAATCCACCACGCCGTCAATCCCTTTACCCAGCTCTCGCACATAAGATACGAAAACCGCTAGTGCCGCCACTGACCAACCTAGAGATGGCCAACCGGCGGCGTAACCTACACCGACAAACACAAGGATATCGGCAATCCGGTCAGGGAGCTCGTTCCACACTGCACCATCAGCCGTTTGTTTACCCGCTTCGATGGCAACCATGCCATCCATCAGATTGCACAACAGGCGGAGTTGACAGGCAAAAGCAGCCAATATAAACCCGGCAGAGTGCTGCCACGATGAGCTCTGCGCAGTGGCATAAAAACAGACGCAAGCTATCAATGCGGCAAACACACTTGCCGCCGAAATCTGATTGGGCGTAATGGATGTGCTTGCCAGTAAACGCGCGAATCTCTGTGCTGCCACCGTGTTTCGACTGGCGAGCGGTCGTCTGTCTGCCAGTGACTCGTCAGAGCGCTCATGCTTACTCATCAGCTAGGATCCCATCCATAACGCACCAGATGAAAAAACACCGGTGCGGCAAAAAGCACTGAATCCAGGCGATCTATAAAACCGCCATGACCCGCTATCAGATGCCCCCAATCCTTGACACCACGATCACGCTTGATAGCCGACAAGACCAGCCCACCCATAAAACCCATCAATGTGCAGACAAGCGAAAGTGCGGCAGCCTGCAACAGGCTAAACGGCGTAATCCACCACAGCATAGCGCCAATCAATGTTGCACTGAGAATCCCCCCTACTGCGCCTTCAACGGTTTTAGACGGAGAGAGGCGAGGAGCGACAGGCGTCTTACCTATAAGTTTGCCCCACACGTACTGCAAAACATCACTAATTTGAACAACTATCACCAGATAGGCAATCAGAAGTACCTGACGCCCTTCAAACCCCGGTATGTTCAAGGTTAATAAGGCTGGAATATGCGAAATACAAAACACACAGACCATCAAGGCCCACTGCGTTTCGGCCACTCTAACCAGGTACTGATCAGTACCACCACGAAGGGCCGCCAACATGGGTAACAACAGGAAAGCATAGACAGGGATAAAAATGGAATACAAGCCATACCACTCAAACCAGATAAGCGTGTATTGCGCAGGAAGAACGACAAAAAAAGCAGCCACCAGTGCCCAGTGATCACCGCGCTGGGTACTCGTCAGGGTTATGAATTCCCGCAAAGCCGCAAATGAACAGAATCCAAACAGCACTATCACGCCAGCCTTGCCGCCCAAAAATGCAAGGCCCAACAACACAACCATTGCCCACCAGGCATTGATACGAGCATTAAGGTTGTCAATTACCGCAGCATTTGCCGCTGTTTGACGCCGAGCTAATATTTGGCCAATGAAAGTTGCCACAATCAGAATCACTGCCACACCCACAAGCAGCAACATCAGATCAGCGCGTGATTCGTTCATGAGCTTGCCTGAGAATTAGCCAGACGCAGCAGTGCCTGCTGAGCACGCTGCAAAAAATGATCTTTGGATTCAGATTCAGCAAGACATAGCGGCGCACCAAAAACAACTGTGCAGGCTAGTGGTACCGGTATGATTTCCCCTTTGGGCAGCACACGATTCAGATTGTTGATCCATACAGGTACCAACTCGACATCAGGTCGGGCATTAGCCAAATGAAAAAGACCGCTTTTAAAGGGCAATAAAGTCTCATCACTGGTATTACGCGTACCTTCTGGAAACACGATCAACGAATCACCTTCATCCAGTGCAGATGCCATCTGTTGCACTGGATCCTGTTGACGCTTTGAATTATCCCGCTGTATCAAAACAGATCTGAACACATCACATCCGATAAAACGCCTTATTGGCGATGTCAACCAATAGTCAGCGCCTGCCACAGGTCGTGTTTGCGCTCGGAGGCGAGGTGGCAGGACAGTCCACAGTAGAACAAAGTCACCATGACTACAATGATTGGCAAAATAAACTCGCTGTTGTTCTCGCGGCTCCACACCAGCCCAGCTTGCGCGCACGGCCGTTACAAAACGCGCAAAGACAACGATACAGCTGGCGCATAACTCTGCCAACAGTGCTCTGCAAGCTTGCATGCTTACCTCAATGTGAGTGTGCGGATTTTTTTATCCTGGAATCGATCCATACTAAGCCCACGCAGACCAACAATAACACCATTATACAAGCTACAAGTGCCAGCCAATTGATTCTACTTGCTTCATCCATCCCTATTGTTGTGGACAGAGCAGCCTTCAGGGTTGGCGTATCCTCGATGTAGAATGATGCTAAATCGGTGATGATATCCACTGATTCTGCAAACTCCTGCAGATCTTTGGCGGCCACCTCATTACTTAGAGTCCGAAATCGAAACACGACAGTCAGACTGGTGTTGTCTTCATTGACAGAGGATTGCTTACTAAACGACATCCAGTCATTACTAAATTCTGCATCAAGATCATCCAGGCGATAGTTGTCAGGCATGGTCACCTGCCAGGTCTCCTCAATAACAATCGGATGCACCAACTCAAAAGGTTGTTGCCTGTCGCTAACATCTTCGGGTGATTCGAGAAATGAGATGATTTCGTCTGCGTAAAGCCAACGATATCGATCTACATTCTCATCAGACACCCAAAAATCACTAATAGTGTACTGCTCCTTGACCAGCATCTTGTCACCGGCAGAATCATCAATAACAGGAACACCTCTGGACCTCGTTTCTGAAAAATATCCTTGATAGTATTCCAGATAAGAATTACCCATGGCCTTTAAGCCCTCTGTATCAAGCTTGTAACGTACACTCTCTGCCAGACGTCCAAACTTGATAGTGTCAATATCAAGCGACACTTTGGGCTGATTGCTCACCGGAGCATCAGAGTTTGGAAGAGATGTTACGTCCGATTCCGCTGGAGTGATACGTATGTCCTTAGTCACTGACATGATGTATCGTGAGCGACTGTCATCCATCTCAACAAGACCCGTTGTTTCGGGTGCAAGAATAAGCGCCAATCCATAATCGGGTTCATGCAACTCTCCCAGACCACCTGACTGATAGCTGCGCGTAGGATCAATAAAGTGATCAGTATCCTCAAAATGAACATGTACAATTACATGATTAAAGGCATGCATGCGATAGGGATAATTTGCAGCTTCAAGGCCGCGTCGAGTATTTACCAACGCAGGCTGTGCTTTTACGCCGAGCTCTTTAAGCAAGGCAACGAGTAAAAGCGCTTTGTCTTTACAATCACCGAATCGTCTGCTCAGTGTCTCTTCGGGGCGGGACGGCCAATGGGAGTTCTTGCCCAGTTCCACTCCGAAATAGCGCACCTCATCCTGCACCCATCGCAAGGCGGCACCAATTTGATGTCTTGGATCATCATGGGCACTTTTGATGACACTGGCGATGGTCACTATCTCGGCATTGCTGTTATCAGGCATCTGATACATCGGATATACCCAGTCTACAACCGAACGCCAGTCCTTCATATCGCTAAACACGATGGTGCCACGGTTGTAATGCCAACTGGGTACATCATCTTCTATAGAAAATTCAGGAACGCCAAGTTGATCAATTATGATCTCCTGAACACCATTTTCATCTTTGATGACCAGAGGCACATCTGCGCCCCTTACGCGACGATTAAAGGGTTTGTCCGAGCGAGTCAGGATGCGCGAATACTGCCGATCAGTAGCGGTCCATAGCTCTGTGTGGATACGAAACTCACGGTGGCCCTGGTAGATCGGGTTCTCACCTGAGATCGTGTAGGAATAACGCACCGTATCACCGGGACGAATATCATCAAGAACGATGGCCAAGGTTCGCGTTCCATCATAGATCAGCTCCGAACGTTCCTGCTCGGTACGAAGCAAATCAAAGCGCGCCGTATTGAGCTTGCTGATTAGCTTGTTACCGCGCTGCACCATAAGCTCGTGAAGCTGTAGGTGTTCGTAGCTTGGGTCAAACGAGATCTCTATGTCGGAGTAGTTTTCGACGCCATAGCGATTGGTCAGCGTATATTCGCTGGCATTGAAATGCTCACTCTCGCCTTCAACGGTGCCATTGTATTGAAAGTCATGCAGCCGGCTATGGAAACCATGAGAGTCCTCACCAGTGGGGACCAGATCAGGATCGAAAGCAACAACGGGCTTAACCCAGGCAGGTATAGGCGCCAGCACATAGCCTTCTGTATCTGCGACTGCATAGGTCGCACTGAAAACTAACAATATCAGGCAAGACAGCCGATTGCTTAGTGTCTTGAACGCAGGTAAGAAACAACCCATGGGTATCGCAGCAACTGTTTGAACGAGCTCAAGTTCTTTGTCGGCGATAAAAGTGACTGACTGCAAATTTTTAGAACATTATGTGAGGCGCGACACATCTCCAGAGAGCCATCCCAGTGGATCACCCGGGCTTACCCCCTCCATAAACGGTAATTTGCGCTCTTTGTGGGTTATCTGATAGACCAGACCAATCCAGTTACCGACCAATGCTTCAGCACTATCATGCCAGGTGTTGGACAGACGATGAACCACTAGCGCTTCAGGAAAGTCGGGCAGTTGTGTTGAGTTCGATTTTGCCTGCATCAGGCGATCTCTATACTCTTCAAGTAAGGCGCTGGTGTGGCGATCAAAGTAATGTTTAGGCATGGGTGGGTACCGATCCAGGTTCCCGGCAACATAAGCGCCTATATCCCGCTTGTACTCCTTCATCAGACTGATACTGTCATACTCTGGATGCCCTTGAAAAAACACGGTTCGAAAACCATCAGCGCTTACTGCCAGCTGCACACCCGGTTCCCGCCCCTCGATCAATACGTGTAGACCCGCAGCCCGCAACTGCTCTGCATTCACCTCATTGAAGCGTGAGTGCGGCACAGACACACGTGTATTAATATCCTGCACAAGTGGATGATCTTTACAAACTACATTGTGTTCGAACACACCCCAGCACTTCTCGGCTAACCCTGATCGCACTATATTGTGTCGAGCCAGCAACACAGAATGAGTAGCCAGGCAGGAACACAAGGTGGAGGTAACATTCGCATCCGCCCAATCGATAAGCTTGCATAAAGGCTCCCAGAAAATTTCGCGACTCAGATCCGGCTGCGTTACATTTGCACCAGTGATGATGAGTGCATCGAGCCCCAACTCCTGAATTCTGGACAGAGGCTCGTAATACTTGTCTATATGCTCAGAAGCTTTAGCACCCCTCTGAATTTCATCCAGGGTGAACGGATGAATGTAAAACTGCGAAATAGGGTTGCTTGAACCTACCAGCCTGAAAAACTGTCGCTCCGTCGCCGCCAATGCTGCATCGGGCATCATATTCAACAGCCCTATATGAAGACTGCGTATGTCCTGTTCCTTCGCTCTTTCGGGCGACAGTATTCGATAGCCTTCAGCTCGCAGGCGTTCAAAGCTGGGTAAGCCATTGTGTGCAACTAGCGGCATGGATCTACTCTAGCCCAACGCATCTGCAATAAGTGATAGAAACTCATCCGCGTTAGTGACTTCAAATGCATCACGTGCAGAGATGGTGTAACCATACTGAGTACTTATCGCCTCATAGCGAGGCAGACGTGTTTTGAACAATCGAGGAAAAACCCAACGAACAAAATCCGCCGGATCGATTTGCGCGGTGTATTCGATATTGCGTTCCAGATAGTAATCAGCCAACTGCTGATCAAGAAATTCTTCTCGGTAGTAAAGCGGCTTGGGATGTCTCGCTGCCCTCTCGATCAAAAAAGCCTCATCTTCAGAACTGGTTTTTATGTAAACCATCAAGGTTTTCTCAGCCACTGACTGGATCACCGACTGGTCATCTATTTCACAAAAACTACCGCTGGCATCATTCAGAAAATGATCATAGCCATAGATTGTCTGAGCTTTCTCGGCGAACGCAGATACATCTTTCATGGCACTGATTTCTGCCTCCAGATGCAGTCTTTGTCGTCTCTTGAATTCGGCCAGATTAAGACCGGCAAGATCCGGATCACCCAGCATCCCCAGAAACGTGGACAAGGGCTCTAGATTATCAACGGTTATGTTATTGCTGATGTAGATCGAATCAGATCTGAGCAAGTCCCTGAGAAAAGGAACCTGCATTGCCTGCATCTTAATGTTGTCGAGTATCGATTCATCCAGGTAGCGAGTACCAATGCGATAATCCACCGAGTAATGAAACCAGTCATCATTGCGCAGCATGTTCGCCAGGCGCGTTTTTCCAACGCCTGACATGCCCAGCAAGGTGACGCGCTTGTGCGGCCACTCCAGGAATTCACTACGACTCATTCGCATGGTTTTTTATCGCCGTTATCAGCGCCTGTCAGGCACTTAGTGTTGCTAGCTGGCGAAAGTATCGCATTGCTGTGGATCACCCGAATTCAATCCGCGATAGAGCCACTCCTGACGCTGTTGGGAAGATCCATGTGTAAATGCTTCTGGTCTCACACTGGCTCCTGCGCGACTCATCAGTGCATCATCACCAATTTTAGCTGCGGCATTCATCCCCTCTTCCAGATCTCCAGGTTCTAGTAACTGGTTATCCTTATGAGCGTGATGCGCCCAGACACCCGCATAACAATCAGCCTGCAATTCAGTGAGCACCGAGAGTTGATTGGCTTCGAGCTTGCCAACGCTGCGCTGACGTTTTTGCACGGCCATCGACACACCCAGAAGATTCTGGACATGGTGACCCACCTCGTGTGCCAGCACGTAGGCCTGCGCAAAATCACCACCAGCCCCCATTTTTTGTAATTCCCTGAAGAAATTCAAATCGATGTACACCTGAAAATCCCCCGGACAATAAAACGGACCAGCAGCAGAAGAGGTGTAACCGCAGGCAGAATTGACACCTCCATCAAAAATAACCAGCTTCGCAGGGCGATACTGCTGATTGGCCTCTCTGAACAGTTTTGTCCAGACATCTTCATTGTACGCAAGCATGGTGCTGACAAAGGCGGTTGCTTCGTCATTGTTGCGTGGCTGGCTTGATGACGGCGGAGCGAGCTGTGGCAAACCGCTGACGCCAGAACCACCGCCCCCACCTAATAAAGCGGATAGGTCTACGCCGAGAAACATGCTGATCAGCAATACGATGATGCCAGCACCACCACCCAGTTTAAGTCCCTTTCCACCGGGCATTCTTGCGCGACCGGGGCCTGAACCTCGACGATCCTCAACATTAGTACTGCGTCTGCCTTGTCTCCAGCGCATCGCTGATCTCCAAATTCTTTATTACACCCCGGAACATCGGGGGCTTAGCTGATATCTACATGGTAGATTGTTGCACGTTTTTAAACACGGATCAGTCCGTAGAGTGCTTATGCCCAGTGTACTGTCTCCACCATTGATCGACAGCCACGTACACATAGACGATGAACGTCTCAAAAGAGACCGGCCCGCTGTTCTCTCAGCGGCCCGGTCGGCTAACGTCATCGCCCAGATAGTACCGGCAATCTCGCAGCGACTTTGGCCGCGAGTCAAAGCGGTTTGTGGCAATGAGCACGATCTATATGCCTGTTACGGGTTGCACCCTTGCTTTCATGACGAACACAGGCAAAGCCACATCGAGGAGCTTGCGCTCTGGATTGCCCGGGAAAAACCAGTCGCCATTGGCGAATGTGGACTTGACTATCAGATAGCCGGGGCAGACAAAGCGCATCAGCAGCACCTGTTTGCAGCGCAGCTTGGGCTGGCTCGCGAATTCGACCTGCCCATTGTCATTCACGCACGTAAAGCCGTAGAAGACGTCATCCGTATGATCCGCTCATCCGGTCACTATCACGGTCTGGTGCACAGTTTTAACGGATCTGTTCAGCAGGCTAACCGATTAATAGATTTGGGATATAAGCTCAGTTTTGGCGGTGCGGTAACGTTTGAGAGAGCTCGACGACTGCGTCAGCTGGTAGCTGATTTACCATTAGAAGCCATTCTGTTGGAGACGGATGCACCCGATCAACCGGATGCCCTGCATGGTGGCCAGCGCAACGAGCCTGCCTACCTGGTTGAGGTTTGGCGCTCTGTCAGCAGCCTACGTTCAGAAGACGCCATCAGCGTGGCGCATGCAACCACTGAAAATGCCATTGAGCTGTTCAAGCTGCCCGTCAAAGTGCCAGAAGCATCCTGAGCCACACTCAAGAGCTCGATAGAGAAATCAGTAGGGGAATCTATTGACAACGGTAATCTCTTCCATCCGTTGTTCGATCCAGGCTTGAGTCTCGTCGATTATCTGCGACGCTGTTTTATCGGCACCGGGGATCAGCGGTCCAATGCTGATGGTTATCTCCCCGGGCCATTTGATAAAGCCCATACGCGGCCAGAATTCGCCAGCATTCATGGCAACTGGCAGAACATCAGTGGGCACAGTTTGCGCAATCATGGCACCTCCTATCCGGTAGTTGGGTTCAGCAGCCACAGGACGGCGTGTGCCTTCAGGAAATACAATAATCCAGCGCCCTTTAGATAAGCGGTCCTTTGCCTGTTCACACATTTGCTGTATCGCCGAGCGGCCGCTCTGTCGATCAATCATGATGAACTTCAGTACATACAGAGCCCAGCCAAAAATCGGAATCCACAACAAAGATTTTTTAGCAACATAAACACCCGGGTAAAACAGCGTTGGTAAAAAATAGGTCTCCCAGGTTGACTGGTGCTTGGACATGACAACGCAGGGCGTATCAGGAATATTGTGTTCACCGTCAACTTTCCAGGATACGCCGCAAATGATGCGAAGACCCCAGATATTGGCCTTGTTCCAGATAATGGCAGCCGCGTAGCCCCACTTGAACGATACTAGCCCCAAAAGGATGACAGGCCCGCCCATAAGCAGCGTTACAAAGATTTGCCAAACCCAGAATATTGCACTTCTAAAGGTTAACCAGAGTCGATACATCTTATTCGTCTTCCGCAGGTGTTAACAAAGCATCGACATAGCTGGCCAAATCATCGTAGGCTGGTATGTGTTCCAGACCTTTGTTGTTGTCAACAGTTTTCTGCCCCTTACCCGTACGCACAATAATGGGGGTAGCAGCCGTTGCCATGGCAGCCTGCATGTCACGTAGTGAATCGCCAACCAGCACGACCTTACTCAGATCAATATCCAATCGCTCACTGATCGTATAGAGCATACCCGGGGCAGGTTTTCGACAGTCACACTCACTGGAGTCGCTATGCGGACAAAATGCTACAACATCAATTTTGCCGCCCGCTTTATTGACCAATTCGTGCATGCGCCGATGAATATCGTTTAAGGTCTCAAGCTCTATCAGACCACGCCCTATACCACTTTGATTGGTTGCTACGGCGATATGCCAACCCGCTTGATGCAAGCGTGCGATAGCTTCCAGACTGCCCGGAATAGGCACCCATTCATCCGGATGGGCCACAGGTCTTTCCAGATCTTCATTGATCACCCCATCGCGATCCAGAATAATAAGCTTAATCACAAGTCTTGGCGTCCGTCGGCTAACTTATCTGCGGGTTTGAGCAAACCCAACTCAGCCGTAGCGCAACACAACAAATTCACCTGCTTGAGCAGCGCAAGCCGATTGTTTTTAAGTGCTTTATCCTCATCCATCACCATGACCTGGTCAAAAAACAGATCGACTGTTTCGCGCAAACGGGCAGTTTCACCCATAGCCGATTGATAGTTGCTCGATTGTATATGCGCTTCGATATCCGGTCGAACCGCTTCGAGCTGTTTGTACAATGCTAACTCGGCAGCCTCTCGCAACAAACTGGCATCTACCGAATCCGACACTGGACTATCCACTTTCTTGAGAATATTGCTAATCCGCTTGCTGGCAGCTGCCAGGGAGATAGCTGCAGGCGTTTGCCTGAACTGCTGCATGGCAGAGAGTCTGTCAACAATATCCAGTGGCCGAGTGAGCCCCTTGGCCAATACAGCTTCGATGGCATCAGCCGCATAACCCTGCTCAATCAGATAACCACGCATGCGCTCAATTACATAGTCAAGCATCCCTTGCAAGTCTGGTTCTGCAAGTCTGTCCCCATAACTGCTGATCGAGGTACTCAGCAATGACCTGAGATCAACATCATGTTTGCACTCAACTATGATCCGCACAATACCTAACGACGCACGACGCAGACCAAACGGATCTTTCGCGCCAGTGGGCTTCATACCCAATCCAAAAATACCCACCAGAGTATCGGTCTTGTCGGCAAGCGACACCATCTGGGAAACAGCACCCTCTGGCAAAGATCCACCGGCCTGTTTGGGGTAATAATGCTGTTCCATGGCATCGGCCACTTCACTGGGATAGCCATCACGCAATGCATAGTAGCGGCCACAGATACCTTGCATTTTGGCTAGTTCTTTCACGATCTCAGTGTTTAGATCACACTTGCAAAGACTGACGGCTAACTCAACCTGTTTGGAATCAACATTCAGACTCGACGCTAACCAAGAACCTATACGCCCCATACGCTCTACCTTATCCGCCACACTGCCAAGTTTTTCCTGAAACAGTAAACGGGATAACTGAGCTTGATGCTCAGACAATTTGGATTTCTTATCTTGATTCCAGAAAAACATAGTGTCTGCAAAACGCGGGCGAATAACACGCTCATTACCATCGATTACGGTCGCAGTATCAACTGATTCCAGATTTGCAATCGTTATGAAAGCGGGCATCAAAGCGCCCCCCTCATCAAGCAAGGCAAAGTAGCGCTGGTTTTCCTGCATGGTCTGAATAAGCGCCTCCTTAGGGATTTCCAGAAAGCCCTCATCAAATCGCCCAGCCAGTGCGACCGGCCATTCCACTAGCGCATTGACTTCATCGAGCAATTCATCATCCATTACCGCTGTGCCACCCAGAGCTGCTGCCTGCTGTTGCACCGCTGAAACAATCTCGGTCCTGCGTTTTGCCGGATCCGCCATCACGTAAGCGCTGTGCAGCGCAGTTTCATAATCGTCTGGCGACGACAGCTCAATCGCGGCCGGCGAATGAAAGCGATGTCCGCGTGTTTGATTGGAGGACTGCAAGCCCAGCAAATCGAGTGGCAATACCGTATCGCCATGCAAGACCATTAACCAGACGACAGGGCGTAAAAATTCATGACTGCCTGAAGACCAGCGCATACGCTTGGGCATAGGCATGGTCTTGATCACACCAGGCAAGGCATTCGCCAGCACATCTGACAGAGTTTGACCGGCTTGCTTCTGACGAACAATCATCCATTCGCCTTTTGGCGTTTCAATGGTGCTCAGCTCATCCACGCCGACACCTGCTGAACGCATAAACCCTTGCAATGCCTTAGTCGGCTCACCGTCTTTGAACGCTGCCGCTTTGGCCGGGCCTCTGCGCTCAACTTCAGAGTCAGCTTGCCGTTCACCAACCTGTGAAAAACGCGCAGCGATACGACGCGGTGTTGCGAAAATCTCAGGCTCGACCGAACACAGCTGACTTTGGTTTAACACCTCAAACAGCGCGCTACCCAGATGCGTTGCAAGTGGCAGCATCGAAGCTGCTGGTAATTCTTCACAGCCCAGCTCAATTATAAGGTCAGACATTAGGCTCACCCTCTTTTACCGGGCTTGCATTAGCGGCATCAGCCTTGAGCAGCGGAAAGCCCAGGTTTTCACGCTTGCTCAACCAGGTTTCAGCAACCAGCCTCGACAGGGTTCTGACTTTCAGAATATAACGCTGTCGTTCGGTGACGGATATTGCATGCCGGGCGTCGAGCAGATTGAACGAATGAGATGCACGCAAAACCTGCTCATATGCTGGTAACGGTAGAGCCAACTCGCACAACTTTGCGCAGTCTTTTTCACACTGATCAAACTGCACGAAAAGAGCGTCAACATCTGCGTGCTCAAAGTTATAGGCTGATTGCTCAACTTCGTTCTGGTGAAACACATCGCCATAACTAACCGGACCTTGTGCAGTCTCACCCCAAACAAGATCGTAAACGCTTTCTACACCTTGTACGTACATGGCCAGCCTCTCGATTCCGTAAGCCAACTCACCCAGTACAGGTTTACAGGCAATACCACCGCATTGCTGGAAATAGGTGTACTGAGTCACCTCCATGCCATTGAGCCAGACCTCCCAGCCAAGACCCCAGGCACCCAATGTGGGCGATTCCCAATTGTCTTCGACAAAGCGAATATCATGTTCGACCGTGTTGAAACCCAAAGCTTCCAAAGAGCCTAGATATAGATCCTGCATACCCTCCGGTGACGGCTTCATTGCAACCTGAAACTGATAGTAGTGCTGCAGACGGTTCGGATTGTCGCCATATCGACCATCGGTTGGACGCCGGGACGACTGGGTGTGGCAGGCATACCACGGCTCCGGACCAATCGCCCGCAAAAAGGTGGAGGGATGAAAAGTGCCAGCCCCCATTTCCATGTCATAGGATTGTTGTACAAGACAACCCTGTGCAGACCAATAGTTTTGTAACACGGCAATCATGCCCTGAAACGTCTTTACATCTGGCTGCCCGGCAGCGTCGTTCATGGTGTATTCAGCTCTTTCGAAAAAGTGAGCCAGTGTACTTAACCTGCGAGGTTCATGAAACGCTGAATTACCAACACTCCTCGACAGGTGCCTGTGCCACAGCGGCGATGATGGAAAAAAAGGTCGATCAGCACCCTGAATCGTTCGCCGATTGGTAGCGATACGGTAGACTACGCACGCGCGCGCCTGGATAGTTTCGAGCGGCTTATTTCAGGTACAACGTATTGCACCAAATAAGTGCATTAAAAATTTAGTTTGCACGATTATAGTGCAATGTAATATCTGATAAATTGCCTATCTTATTGTTTATTAAGTCTTTTATCATATAAATATAGTTGGTACGTACTCTGCACCTTTTGGAGCAGAACCGCGTCTCGCGCGCGTATCTACCTACAACAAATAACACAGGAAACTACACATGTCAGCGAGTGACGTTCTCAAGACCATCAAGGACAACGACGTAAAGTTCGTCGATTTCAGATTTACCGACCCACGCGGCAAAGAGCAGCACACGTCTGTTCCAGCTGCAATGTTCGAAGAGGACGTTTTTGAAGACGGTCAACCCTTCGACGGCTCATCAATCTCCGGCTGGAAGGGTATCAACGCCTCTGACATGCTCCTGATGCCCGATGCGGAGACCGCCGTACTGGACCCTTTCACTGAAGAAGCGACGCTGAACATCCGATGCAACATTGTCGAACCTGACACGATGGAAGGCTACGAACGTGATCCTCGTTCAGTCGCTCGTCGCGCAGAAGCCTATCTGGCATCTACCGGTATCGCCGATACCGCATACTTTGGCCCGGAGCCAGAATTCTTTGTCTTCGACGACGTCCGCTGGACCACAGAAATGAAAGGTATGGGCTATCAGATAGATTCTGACGAAGCCGCTTGGAATACCAATAAAAAAATGGACGGTGGTAACACCGGTCATCGCCCGGGCGTTAAAGGCGGCTATTTCCCGGTACCTCCGGTCGATTCTCTGAACGATCTGCGTGCCACCATGTGTCTGGTATTGGATCAAATGGGCGTAACCCCTGAAGTTCATCACCACGAAGTTGGCACCGCTGGACAATGTGAAATCGGCACGCGCTTTGACACCTTGGTCAAGCGTGCAGATCAGGTACAGATACTCAAGTACGTAGTACTTAACGTTGCTCATCAGTACGGTCGTACAGCTACCTTCATGCCTAAGCCGGTCGTTGGCGACAATGGTAGTGGCATGCACGTACACCAATCCCTGTTTAAAGGTGGTGAAAACATGTTCGCTGGCGACCTTTACGGTGGCTTGTCAGAAACTGCTCTGCACTACATCGGTGGTGTGATTAAACATTCACGGGCGATCAACGCATTCGCCAATGCTTCAACCAATAGCTACAAGCGACTGGTTCCAGGCTTCGAAGCACCCGTAATGCTCGCATACTCTGCACGAAATCGTTCTGCTTCGATTCGTATCCCCTATGTTGGAAATCCAAAAGGCCGCCGCATCGAAGTGCGCTACCCTGATCCAACCGGTAATCCTTACCTGACATTCTCAGCACTGATGATGGCAGGTCTCGATGGTATCCAGAACAAGATCCATCCTGGAGATGCATCTGATAAAGATCTATACGACCTACCTCCAGAAGAAGAAGCAAACATCCCTAAGGTTTGTTCTTCACTGGATCAAGCACTGGAAGCACTCGATGCAGATCGCGGATTCCTGACTGCTGGTGGCGTATTCACTGATGATCAAATCAATGGCTACATTGATCTCAAGATGGAAGAAGTCACTCGACTGCGTATGTCAACGCATCCTATTGAGTTTGATATGTACTACTCTTGCTAATAGCTGTGTCTACAGCTGTATTAAAGTAATTGTTCGTAACTTTAAGCGATAGCAGCTACGGCACACTGCAACAAGCATAAGTGCGAATGCCGCCGGGTCTATTTGACCGGGCGGCATTCATAGTCAGACAATGACTGAAAAACTAGCTAAAGCATTGCTTCATTCCAATTCAGCTGATGTGATTTCCTTGCTGAGTTTATCAACATAGATAAATGTTCCATCTTTCTGAAGGATCGATAGATAAGTCCGATCCATTCCCTGATTGTCACCGGGGCCATAATTCAGAACAGTGCCGCCCAAGTCAAACTCCACAGGACTATTCTGAAAGAGCTCGATGAATCCCTCACGAGTCACGTTATCTCCTAGTTTCTCAAGAGCTTCAAGAAAGACCCTACCCACTAAATATCCCTCAAGTGATACAAATCCTGCTTCTGCATCGGGATCAAACTCGGCAAGCGCTGATTGATAAGCGCTGACAACCGGTATTGAAGAGTCGGCATAGAACGGAACAACCTGGGTGACTACCACTCCGCGCCCCAACTCACCAAGCTCTTTAGCAAGCGCTTTACTACCCACAAATGAAATAGTGACCAGCTCACTTTTTAATCTCAGCTTGCGTGCAAGTTTTACAAATTCAGCAATAGGCTTATAAGAACCCACCATCACTACCGCATCAGGTTTAGCCCGTCGAATTTTTAGCAATGCAGCTTTAACTGCCACACTGTTGCGCTTGTAGGTACCTTCTGCGACCAGCGACATACCGCGTTTGTGTAATGCCTTCTCTACTCCCGATAGCCCAACGCGCCCAAAGGAATCATCCTGATAAAGGATTGCAATGCGCTTGCTGTCAAGATCAGTAGTGAGATGCTCGATCCAGGCTTCTGTTTCCTGATCATAAGTACCGCGAACATTAACCACATGAACATTGTCCGGGTCACGAAGAAAGCCAGCTCCTGTAAAAGGACCAACGAATGGCACACCCGTACTTTTAGCAATCGGCTGTGATGCCTTGGCTGTGGGTGTGCCCACAGCTCCAACCAGTGCAAATACCTCGTCACTGTCGATTAGCTTGGTGGTGTTTTCTATGGCACGCAACGGTTCATAACCATCATCATAAGCAATCAGTTCGATGTGCCGACCATTGATCCCACCCTTCGAATTCGCTTCGGCAAAGGCTGTTTGCAATCCAAGACGCATTCCCAAGCCAAGCGCCTGAGCGGGCCCATCAAATGCTGCAGACTGACCGACTAGAATTCGATCAGGGAACACACCGATTGAATCAGAATGAGCTGATGTCATCGCTAAAAAAGTTGCAGCAAAGCCCATTCCTATTACACGGTTTTTCAACATTCCAAATTTACTCCGATGCTTTCTAGTATTCATAACCCAGCGCCCTGGCGGCCATTTTTTTATAGTAATCTGTCAAGCAGCCTTTCTAATATCCGTCTCAATTTCTTGCGCTGCATAGCGCAATACAAACTGTTGCAGGTGCGTAGCCATCTGGGAAAGCTCGGTTGCAGCCTTGTTGACTTGATCAGAAGCTTCTCGATTGTCCCTGGCTTTTTCTGCAACATCTTCAATCAAACAGGATATGGCCTGCCCCCCATCAGATGTTTTTACTATACAGCGGCTGATTTCTTGAGTGACGCTTGACTGCTCATCTATTGCAGTGGCAATAGATGATTGAATAGTACTGATCTTGCTTATGATCTGACCAATAGACTCGATCGCATCAACGGCAGAATCAGTATCCGACTGTATGTCGATGATCCTGGATTCAATCTGCTCCGTGGCCTTTGCAGTTTCCTTTGCCAACTCCTTAACTTCATTGGCAACTACCGCAAACCCTTTGCCCGCATCTCCTGCACGAGCAGCCTCTATAGTTGCATTCAAGGCCAGCAGGTTTGTCTGCTCAGCAATTGAATTGATTACTTTGATCACGTTTCCAATACCAGCGCTACTCTCCGCTAACTTACGAACGGTGACATCGGTATTTTTAGCCAAATTGACAGCATGTGCGGCAACAGCCTCCGCCTCGTTGGTATTCCGTGATATCTCCTTGATTGACGAGTTTAATTGTTCTGCAGCGCCCGCAACATTATCGACACTAAGCCCGACATCACTTGTCAGTTTTGAAGCCTCCTCTGCAGTTTCGCTATAGGAGCTTGCCTGATTGTTCATATCAACAGACAGGTTGGTTAGCCCTTCCGATGCGCCTGTCAATCGCAGAGCATTCTGATTGATACTGTGCATGCTCATTCTAAGTTCTGCAAACAAACTATCCAGAGCGCGCGCCATTTGCCCCGCCAGATCATCTCCATCAGTGTCAATCGGATACGACAGATTACCCTCAGCCGCAGCACTCACAGCCGCCAACAACCGGTCGACGCGTTGTTGCAATTGCTCTGCCGATTTTTGTTGTTGACTTGCCAGCGCTTGCTGCTCTTTATGCAGCTGCAGTTCGGCCTCTCGAGCCTTGCGCTCCAGGGCAATTTTCTGTAAATCCTGTTCTCGCTGCTTAAGCCCAACTGCTTCCTGCTCTTCTTGCAGCTTTTGTGTTTTTAGTGCATTTTTTCGAAACACTTCAACGGTACGCGCAAGATCCGAAAGCTCATCACTACCGGTACTGATCACCGATACATCATAATTTCCCTCGGCAAGCTTACGCAGTGCCTTTATCGTATGCAGAAGCCTGGCTATGATGTTTCTGGATACGAGCGACCAGAACACAAACACTGTAAATATCACGCCTAAAATCGATACAATCACGAGTTGAGCTTGGTTAGAGTAAATTATGCTCATCACACTAGCTTCTGCCTTGCTAACGGCTTCCTGACTGGTTTTAACCTGGCGTACCAATCTTGTAACAAAGTTATTTTGAATGGACTCCAGCTCTCCTTCAATTGTCGTGATTCTCTCCTGGCTAAGTAGCTCATTGGCCATTGCCTGAAACATTCCGTCTTCAACATCACTGATCGAATAGAGTTCTTGTATCAACTCACTGAGGCTGTTAATTCCTTCCATGGCGCTTACAGCATCGATGCTTAACTCAAGTGCCGCCCGCGAAGCAACAAATCGCTCATTCAAAGGCTGTAGTGTTGCCACATCGGTGCTTTGAGGAACCTGGGCAAGAATTCCGGCCATGGTATTAAGCTCGGCCCGAATCTGGGCCAGACCTACCAATCGCTCCACGCCCGAGTTAACCAGGTCAGGCAGATCAATGGTTATACTCTGTACCAGACCATGTGCGGCCTCTGACACAACCTCATAGCTCGAATCAATCGACGCTGCAAGCGCAGCGGACACGGTTCGATCATACCCCTCAACCTGTCCGATAAGTGTCTCGACAATATCAGGATCATCAACGTCTGACAGTTGTTGATAGATCGATGCTTCTCCACGGGCAAGCTCACTTAGACCTTTTAGTGATGAATTGAAACCATCGCGCTCTGACACTGACGATAAGTTCGGCCATTGTCGAAGATTGTCGATGATTTCCAGCTGCTCTGTGACTAAATTTTGATACTCCTTTCTCTTGACAGTAGAGCGTTCCTTCAAGGAAACCAACATCAATGCTGATAACTCTGAAATATATCCATCAAGATGTATTGCATTGACAATAGACTTAACTTGTGTGCCCAGCAGTGAATTGAGTAAACGATGATTATGATCAAACCGATCTTCGGTGCTGATAATAAAATCGAATGTTGCGTTGTCAACAGTATCGACCAAATATACATCCATTTCTGCTTTTATCTGATTTGCTCTTACCGTCATGTCAGCAACGTTTTGGCGATACTCTATGCGAGCCAGCACTGAATTTTTTATCTCTTCGATGAGCTCTAAAACCCGCTCCACGTCCTGTTGGTTCTCTACGTGCATTCCATTGTCTTCTTTGCCGCCATCCCTTTCGTTTAGCAGCATCAGAATTTGATCAGAATTTGTTATCAATGAATCGAAATGCGTAGTGACTTCTGAAACATCTACAGATGATGACAGTAGTGGTACCTGTGCGCTGATCTGCCCGCCCAATTGAGCAAGTTCCATTGAGAAAGCCATAAAAGGTACGCTTTCCTGGGTGATTCCTTCCAAGGCAACAGAGAATCGGCTGAAAGCATTGAGTGCAATGGCGCTTGCAAGCAACGTGGTGGCTAGAATCAAGCCAAAGGCCAGTAACAGTTTTCGCCTTATTCCAAAGGTTGCAAATTTCATCATTGAATCAATGCGCCCAAAATAACACCAGTGGTTAGTAAACCAGTTGCCGGCAAATAAACCGGTACGAATAAAAATGCTGTTAACACCTGCTAGATCGCAGCTTTCAAATATCACTCATACGTAGGTAACTCACATCTGCCTTTTACTTTATTAACTTCATCAGGCATGTTTTCCAATAGCTATCAGACATTAACGACTAGAGAAATCCCCACTGAACTTAAAATTTACTAGGTTATTTCTGATTCCAAGAGCCTTCTTATCGCATACTTCTGTGGCCAGATGATTCAGCTTATACAGCACATCGATTAACTTAACAGTAAACCCCTAATGGTAATTGGCAAAGCAGTCGATTAGAGCTGTGGGACGCGGTAGATCAATCATTCTATCGATTCACTCATGCGCGATGATATTCACGTGAGGAACAATGGCGGATGTTCAAAAAACCTAAAGTAGTGGTCAGCGATGCTGGCGCACAACGATTACAAGAGCTGGAAGGTGTCATGAGCGCACTGAATGTGTCTCAGGCAATTATTGAATTCGAGCCCGATGGCACGATAGTGACCGCCAACAATAATTTCCTTGCCACCATGGGTTACTCGATAGAAGAACTTATTGGTGATCATCACAGTATCTTCATTGCAGAGGATGAACAAAACAGTAGAGAATATCTGGATTTCTGGGACAGACTTAGATCAGGAGAATACATATCATCACAATGTCGTCGTATCGCCAGAGACAAGCAAGAAGTCTGGTTACACGCAAACTACTGCCCCGTTATCAATCCTCACGGAGAGGTCATCAAGATCATTAAGTTCGCCATTGACATAACTGAAAAACGCCTGCATCAAGCAGACGTCGAGGGGCAACTAAATGCGATCAGCCGAGCTCAGGCCACAATAGAATTTGACATGAAAGGCATGGTGATGGATGCCAATCAGAACTTTCTTGATAGTGTCGACTACACCATCGAAGAAGTAAAAGGTCAGCACCATTCCTTTTTTGTTCATCCTGAGGAATCAAAGTCTGATACCTATACAAACTTCTGGAAAATCATGCAACGTGGCGAATATGTAGCCGAAAGATGTAGAAGAATTGGCAAGAACGGCAAAATCGTATGGTTGCAGGCAAACTATAACCCGATTCTAGACCCCAATGGTAAGCCCATAAAAATCGTCAAATATGCAACCGACATCACGGCTGAAAAGCAAGCAGAAGAAGATCTCGAGGCCCTCATCAAAGAAACCAATGTAGTCATGGGATCTATGGCTGAAGGTGATCTTACAAAAACCATGCAGGGAAGGTACAAACCAGAACTCATGGTACTTGCCAAGTCTGTTAATCGTACTATCGATCAGCTTGGTAATATCTTGTCCAAGGTTAGATCTAACGCACAGACCCTACACAGCTCGTCAACACATTTAAGTGATTTGTACGAATCCACACGTTCGGCCGCACACAAAACTGCGGACCAGACTCAAGAGGTAGCTGTAGCTGCAAAACAAATATCCGCTAACGTTGATGATGTAGTTACCGCACTTGACGAAATGGTGCATTCGGTCAACCAGGTATCAACTAACTCCACTGAAGCTGCGAACGTTGCCGAGAAAGCAGTTACCCTGGCTGACGGTGCAAAGCAAAATGTTAATAAACTGGCTGAATCATCCAGTGATATTGGTGCAGTCATCAAAGTGATCAACTCTATCGCTGATCAGACCAATCTGTTAGCGCTTAATGCAACCATAGAGGCTGCTAGAGCTGGGGAAGCCGGAAAGGGTTTTGCGGTTGTTGCCAACGAGGTTAAAGAGCTGGCAAAGGAGACTGCTCGAGCCACTGAGGAGGTTAGCAACAAAATTTCAGCGATACAGAACGATAGCCTGGTTGCAGTAAAAGCGATAAACGATATCAGTTCAACCATTGAAGGCATCAGCGAAACTCAATCATCTATCGCCAAGACTGTCCAATCGCAAGGGTCAGTATCGAGCGATATCAGTAAATCTGTGCACGCCGTGTCCCAAGGGAGTTCTGGCATAGAAGTCACCATTGCAAGAGCTGCAACTGTAGCAAGTGAAAATCAAACTCGCGCTGATAACTCGAAATCAACCACCGCAGAGATGGGAGATCTAGCTGAGGAACTAAGCACTCTGGTGGGCCAGTTCAAACTCACCATTAACTAAAAACAAAATCAGGTCGCTACTTGGTGTAATTCATGCTTGCCTTGGCAACATGGGATTTTCAGACAATAGAGGCTCTCTGGGCCACCGTCTTCGCTTGCAGACCTGCACGCAGACCTTCTCGCTGCTCTTCGCAGGTATCTTTGCGCTGTCTTCCATGCCTCTGGGCGCGGAAGAAAACCTGATCTACAAAACTGTTGCCGATGACGGCAGCGTGCAGTTCACCGACCAGGCAGCCCCTGATGCAGTAGTTGTCACGCCATCACCGCTTAATATTGTTGATGCGCCTGCCAACCAGACCACTCCCAGCGTGGCTGCTGCGAAACCTGTTCAGGCGCCGAATGGATCATCAGCCCCTGCAGCCGATGACTCAAACACGATTACCAGCGTCAGCATTGACTCACCGACCCATCAAGAGACCCTGATAGACCATCAAGGGCCAATCTGGGTCAAAATTAGTACTGCACCCTCTGACAGTATCCCAGCAGGGCTGACAGCCGAAGTCATGCTCAACGGCGAACGTGTTACCAGCGGATCTAGCGATAAGCTGCCGATCAGTGTGCCAGAACGAGGCACACACCAGTTACAGATAAAAATCGTTGAGCGCGACGGATCCACAGTGGCAACCTCCGCGAAGCACAGCATTCATGTCAAGCAACGTGTGACGAATAGTGCAGACTAATCTGCATACTGCAAATTCCTGACAATATGCACTTATTTAGTGCATCATAAGTCTCTACTGCACCACGACAGAGCGACGTGAATATTTAATAGCGCATCAAATACATCGTATGTAGCTGTTTTTATTGTATATTTTTATTAACCAGCTGTAAAACTATATCGCTCTGACAAGGTGCGCAACTTGCAGATTGGTACATGTGACTACTTCTTCCCCACCCTCGATCCCAAATGAATTGATGGACTCAATGGCCACTGCAGTGGTGGCTATTGATGAAGGCATGCGCATACGCTACATGAACAATGCAGCCGAGCAGCTGTTAGGGGTCAGCGCTCGAAAAGCATTAAACCAACGCTTGACCAGAACCGTCACCATTCCAGATTCTCTGTTTGCCAGACTTAGAGAAACCATCGAAAACGGTCAACCTTTTACAGATAGACAGGTCTCTGTAGAACCGCACGGCCAGGATCCTCAAGTGGTGGATTTGTACCTGTCACCTTTTCGCGACAAGCGCTCACTGCCAGGCCTGATTCTGGAAATTAACACCGTTGATCGACCACTGCGCATTGCCAGGGATGAAGCGATGCTAGCCCAACAGGAACATGCAAGGTCATTGCTTCGAGGGCTGGCTCACGAAATCAAGAACCCTTTGGGCGGTTTACGCGGCGCTGCCCAGCTTCTAGCCAGACAACTTCCCGACGAAGAACTCAGTGAGTACACATCCATCATCATTCGTGAGGCCGACAGATTGCAGGGTCTGATCGATAGAATGTTGGGACCAACCACTCGACCCAGACGGGATGCAATCAATCTGCATGAAATTCTGGAGCACGTTAGAAAAATAGTTATAGCCGGCGCGCCAGATGGCGTTCAGGTGCGGTTTGATTATGACCCGAGCATTCCGGAATGTCTGACGGATCGGGACCGGCTGGTTCAAGTCATTTTGAATATTGCTGGCAATGCTCTGCAGGCAATCGGCGACACCGGACGCATAGTGTTTCGCTCTCGCATCGTAAGCAATTTTACGATAGGCGGTAACCGCCACGCACTTGTGGCCTGCATAGAGATTCGTGACAACGGCCCCGGTGTGCCAGAACACCTGATAGACCAGATTTTTTTTCCGATGGTTTCAGGCACCGATTACGGAACGGGGCTTGGCCTTTCTATCGCCCAATCAATGATGAACCAGCTCGGCGGCTTGATTGAATGTCGCAGCGAGCCTGGTGAAACAGCTTTCACGGTACTGATACCCCTGGAGATCGCATGAGTGAAGAATACGTTTGGGTCATCGATGATGATCAATCGATACGATGGGTACTGGAAAAAACACTTAAGCAGGCCGGCATGCAAGTCAATGTGTTTGACTCTGCAGACGAAGCTCTGGACGCCATAAGAGGTAATGCACTAGCACCCGATGCCGTTATTAGTGATATACGCATGCCGGGTTCCGATGGCCTCTCGCTCTTAACCCAGTTAAAACGAACGCACCCGGAAACGCCGGTGTTGATAATGACTGCCTTTTCTGATCTGGACAGCACTGTATCCGCTTTTGAAGGAGGAGCATTCGAATACATTCCAAAACCATTCGATGTGGACACCGTCATAGAACAGGTTAGACGCGCCTGCAATACGCAAAAGGAACAGCAAGCGGTACAACCCAGCTCTTCGAAGTCAAAACTTCCTTCAGAACAAGAAGAGCCGGCAGAGTTGATCGGTGATGCGCCGGCGATGCAGGATGTATTCAAAGCGATCGGCAGACTCTCACGATCAAAAATTACGGTGCTGATCAATGGAGAGAGTGGGACTGGTAAAGAGCTGATTGCACACGCACTCCATCGGCATAGCCCGCGCTCAGCAAAACCATTCGTCGCTTTGAATATGGCCGCAATTCCACATGATCTAATGGAATCTGAACTATTCGGCCACGAAAAAGGATCATTCACAGGTGCCCAGAGCACTCGCATAGGACGTTTTGAACAATCCAATGGTGGCACCTTGTTCCTGGATGAGATTGGTGATATGCCAGCCACTTTGCAAACACGTTTGCTGCGAGTTCTGGCAGATGGGCAGTTCTATCGCGTCGGTGGCCACGTGCCTATTACCGTAGACGTCAGGATAATTGCCGCAACTCATCAGGATCTTGAAACCCTGGTGGAAGAGAAACGCTTTCGCGAAGATCTTTTTCACCGCTTAAATGTAATTCGGATTGAAGCCCCGCCGTTACGCAAAAGGCGTGAAGATATCCCCAGGCTTCTCAAACACTTCTTACTCAAAGCAGCCGAAGAACTGGGTGAAGAGACCAAGCTCATGAGCCCCGAGTTCGAGTCCCACGTGTCACAGTTGATATGGCCCGGCAATGTCAGGCAACTGCAGAATACGGCGCATTGGCTGACAGTAATGGCTAGTGCTCAGGAACTGACTATCGAAGACCTGCCATCACAATCGGACGACGCACCCACAACCCGCGAATCAGACTGGGAAAGCGGTTTAAGACAGTGGGCTAATCGCCAACTAATGGACGGAGAGATAGATCTGTTGGGTAAGGCCCAACCCACTGTTGAAAAAATTCTAATTCAATGCGCACTGAACAAGACGCAGGACAGACGGCAGGAAGCTGCCCGTCTCATTGGCTGGGGTCGAAATACCCTGACACGAAAAATCAAGGAACTGAACATCGATTGAAAGGTCATAGTTAAGAGCCAACCACCCCATCTAAAAAAACATAGAGCGATGGGCAGGTTTACTCTCTTAGCACACCGGCGCAATTCGAATTAGCTGAAGAGACATCCCACTCGCCGTCTCTGGTGCAGGCTATTGCATACGCCCTGTGCACACGAAAACGTCCACTACTGGCATGACCGTCATCAAGCTTGAAATCCAGCTGCGAGAGTATGTTTACCGGAATCTGATCACCTGTGTAAATTTCGTGAGTGGGGCTTTGTGTTTCGATAGCCTGAGCACTGTAACTGATCTTGTAATAACCATTGAATGGGTTTTTGGGGCAGGTCTGAGGTCCGCAACTAAGATCAGTTGCCGAACCTATAGCACTCTGTGAGCCGTCATACTGACCAGCGATAAATCCTGCCAATGCAAGCTGCTGCCAGACACCGGCACGCTCTTGCGAATCATCAATACGGCCATTGCCATTGCCCGGTAAAGCTGAGCTATCTATTTGTGTTCTCGCACTGGAAAAGTCACCGGGTATTGATCGGTATCTTTCCTGAAAAGAAAACCAGGCAGTACGGATGCCCGATACGTCCGTACTCATGGCTCGCACTCGAGCACTGTCTATCAGGGCCTGACCTTTGAAAACACCACCCAGGATCAGACCAATGATGATCAGTACTATGGAGAGCTCTACCAAGGTAAACCCCTGTTGGCACAAACAGAACCGGGTATGTCGCTTCTCTGAAGTGTTAAACACTCTACGGCCTCCTTATGTGCTGCATTCGTGAGTGGGTTCGTTAACTCCCTTGACCAAGAATAATCAAGCCAAGCCTGGCATACAAGTGCAACATCCGAAAAAACTATATTTATATACAGTTATTGAGGTATTAAAACACTGCAAGTGCAGGTTCCGCCCCAGGCAAACAGGCAAGCACTCAAGCTCAATGCGACTGAACAGATCCACGATACTCGGCAGTATAATTACTCAGCACATGCATGAAAATACCATCTACAACCATTGAAAAAATATACAAACAGCTCGCTCTGTCCATAGTATGCTGCTGAGTACAGAATTTAGCTAAAAGGCTAGGAATGAATAGCAGCGCCTGTACGGGCAGACGACCACTGATAGCGCTGATAAGTAATCAGTATCTGGAATTTCACAAGGATATTGCTGCCAAGCTCAACCAGCAGCTCAAAGAAGCAGGCTTTGGGTTGATCTGCGTATCAGCAGGTCCATTGGAGCCAGCCCCAGGAGCAGCCACATCAGACCTGACCACTCGCAATGCCTTTTACGACGTAAGCCAGCGCTATGATGTAGCAGGTTTTGTCATATTGACAGCCACCATCGGAAATCATGCAGCTGCCAGTCAGCTGGAAGCTTTCGTAAAGCAGTATACCCATAAACCGGTTGTGAGCTTTGGCATTGATGTTCCCGGTATTGCCAGCGCTGCCATTGACAATAAACAGAGTATGTCTGTGTTAATGGAGCACATGACCAAAGACCCTATGCGGCAACGATTTGTGTTTATACGCGGTTACCCTAATATGCCCGATTCTTCCCGTAGAGAAGAATCATTCAGAGAAATTCTGAATGAAAAAGGCATCTCTGTTGATGAGTCTCTTGTTGTAAACGGCAACTTCATGACCGCTGACTCGTATTTTGCAATGGATAAGCTTTTGCAGAGAACCCGGCAGATAGATGCGGTTGTAGCAGCCAGCGACCAAATGGCACTAAGTGCAGTACACGCACTACGAAAACACGGACTAAGTGTCCCTGATGATGTCATCGTTTCAGGATTTAATGATGGACTTTCTTCCAGCGGATCATTACCACCAGTCACAACTATTACCTACTCAATCATGGAACAGGTAAAGCGTACTGTTGATAGCTTAAAGCAACAGATTGAAAGTGGTATTTTCCAACATCCGACTCGCGCAGCCTTGCATTGTACAACCAGGCTCGTGATCAGAGAGTCCAGTGATCTGGATAAACAGTCTAACAACGCTATTACAGCAGCTAATAACAGCCGTCTATTTGACGCCCAGCACTTTCAATCGTCGATAATCAGCGAGTTATCAACGCTGAAACCACCCAGCGAAATCAATGTTCAAGAGGTGGTCGACGATATAGTTTCCATGCTGGTTAACGGTAGCGAAGAGTGTAACGCCAGACTGAAACAAGCCTTGCAGCGTTTGCATAATCACCCTGACGATATTTACTGGTGGCGACATTTACATTATCAACTGGGCTCGGGACTACAACAGTATGGAACGGTCGGTCAGTCGCCACAAGCCTTATGGCTGATCTCAAAGACACTGTCACAAATTCATGAAACGCTCTGGAATGTTGAAGCATCCTTGCAATTTGAAGAATCCAGATTTCAAGAAGTGCAGTTTCGATTACGCTTGAATCTAAACGCCAGCACAAGCCTGCAACAGCTTAAGGATACCCTCGTACAGCTGGCGAACTGTTATCCAGGCCTGCTTGCCTTTTTATGCCTGTATGACAACCCCGGCAAGCAGCCGGACGCTACCGCAACTCTTGCCTTTCAGTTTCCGGCCAACCTGCTGGATTACCCAGACACCAAAAGCTTTCCAACAAAGGATATTTTACCCCTGGGCTTCTTACATGAACACAACGAAGGCCCTTTTATCATCGAGCCTCTATGCTCCGGACTCACCCATCTCGGTTACATTGTGTTTGAAGTAGCAAACCCTGCCTACAGGGCAAAAGTGAATTCAACGGCCTTGGCAGACAACATCAGTGCCTCACTATGGCGTATTTTTAGTACGTCCTGAACTACACCAGCTTCATTACCACAATACGCAGTTTTTCTGCCCATTCCGGATCGCTTAAGCTTTGCGTTTGCGCGTCGAATACAGCATTAAATGAGGGTATGGATATACTCCCTTTAACGTCCGCAGCAAAGTGCGGAGCAGCTTCCAATGCCAACTTCAAAACTCTGGCACCCCCTCTTGCACCGGGTGAGGTGGACAATAGAACTGTCGGCTTGTCTTGGAAAACTTTAGCTTGAATGCGCGATGCCCAGTCAAAAATGTTTTTAAAGGCGACTGAATAACTGCCGTTGTGTTCTGCGTAGGCTATCAAGAGTGCATCAGCCGCACCAATCTGATTAAAAAATGAATGCGCCAAGGGTGGAATTCCATCCTGATTCTCTCGATCTATGCTGTAAATTGGCATTTCAAAATCATTTAGATCAAGAATCTCTACCACAACATCTTTCTGCGCTTCTGAGTGCAATACAGCCGCAGCATAGGTAAGCAATTGCTTATTGATGGACTGCCGACTGTTGCTTGCAGCAAATGCTAAAACTTTCATAACGTTCTTTTAACTCCAACAGCCAAGTTCATGGCTCCACTTATCCATGATCGTTAAAAAGGCGCACTACGTGGCACACGAGGAAACGGGATAGCATCCCGAATATTCTCCATACCCGTTACGTAGTTCAACACTCGTTCGAAGCCCATACCAAAGCCTGCGTGTGGGGCACTGCCATAACGTCGAAGCTCACGATACCATTCAAGCTCTTCACGTAAACCTTGTTTGTCCAGCTTCTCATCCAAAACAGACAAGCGCTCCTCGCGCTGACTGCCGCCAATGATTTCACCGATACCTGGTGCCAGCACGTCCATCGCAGCCACGGTTTTACCATCATCATTTTCCCGCATATAAAATGCTTTGATCTCTTTTGGATAGTTTTGCAGGATGATAGGTCGCCCCACATGTTCTTCAGCCAACCAACGTTCATGCTCCGATTGTAAATCAAGCCCCCAGCTAACCGGAAACTCAAACTGCTTGTTCGATTTCTCCAGCAAGACAATGGCATCTCCATAGTCCATTCTTTCAAATCTGGATTCAGCCACATGCTGAAGGCGAGTCAAGGCCTGCTTGTCGATGCGTTGAGCAAAAAAGGCCATATCATCTTCGCGCTCCTCCAGAACAGCCTTGAACAAATACTGCAGAAAATCTTCAGCCAAATCAGCATTGTCATCCAGGTCGGCAAAAGCCATTTCGGGCTCGACCATCCAGAATTCTGCCAAGTGACGACTGGTGTTGGAGTTTTCTGCACGGAATGTCGGGCCAAAGGTGTAAACCTTACTTACCGCCAGCGCATAGCTCTCTGCGTTAAGTTGCCCGGATACCGTTAAAAAAGCTTCCCGCGCAAAAAAATCCTGGTCAAAGTCAACACCACCCGAAGAGTTCTTTGGAGGGTTCAGAGCATCCAGCGTGCTAACACGAAACAACTCGCCGGCACCCTCGCAGTCACTGGTGGTAATCAAAGGCGTATTAACCCATTGGAAACGACGCTCCTTGAAATAGCGATGGATGGCACTGGACAAAGTGGAGCGCACACGACTGATTGCACCAAAAGCATTGGTTCGCGGACGCAAGTGGGCTACCTGCCTCAGGTATTCGAAGGTGTGTCGCTTTTTAGCAATCGGATACTGTTCGGGATCATCAACCTCCCCGACTATCTTGATATCGGTGGCATGAACCTCTACAGATTGACCCTTGCCTTGCGACGCTACCAGCGTTCCGGTTACGTGAATGGCGAAGCCTGCACTAATTTTCACTACATCACTTTGATAGTTGGACAGGCTTTGATCTGCAATCACCTGCAAGGCGTCAAAACAGGACCCATCATAAAGCGCTATAAAGGATAAGCCTGCTTTCGAATCGCGCCGGCTCCGAGCCCAGCCCTGTATGTCTACCACTTGACCTTCGGGCACAGTGTCGAGTATGTCAACGATGTCTAGCTTGTTCATGCGGGTATCTTCGAATGTGACTTGATAGGGAGTTCGCCGTTGCCTGCCAGCTGCGTAACCAATGTTTCAAAGCCATCCCAAACTGACCCGGGAGCTTGACCCTTGATTTGTCGATCCAGATTTGAGCATTGAGATAACATTGATAACCATGCCGGCGCTTGATGCCTTGCCAATGCCGTTTTCAAGGGCCCGGCCCGATTTGCCCAAACGCCAGCAGATTTCAATGCAGCCTCAAGCGCAACTCCTGCGGCGGTTGCCTCAGCAGCGCGTGCAGCCGCGCGTATTTCCTGGGTCAATGACCACAAAATAAGCACCTCGGCAACGGCTTCATCGCGCAAACCTGCCAACACTCGCAACGCGCGCAAGCTCTGACCATTTAAGGCAGCGCTCGAGAGATCTGCGATCGAATAGCGCGCACTATCAGCAACAGCACTCATTACCTGATCACGGGTCAATGAGCCTGCCGGATACAGCAGGGCAAGTCGTTCAACTTCCTGATTAGCTGCCAACAGATTGCCCTCTACTCTCTCTACGATCAAAGATAGCGCGTCAGATTCGGCACGCAGGCCATGCTTCAACAACCTTTGTGCTAACCAGGGGCCAAGCTGAGCCGGCGCAATTGGCCAGAGCGCCATAGTCACGCCGATCTTGTCTATGGCCTTGAACCAAGCACTGTTACTGCCACCACGATCAAGCTTTGCGCTGGTCACCAGAAGCAGGACATCGTCGGGTGGTGCCTGACAGTACTGTTTGAGCACCTCTGAGCCGGCTCGACCTGGCTTACCTGTCGGCAGGCGTAATTCGATCAGTCTGCGCTCAGCAAATAGTGAAAGACTATCTGCAGACTCGCGAAAAGCTGACCAGTCGGCATCCTCTGTAGCTACTATCACTTGTCGCTCATCAAAACCGGCCTGTTTTGCACAGACCCTCAGGCGATCACCGATCTCCATAATCTGCAAGGGCTCATCGCCGTGCAAGAGGTATACGGGAGCTAATGAGCGTTTTAAATGGGCTTCTAGCTTATCTGGATAAAGTTTCATGGCGGCACAGGCGTTCTGAACGTGTAGCATACCGAATCCTATGGCTACACCGCTAAACTGAACGTGGAAAACGCAAACTTTTCGATGCCTCCCAAAGATGTCCTTTTTTCTCTGGGTAGGGCAATTCTGTTCGAAATGGATCCCGAAAAGGCGCATGACCTGGCGCTGAGCTTGCTCAGTCGCAAACCGGTCAAGCAATTGATCAATCGCAGATACAACAGCGATCCCGCCTCCATCGAGTGTCTTGGACAGACTTTCGACAATCGAATTGGCCTGGCCGCCGGGCTGGATAAAAATGGGGATTACATCGATGCCCTCGGCTCGATGGGGTTCGGACACATAGAAATTGGCACTGTTACACCCAAACCACAGCCAGGCAATGCTCGACCGCGCATATTCCGACTCCAGCAACACGGCGCTCTGATCAATCGCCTCGGCTTTAACAATGCAGGTGTGGAGCATCTCGTCAAACAGGTGCAGAAGCGAACCTACAAGGGAAAACTGGGTATCAACATCGGCAAGAACCTCAGCACACCACTGGACGAGGCGCGCTACGACTATCTATTTTGTCTGGAGCGCGTTTATGCCCATGCTGACTACATAACAGTGAATATATCTTCTCCCAATACGCAAGGATTGAGAGACCTGCAGCATGGAGAACGCCTCGCAAGCTTGCTCAGTGCTTTAAAAAACTCACAGAGTAAACTGAGCACCGAGCACAATCGATACGTCCCAATCGCTATCAAGATTGCACCCGATATGACTGATGAGGAGCTGGATGAATTCTGCCAGGCAACTCTGGATCATGAGATCGATGCAATCATCGCTGGCAATACGACCAACCAACGAGATGCAGTCAGTACACATCTTTACGCTCGCGAATCAGGCGGTCTAAGTGGTGCACCCTTAAGAAGTCTGGCCAATGACCGCCTGAAAGCGGTAGCCGCCAGAATTGGCAATAAAGCTGCATTGATTGGTGCCGGCGGGGTTAGTTGTGGCAATGATGCGCAAGCAAAAATAGAGCTTGGCGCTACACTGGTGCAGCTTTACTCCGGCCTGATCTACCATGGCCCGGCGCTGATCCGCGATTGCATTGCTTGCACGCGATAATCAGCACCGCCAAACAAGCGACCAACACTAAAAACGCTCTTCCCATAGTCAATTATCCAAGCCAGTTGATACAAATACCCAAGGAGTTCCTAGCATGACTACCATTGATGTTTTCAACGGCGATGCGGATGGCATTTGTGCCCTGCACCAACTGCGCCTGGATACCCCCCGGGACAATGTGTTGATCACCGGCGTCAAACGCGACATCGCTCTGGTTAAACAGGTGCAAGCTGCTCCGGGGGATGCGGTGACAATTCTGGATGTGTCGCTTGATAAAAATCGAGATGCGCTAAAAGACGTGCTTGCAGCTGGCGCAAGTGTTGTCTATGTGGATCACCACTTTCCCGGCGACATACCAGAACATGAAAAGCTGAGCACGCATATCGATACGGCTGCAGAAACCTGCACCGGGTTAATTGTTAATGACATGCTTAATGGTGCGCATCTGCTGTGGGCGGTAACTGCGGCATTCGGCGACAACCTTCTCAGCACAGCTACCAAGGCCGCTGAGCCTTTGAACCTCAAGGCGCTTGAGCTGGAACAGTTAAATACGTTGGGCACTTTGCTTAACTACAACGGTTACGGTTCTACTCTGGATGATCTTTTCTTCCCGCCCGCAATTCTCTATGAGCGAGTAAAACCTCATAGCAGTCCGTTTACTTTTATTAATGAAGATTCTGCCTTCAAGACGCTAAGCGAAGGTTTCGCCAGTGATCATGAGCGCGCCACATCCATCAAGGCAGAACGTAGCACGGCTGCCATCGCTATTTTTGTCTTTCCAAATGATCCCTTTGCCCGTCGAATAAGCGGCGTGTATGCCAACGAGCTGGCACAACAATCTCCCGACAGAGCACATGCCCTGCTCAGTGAGCTGGACGATGGCAGCTATCTGGTCAGCGTTCGTGCACCATTAAACAATCGCACGGGAGCTGATGAATTGTGCCGCCAGTTTGATACCGGAGGTGGTCGAAAAGCCGCTGCCGGCATCAACCAGCTACCCGCCAGTGAGCTGGAACGATTTGCGCAGAGCATGGCAAATCAGTTTCAGAGCTGATCTCAGTCTAAAAAAGGCCGCCAACTACCTATCAAATACCCATCAGGCCACGGACATGAGCAGTTGCACAACGACTCAATGCTGGCAGGGCATAGCCACCTTCGAGCATCGAGACAATGCGACCGCCCGCGTGCCGGTCGGCAAGATCAGTCAGCTTTTGCGTAATCCAGACAAAATCCTGATCTAACAGCGACAGGCTTGCCAGTGGATCTTCAGCGTGAGCATCAAAACCTGCGCTGATAAACAGCATTTGGGGTTGATAAGCCTCAAGCGCGGGAAGCCAGGTGTTGGTAATAGCGCTTCTGAAATCCGCACTGCTACAGCCGGATTTCAAGGGCACATTCACACGCTGCCGGTCAACGTTGTCGCGATAGCCACCCGGATAAAAAGGATGTTGGAATGATGAGCAAAAGAGTATGTTCGGATCACCATCAACGATGTCTTCTGTGCCGTTGCCATGATGTACATCGAAATCTACAATCGCCACGCGTTCAAAGCCGTATTGCTTTATCGCATGCCGTGCTGCTATCGCGATATTACCAAAAAAACAAAAACCCATAGCCTTTATGCGCTCTGCATGGTGACCTGGGGGCCTGGTCAGACAGAACACATTATCCGCGGCGCCACTCATAAGCTCATCAACCGCCAGGATACCTGCCCCGGCACCACGCAAACCGGCATCAAGCGAGTGCGGATTCATCGCTGTGTCGGCATCAAGAGATACATAACCGGAGCCTGGTGATTTTTTATGGATTAATTCCACATAAGCTTCTGAATGCGCCAGCATCAACTGCTCGACAGTTGCCTTTGGCGCTTCGAGATGTTTTAAGTAGTCAAAGACATCCTGCTTCTTCAACTGATCGTTAATGGCATCGATACGTTCAGGGCATTCAGGATGACCCGGACTGATTTCATGAAGCACACATTCACGATGAGATATCAAAGCGGTGGTCATTGAGCTTACCTTTAGAGCAGGAGTGAAATGAACGGTTGGAAATATACCAGCAAGTATCAGCTCCTGACAGCTTCAGCCACTACAAGCACGTGTCAAACCCACGCAGGTACACGAATTCAGAGTGACTGATGTACTATCACTAGCATGACAACGCTGCTTCTTGACAAACTGCTGGATCCGACTTCACTGGTTGTCATTGGAGCCAGCCAACGCGCAGAATCGCCAGGACACAAGCTAAGCAAGAACCTGCTTCAAGGAGGCTTTAAAGGCAAGCTTTTCTTCGTTAATCCACGCTACCCGCAAATCCTGGATAACGTCTGCTACAAATCGATCAAGGCGCTACCGGAGGTACCCGATCTAGCCGTAGTCATCACGCCACCGCGCCTGGTTCGCCGTACGCTGGTACGTTGCGCGGCCAAAGGTATTCGGGTGGCGGTGGTGATGTCAGGGCTGGCCAAAAACAAGGATCTGCATCGCTACGCACAAAGGCTCGGTATGCGTCTGATGGGACCTTACTGCGCAGGATTGATTCGCCCGCATATTGGCTTAAATGCAAGCTACAGTGCTAATAAAATAGAAAAGGGCTCATTGGCCATCGTAAGCCAATCAGCCTCACTGGGTGCAGCTATGCTGGATTGGGCGGAAACCAGCAATGTTGGCTTTTCAGCGCTACTCTCAACCGGTGAGGACACAGATATCAGCTTATCGGATCTGCTCGATCTTTTAGCCGAAGACTGGCAAACCAAGGCTGTGATTGTTTATGTGGAAAAGGTCAACGGAACCCGCAGCTTCTTAAGTGCACTGAGTGCTACTGCCCGCCTAAAGCCCGTAGTCTTGATGCACTCAGCCCACGATGGGGCTCACTATTGCGATGCATTAACCCGCACCGGCGAAGTCTATTCTTCCGATGCTGTATTCCAGACTGCTCTGAACCGCACAGGCGTCGTACGCATTCGTACTTTTCAGAATCTTTTTGCAGCCGCAAAAATACTCTCCACACAACTTCGTGTGCATGGAAAACGATTGGCGATCCTGAGCAACGGGTCTGCACCCGCCATGATGGCGCTTGAGCGAATAGACTTGAAGAACTTTGAAGCACCCCAGCTGGATGCCAAAGCGCTCAAGGACTTGCATAAAAATCTCGATGGGCACATTGCCGGCCACAACCCTTTGCTGATACGCAAGCCGACAAAACTGGCAGAGTACTACCCAGCCGTCATTCGCAGCTTACAAGAGCGCGAGGATATTGATGCCATCCTGGTTATATTTGTGCCGGATTCACGTAATGATCCAGCCGCTATTGCAAAGTCTATAGCTCAATGTGTACCGGCAAAAAAAGCGTTACTGACATGCTGGATGGGAGATGCCAGTGTACTGAGCGCAAGAGAGGTTCTGGCGCAAGCCGGTCTGCCTACATTTCGCACACCCGAAGCCGCGGTAGATGGATTTGATTTCCTGCATCGTTACTTTGTTAGCCAACAGCAACTGTTGCAACTACCCAATCCAGCATCACGCAAGACGCGCGCTGATGCCGTTGGGGCCAAGGCCCTGGTAACAGGCGAGCTTGCCAGTGGTAACCGAGTTCTCGGGCCGCAAAAGACCCGTGCCTTGATGGAGATGTTTGATATACCGGTTCTGCCCTCACTCCGTGCTGAAACGCTAAATGACGCATTGAGCAAGGCTGAGCTAATTGGTTATCCCCTGGCGATGAAGCTTGTTTCCCCCAACATAAGTTATAAATCATCAGTAATCGAAACACAGTTGAATATCGACACAGAAGATGCCGTAGCCACAGCCTGGCAGCGCATTGAGTCTGCGCTGGATAAGCACAGACCAGAAGCAGAATTTCGCGGTGTACTGCTCGAACCCATGCACATGACGGACAATATCAGACAGCTGGCAGTGTCATTATCTCGCGATGCCACGTTTGGCCCTGTTATATCCATCGGTTTAGGTGGTGAACTAACAGCTCTGATACACAAACGCAGTGTTCAATTACCTCCCTTAAACCAGTTTCTAATACGAGATATCTTAAAAGAGCGCGAACTACAAACCTACCTGGGTGCGTTCAGACATAGCCATGCTGTCGACGATCAACCCATAGGGCATATTCTCAGACGTCTATCTGAAATGGCCTGTGAGTTGCCAGAAGTGTTTTCTCTTGACATCAACCCACTGCTCATTAGCAACTCTGGCGCTATGGCTATGGACACACAGGTAGTGATCGAACAACCCAAAGCAGGCAAACGTTATGAACACTTGGCGATTCACCCCTATCCCTGGCAATGGATAAGAGACATAACCATCAAGAACAATATAGCCATACAGCTACGACCGATTCGACCGGCTGATGCTCAGTCAATCAGTAAACTGGTTCGGGAAATGTCTGCTGAATCCCGGTATTTTCGCTTCATGCATGCGATCAATGAGCTGTCGCCCCAGATGGTGGCGCAATTTACCAAACTGGATTACGACAGACAGATGGCTTTTGTAGCAACCAATGATGTGCAGAGCGTTGTGGGTGTCAGCCGCTATATGATCAGTAGTAACCGGCTGGTCGGTGAATTTGCGATATCCGTCAGTGACAGCTGGAAGGGCCTGGGTCTGGCATCAGCACTGATGCGCCATCTGATCTCACATGCACAGGCTCAAGGGCTAAGAAAGCTACAGGGCGATGTGTTACGCACAAACACAGCAATGCAAGGCCTTATGAAGTCACTCGGGTTTTCGTCTCATGCCAGCCCCGACGAGCCCGATGTGCTTCTTTTCGAATACTCACTGCAGCAACAATAACCATGAGACCACAACTAAGCGCCATTGAATTGGACATCGACGGAAAGCGCGTGGCGGCAATACGCCATTGCGATCCAGACTCATCAGATATGCCCCGCATGTTGTGCGTGCACGGCTGGCTCGACAACGCCAATAGCTTCCTGCCAATGATGCCGCATCTACCCGCTTTTGAGCTGGTTGCTATCGATTTACCCGGACACGGTTATAGTGACGCACTTCCCAGTGGATACAGCTTGCATGAAATCAGCTATCAACTAACACGAATCATCCAGGCTCTGGGTTGGACAAGTTGCCATGTCATGGGCCATTCACTGGGTGCATGCATTGCACCTTTACTGGCAGTAGCCAATCAACCTGCGGTACAAACACTAAGCTTGATCGAAGGTCTTGGCCCCATGAGCGAAGTAGCTGAAAAATTACCTGAACGTATGGCACGATCATTGGCGGACCGACTCTCTCCTTCACGTTATCAGTCGCGAGTATTTGCCAGCAAAGACGATGCACTGGCATCACGAATGAAGGCCGCTACTTTGTTAGGTTCATCCGCCAGACTTATCATTGATCGCCAACTGCAAGAAGTACAGGATGGTTATCGATGGCGATTCGATTCCCGCTGGCGTATGGCATCGGTGCAATATCAGACCGAAGAACAGGTACAGGCAGTGCTTTCTGCAGTTGATTGCCCGGTTTTAACAGTTATTGCAGATGAGGGCTATCTGATCGGTCGTCCAGAAACAGAACAACGATTGAACTGTCTACCGCAACGTACGGAGGTGACACTGGCAGGTCACCATCATTTGCATATGGATACACCGGAGCCTGTTGCAGCTGCGGTCAATCAATTTTTGAAAACCATGCCTGCAATGGGTGGTTGATACTCAAATGCTATATCAAGTTCACTGACACAAAGAGCTTTCCTGTACTTAAGTATTGCCTTAGCAAGAATCACACTTTTAATAGGCTTTTGCTATTGCACATCCTCAGTGTTTATTCTGATAATGCGGTTATAGTCGATAAGCGCAGCCAAGCCTCGCGCACCCGGCTTTACAAATTTTTCACTTTAAGGAAAAAATTATGCGCAAAGGACTTACCTTATCAACCCTGGTTATCTGCTCGGTCATCGCAAGCGGTTGCGCGTCCTTAACACCACCAGAGCGACCTGCCTACACCGGAAGCGACCTCATAACTTCAGCCGATGCAGCGCAAATTATCGGCACATGGGTGGTTAACGATTTAAACCCTTACCCTAATGCAGAACCTCAGAGCACCATCATCCAATACCTGGCTGATGGCACAGTCACAGCAGTGGTTGAGCCCAAGGGCGAAAGTGCAGATGCGCTGGGCAATATGAAATTCAATATGACTGGCAACTGGCAGCTCAACGGCGATCTAATGAGTCATTCAAACATCGAGATCAGCACCTCTGCAGACAACCAGATGGGTGCACTGATAAGCAAATTGGTAAACAACTCTACAAAAGGCATTGCCGGGGAAGCCAATGTCTATGAATTAACGGCCGACCGAATCGTCATGGTAGGTAGCGACGGTGCAGCTATGGAATATGTCAGACAGTAAGCATCCATTGTCATCGTATGCACCTGGATTTATGAGGCGGGTAGATCCTTTCTACCCGCCCTACTGCACAAGCAAGCGGCGGTGTAAAACTAACTACACTTGACTAACAGTGCTGCAAGTCGAAAGCTCGCTGCACTTGACTAACAATGCTGCAAACCAAAAGCTCGCTGCACTCAATAACTGGCCGCCGATGCTCAATGAGCAATGTTATTCATCGAGCTCACTGACAACCGTAACAACATCAGGAAAGATTATTTCAACCCGGCGATTCTGCTGACGACCTTCGCGTGTCTTGTTGTCAGCTACAGGCTTAGACTCACCAAATCCCTCTGTAGTGATTCGAGACGATGAAACACCTGCGTCGAGTATTGCAGCCAATACCGAAAACGCACGATCCCTGGACAGGTCCATATTGAAATCTTCATCACCGTAGTTATCTGTGTGTCCTTCAATAACAGCCTGACGCTCTGGATTGTCTAACATGAATGAGGCAATTTTATCGATATTGCGTGCCGCGCTGGGAGCTAACTCGGCCTCTCCACTGTCAAACAAGACATCTCCCAATGTCAGCACGATGCCTCGTTCGGTTTTCTCTGCCTGCATAGCCTGCATGGCCTGAAGCTCAGCGATTTGATTTTGCAATGCCAGCGCTTCCTGTTTGGCTTTGACCAGTTCGGCTTCACGCAAATCCAGCGTTACATTGCGACGCTCAAGCGCCATTTCCTCTAGCTCACGATCTGCTTCATTGCTATCTGCAATTAACTTAGCTATACGAACACGTTGCTTTGTCAGATAGACATAATGGTCGATGTGCGACCTGTCTTCTTTTTTCTTCCAGCGAGCGTCTGCCATATTGAGTGCATCGCGTGCATGATCCAACTGCTCTGGTGCATGTCTTGCGATTGTAATATCTTGTGATGCCTCACTGTAGGCAAAACGAGCTTCTTCTAAAGACTCAATCTCTTTTGGGGCACTACTGCAAGCACCTAGTGCTATGGACATTAGCGCTGCGGCCACCAGGGGCCGGCGTTTCTGTGTAGTCATCATCTCTCTCCCAATGATTCGTTTATTGATTCTGCTCATAAGTCGCCACTGGTGCGTGTCACTTCCTTACGAATCATCTGAATGTTGTCCTGAGCCTCCTTCAAGGCTAATCTCGATTTTTCAGCATCGGCTGCAGCACGAGCAAGCTCGGCGTCTACCTGTACCTGACTGGTTAATAGCGCAGCTCTTGAATAGTCTTTCTTGGCCATAGCTGCATCTGCAGCAGCCTTTTTCTCACGAGCAACTCGCAGTTCAATCGGCGCGTACTCACGAGCCCCTGACGACTCAGCATTTTTCAATGCCGAACTGGCCAGAGCCATTTCAGAGACAGGGCGAGGCGCCTTGCTTCCACAAGCGCTTATGCTGGCAGCCAGTACCGCTACCAGGCACAGGCGAAAAAGTGTTTTGTTCATGAATAACGTTCTCTCTAAAGCCTGAGAGAACTAACGGCATAAGCAAACAAGAGCTAAGCGCTTCTTGCTTACCAACTATTCAGCTTTGTGGGTAAGCCGATAGGTTCACATTCTTCATGTGCAATCTGTGACTGATCACCAATTAAACTGTGATGTCGATCTTTTTTCGCTAATCACTGTGCAGAGCGCTACACAAGTCCTGCGCTTGTATCAGTCCGCAGAGCTGCCCCGCCTCGTTCAGCACGATCAGAGGGGTAGTTTGTTCAGCAGCGAGTTTCAATAGTTCATTAACGGGGGTTCGTTGCTCTACACACACAACAGCGCTGTGCTCACCGGTCTGTCCATCATGTCGAGCTATAGTCATCGCTGTGCCGGCGTAAACAGCACTCACAGGACTACCCTGATCGAGCTTTACCGTCAGTCCTGTGGGTTCATGCCGAAACTCATCGGAAGTCGGTGTTACCGATTCCATTACCGAGCGAGCCGTCAATACCGATAAAGGATTGATGTTGGCTACGAAACGGCGAACATAGTCATTCTCCGGCGCAAACACGATGTCATCAACCGTGCCGGTTTGTACGATTCGACCACCATCCATGATGCTTACCTGATTACCCAATTTAAGCGCTTCATCCAGATCATGACTGACAAAGAGAATGGTCTTTTTCAATCGGCTTTGCAGTGTTAGAAGCTCATCCTGCAAGTGTTCACGTATGAGTGGGTCTAGCGCAGAGAAAGGCTCATCCATCAAAAGTATGTCTGCATCGGTTGCAAAGGCTCGAGCCAGACCCACTCGCTGTTGCATACCGCCGGAGAGCGTGTGAATCTGCTTATCCGCCCAGGCCTGCAAGCCAACAAGTTCCAGTTGAGCATCAACACTTTGTTTTATTTTTGATTCAGACTCTCCTCGAACCGACAATCCAAAGCCGATATTCTCGCGAACAGTTGCCCAGGGCAGAAGGCCGAACTGCTGAAAGACCATGGCAAGATTTTGTCTACGCAACTGCCGCAAGGCACGCCCTTTACAGGCGGCCACGTCAGTCATGCCGTCATGGGTTCTGACTGTTAGAACGCCGCGGGTTACTGTATTCAACCCGTTAACACACCGGAGCAGTGACGACTTACCCGATCCGGATAAGCCCATCAATACGGAGATTGATCCTGCAGGTACATCCAGAGACGCATCAGCAACACCCAGCACAACACCTGTCTCTTGCAGAATGTCCTCACGCGTCTTACCTGAGTCGAGTAGCCTGATAGCCTCTCTCTGGCGCGCACGCGGACCAAACAATACATCTACGTTCTGCATGCTAACAGCCACTGGTACCCCAGCGGCGGAAGCGTTTGATTTGCCGGTAATCTGATTGTTATCGGTGCTCATGAGACTTGCCTTTGTCGACACAGACGATCCAGCAATATCGCCACTATGACAATCGCAAGCCCTGCTTCAAACCCCTTCTCGATATTAACCGTGTTGAGGGCTCTCACCACCGGCTTACCCAAGCCATCAGCGCCAACCAGAGCCGCGATCACCACCATGGACAGCGACAACATGATGCATTGCGTCAAGCCTGCCAGAATCGTCGGCATAGCATGGGGAAGCTCAATTCGCCACAATCGCTGCAGATGAGTGCAGCCAAATGACTCGCCAGCTTCCAAAAGGCTCTTGGGCACCTCTGATATACCCAGACTGGTAAGCCGGACAGGTGCAGCCAGCGCAAAAACCACGGTCGAGATAAGCCCGGGAACCACGCCCAGGCCGAAAAGAATAAGTGTCGGGATCAGATACACAAAGGTCGGTATGGTTTGCATCAGATCGAGAACCGGGCGTAAGGCTGCATTTAAACGAGGATGGTGCGCAGCATAGATACCCAGCGGCACACCAATCAGCATGCATATCAATGTGGCATAGAGCACCAGCACCAGGGTTTGAACGGTCTCCTCCCAGAGACCCAGATTGATGATCAGCAGCAACGATAAGGTGGTGAAGATCGTTAAACCCAGGCGTCGGTGCAAAACCCAGGCTAGTGCAGTGAAGATAGCTATCAGTAGCAGCGGCGGAATGGCCACCAGTAAATCAGTGGACCCATCGATAAGCCAACCTAAGGAGTCGGAAATAGCATCAAACACACCGGCCGCATGATCATTTAGAAAATCAACGAATCGAGCGATTGTTTTTCCGATCGGGATCTTTGTACTAGTCAACCATTCCATGAATTGTCGCTTTGGTAGAGAAACTGCCCGCTAATTCAGTCTAGGTAGGAGTCCTGAATATGATCTCAACGATTGCCAGCCAGTAATGAGCCGACAACCGTCAACAATTAATCAAAATGAAGCGCGTAGTCTAACTCACAGACCCATTGCCGATTTAGCCATGTCCAGTGCCGGTTTGCCATCGGTAGTCATGACGCCATCGAGCCAGCCATTTAAAGTATCAGGATTGGCCGTGAGCCAGGCTTTGGCGGCATCCATTGGGTCTTGCCCGTCATCGAGAATGGCTCCCATGACCTCGTTTTCCATCGCCAGTGAAAACGAAAGATTATTGAGCAGCTTGCCCACATTAGCGCACTCACTGGTGTAGCCAGCGCGCACATTGGTCGCAACTGTTGCACCACCCAGGTTAGGGCCAAAAAAATCATCCCCGCCTTCCAGGTAGCTGAGCTCAAAATTAGCATTCATTGGATGCGGCTCCCAACCGAGGAAAACAACCGGCTCGTCACGTTTGGTGGCACGAGCGACTTGTGCCAACATGCCCTGCTCACTGGATTCCACCACTTTGAAATCCTTAAGGCCAAAGGCATCCTGGTCAATCATGTCCTGAATGAGACGATTGCCATCATTACCCGGCTCAATGCCATAGATGCTCTCGTCAAGCTCATCGGCCTTGGCGGCGATATCAGAAAAATTGGCGATACCCATATCCGCTGCTGCCTTGTTTACGGCCAGCGTATACTTTGCCCCTTCGAGATTTGTGCGAACAGTTTCAACGGAGCCCTCTTCACGGTACGGAGCGATATCGGCTTCCATCGTGGGCATCCAGTTGCCCAGAAACACATCAATATCGCCATTCTTCATGGATGTATAGGTAACTGGCACGCTCAGAACTTCAGCTTCAGTCTGGTATCCGATCGCATTGAGAACGGTTGATGTCAGAGCAGTAGTGGCTGTGATGTCGGTCCAGCCTACATCCGAGAATCGCACTGTATTACAGCTTTCCGGATCAGCAGCGTTTGCCGAAACTGCTGCGAAGCTTGCATAGATAAACGATGCTCCCAGGGTGCTGAAACGAAATTTGTTTGAATTTTTCATAACTGTCTGCTCCTAAAGTTGTCTTTAGAGCATAAACCAATTGTCTGTAACGGGTACAATCGTCCGGTGAATAATCAGCCTCGTTTGCTCAATTTTGATGACGTTATCGAACTTTGTGGTTCGGTAGCGACGTCTCGCGGTCAAGTCTACAAGGCCAGCGGTGCTGTGCAGGAACTAGACTGGATTCCCGACGGCAATGTTCTGTACGGCACGGTGCAAGGCACCGCGTCAGAGCCTTATCATGTGCGCATTACTATCGCACCACACCGTTTTGATGGCGAATGCTCATGCCCGGTTCGCTATAACTGTAAACATGTCGCTGCCGCTCTATTAAGCTGGATAGAAAAACAGACAGCCACACCTTCTCCTGACGATCAAGCCCTGCGGGCGGTTAATCGCTGGTTGCAAAAAGTCGTTGAGCAAGGTCGCAAGGCAGCTCCACTGCATGAGCATCATGAACCAGGCGAGCCCTTGCTTTTTTATCAACTCGACTCCTCAGCGCTCACGCAAAGTAAATCCGGAATAACACTGCAAATCCTGCAAAGCAGGCTGCTCAAACGAGGTGGTTACGGCAAGGAGACGCCGTATCGCTACAACGGACACTACTACCACCCCGATTGGGTTTTGCAGAGCGACCGCGCGATTCTAGAACTGGCTGTAGGACGCCAAAGCGATTTCTCCTACCGAGAGTTAACGATCGATGGGGACATTGGTCATCTGCTTATGAATAAGCTGATCGATAGTGGCCGCTGTTTCTGGGGGTCCGATCGAGAGCAGCCGTTGACTCGCAGCTCATCCCGGCAATTGCACTTCGACTGGCAGCTTGGTGAAACCAATGCCTACAGCCTGACTACGCGTTTACCTGATGTCGAGCACTGGCTGCTAATACCTGCAGATCCACCCTGGTATGTCGATACGACCGGGTTGAGTGCGGGTCAACTGGAAAACACCCCACCTGTGGCTTTGCTGGCACAATTTGTTGAAGCCCCGCCGCTTCCTGAGGCGCATGCTCAGGCGGTGAGTAACTATCTGGCGTCACGACTACCAGATGCGGTATTGCCATTACCGACACCGCCGAATTTTGTGCGCATTGACGAAGCCCCAAAGCCTGTCCTGGTACTGCAATCCAGAGACGACAGCGCCGACATAAAAGATTTCTTTGCATCGATAAAATTCCGCTACGCAGATTATCTACTGCCCTTTGACGGCATGGAAGCAGAGGCATCACTCGAAGGCAAAACGGCAGACGGTAAACCACTGGTGCTCAAGCGAGATCTTGCTGCAGAAATTCGTTATGCGGTCGATTTTGGCAAGCAGTTTCCCGAGTTCGAATCTGCACAGGTCAACGATGCGGAATTCTATTCCAGGGCTGACAAGCAACCTCGATCACGCGAAATTCAGCGTATTGCTCGAAGCTGGCGTGAGCTGCTCGATGAACGAACTGAATTAGTCAATCGGGGATGGACGGTGCAGGTTCGCGAACCATTCGACTTGAGTTTTCAATCGGTAACTCAGGTGGAAGCCACTGTTAGCGAGACCACGTCCAACTGGTTTGACATGGCACTGAAACTCAAACATGGCGAGCAGAATTTTGATCTGCTGCCACTGGTCATCGATTGGTTGCAAGGTGATTCTCGCGACAGCTCGATACTGCTGCAAGCCGATGACGGACAATGGCTTGAAGTCGCCCCCGAACTGTTTGCTCCGGTGGCAGAAACTCTGCTTGAACTCTACGATGACCCCAGCGGCAATGAGCAATTACGACTACCCAGACAGCGCGCTGCAACATTGGAAACGCTGGAAGATCACTGGAAAAAGCAAGGTGTCAGCGTGGCCTGGCATGATGCAAAACATGTGTTTGATCTGGCTGAAAAACTGCGCAACTTTGAAGGCGTAGAACGCGGAGCTGCCCCTGATAATGTTCACGCCACCTTACGCCCCTATCAACTCGATGGCATGGCCTGGCTCGGATTTTTAGCGGAGTATGGATTCAATGGCATTCTGGCTGATGACATGGGCTTGGGCAAAACGCTCCAAACTCTGGGGCATCTGCAACAAGAACGCGATCTCGGCAGGCTCACTAAACCTACACTGATTGTTGCTCCCACCAGCTTGTTAGGAAACTGGCAACGAGAAGCGGCACGCTTTACGCCCAATCTGAAGACCCTGATCTGGCATGGCACTCAGCGCAAGCTCGGTGACCTGACAAAGAACCCCGTTGATATTGTGATCACCAGTTATGCGCTGGTAACTCGAGATATTGTCGTACTTGGCGAGCAATCTTTTGGCTGCGTGGTTCTTGATGAAGCCCAGGCGATTAAAAATCCAACTGCAAAGGTCACACAGGCACTCAAAACACTGACGGTAGAAAGACGAATTTGCTTAACCGGTACACCACTTGAGAATCATCTTGGTGAACTCTGGTCGCAGTTCGATTTTCTGATGCCAGGCTTTCTCGGTTCTCGCAAGCACTTCAATCGCTATTTTCGAACACCCATCGAAAATCATGGAAGCTCAGAACGTCAACTGCGCCTCGGTGCGCTGATACGACCATTTCTACTTCGCCGGCGCAAAGAACAGGTGGCCACCGAATTACCACCCAAGACCGAGATTGTTCGTGAAGTTACGCTGGAACCTGCCCAGGCCCGATTGTACGAAAGCATTCGCGTTAGCATGGAACAACGCGTTCGCGCTTTGCTGGCCGAACGAGGGCTGGCTCGCAGCCACATAGAAATGCTTGATGCGTTGCTCAAGTTGCGACAAACCTGCTGCCACCCTGCCCTGGTAAAACTGGATAGTGCACGCGGCATTCATGAGTCAGCCAAAACCGATTTGCTGATGTCGATGCTGGATGAGCTGATTAATGAAGGTAAAAAAATTCTGCTCTTCTCACAGTTCACAGAAATGCTGGGGTTGATTGAGGCTGAGCTTGAAAAGCGCGGTATCCGTTATGCCAAGCTAACAGGACGAACCCGAAAGCGCGACGAGGTCATCGATTCGTTTCAGCACGGCGAGATTCCATTGTTTCTGATCAGCCTAAAAGCCGGTGGAACCGGCCTCAACCTGACCGCCGCCGATACGGTTATTCACTATGATCCCTGGTGGAATCCTGCCGTGGAAAATCAGGCCAGCGATCGTGCCCACCGCATTGGACAGAACAAACCTGTTTTCATCTACAAGTTGGTTGCAAGTAATACTGTGGAGGAAAAAATCATGGTGATGCAAGCGCAGAAAAAACTCCTGGCTGATCAAACAGTGAACCAGAGCGAAGGTGCCGCCATGCAAAACCTGACTGCTGACGACATCATGGATCTTTTTTCTGCAGGCGAAGACGAGTCATCATCAGCTGCATGATATCGATCGTGAGAACTCGACAATCGCAGTTTTAAAACGGTGGTTTTTCCAATCGGGCAGTTCCCATTTTTGAAGGAAACCGCCACGTGCTGTCCTCTCCGGATTCATCAAACCAGGCCCACTTTGCATCTCTAGCTCCACCATCCACATCATTGTTGAGCTGAATTTCAAATCCAAAGGTTCTATCAACCGGTATTCGAGCCTCCGACAGGTTTATTCTCACTTCCCAGAGCTGCTGCTCACCGGTACAAAGACACACTGCAAAATCAAACGCTGTACCGTCTATGGGCGTTGATCTGTCTCCCAGTTCAAAGCGTGTTTCGAGGCTTCCGCTAAAGTTCGGGTTACCGGCACCGTTTCTGGATAACAACGGTATGATTGCGTGGAAATCATCCACGCCGTCGTAACCTGCCCGCTTGCTGTTGTTGCCGTCCAGGAATATGTCGATAGCATCGTCTTCGAAGGCCGCATCAGAATCACCAAAGGGTGTTTGCAGCGCTCCTGCCTCGCCGAATATCATCAAATACAAATAGGTGCCATCATGCATACCAGCCCACTTGTACTGACGATCTTCATCGTCTCGAATTACATTGAAATCTACTAGCACCTTATCAATAGCCAAGGGATTGCGATTCTGATCAAGGAACTGCGCATTGTTCCAGATGGAGTCATACTGCCCATCAATAACTGGCGCACGATCGTTAAATAGAATCGTGACAACCGAAGGCGTATCTGCAGGATCATTCGAACGAGATCCCGCTATACGTTCAGCAAGATTACCTGCGCCATCATCATCAATATCCAGATCAGGCCTGGGAGACGTTTGGGTGGAATTCACGACATAGTCTTCGGTTAATATCTCAATTGCCTGGTTCTGATCAACAGCAGAAACCACAGAGCTGTATGAGGCTAATTTCAATTCGCCATCGAGTTCGGCCGGTAATTCGCTAATACCAGTTTCAAACCATTCGATGAGAAGCTCTGCATCGCTGCCCTCAGGCACCAACACCTCACCAATCCAGACAGGGCGCAGCTGCTGCACGGTTACTGGAATACTCACGCCGCCGTTAGTCTGAACGCTCACGCGGGGCTCAAGATTACTTTCGTTTATCGCACGCGCGGTTAAAAATTCCGGGACAGGCAGTTGCAATCCATCAGGCTGATTCAGAACCAGTTCACCAGCAGGATTATCACTGCAGCCAAGAAGTGAGGCGGCGCAAAGCAGTAGAAGCGAAGTGGTGCGTGTCATGATCCCATTCAACACTGTTGGTAGAAAGGTTAAGCTACTTAGCTTTGTAATTTTTTTAGTGCGAGAGTTCCTCATTCGACATCCAAAGGATTGTGTAGCAATTGACCGACATACATTCATGGCGTTGGGCGATTAACCGTCAAGGTTAATTGACATCCTGCAGGGGCACATTCACCCGACGGTGCAGACGATCCACCTGATGAACCGGCCGCGCTAGCCAAAAGTCCCAACAACACAACGCCAGCAATAACATAAAAAGTCTTGTTAATTTTGAAACCTGACGTTTCTGACTTGCTCTGCTCGCCGCCCGAAGAAGCTGCCACCTGACTACTTGGATCATCGATCACTACCGGAACAATCTGCCTGACAAGGGGGCTGAACGTGTAACCCCGCACGGTACGGTTCCCACTGGTGTCACGTGCCTGAATGTAGTATTCAATCGGGCTGAAATCCTTGGGATTTGTCGGGATTTGAGCCACATAGGTTGAAGAAAAAGAAACCCGCATCATCCGATATCGCGAATAGCTAGTTTCACCGGCAAACCGGTAGTAGAGCAACACCGTATCCAGTTCCCGATCATCCACCACTGTAGCGACAAAGGTTTGACGTATTCCAGCGTCAGACTGATCCACTATCTCGTGTTCAATCAGCGGCGGCTCGACATCAACGCCAGAATCATCCTGATCAAACTGAAATTCTGCATCATATTGCGCCAACACCACTCGACTGCTAAGCAACGTCTGTGATATCGCGAATAGTCCGATAATCAGTAAATTTAGGCACTTTTGCATGATCTAACGGTGTTTGCTCTTGTTTTTCGCATTCCAGCTCCGGAAAATCGCAGTGTGACCCAAATCCATATAGGTGCACCACCGTGCGGACTACTTGTTAAGATTCAGTCTACAAGTTTACCGACATATCATCTGGACACACTGTGAACAAATACAAGCGCTATATCCCCATAGTGGCCGTAATACTTGTGGCCCTGGGCGTCAACCTCGATCAATTCGGCATAGACCTGAAGGCGCTGTCCAACGGCGGCACTGCTATTTCGTCACCTGCCAACTCGAATGCCTCCAGCGCCCACGTCGAGCCAGACTACGCGAAATGGTCGAAGACAACGCCAAATATCAACATGTGGCATGTTTTTGCAGGAGAGATCAATCGCAGCGGTAAACCCGTGGGCTATCACTCGCGTCCTGGCGGCAAGGATCCAGCAGGCGCACGCCTGGTCTCCATACGAGATAAGCCCAATTCTCTGGGAGTCTACACAGCAACCATAGAGATTCGGGATGGCACGCAATGGAAAAACAAATTTTCCAGCTTCTTCCCTGATTCCATGTCTCGGGATGAGGTGACTGACGCGATCCTCAATGCCTATAACGCAAGTAGAGATCCCGAGGCTCAACCTTTCGAAGGGCCCTCAGGTCTTGGTTTTACCATTCAGGGATACACATCGGGGCGTGGTGGCATCAATACGGCCTTTCCGGTTTACGTCAGAAACCAGTAACCCTACATAAGCAACTGTTAACTCGCCGCCACAACTCCTGGATCAATAGCATTTGCAAAGACCTATTGGCGGTACATCGGCACAATTGTCGCAAGCAATTGTGCCCAGATGCGACCGGCACGCAATCCATGCATTCTTCAGTGATCTATGACTAGTTTTCGCACACGCTCGTGGACTGCGTCTTTTGTGCTGCTGTTGCTCATCGCTCTGCTCGCAAGCGATTTAGTTTTAGCGCAAAGCACCTCCACAGCTGATGATCCAGCAGAGGCGACTAACACTGCATCAAATAACCAAGCTGCAGATGCGACCCAAACCATTGAGCGCCTGGAATACATCCAGGATGTATTGTCGCAAAAGCTAAAAGAGCGCACGCAATTAGGTGAGCGTATTGAGCTTGCTAATGAGCAGGACAAGAATGATCTGCGTCGGCAGGCCGATGAACTGACAAACGATATTCAACAATTGCGAACCACGCTTGAAAGCATCGCAATCGGTGGCGTTGATACCAGCCTTTTCGTTACCCGGGAAGAGGAACCGGAAGGCGACTGGCGGGAAGATGTCGCCTTGATTGCCCAGCCAGTGATAGACAGTCTCAAAGAGCTGACCGAGAAACCGCGAAGATTAAAGGAACTCAATGATCTGATTGCTCTGCGGCAACTGGAAATGGATACAGCCAATGAGGCTTTAACCAACCTGGCACCAGAGCTGGAACAATCAACCTCAGCAGATCTTGATAAGACGCTACAGCGTTTTGTCAAAACATGGGAGGGTCGGCGTGATGATGCGCGCAGTGCCATCGATATTGCACAGTTCCAGATAGCAGACCTTCAAGGCGACAAGTCTATCCCACAGACGATTGTCGAAGCACTTATAGGTTTTGTAAAAGGTCGTGGACTTACCATCGTACTCGCGGTTTTGGCAGGCCTGGCTGTATGGTTCGGCGTTAGGTTCATGCTTCGTGGTTATCGGGCATCACTGCTCGATAAAACGACTCCCGAAGGCCGCACACGTTATCGACTGGCTGCCTATAGCGTACATGCGCTTACCTTTGTCCTGATACTGATTGCCATTTTTGTTGTGTTTTACGAGCGCGGTGATGTCCTGCTGTTAGGTTTGCTTATTTTGCTGATTATTGGTCTTGCGCTGGGTGTTCGCAATCTGTTGCCTCGCTATGTATCTGAAGCACGTCTACTGTTGAATATCGGCGCGATGCGCGAGGCGGAGCGCATCGTATATCGTGACCTGCCATGGCGAGTAGAGTCGATAAACATGTACACCGTTTTAAAGAATCCGGAACTACATGGCGTGCTTCGAATACCACTGGCAGAATTCCACGGTGTAAGCTCGCGCCCAACGGGCAAAGACAGTTGGTTTCCCACCTCAAAGGGCGACATCGTGCTGGTTGACAACGAGACGTTGTTAGAGGTGATTGATCAAAATCCGGATACGGTGGAACTAAGACACCGTGGCGGTCAGATAATCAGCGTTCCTACCAGTGAGTTTTACAAAAAGGCCATGACAAACTTATCGCGTGGCGGATCGTTTGGTGTTATCAACAAATTTGGCGTTGGCTACGAGCTTAAGGAGAAGAGCCATGACGCTGTGCCTAAGGCATTGAGAGACAGGGTTAGACAAGCACTGCAAAGTAGTGATCTATCCGATTTTGTAAAAGATGTTTTGGTTGAGTTTAGCGAAGTGAGCCCTTCTTCTCTGGACTACTGGATATTCGTTACCATGGATAGCAAAGCCGCAAAGTCCTATCTGCACATTCAGAGATTGGTTCAATCAGCCTGCGTCGAGATATGCACCGAAGAACAGTGGCCAATACCCTACCCACATCTATCAGTTGTGCGCAAGCCTGCTTAGGAAGGCTTGCAAGACAAAAAAAGGTGCACCACCAGGCGGAACTTTAACCTGCTGATGCACCGCTTACCGCGATTTAACAAAGCGCGGTTCGACTCCTGCACATGAAAGATGTGCCCCTGAGCTTAGTCTCAGCTCTCTGGCAACCGCTGTCCAACAATTACGACCTCGGCAGTCCGCGGGCATTGCGCCGCTTCAGTTATCAGCTTGCGTTCTGAAGCCACAATCCCTTGTCGCGTGTACTTGTCTTTTAAACCAAGGCCGATGCGAATAGCTGATAGAAGTCCTAAAATTGCCAGCATCCACAAACCGAAAGAACCCCCACCGCCACCACCATTGCCGCTTGTATGGCGCGGTGCACTGAAGGCCGGTGATGCTGCATCTTGCCGGGTTGATGCAATGGATTGCGCAGCTCTTGCCTTCCTGGCCAATCTCTCGCGTTCTACACGATTTGCATTGCGTCTATCGATGCCCGCCTGTTCAAATATCTCATTTCGCACCACAATCAGAGAGGTATAGTCAGTGACCAGACCATGATCCAGAGCAATATCAGTTATCGCCTGTTTCGTATCACTAGTTTCACCCACTATATTTTGCTGCTCTTGCAATGCCTCAATCTTAGCGAAAGCCCAAAGCCGCTCAAGCTCTGGATTCGTAGTGTCGTTTTCAGCGAAATTCAGTTCAGATTCATAGGTTTTCGTTTCGCCGGAAATATCAGCTTTTAGCTTGAGTCTGGCAGTACCCGATTCGGAGTATTTACCCATAATAATCAACTGTTCACCCCGATAGACACGACTAAATTCAGCCGGGGTAAGATCACGCGTGCGAATCCCATTAATATCTATACGCACATTGTGCAAGGCTTCATGCGTGACCTTGCTGGTCATCTGCAGCATTAGGCCTACCATGTCATCGTCATTTGAAACGTTGACAGCGAAACCCTCGGAGTGCTTTGTCAACCCTTCTAGCAATGGACGATTTGCACTGTTACCCATCACCGCTGTAAACAAGCGAACATCCACCTTATCCATCAATTTCAAAAATTGATTCATCTGCGTTGCACCCACATTAGCGACACCATCTGTCACCAGCACAATTGCAGTGGTTCGATCATTATCAAGTGACTTAACCGCTTTTTGTAAACCATCGAACAGGTTAGTGCCACCGCCGGCTTGAAGCCGGTCCAACTTCGCAAGCGTGTCTTGAACAGACTGTTGATCGGCGGGTAAAAAATGGTGACTCAGGCTTTTAGCTTTATCGCTGAACAAAATAACTTTGAAACGATCCGCTGGATTCAGGGAACTCAATGCCCTGCGCACCCCGTCAATCAATGCTGCAAACTTACCCTGCATGGACCCCGATGTATCCAACACAAACAACCAGTCGCGACCTTCTGTGATCGGTGCCAGGTCGATGCCTGGTGTCAGCGTCAACATGAATGTACCAGCTGATGAATCAGCTTGCTTGTAGGTGACAAGATCAACAGCCCCGGGCAAGTTTTCCGCCAGACGCCAATACACAACGATGTCACGATCAAGGGTATAGGCGGTCTTAGCGTATCCATTACTGTTGACATTTGATCTGTTCACTTGAGAGGCGGGGGCAGCTTGCACTTCATCTGCGGCTAGTCGAGTTTGGATCTCAGCATCGCTTAACCCTTGACCCTCAATGGCCCCGGCACCCGTTTCACTCTCGATGAGTACTTCCCATTCTCCACTATCGAGTTGCTGCACTTGGGCTTGACCATTGGTAACGCGCATAGCGTCTACCGGATAGGCCGACCTCAATCGCAACTGGAATGAAAAAGCTTCGCTTACTTGATCATTGCGCAACCAGAAATCTTTCCTCGCCTCATCAACGCCACCCTCTTCCAGCGGGTACACATACCGTCCCATCGAATGATCGACATGCGCTTTCTGCAAATACACAAGCCTTATTCGCGAGTCCTGGCCCGCTCGAATAGGAGAAACCTCAACATCAAAGGTTCTATATTTATCTTTTTCTGCTAATGCAGACTCATTACCCACCTGCTTTTGCTGTTCATGCAATGCCCTCGCCGCTTGCTTTTCCAACACCTCCGCATGAACAGGCTGTCCGTCAATCCAGTAAGTGAACTCCCCCACAGCTGCCTGCTCCGGGACTGGAAAGCTATACACCGCCGTCAGATCGTGCTGATGCGGATTTCGAAACACCTGCTCCACCTCCGTGATGGCAAATCCATTTTGAATTACTACTGAAACATGCTGTTCTGCCAGCGTTAATTCTGGACTGCCATCGCGTGGAGACATGAGACCCGCAGCGCTGACAGGCTGCATTGCGAGAACTCCCAGAACAAGCAGCAGGCAGCCAGCGAATTTTCTAGAAACAGAAGATTCGCCAGATTTAGTCTTTGTTTTTAATAACTTATGTAATATTTTCATTTAAATTCATCTCTTTATTAAACAGTGTTTAATTTTTAAGCTCACAAAAACCTCTTAACGGCGAGAGCTGGCAATATATTAAACAGTGTTTAATTAATTTTCAAGAATTAATTGAACACTGTTTATTTAAATCCCTGTTGTGTTAAGCAATCAGCATTTCTGCGACCTCAGGGCTCAGCGTCGCTATACTTCCATCTGTAAGAATTAATCCATGGCTTGCGATTTCTCGCATTCGACCAATCTGCCTCTTACTAAAATACGGTAGCAATTGATATGGGGCGACGCAGCGATCACAGCCGCGAAGAACTCCAGAAGCTTGTTGTAAACGCAACGCTGACTCTGGTTCAACAACATGGCGCTGATAAAGTCACTGCCAGACAAATTGCTCAGGCGGTGGGATATACGCCGGGCATGCTGTACTCGATTTTTGAAAACCTGCAGGACATTTTTTTACACGTTAATCAAGAAGGTGTACAAGCCCTGTTCGCGATGTGCCTTGATGCGCAAAGCAGCTGTGAAGAGCCAGCTGATGCTATCTGTGCCATGGGTCAGGCCTACTTGAAATTTGCAGAAATACACACGCATCAGTTTGACTTGATGTTTTCTCGACAAACAACACAGCAAGCCTCCCCCGCTAATCTGTCTAAGCAGATCAATTCCCTTTTCGAACTGGTAGAGCAGCAATTGCGTCAACTTAACCCAGACGCCAACGAAGATCAGGTAAAACTATCTGCAAGAGCATTGTGGTCTGGTGTTCATGGGACTGCAGCGTTAAGACTCTCCAGACAACTCTATTTGGATAATGTGCAAGCTGATCAGGAGATTGTTGAGACACTGGTTACCAGGTTCATCGACAGTTGGCAGGCAAACTCATGAAAGGGTACTCAATCGCTCTGGTTACTGCTCAGTTCGTACTGATTGCATTAATACTGTCACCGCTTGCCAATTTGCCCGGATCTTCCTTATTTGGCATGTCCCTGATCATCTGTGCAGCTTGCCTGGCTTTTTGGGCGCTTGCAGCCATGAAGCTCTCCACTTTTTCCATACTGCCTGAACCCACTATACGCGGTCGGCTGGTGCAATCGGGTCCCTATCAACATATACGCCATCCAATGTATACAGCGGTCATTGTCGGCTGCCTTGGCGCGGCAATATGCCATGCATCCACTATAAAATGGTTCTGGCTATTCTGTCTCTGCGTAGTTTTAAGCTTGAAGATTCGGCGAGAGGAGCGTTTATTAAGTGATCGCTTTGAAAACTATCAAATCTACTCGCAACACACTTACGCACTAATACCCTACGTCCTTTAACTCGACATCCTTTTACTACTATTTGCTTGACATGATGCTGCCACTAATGCACCTTCTATCATGATAAGAAATCCTCAGAATACTGAGTATACCTGCTCATAAACATGCATTCTGAAACACGGACAGTACGATGATCGAATTTGCCGGCAAAAACCCACTGAAAGTATCATTTTCAAATACTGGTGAAAATGATACGCCCAAGAATGACAACGCTCTTATCATTGATGGAGAAGCAAAACCAGTAAAGTTCGGGCGCAGCCAATCTACGTTCAAGCGGCGCAATGCGGCAGCTTCTCTCGGGCGTATTGGAATTATCACCAACGATTTTGATTCCATCTACTACGGTCATATAGTGCAAGGCGCTTCAAGCTACTTGTTAAAAAGAGGATTTCAAGCGCTCGTTCAATCCAGTTTTTCTTCTCATCTAGGACAAGTAGGTGACTACTTCTCCCTGACAAACTGTGAATGTGATGGACTTATAGTTCACGCTGATGCGTTGAGTGATGCTGAATTAAATACGCTGATATCAGAGCAACCCAATGCGGTAATACTCAACCGATTTCTACCCTCAAGCCCTTCCAGGTGCGTGTATTGCGCAAATGAGGAAGGAGGCAGATTGGCAGCCAGGTGTCTGCTGGATCATGGCCATGAAAGAATTGCCATGGTTCAAGGCCGTGATACTTCTCCCGAGGCAAGAGAACGGACATTGGGATTCACGCGTGAACTCGAACAGCGTGAGCTGGAAGTAACAAGCATAGTTAGCGGTAATTTTGATCACGATAGCGGTGAACAAGCCATGGAACGCATCGTAAAATCCAATGACCACATAACAGCCGTGTTTTTTCACAATGACGAGATGGCGTTTGGCGCGTTAAAAGCCTGTAAGCGCCTCAACATAAATGTACCCGACGATATTTCCATTATTGGCTTTGATGGTTTGCCTATGTGCAATTATGTGTTTCCTCGATTAACGTCTGTTCAGCAACCATTGCATCAGATTGGTGAGCATGCAGCCCAATTAGTGTGCGACCTTCTTCTAGGCAATCCCGATGCCGCCAACTCAAAGAACAACTGCTACACACCTGTGCTAAATGAGCGCGAGTCTGTTGCACCACCTTCCGGGGTTTCGAGTAAAAAGACGTCGCTTACCAAACGCGAGACAGAGTGCCTGTCCTGGACAGCTGGCGGGAAAACATCATGGGAAATTTCAATAATTCTAGGAATTTCAGAAAGTACAGCGACCTTTCATTTGCGCAATGCCGGGGTCAAGCTCAATGCAAACAATAGAACACACGCAGTTGCAAAAGCCATGCACGAAGGATTAATTGAACTCGCGGACTAGCCCGATTGTTTTGAGCTCTTGTCTGAGCCTTTAAACCGGACACTGATACAAGCACCACCTAACACTTGACTGTCGCCCAACTCGACCAGCCCACCATGCCAATCTGCAATTCGTTGCACGATTGCTAATCCCAATCCGTAACTGGGGTTTTCTTTGTTGCCGCCCGGATCATTACCCCTCTCGAAAGGCTTTAGCAATCTATCTCTATCAATTGGCTCCAGACCCGGCCCATCATCCTCTACGCGCAACCATACATGGCTACCCAAAACATCGACAGATACTTTTACAACGCCGGTAGCATAACGAATCGCATTCTGCAGTAGATTATTAAAAAGCATAGTTACATAACGCTCATCACCGAGAACCAGTACTTCATCCAAAGGTATGTGCAGTTCGATCTTGCAATCAACTGTAGACTCGGCGTATTCGATGGTTTGCGTCAACACGGATGTCAGATCAATGCTACGCAAGGGAATCTCTGTTAGTCGCTGCTCCAGTCGAGCGAACTCCAGCAGTACCTCTACCAATTGCTCCATCGCAGCAAGATCGGCACTCAGCCTGTCAATGTAGTTACTTTGCAAACTATCGTTGGTTTGCTCAGCTAATGCATCAATGCCAAATCGCAGCCGCGACAAAGGTGTTCGCAGGTCATGTGAAACTGCACTGGTCAACATTCTATTGTCATCAAGCAAGCCTTGTATTCGCTGCGCCATGCGATTGAATTCGGTTTCGATATCATGCAGATTACTGCTTGGTTGCGTACTGATACGACTGTCCAGCTGGCCTTCACCGAATTGCTTGGCCACCACAGCGAGTCTCTGTAGTCGTCTAATCAATGGAGATAACCAAAGTAATAGAAAGCCTACAATTGCAAGATAAAACAAAACGGTTAGCAGTAATCTCAACCTTGTTCTATTGGTCGATTTTTCCGGCAACCTGACCGCCAACACCTGATCAGATTTTGACAAGAAATAGTAAAGAACGACCCCTGCACCTGACTCCAGTGTCAATACTTGACCGGATTCGAGCTGCGCTTGTAGCGCTGAGGGCAGTGAAAGTTCGTCCCTCTCCAGAAGTACAAAACCATCACCCAGTACCTTACCTTCTGTCGTAGGTAAAAGCGCCTGGGCTGAATTAGCATCAATTTGGGCTGCCAACTGATAACCCATCTTCGTCATTAGATCCAGACTGTCTGAGTCACCTTTATCCAGACGCGCAAATAGCACATCCATTACCCAACCTGCACCCAGTACAGAGATAAGAACAACCATTAAAAGCGAGATACCTAGGCGGCGCATCTGCTTAACTTACCAAGCGTCAGCGGCCAGCAAATAACCAACGCCCCGCAGTGTTTTTATGCGCCTGGGCACTTGCCCATTATCATCAAGCTTTCGACGTAAGCGTGAGATACAGATGTCGACAGAACGATCAAATCCATCGTACTCGATTCCACGAATCTGACTAATCAACTGTTCTCTGCTCAAGGGATGGCCTACTTGAACAGCTAGAAGCAGTAACACGTCAAACTCGTGTGTTGAGAGCGAAATAGTCTCATCGAGCAAACGGACGGTGCGAGATTTCGAATCGATCGTCAATGCACCTATCTCTATCACCGCATTAGTCTCTTCACTCTGAGAACGTCTGAGTAATGCTCGCAAACGCGCCAATAGTATGCTCGGTTTGACCGGCTTACCCAGATAGTCGTCAGCGCCAGTGTTCAAACCCACTACCTCATCGGTATCATCATCGCGGGCTGTTACCATTAGTATCGGATTTTGATAAAACTCGCGCGCCTGACGACATACTTCAAGTCCATCAAGCACGGGCAGATTCAGATCCAGAACTAATGCATCAGGCGTGTCCTGCCTGATCATTTCAAGCGCATGATCGCCACGGTTTGCTATGGAAACCAGATAACCATGCGAGCTGAGGTAATCTGCCATCCACCTGGCAAGAGAATCATCGTCTTCCACAACCATTATGTGCTGTTCTTTTTCCATTAGCTCATCACCTAGAATAATCGCCAGCTGCTTGAGCTTCTTCGACCGGTGCGGTAAACCCAGGCAGTGTTTATCGTAACCTTGGCCACTTCCGGCCCTTGCCTGCCCTGTTTCAATACAAATGTTTCCGAAGACTTGGAAGAATACTCGTGCGCGACACCGGTCAGGTTGCCACTTGCACAGGACAAAGGCGTATCCGCTTTAATTTTGTACAAACAATATTCCCCGGCATCCTGCACCTTCCAAGAAAACAGGATGCTTTGAAAGCATACCTGACCTCGATGTAAAGCCACGCAACTAGTGGGCTTTGCCAACAATTCGATACCGTTAGTACCGGCTTCTTCATGGCGCGATTGAGCCGCTACTGAACTTGCCACCAGGCTTATACTCAAGAACGACGCAAGCAAACAGAACACCTTGGATTCACTAAACCCAAGCAGATCGTACAGTCCGTTAAAAGATTGCATAATCGACACTAGAAAACGTAGTGAAAACCAACGTTCAAATATTGAGTGCCGCTATTGGCAATCAGCGGACTTTTTGTCACCGATCCAGGGTAACTTCGAAAACCGAGCCGAGAAACATAAACCCAGTTTTCGCTAAGCGGAATGGTTAAAGCCAGTTCTCCCTCAGGTATAACCGCAGCACCGGCACGATACGCGGGAAAGCGTATTGATTGTTCTTCCTCACTGATTCCAAACAAGTAGTTTGAAAAACGTTGTGAGTATACTCGTGCGCCCAATATACCCTGCAATTTCCAATTGCCTAACTGCCACTGTCTGCCAACACGCGCACTACCTTGAAGGCCATTTCCGTCGTACCAGTCCGAGACCACGCGAAACTGCAGAATACTCTCACCAAAATATCCTGTCACTCTGGTTCCAGCCGCTATGAACAGGCTATCCCTTTCAAGAATTGCCAGATTCTTTTCAGCCTCGGTAACAGGCGGCGGCGGTTCATCAGATTCGACGGTGATGTTACCCGCTAGGTTCGCCAGCAACATATCTACTGTCCACCGCTCGCTATCCAACAAGGTAACGCCAAAGTTCAGCCCATCAAAGCCACTCTCCGTGGCCTCTATAAATACGCGTTTATACCGATAACCTGCGCTGATTGCCAAGTTGGTGCTAACTGATACATCGTCATTGTCAGCCACATCTTCCTGCTCGAAAGCACTCTTTCTAAAATCGAGCACAACACCCAACTCCAGAAAACCACCATTTTCAGATAAAGATGGTTCGTTCACATCCTTGATTTCATTGGCAATATCGCCTGCCTGCGCCGCACATTGCGCCCCAATCATAAGCGCCAATAGCCAGCCGGTGAACTGAAAAGGTTTTTTAATAGTACTCACAATTTAATGCCATAGCAGTGGGTACAAGTATTAACCCACAATCACTGGAATCTTATTGTAACGCCGAGTAACAAGCTAAGGAGCCAGGCAAATACACCTGGCAAATACGCCAGTATTTTTAGTTTCCGTATGCTTTTGCAGGTAACCAGGTAGCCAATTCGGGTATTAGAAATACGATGGAGAGGCCAATCAGTTGCAGCACTACAAAAGGAATCACGCCCTTGTAGATATGCCCCAGGGTGACACCGGGCGGGCATACACCCTTCAAATAGAACAGGGCAAACCCCACAGGGGGTGTCAAAAAGGAAGTCTGCAGAGTTACTGCCACCAGTATCGCAAACCACACTATGGATGGATCGCTGACCACGCCGTAGCCCTCAACCGGTATGTCCAGTGCAAGCACTACCGGCAGCATCAATGGCATGATGATTAGAGTTATTTCTATCCAGTCCAGCAGGAATCCAAGTAGAAATATAATAAATAGAATAAACAGTACGACCATATAAGGGTTATCAAAGGTACCCAACACAAGGTTCTCGATAATTTCATCTCCCCCATAACGACGCAGGATGAACGCAAAGAAGTTTGCAGCGATGAAGATACCAACGATGTAACCCGACGTGTTTAAGGTCTGACGGACAACATCCTTCATCACCTTGAAGTTCAATCTGCGGTTTAGCAGCGCTAGTAAGGTTGCACCCAGCGCTCCCAGCCCTGAGGCTTCTGTCGGAGTGGCGAGTCCAAAGAAAATCGAGCCAAGCACAACAAGTATAAGGAGCATCGGTGGTATCACAGACAGCGCTACCTCACCCACCAATCTGGCGGAGACAGGTTCTCTGTGTTCGGGCAGTGGCATCGCGCCTGGTTTGAAGATTCCGTACAGCACGATAAAAAGAATGTAAAGGCCACCCAAGATCAACCCGGGGAACATGGCCCCCATAAAGAGATCTCCCAGCGATATTGCCAGCTGATCGCTCATGATGACCAACATGATTGACGGGGGGATAAGAATACCCAGGGTTCCCGATGCCGCAATGGTGCCGGTTGCTATGGGCTTTGCATACTGCTGCGCCATCATGGCCGGTAAACCCATGACTCCCAAGAGCACGACGGATGCTCCAATCACGCCAGTGGAAGCAGCCAGCACAATACCGATGAGCATCACGGTCAGAGCAAGACCACCGCGTAAGGAGCCGAACAGTACTTGCATGGATTTCATCATGCGCTGCGCCACACCTGATTGATCCAGCATCAGGCCCATAAAAATAAACATGGGCAACGCT
>JBGCEO010000002.1:0-3536 GCA_045106475.1 Granulosicoccus sp.
CATCAGGGCCTGGTACTGACGGGCCGTGCATCACATCTGACATCCAAAGCTGCCCGGCTTCCCTGTAGGCAAAGCGACGACGATCTTCCTTGACGCCACCCTCGGCCATGCTGCGTTTACTCATGACACCGTGACTTTTAAATAAACGATGTACGGTTGATATGGGGACATGCTGCTCCTTGCCGATGGTGCCTTGGCTGCGTAGCTGTTCGATAATCAATCTGATCGATAAGTCGGGGGCTGCCTCCTTGGCTTGTATCAACTGTTCGGCAAGCTCTGCTGCCAAGGCCCTGGGGTGACCGGTGTCGCCGCGCTTGCGTGGCTTCAATGCGTCGAAGCCACCCTCGCGATAGAGCTTTAACCACTCGCGCAGCGTGCTGTGCGCTACACGGGTTCTAAGCGTTCCTGGAATCTGTTGCTGCTCATGACTGATGCGCACCATCACTTGTTGGCGTTGCTGAGGCGTCAAATCCGGGGGCAATACCCGGGCGATCAGACCATGTCTGAACAGTGCGATTCTTTCGATAAGTTCTTTAGGTGTCGTGTTCAATATGCTTTCCCCTGCAATGACCGATCGGTGATCGGCTCATTGACAGGGTCAAGCACTGCACACGGTGGGTCACGACCCGTTCGATGTTGGAACTCACCTGATCGATTAGTCAGATTATTGCGTGACGGATTAAAGCCCAGTGGGGTGGGGAGTTGGCACAGATGGCGATACACTAAATGCCGAAGTGTTGTGAGCACTCGAGCTTCACCACAGCGTGTTGAAAAGCCTGCAATCGTTGGTGGCAAGTTAGCCATCGTGTCAGGCTGCAGGCCTCGACAGATAGCTAATGCCTTGTGTACTGCTTTGCACACGCGAGACAGATAACGCAGTGCCCCAGGCAGTTCAATCTCCAGGCGTCGCCCCATAGCCACTGATGCCAGTGAGCTTCCCAGCTCCGTTGCCAGCACGTGTGCCTCAACATCGGCTAGTGTGCCAGAGAAATGTGAGGCCAGCGCATCAGGCAACGCACTGACCGTGCGCTGTTCGGTAGGGCAATACCAGCGAGCGATCAACGTGCCTCGCGGACGCACGCGAGGATAAGTGCCGTGTCGGCAGAAGCCGCAACCACCCTGTGGATGCCATGGGCAAGCATTAAGGGTTGCGCGAAGCCACTGCTTCTCGGTAACGTAGTCGTCGCCGGTGCTTCGCGTACCTACGCGGCCCGCACCAAACGCACTTGCACAGCACCGGACACGGCCCGCACGGGACGCACCGTGGCGGGCCACTTCCTCATTTGTTATTGGCTTATACCCAGTGTGCCAATCTACACGGGTGTTGGCTACGCATTGCACGTGCGATTTTTGACGCTCTCTGTCACCTGATGTTTACCGGATTAAACCGATTTCTCTGACAATATGGAACGTTTTATTGCTGCAAAAAATACCCCGTGGATTACGGTTTAATGCGCGTTATAACACCAGGTATACCGCTGGTGACGGCGCGCGTGCTTAAAAGCGAAGAGATACTCACTCAAAGTGCGCTCCATCTACCATCCAGGTGAAACGAGATTAACCGATGAAAAACGAACCTTGAATGCTTATGTCCTATCTTCGGCAATATCAGGTGATCACTATGCCGATTGATGGCCGAGCGCGCTTTACGTTCCAGATAACGAGTCACTCGTTCACTGATCGTTGCAATCAGCGAACTATGATCCACGCCACCACGAGCATAATCTCAATAGAATCTCAGCTCGCTCGAATAGTATACAATGTTCATTTTAAGGAATAAGGAGCTCAAAGATGATTCAGGAATCAACTATCACCAAGCTTATTGCGTCCGGTATACTCGTACTATCGCTCGTTGCATGTAGCGACGACAATGAAGACACTCCAGTACAACCAAACGGCAATAGCGCGCTAAACGGGACGTGGTCAGCTGGTTGCGTTGTCGATGGTGATGGCGACGGAGAGGTAGACACGTTTACTATATCAGGCGATACATTCCAAGTTCGGAACGAGACATTTTTTAACGATGCAAGTTGTGCAAATGCTCGAACTGTTGAGATCAACACGTCAGGCACTTTTTTGATTGGCGCTGATGTTCCATTGGCAACTGGCGCCGCTGCATCTCAGGTCAATATCAATTATCAATCAGCATCGGTAACTTATTTTGGTACCAACATAATAAACAACGCAAACTCTAATCAGGTATGTGGTATTAACAACTGGGTCGATGGAGTCAGTCAGGATGCTACGGTTTGTTTGGAATTGCCGGCAATTTCATACGACGTTTTCCGTTTAGATGGAAACACCCTGTATTTCGGAGATGACAGCGGAGATGGTGAAACACCTCAAACTCGGCCTACTGGCCTGGATCTTGACAATCCACTTACCCGTCGCTGAATCCCCATACAGCTAGCGCCAGTTGTAGCATTCTCATCGTTGATGCAATTGGCGGCTTGCCAAACAAGATCTTCTTCGATCAATAACTTTGCAGCATTTTCAACGTACGAGAATGCATGTTCTGATTCAACTCCGCGCCAAAAAGTGCCGGGTTAAAGTAACGTCACCTGTGTGGGTCAGCGATAATTTAAAACCGAATGGCGCTGACTTAAGCTGCAAGCTTTGCTTCATGGCCGTGCGTGATGACATCTCGACGTGCCTCATGCCGGGGTTTCTTTAGCCACGGAAAAGGTTTGGGTCGTCGTTTCTTGTGTCGTGGTTCTATTCTTCCAGGGCGGTTGTTCACGCGCTTCTGGGCCATAGCAATCATCAGGGCAGCCCAGTCCTCATCGTTGTTCACACGTGCATGCCGGCCCCAGGCCAACCACAATTGAATACTATGCTTGAAACTGATCTCATTCGGCTTACAACCTGCATGTAAGGCCGATTGTGCCATGAGAATACGGATCAGGTTGTACGCAAGTAGATATACCCAGATTTCCTTTTCCACCATCTCGGGTGAATGACAACTGAGTACATCCATTCCCAGGGTTGTTTTGATGTGACGGAAGTTGAGCTCTACTTGCCAGCGATTCTTGTAGAGACTCTTTAAATCTGCCTTGCGGTATTCGTTGGCATTGCACAAGGTGGTAACCAGAATCTTGCCTTTCACTCCCTTGCGAGGACTTATCCGTAGCTCACGGACTTGCAAGGTGGCAGGCGCTGCATCATAGTCCGATTGACTGAGCCAAGCCGGTTTGCTCACCGGCTTGGAGTAGACGATCAGATGATCACGAGCCCCTAATGATTCACCCTTTCGAAAGTCGGTGCTACGTGCTCGCCCACCCATCTGTTCGCACAGACAATCCACTCCCATAGTCTGTAACGTCCACAGGAGGAAATAGCTGGGAAAGAAGGCATCAGCGAGTAACACGTCATCTTTGTTCAAGTTGTGTAGCAGGGTGCGTAGCAGCCCCGGTTCGGCACTGCCTTTTCCCTCGCAAGCCCCGAAGGCAACGTCGATCACACCACCGCCGCTTAAATCCAACATCCCGACCAGGCGACATAGCGGAAAACCGACACCAGGCTGCTGTGTCTTTGGC
>JBGCEO010000003.1:0-47841 GCA_045106475.1 Granulosicoccus sp.
CTGACACAGGTGTAGACGATATCGATGCGCTCACCTACGTCAACTTCCTCTGCAACGAGGATGGTATGGACCCCATCTCATTCGGTTCGACCGTGGCTGCGGCCATGGAGCTGTTTGAAACGGGCGCTATCACCACTGAACAAACCGGTGGAGTCGAACTGAAATTCGGGTCAGCAGAAGCCTTGTGCTGGGCCGCTGAAGTGACCGCCAAGGGTGAAGGTTTTGGCGTCGATCTGGGGCTTGGCTCGAAGCGATTGTGCGAGAAATACGGTAAGCCTGAATTCTCCATGAGTGTAAAGGGGCAGGAATTTCCAGCCTACGATCCTCGCGGAATCCAGGGTATGGGCCTGGCCTACGCCACCTCAAACCGTGGTGCATGTCACCTGCGTGGTTATACGGTCGCATCGGAGATTCTCGGAATTCCTGAAAAAACCGATCCATTGGAATCTGCTGGAAAACCTGGTCTGGTCAAAGCCTTCCAGGACGCAACTGCTGCGGTTGATTCGGCAGGGCTCTGCGTATTTACAACGTTTGCGTGGACGATGGATGACATTGCACCGCAGGTTGATTCTGCCTGCGAGGGCGATTGGTCTACCGAACGAATGATGGAGGTCGGTGAGCGGATCTGGAACCTGGAACGTGATTTTAATGAAAAAGCCGGCCTACGTGGTTCAGACGATACGCTGCCAGCCAGATTGTTAAATGAAGGTGCTAACTCGGGGCCTGCAAAGGGGCGTACGAGTGAGCTAGCCCAGATGTTGCCTGAGTACTATGAGCTGCGTGGTTATAGTGCTGATGGTTTGATGACAGACGAAACCAGGCAGAAGTTCTCTCTACCGGGCTAGTATGACGGGCTGGTCGCCTAAGACCAGATCAAACGCTTGCCGTGCAAATCGCACCGTTTGGCGTTAATGTAGACTTCGGGCGCAGCTGGACTGCGCCCGATTTGTCTGTAAGCCTGCAAATCAATGACTGAAATTTAAGGAATCAAGCTATGCATTACGTGATTATCGGTGCGGGTCCGGCAGGCGTAAACGCTGCGGAACATCTTCGTAAATTCGATCCCAGCGGGCAGATCACCATGCTGGTTGCTGAAGACGTACCCCCTTACTCCAGGATGGCGCTGCCCTATTATCTGGTCGGAAACATTGAAGCCGAGGGTACTTATCTGCGAAAGAACGCCGGGCACTTTGAGGGGTTAAATATCACGCTAAAACAAGGCAGAGCCAGTTCTGTGGATACCTCTGCCAAGCGAATTACGCTGCTCGGCGGCGAAACGCTGGAATACGATAAGTTGCTTGTTGCATCAGGTGCAACGGCCACCCGTCCACCCATCCCTGGTATTGATAGCAAAGGCGTGCACAATTGCTGGTCACTGGCTGATTCTCACAAGATAGTGGCGGATACCAAACCCGGATCCAAAGTGATTCTGATGGGTGCAGGTTTTATCGGTTGCATCATCCTCGAAGCGCTTGCTGCCCGAAAAGTGGATCTAACGGTTATCGAAATGGAGAATCGCATGGTGTCTCGTATGACCAATGAGGTCATGGGCACGATGATCAAGGATTGGTGCGTAAATAAGGGCATCAAGGTCATGACTTCAACAAAGGTTACCGAAATCAGCGAAGTCGGTGGTGAAGACCCACTGCTGGTTAAGACTGAAGCGGGCGAATCATTGGCGGCCGATGTTGTTATTTGTGCGACCGGTGTGCGCTCGAACACAGCGTTCCTTGATGGCAGTGGCATCGAGGTTGATATGGGCATCGTGGTGGACGACTATCTGCAAACTAGCGTGGCTGATGTTTATGCGGCAGGCGATGTCGCACAAGGGCGTGACCTGTCCACCGGTGATTACTATGTTCAGGCAATACAACCTACAGCTGTGGAGCATGGAAAACTGGCAGCACAGAACATGGTTCACGGACACAAGACACCACATCCGGGTAATGTGAACATGAACGTTTTAGATACTGTGGGTCTGATATCAACCTCCTTTGGAATGTGGATGGGCGTTGACGGTGGAGAGGAGGCAGAAATGTCTGATATCGAGGGCTTTAAATATCTGAATTTGCAGTTCAAGGACGATGTTCTGGTGGGTGCCAGTAGCCTGGGGATGACGCAGCATGTGGGTGTTATGCGTGGTCTGATCCAGACAGGCGCTCATTTGGGTGAATGGAAAGACAAACTGATCGAAGAGCCTAACCGTATATCGGAGGCTTACCTTGCCACTGCACAAAGTCAGCATGTGGCCATGGCCCCTGCCTGAACCAGCAAGAGGTTTGTTTTACTACTGATGAAAATTACGTTTAAGCTTTTTGCAACACTGCAGGATCTTTTACCTGCAGGCGCTGTTAAGAACGCTGTAGATATTGAAGTTGCTGATGATGTGTCGCTCAATGAGATCATTGATCGGTTCAAGGTACCGCGCGAGTTGGCTCATCTGGTATTGGTTAATGGCGTTTTCTATTGTGAAACCGACCGGGACGATAGAACAGTTCTGAAAGAGAACGACGTATTGGCCATTTGGCCTCCGGTGGCCGGTGGGTAACAATGAGTGATCAAATTATCGAGTACAGCCGGGAAATGGGGCTGACTCACGATGATTTCTGGCGATTGTTGCCACGTGCCATGGGCGAGCATGCCTATGAGCGTCACGGAGATTCGGTGCAGGCTAGAGTAAACAACGGTCAGCTTGATATTACCTTGGGCCCTACACTGGAAAGACGTATAGCTCTGCTTAGTATTCCTTATTCGGAAGTGTCTTTCAGGTTTTCTGGTGTATCAGAGGCCGAGCAACAGGCCTTCAAGGCACATTTTGATTTGCATTTTCAAAGAGGTGGTGGTTAGTGGTTATCAAGGAAGCCAGTGATCGGTTTAAACGACCATTGAGAGATTTGCGCGTATCAGTAACTGACCGCTGCAACTTTCGCTGTGTCTATTGCATGCCCAAATCAATTTTTGACAAGGACTACAAATTCCTTCCTAAGTCTGAATTGTTGAGTTTTGAAGAAATAGAACGCGTCGTCAGAGCCTCAGCAGAATTGGGTGTAACAAAGATACGACTAACCGGCGGTGAACCTCTCGTGCGTCGCGATCTGGAGCACTTGATAGAAAAGATCAGAACCGTGCCGGGTATTACCGATATCAGCATGACAACCAACGCCTCATTGCTGAGCCGTGAAAGAGCGCAAAGTCTGCGTGATGCAGGACTACAACGAATCAATGTAAGTCTAGATGCGATAGATGACGAGACCTTTATGAAGGTCAACGATGTGAATTTTAGCGTGCAGGCTGTTTTGGATGGTATTAACCACGCAGCGCAAGCCAATTTTGAATCGGTAAAGGTCAATATGGTGGTCAAGAAAGGGTTGAACGATCATTCAATCCTACCTATGGCAAAGTTCTTCCACGGTACAGGCCAGATATTGCGGTTTATAGAATTCATGGATGTTGGCAACAGTAACGCCTGGGATTTGTCTCATGTCATTACCACGGCGCAGATTGCAGAGATGATTAATGCCGAGTTACCCATTAAGCCTGCCAAAGCAAATTACCGCGGAGAAGTTGCAAAGCGTTGGGAGTATGTGGACGGTGGCGGTGAAATCGGAATCATCTCATCGGTATCCGAGCCTTTCTGTGGTGATTGCAGTCGCGCGCGGCTGAGTGCCACAGGCAGCATTTATACCTGCTTGTTTGCCAGTAGTGGGCATGATCTCAGACCTTCATTGAGAGAAGGTGATGTAGATACTGTGCGAGAAGCGCTTGATAAGTTGTGGCGTGTTCGTAGTGATAGATACTCCGAAACTCGTACACAGGTTTCTATCATTCGCCCAAAGGTTGAGATGTCCTTCATCGGCGGCTGAGCTCAACTAGCATTGTGACAATTCTGGTATTTGATTCAGGTGTCGGGGGGCTCTCCGTGCTGCGAGAAGCTCGCATGTTGATGCACCGGCAACGATTTGTATATGTTGGCGACGATGCGGGTTTTCCCTACGGCGATTGGGAAGAGAGCAAGTTAACAGACAGAATGGTGGGCTTGTTCGATACGCTCATTCAACAATTTGATCCCAAGCTGGTCATCGTTGCCTGCAACACGGCGTCGACCTTAATCATGCCGGCCTTGCGTAGTCGCTTCGACATTCCATTTGTCGGCATTGTTCCAGCGATAAAGCCTGCCGCAGAGCGCACAGCGTCAGGCCTGATCACAGTGTTGGCAACGCCCGGTACCGTTAAGCGCAGGTATATACAAGAGTTGATAAAAGACTTTGCTAGCCATAGAGACGTTAATCTTGTGGGTGCAACCAAGCTTGCCCGGCTTGCAGAGAATCATATGCAAGGCGGGAAGATCGATACTGAGGTACTACGTGAAGAGATCAGCCCTTGTTTTGTTGAGAAAGACGGCCTTAGAACTGACATTGTGACATTGGGTTGTACCCACTATCCCTTTTTAGTGAATGAAATGCGCAAGCTTGCCCCCTGGCCTGTTGATTGGCTAGACCCCGCAGAAGCTGTAGCACGACATGCTCTTACCGTTCTTGGTAATGTGAATGGCTTCAATACCAGTGGTACAAAGCCGCTGGAAGATATCGCCATCATGACCTCTTCAACTCCGCCGGATACCATTGTGCGCTTGCTCGGTAGTCTGGGACTGCAGTTGCAAACTCTGCGTTTCCCGAGCCTTGATCCTGCGTTGCAGGTTCTATCATGAGCTATGCTTGCGCACGGCTAACTCTCCTGGACGCGGTTCTACCCTTATGATGCTCGACGCTTCAGCCATTAAACATCTCGTCGTTCATTGTTCAGACACGCCCGACGATGAAGACATCAAAGCTTGTGACATTCACGCTATGCACCTGGGGTTTGGTTGGCATGGCGTTGGTTATCATCGCGTCATAAATCGCGATGGCAGCATTGAACATGGTCGCCCGGACTATTGGCAGGGGGCGCATGTTTATGGCCACAATGAAATCAGTCTGGGCGTGTGCCTGATAGGGCGTACTGAGTTTAGCCAGGCGCAATTCGATGCGCTAGAGCTGGTGCTCAGGCAATGGAAGGAGACTTACCCTAATGCCTCTATTTGTGGTCATCGGGATTTCTCCTACACCGACAAGACATGTCCGAACTTTGATGTAGCCAAATGGTGTGCCTCTCGCCATATTGATCAGGCTGCCGATAGTGTACTTCCCAGCTAACCGCTTATGCCGTGGTGCTCCGGTTCTGTTCTAGATCGCTAAATCTATTGCGAACGAACCATAACAGCACCAGTGAGGGAATCACCATCAGGGCCGTAATGATGAAGAATATTCCCCAGTCACCATCAAGTGCATCGACCATAGCGCCGGAGGAGGCTGCCAGCAGAGTTCTGCCCGCTGTACCCAGTGATGCCAGCAGAGCATATTGCGTTGCCGTGTAGGTTCTATCTACCAGTAACGATATAAACGTAACAAAGATAACGGTAGCGATTGATGCAGTGACATCATCGATTAATACAGCAGCGGCAAAGAGCGCTACCGAAGGCTCTGCACTCCAGGCCATGAACGAGAACATTATATTGGTAGCGGCCATTGCGATTCCTGCAATCAACAAGGCTTTGACAATGCCTTGCTTGACTGCAAACCAACCGCCAATCAGCGTAAACACGACCGTAACCACCCAGCCAAGCCCTTTCGAATAGATAGCAATGTCGGATTTTGAAAACCCGACTTCCTTATAGAAAATAATCGACATTTTTCCGACAAAGGCCTCGCCGAGCTTAAATAGAAAAATAAATCCCAGAATGGCAAGCGCAACGGATACACCGTTATTCCGGAAGAAGCTGGCAAAGGGCGCGATGATCGTACTACCGAGCCAGGCGATAAGGCCTTGGCCACTGCCACCAAGTTTCGCGCCCAGCGCAGCTTGATCTTGTGCCTGGGCTGCCTGTCGCTCGCGCCAGGAGGCTTCGGGAATAAGCAGTAACAACAAATTCATGACAACGATCAGCACAGCGAGAATCTGAAACGTCAGTTGCCAGTAATTCTCATAGCCTCTTCCTTGCAACGCATCGGCTGTGGTCAGCGCTACAAATCCGCCTAGCTTGTAACCTGTCCACCACCCCACAACCGCCATTGCAGCACCTGCTGCCATGGCGGCAGATTCTGATCGTCCAACCTGTTCGATACGCAGTGCATCGATCGTGATGTCCTGTGATGCCGAACTTATGGCTATGATGAGGCCCAGAGCAATCACCAAAGCCAGATTTTCGCTTGGAGTCAGGCCGCTCCAAAACAATATGGCGACGACAATGAATAGCTGCAAGCAGATGATCCACGCCTTGCGTTGACCCACACGCTCGGTCAGCCATGGAATACGAATGCGATCGATCAGTGGTGCCCATAGAAAGTTAATGGTGTAAACACCGAATATAAGAGAGGCCCAACCAATAGTGCTGCGGCTCATGCCATCCTCTTTGAGCCACAGCGATAGTGCACTTCCAATCAGTACCCATGGAAAACCGCTCATTGCCCCTAATAACAGAATGCGCAACATGCGTTTGTCTGCGTAGGCAGCAAACGAGGGGCGAGTATCAATTGCGGTCTCACTCATGGGCATTAACCTGTAGTTTTGCTGCTGTGACTATAGCCGCTCATCTTGTGCTCGGCTACTCTTGCATACCTGGACAGCGCTGCAATCGGATCAAACTATGAATGAGCATGTACAAGGCTATGCAGAAGGATACTATGGCAGGCTGCTCGACTGGGATGAACGTTTAGCGTTGCTCGATGCACTTGCAGCCGCCGGGCAGAATGTTTATTACTATGCGCCCAAAGAAGATGCGCGACATCGCTTGCAGTGGCGTACTCCCTATGATGCACAATGGCGCAGTAGCTTTGCGTCTTTTTGCGATCAGGCAAGATCGCGGCATATCAGTGTTGTTGCAGGTGTGGCGCCAGGGCTGGATTTCAATTTTAATGACTTGCAGGGTGGCCCGGACTTTAATCTGCTAGTGGCTAAATGCCGCCAGCTTCTCGATGATGGCGCAAACCATGTGTCTTTGCTGATGGATGACATAGACGCTGATTTTCACACACGCTCTGCCGGTATTACATCTGAGGGCGAGGCGCATGCCCGCTTAGCGAATGCCTTGTCTGAAGCGTTGCGCTGCGCCGTGTGGGTTACGCCCAGGATCTACGCCAACGAGCTGGCCGAAGAGGAGCCTGAGTATCTGCCTGAGTTTTTAGGCCGACTGCACAGTGAGCACAGATTGCTGTATTGCGGAAGTGATGTAGTAGCCAGGCAAGCCTCTATCGAGAGCCTTGCAGATGTTTCAAATCATACGTCTCACGCGCAAGTATTGTGGGACAACCTTTATGCAAACGACTATTGTCCACGCCGTCTTTTTATTGGCCCCTGGACGGGCAGAGACAGTGCCGCATCCTTAGTGCTTAATGCAACCGGATTGGTGAATACCGATTGCCTGTTGCTGGATATGATGGCCAGTTACCAAACAACTGCCAGCAGAACCACTCAGACAGACTCTGGTAACGCTGATACAGCAGTGGATACAGAATTGCTCTGGCGCAATGTACTTGAACGTCATGGTGTTCCCTCTGCTTTTTTTACAGTGGCCCGGTTTTTCTGGCATCCGGTTTTTAATGACTCATGCGATGAGGGTGAACAGACATTCACTCAGGGTATGATCGAGGCTATCGATGAGTGTCTTTGGCGATGGAAGTCACCCTTGTCGCGTGAGTGGTATCCCTATCTGTTCGGTTTGAAGCATGATCTGCTGGTTTATAACAACAGCCTGCCCAGACAACGAATTCTAAAAACCCAGAACCAGCCACTGGCCAGTTGTCTGTTAAGTCATCTTGATTGAGATACATCAAACAGGCGTCTAACAGAGCTTGGCGGACCTGCGCGCTCCAGCACCGCATCGAGCAACTCTATCCTGCAATCCATGCTAAAGGCTGTAGCATGTAGTAATTTCTCGGCCGATAGTAGTATGCCGGTATGTCCTGGCCAATAGACCAGATCGAAGCTGCGGCGAGATTCCATGGGTACTTGCTGTGCAATATAACGTTCCTGGTCAGCGCTATCTCGCGGTATATCGATTCCTTGAGATCGGGCCAAGGCCTGAACCAGTCCAGAGCAGTCAGTCCCCTGAGGAGACCGGCCACCCCATCGATACGGCGCTCCCAGGAAATGGCTGGTAGCCAGCGTAATGGGATCAGCGGGGTAGTGCTGTTTGATGCCCAGGCAGTGATCTGTCCATACATAATGCCCACAGGCGGTTTTACTAAAAGAGTTGTTCGTGCTTGATTGAAGTGGTAATTCGCTGCCAAACGGGATTCTTAAAATGACTTGGCTTTTTTCGCTGGCTTCGCTAAACAGCAAGGTGCTTCGAACAGACACCCAGTGGCTGGAAGCGGTGCTGTGTTCTTGGCCGGTGGGTCTGGGTGCAATCTGCGTTGACTTTATAAATCCCCGGTAACTGTCGCGTTTTAGAATCACGCTTAGCCAATCTTCATGATGTTCAATAACATCAAGCTGTTCACCGTAGAGAGCCTCAGTAACACACTGCGCAGCGCAGTGAGGTTCTTCTAGCACAGTAGCGATGGGAGCTATAACAATATAGCCCTGTTGGTCAGCCGAGGCTGCCCGTATTTTTGAGGCTTCATGCGTGGAAGTGGATGACGTAGCGCCGGCGTCAGGATGTGGCTCAGTCATTGGCTTCGGGATCTACTTGCACAGAGTGTGGCTAAAGCTTAGCAGAAGCGTAGGATGACCAGGAGTTGGCAAGTACAGTACACTGCGAGATCGTTAGATGATGAGTAAATACTGTGTCACAAGACTCTGATCTGCAGCCGCAATTTAAGCCAGATTTCAAACGAGCGCTCGCCTGTGTTTCTGCATGCCCGATATACACACCCACACCGATTGTAGAGATTGAAGATCAGGGCGTAACAGTCTCGGTTAAAGACGAATCTCCGCGTTTGGCGCTTGGGTCATTCAAAGCCCTGGGGGGTGTTTATGCCGTGGCGCAGCTGATACTGGAAGAGGCGGCGGCTAAACTCGGGCATAGACCAGCTATTGAGACTTTATTATCAGATGATGTTCGTTCGGTAGCAAAAGCCATGACCTTTGTCTGCGCTAGTGCTGGCAATCATGGCTTGGCAGTAGCTGCAGGTTCAAAGCTATTTGGTGCGAACGCTCGAGTCTATTTATCAGAAGAGGTACCCAAGAGCTTTGCCAAGCGCTTGCAGGATCATGACGCAACGGTTTGTGTGTCGGGTGCTACCTATGAAGAGAGTCTATTAGCGGCGAATCAGGATGCGGATGACACAGGTGCCTATCTGTTGGCTGATGGATCCTGGCCGGGTTACACCTACCGGCCATCGCTTGTGATGGAAGGTTATACCGTCATTGCATCAGAGCTTTGCAGCAAGTATGAGACAACTGATAGGTGGCCCAGCGATGTGTATCTGCAGGCTGGTGTGGGTGGTATGGCCGCAGCGTTAGCCTTTATGATCCGCAAAAACTGGCGAGTACAGCCACGTATTGTCATCGTTGAACCTAGCGCTGCAGATTGTCTTGCGATCAGTGCTGCGCAAAACAAAATGATTGAAGCAACTGGTCCGGTGTCTAATATGGGTCGCCTGGATTGCAAAGCTGCGTCGCTGCTGGCCTTTGAAACACTACGAGACTGTGATGTTCACTATCTGGCTATCAGCGATGATGATGCGCTGCAGGCTGTTGCTTGCATGAGTGACTATGGCTTGCACACAACACCTTCTGGTGCCGCAGGCTTTGCAGCCTGGCAAATCGAGCGCAGCTTAGCTCATACGTCCGGTGATCGGCCCTTGGTCATTATGAGCGAGCAAGCCTGAGCAATCGTTTGTGAATCAAACGGGCGAACAGGAGTTTGCACTTGCGTAGTGATGCGAGGGTCCAAGTACTCTAGAAAATCTGCTGCCAAGCCTGTGTACCTCGTTACTTAGCTACGTTTACCTTTGTTCTTCTTGTTGCGATGCCGTTCCTTTTTTTTGCGTTCTCGTTTAGCTTGTAACTGTTCGTCCGGGTGTTGGTTGGATTCCGCCAAATCAAACGACCCCTCAGTAACTAGCGCCGCTTTTTTTCTGGATTGTTTTGAATTGGCAGCCTTGGCTGGCTTATCGGATGTCTTGTTTGCATCACTAAGGCGTGAAATATCGAGTTTGGTATTGCACACCCAGACTCGTTTTAGATCCTTAAGCAAGAACTTTGGCATGCCTGATGGCAGCTCTACCAGGCTGTGATTTTTGTTGATTGTGATACGCCCAATGAATTCAGAGTCCAGTCCTGCTTCATTGGAAATTGCGCCAACAATATTCTCCGGCTTGACACCGTGCTCCTCGCCAACTTCCACTCGAAAGCGTTCCATTTCGATAGCCGCAGCTTCTGCAGCTTGCCGACGAGCTGCTCGAGAATCGGCGCGGCGCTCTTTATCAATCACCACCTCTTTTGCTGTGTCGTTAACCGCATCCTGCGAACGATCTGTTCGCTCATTTTTGCTGGCTTTTTCAGGTTTGGTAACAGGCGTTGGCTTTCGATCTCTGGATGTATGGACTTTGGTGGCTGACCTCTCTTCATCGAAGGAGCTGCGTGTCTGTTCCCGATTGTTTCGTTTGTCTTTATCCTTGTTTTTTCGTTGCCGCGCTTGTGCGACTTCCTGTCCTTTGCCAGTGAGTATCAGGGGTTGATCGCCTATACACATCTTGGCAAGTGCAGCGCCAATACGTTCTGCGGGCACATCATGCTCACGCATGAACTCTTCAACCAGTCGCTGCAGATAGGCTAGTTCACCCGTAGCGAGTGTATCGCTGATGCGTTGTTTGAAATCCGCAATACGCTTGTTGTTCACCATATCAATGGTGGGTAGTTCAAGCGGTTCGATCTTTTGTCGAGTGGCCTTTTCTATAGCGCCGAGCAAGCGTCGTTCTCGAGGCGTTACGAACAGGATTGCATCACCGGATCTGCCAGCGCGACCGGTGCGACCAATTCTGTGCACATAAGCTTCAGTATCGTGTGGAATATCGTAGTTGACTACATGGCTGATTCGTTTTACATCGAGGCCACGAGCAACGACATCGGTAGCAACCAGGATATCCAGTGAGCCACGCTTTAGCTTGTCAACCATTTGCTCGCGCTGCTTCTGTGGCATGTCACCATTCATCGCAGCTGCCGCGAACCCTCTGGCCGCTAGTTTTTCTGCTAACTCAACAGTCGCCGTGCGCGTGCGCACAAACACAATAATGGCGTCAAAGGTCTCAGCCTCAAGAATGCGCGTCAGTGCGTCAAGCTTATGCAGCCCACTGACCATCCAGAATCGCTGGCGAATGGTGGCTGCCGACATCAGCCGGCCCTCAATGGTAATTTCGACCGGTTTTGACAGGTGCTTGTTGGCGATCCGCTTGATGACGCCAGGCATCGTGGCAGAGAAAAGGGCCATCTGACGCTGTTCCGGGGTTTGTTCCAGAATCCATTCCACGTCATCGATAAAACCCATACGCAGCATCTCATCGGCTTCATCGAGTACCAGAGTCTGCAAATTGTCCAGTTTGAGTGTGCCGCGGCGCATGTGATCCATAATGCGCCCTGGTGTGCCCACGACGACATTGACGCCACGATTGAGCTGCCTTATTTGACCGGTGTAGTCTTGCCCGCCATAAATGGGCAGAACTCGCAGATTTTTCATGTGAGTCGCGTACTTAGCGAATGCCTCGGCCACCTGAATCGCCAGCTCTCGAGTGGGGGCCAGTATGAGAGACTGAACGCCTTTAGCGTTTAAATCCATCCGAGCTAGGATCGGCAATGCAAAAGCTGCCGTTTTACCCGTGCCGGTGGGTGCATGGCCCAATAGATCACGGCCCTCCAACAGGGGGGGGATGGTTTGTGATTGGATGGGGGTTGGCTTTTCGTAGCCAACCGCTTGCACCGCGCGTAAAACCGGTTCTGGCAGCGCGAGTTCTGAGAAGTGCTTTACAGCTATAGATTCCGTCATTGCGGGAGCTTACCGTGTTATTTGGTCTGTAGGTTGTGTGCTTGCCTGATTCTTGATGCGAGCCGTATTATCAGGCCTATATTTTTGCCACATCAGGGGTGCTAGATGAATTACTGGTTGTTCAAGTCAGAACCGGACGCGTTCAGCATCGATGATCTGATGGCCATGAAGGGTAAAAAGGATCATTGGGACGGTATTCGAAATTACCAGGCCCGCAACCTGATGCGAGATCAGATGGTTAAGGGTGATCTGGGGTTCTTTTATCACTCAAGTTGCAAAGTGCCCGGCATTGTTGGTGTGGTCGAGATCACCCGCGAAGCCTATCCTGATCATACGGCCTGGGATCCCGAATCACGTTACTTTGACCCCAAGTCCAGTGCAGAGAATCCACGCTGGTTCATGGTTGATGTGAAATTCAAGCAAAAGTACAAGGAGGTTTTATCGTTGGAATACTTGAGATCGGTTCCAAAACTTGCGGATATGGTGTTACTTCGAAAGGGTAGTCGCCTATCCGTGCAGCCAGTCAGCAAACCGCAATGGAATACAATCTCCAAACTCAGTTCGTAAGCTATGCACCTGAAGAGTAAGTAACCCTGTCAAATATTTGAGTTATCAAGACGGGGCGCAAACTGCCACTAGATCACACTGAAACAGTAATTTCAGGGGTGAGGTCCAAGTGGTGCAGCGATCAGAGAAAAACCTGTGGCCGTTAGTTTTACTTTGGTTGGGTACTGCAAGCTCGCTGCTGTTTGCCATGGCAGACTATGGAACCACGGCAGGTCACGCAGCTGAACCGCCCGGCACTCTACTGCATTCAAATTCAGCTTGGTTAGACACTAAAACCCCTAAGCCCACCTTACTGCTATTCGCGCATCCTTTGTGTCCTTGTACCCGAGCCAGTCTTTCGGAGTTGGAGAGTGTCGCTCACAAGCTCGATGGCTTGTTTAATCCCCATATTCTGTTCTTTGAGCCGAAAGACAAAAGCACAATGTCCGACGTGTGGGCCGCCTCAGACTTAAAAGCAATTGCGGCAAGAATTCCTGGCGCTCAATCCCATGCCGATGTAGATGGGGTGTTAGCTGCCCAATTTGGTTCTTATACATCCGGACAAGTGTTGTTATATGACACCGATGGCGAATTGCAGTTTGCCGGTGGTATTACTCCATCGCGTGGGCATACTGGTTCTAACCCAGGCAGGGCAAAGATTATCAGCACTATTTTGAGTGACGAAAGGGTGGATCCTTTGCTAGCGGGTACTAGTCCGGTTTTTGGTTGCAGCGTTCTCGATCAAAAAACACATGATCGAAAATTACCGCTTGCAACTGTTATTGCTGAACTGCCGGTAGTTGATGCCGCAGTAGCGGGTGGTAGCAAGCCTTTAGTCGAGCAAGGCTCAAGCAAAAGAACTGACAATACTGACGGAGTTAGATCATGAGCGCTGCGCTTGTCAAAATGCATCCGCATAGCTCTGTGAAAACGGAACTGTGTGAGACTGTTGAGAGCAACGCATTTAGTTTGTATACGCTAGAGCGACAACGCTACCATGCAAAAATCGACAAACTGTTCCTGGTCCTGTTTGCCCTTCAGTGGCCGATTGCGGTGTTGATGGCACTGTATCTGACACCCAATACCTGGCAAGGCACCGACAGTTACACGCACTTGCACGTATATATGGCTATCGGTTTGGGTGCTATCGCGTCACTTTTCCCGGCCTGGTTAGTCTGGAGTCGTCCGGGGAGCGCGGTTACACGCCATACGATAGCCGTAGCTTCGATGGTTTTCACCGCCTTGTTCATCCACTTGTCCGGTGGTCGCGAGGAAGGGCATTTTCATTTTTTCGTGATGATGGCATTCATCTCATTGTATTTTGACTGGCGTGTTGTACTCACAGCAATTGTAGTGGGCGCTCTTGATCATATCTTTCGAGCAGCCATGTTTCCAATGTCAGTATTCGGTGTGCTGGAGAGCCCCTGGGTGCAACTGATTCGCCATGTACTGTGGGTAGTGTTTGAAGGTTCTGTGTTGATCTATGCTGCTTTGATTATTGACAAAGACAAACGCCGTGCATCTGAGGAGCTGGCTATTAGCCAGAAGAGGGAAGCTGACAACGCACATTTGCTACAGCAACATAAGAAACTTTCACTTGAGCGAGAACAAGAAGAGAAGGAGTATCGACGTCTAACCACCGAGAAGCGTGAGGCGGAGTTGCTTCAGAGCACGCAAGCAAAGCAGTTAGCTAAAAGCAAACTGGAGGAGGCAGAACGCGTCAGGGTTCAGGTGGATTCATTGCTGGAAAGTGTCAATGAAGCTGCCAACGGAAATCTTGCAGTGAGGATACGTACCAGTGGTGATGACGATAGTATTGCTCGTGTAGGCATCGCGCTGAGTCAACTACTTGAGTCCTTGCGCTACAACTTTCAAGAGATATCAGCCAATACTCATACGTTGACAGAATCTGCCAGTCAGTTAATGCTAACGAGTGGTGAGCTGGGAAAGGACTCTTCAGAAAACTCATCTGAAATTGAGCATGTTGCTAGCAGTGCAAAAAAGATTAACAAAGATGTTCAGATTGCAGCGACAGCTACCGAACAAACGAACGTGGCTATTCGTGAGGTTTCACGATGTGCTTCTGAGGCGGTAGCTGTGGGTCAAGACGCAGTGGCTCTGGCCAATAGCGCCAATACGACTGTCAAGCAGCTGAGTGATTCAAGCAAGGGAATCGGGGATGTTCTTAAGGTAATAAACAGCATTGCAGAACAAACCAATCTATTAGCATTAAATGCAACGATAGAAGCAGCAAGAGCGGGTGATAGTGGAAAGGGGTTTGCGGTTGTAGCCAGTGAGATCAAAGAGCTGGCCAGAGAGACTGCGCGGGCAACAGATGAGATTTCCGATAGAATACAAACGATTCAATCTGATGCCGTAAACGTTGAGCAAGTTATCGGTCAAATAAGCAATATCATCTTGCAGATAGAGAACTATCAGGCCACTGTTTCTGCGGCAGTAGAAGAGCAAACGGCAACAACACGAGAGATTCATGGCAACGTTAGCTCAAGTGCCACGGATAGTGCATCTATTAGCGAGCATATGGAAGCAATAGCTGAACGTGCGGAGCGCGCCAAGTTCAGTGCCGAGCTTGTTGAAAGCTCGGCAGAGTCTCTCAATGATATTGCTATGCGCTTACAGGATCTTATAGGTTCGTACTCTATTGAGTATCCTCAACTCTCTGCAAAAAGGGCCGCTTGATAATGGCGGCCCCTTTGGGTTGCTCAGGTCTCGATGTAACCGCACTTTGAGATATTCTGTTTTCGTTCTGCGCGTAAGCGGATCTGTTATTTACGCAAAAAGGTTTGCGGGCATTAACCGCCTGGGCTACTGAGTGTCTAGAAGCTTTTCGAAAAGCGCGTCGGCCTTGGTGATATAACCTGAGATATCCTTTTTCCATTCTCGATTCAACTTGGCGTTGTAGTTCAGATAGAGCTTGTCATCAACAATACTCCACTGCTCAGGTTCAATTTTAACCAGGCTTTCATTTGCAACGCCGTAAGCGCAATAGCCGCCATACTGAGGGGCGTACTTTTCCGGTTCGGCGATGAATAGGTCAAGATGCTCTTGTGAGCTAAATTTCCACGTGGCGTCAGACCATTGTGTGGTGAACTTGTCGTTGCCTTCCACTGGTTTGTCTTGTGTGAAGTAGGCAACCGTATCGTATCCACGGATGGCAATCCCGTTAGGTTCGTAACCAAACAGGCCCTTTTTCTCCAGGGTATTGATTCGCTCTGCAGCCATGGCTGACGTTACCAGGCCTAAGAACAGTAGCGATGTCGTGATCAGTAGTTTTAAAACACGCATGAATCCAGTCCATTTTGTTTATGAATATGGCAGTTTTGGGCGCTAGCCTGCAAGCTATGATCCCTGTTCTGGAGAAAAGTTTTACTTATTTGCCTGCATACTACCGTATTTGTGATGCGGCGATCCGGATCGGGAAATTGCGCTCTAAAGCGCTGGCTACTTACCCGGGTTTCGGTGGCGAGCATTGCTGGAGAGCTGTTTGTGGACGGCGCATCCGAGAAGCCGCTGTGTAATCAGATTTTTTCGATATTGCCGGTTTGTTGGTACCAAAGTTCAAGAACAGTATTAGTAGCGGTAGTTTACTTTGTGTACACTGGAATACTGCCTAAAACCGGATGTTCGCCCATGCTGATCAACCTTTACCGAAAACTGACTCTTCTGTCTGAAATAAGTTGCAAAGGCCTGTTCGCTGTACTGTTATTGTCTGTGAGCGTAAGCAGCGTATGGGCAAGCGAGTCGGTTATCCGAGTGGGTGTGCTTAAATTTGGCACGGTTAACTGGGAGCTCAAGGCTATGCAGCATCACGCCCTGGACCAGGCTAACGGCTTCAAACTGGAAATCGTACCTTTTGCCGGCGGCGATGCAACCCGTATCGCATTGATGGGTGGCGAGGTTGATGTCGTCGTTTCAGATTGGCTGTGGGTATCCCGCCAGCGTAACGAGGGCCGTAGCCTGACATTCGTTCCCTACAGTTCATCGGTTGGTGCCATCATGGTGGCCGGCGATAGTGGTATCGATTCACTCGAAAGCCTTGTGGGTAAAAAGATCGGAGTAGCAGGTGGGCCATTGGATAAAAGCTGGTTGCTGCTGCAAGGCATGGCTAAGCAGGAACACGATCTGGATCTATCCGGCCAAAACGAAATTGTTTTTGGTGCGCCGCCACTCCTTGCAGAAAAAGCCAAAGACGGTGAGTTGGATGCGGTGCTTAACTACTGGCACTATTGCGCACGACTCGAAGCCGTTGGCTTCAAGCGTCTGGTCAGCGCAGAAGAGGCTGCCAATGCCCTGGGCTCATCCGGACCGGTATCTGCAATCGGTTACGTGTTTGATGAAGAGTGGGCAACAACAAGCCCCGCTGCTGCGTTTGTTACAGCCTCACGCCAAACCAAAAAGCTATTGAATGAATCCGATGATGAATGGGCAAGATTGTCATCTAGTGGCGCGATAAAAGATGGTCCTGCTGCATTAAAGGTGCTGCGTGATCGCTTTCGAGAAGGCATACCTCAAAGAGCCCACGAGGATGAGATCGCTGATGCCGGTATTATCTATGGCGTGCTCAGTGAACTAGGTGGCAATAAGTTAGTGGGTAACGCCACGCAAATGGTAGATGGTACGTATTGGAATGGAGCTCCACTGCAAAAATAGCGATCAGTTGCTGATTAGTTATGGCTTAGGGTGGGCGACGCTATAAAGAACAAATCAACATCGTTATCCCATGATGTCAGGGCATCGCGTGTTGGGTATAAAGCTCTTTTGTTCCTGTCTCTGATTGGATTTATCTTTATTTGGAGCTTTGCTGCCCACCAGCTGCAAGACAACTCTTTACCCTCCCCATTGGCTGTCTGGCAATCAATGGTAGTCGAATGGCGTTCCGGTGATCTCTTGGTTCATCTGGGCGCAACTCTTTTAAGAGTTGTTGCCGCGTTTACCGTTGCAATGGCTATTGGTTCTGCTATCGGTATCTGGTTGGGTATGCAGCCACTGGCAGATCGATTAGTAGATCCCTGGTTGATTTTGCTACTCAATATTCCAGCTCTAGTGATTATAGTGTTGAGCTACATCTGGTTTGGTTTGAACGAAGCTGCTGCGATTGGTGCAGTTGCGTTGAACAAGATCCCCAATGTGGTGGTGACATTGAGGGAGGGTGCTCGTTCGCTGATGCCTGAATATGCAGAGATGGCCAAGGTCTATCGTTTCAGCCTTGCCAAACGGCTGTTACATGTTGTAATACCCCAACTACAGCCTTTTTTCGCAGCGGCCACCCGATCAGGGATTTCCCTGATCTGGAAAATAGTATTGATCGTTGAGCTGCTAGGGCGATCAAACGGTGTGGGTTTTCAAATCCACCTGTATTTTCAACTGTTTGATGTAGCAACAATCCTTGCTTACACTCTGGCGTTTGTGGGCGTGATGCTCACCGTTGAATATCTGATTTTGCAACCGCTTGATCGATACAGCAATCGTTGGCGTGGTCAGCGTGTCTGATCATTCCTCTGTGGATACTGCCGGGTCTAATGCGCGCACGGAAGATTTGGCCGATCATAAAGCGCAAACTGTGCTGGAGGTTGATCTAAAGGGGCGTATATTTCAGCTAGCTAACGATGAAACTTTGCATGCAGTAGGTGCATTGCAGTTCTCGTTACCAGCTGATTCCTTCACTTGCATCATAGGTCCTTCGGGGTGTGGTAAGACAACTACGCTTCGCATGATTCTTGGTCTCGACACACAGTATGAAGGTCTTATTACACTACCTCAACGGGACCTGGTCGCTGCAGTCTTTCAAGAACCGAGACTCTTACCCTGGAGAACGGTTGAACAAAATATACGACTGGTATTGCCAGCCAGCCGCAGCGGCGAAGCGTTAGATGATCTGTTTGCGGCCTTTGGCCTTAGTGAGCTTCGAGATTTTTTCCCCGGCCAGCTTTCTTTGGGTTTAGCGCGCCGAGCTGCCTTGGCTCGCGCCTTTGTTCTTGAGCCTCAGCTGTTGATACTTGATGAGCCGTTTGTATCCCTGGATGAGTCCACTGCTCAACGTTTAAGGCAACTACTAATGGATTTGTGGCAATCCCGACCAACCACTGCGTTGATGGTGACGCATAATGTGCGTGAAGCAGCTACCTTGGCTGATCAGATTCTGGTGTTCAGTGATCGGCCGACTCATGTGCGCAAGGTTGTAGATATAACGACTCCACGATCGCAGCGAGATGCCAAGGTGTTGGATGAGATAGTCCATCGCGTGGAAGAATAGTTTCTGTACTTCGTTTTTTGTATCCTGTCGCGGTGTGAATCAGTTCTGACATAAAATAATCAAGCTGCAGCAGTTCGATTTGCTCGAAAACGTCTTGAAGGGTTGTAAGACCAGCTGGCAAGGCAGAAAAAGGCCAAGGTGCAAAGGAGTACGACGACGATCGCCCAAGGATTGAATTCGCCATAAAAAGCGAAGCGAATAGCTTCCACCGCATGTGTAAACGGATTCCATTGGCATATGGTAGCCAGTAGCTCACTTGATTCGCGCATTTTCCAGATCGGGTAGAGCGCTGAAGATAAGAAGAACATTGGAAAAATAACAAAGTTCATAACGCCTGCAAAATTCTCCAGCTGTTTGACCAGCGAGGCGATCAAGAGGCCCAGTGCACCGAGCATAATGCCAGTCACGATGGTGATGGGCAGGGCGTACATCCAGCCTTCATAGGCGAATTCGATACCAGCGATCCACGCCATGATCAGAAACGCAATGATCTGCATGAGTGACACCATAACGCCTGCCACCAGCTTGCAAAACAACAAGTACCAGCGGGGTAGTGGAGCGGTCAGAAGTATTCTCATTGAGCCCATTTCCTGATCGTAGACCATGGACAGAGAGGACTGCATGCCATTGAATAGTTGAATCATGCCTATCAGCCCCGGAATGATGTAGACCTCATAGGTGATGTATGTCTGATATGGCGGGATAATGGAAAGGCCCAGCGCTGCACGAAAGCCTGCCGCAAATACGATAAGCCACAACAGCGGGCGAACCAGCGCTGCGATAAAGCGTTCTCTTTGATGGACAAAGCGCATGAGCTCGCGACGAGCAATACCACTCATGGCCAGCAGGTAATGGTTTCTCATGGTTGTACAGGCGTCATCAGGTGAGAGTACAAGTTAGTCATCGTCTGTGTTCATGATTAGTTTCATGAGTGACGAGAAGTCCGACACCTCGGCACTTTCGAGCAAATCGCAGGCTTTACCATCACGTTCCAGTTCCCCGTTGTGGAGCATGACTACTCTATCTTGCATATCTATTTCATCGACCAGGTGAGTGGCCCACAAAACGGCGCATCCCTGTGTGCCTGGAAGCTCGTGGATGGTGTGTATGAGCTCGTTTCGCGTAGGAATGTCCAAGCCAACGGTCGGTTCGTCAAGTAGCAAAATACTAGGTTCGTGCAAGGTAGCTCGGGCGATCTCTACCCGTCTGCGATGACCCCCGTTCAAGGTTCTAACCTTATCGTTGTGGCGCTTGCCCAGATCCAGTCTTTTGAGTGATTCAACGATGCGTTTACGTGCATCTTTGCGGGCAATGCCGTGTAGGGCGCAGTAGTACATCAGGTTCTGTTCAACGCTTAAATCCAAATCCAGAGTTTGCGACTGAAAAACAATTCCGAGCGGGGCAAGCGCATCCGCTCGATTAAGCAGAGACTCCCCGTTGATACGAATTGAGCCTGAATCTGCCGAATAGAGCCCACAGATTAAGGAGAATAGTGTGGTTTTTCCTGCGCCATTTGGTCCTAGCAGGATCACTGTCTCCCCGGAATCAATGGAGATCGATACGTCATTGAGTGCCTGTTTCTGTCCGTAGTTGAAGCTGACATGACGAATGTCCAGAGCACTGGTTACGGTGTCTGCTGAAGTTGCAACGCCACGGCGCTGTGTGTCTTGGCTTGTACTCATGGTTCCGAAAGTACCATGTTGGCATCTTCGTAGTTTGCGTTATCCTGAAATCTATACATCTTGGCAGCGGGATTGACTGTGTGAAGTGGCAACTAGCATGTTCAGTGACACGCGGGTAGGATTGATTGATCTGCCATAGAGTGTACCCCTCGAATTGTTAAAGAATATGCTGATATCCCGCCTGCTCCCAATGTCTGCGATCGATTTAGATCAGGCTCTGGTGCCTGGATGGGAGTTCTCCATCAGGATCTCTGCGCTCCGGCATTTCTTACCAAACATGATCCTGACCGAACGCCATGACTGATTTGTCTCAAGTACTGATCATAGATGATCACCCACTGTTCAGAGAGGCCCTTAGCACTGCCGTTAGCCTGGCCTACCCTGCTACTCAATCCCGCGAAGTCAGTACTCTGGAGGACGCTATCAGTGTGTTGGAATCAGACAGCGATTTCGACATAGCGTTGTTGGATCTTAATATTCCAGGTGTGAGTGGATTTGAAGGGTTGCTGCGGCTTAGATCACTTTATCCGCGTTTGCCGGTTCTTGTGGTGTCCGGGCTTGAGAATGAGCAGATTATAGAGGAGGCCATTGCCTATGGCGCTGCAGGCTTTCTGCCCAAATCATTGGGCCGAGAAGTGCTGGCCACGGCGATCGGTACTGTAATGGCAGGTGATGTCTATCTGCCTGCCAGCGCTCAAACCCCGACTACCAATGAACCGGCATCAGATAAATCAAAGATTATTGAGCGGCTGCTAAGTTTGACACCGCAGCAGCTTCGCGTTCTGTTTATGTTGCGTGAGGGATTACTCAATAAACAGATTGCATACGAGTTGGACGTAGGTGCTACCACCGTTAAAAAACATGTATCAGAGATACTGAGAAAGCTGTGTGTGCACAGTCGCACCCAGGCTGTTATCGAGGTATCAAAGCTTGATCAGGATGAGCTTTTTGATATGGAAAAGCGTTTTATGAATTGAAACCAGCTAGAGCGACATCTCGATTGTATGTGTTCGCAGGTGCGTTAGTAGTGCGCGCAATTGAGCTGGTTTTACCGGTTTTTGCATGACTTCCAGCCTTCCCTGATCAGCCATTTTCCATAAGCGTTCAGAGGGGTTGGCGGTAACCACCACGGCTGGTATTCGAATACCGACGGATTGTCTAACCACGCGAATAATCGATGTGCCGAGCTCATTGTTGTGCAAATGCTGGTCTGCAACAATGATATCCGGTACCCAGGCTTGCTCGCTACTGAGCGCGCTCATGGTTTCCCGCGCTGAGCTGGCTAGCCGAAGTTCGCAGCCCCATTGCGTCAATAAGGCTTCCATTGCCTTTAGAGCTGCCAGGTCATTTTCGATGACCAGAATTCGTGTTTTGGCCAGTTTAGCGCCGATCAGTTTCTCGGTAGCGCGATAGTTTGGAATCGTCGATTTTTCTAAAGGCGTTTCCGCAAAGGGGAGCATCAGACTGAAGCAGGAGCCGAAACCTACACGAGAGTTCAGGGTCAGCGTAACGTTCAGGGCTCTGACCATGCGCTCGACTATAGCCAAGCCAAGCCCGAGTCCGGCCGAGGAACTATCCCTATCATCAGGTCCCTGCCCAAAACGCTGAAACTCGACAAAGATGTCTTTGTGTAGTTCAGGTTCAATGCCAATGCCGGTGTCGGCAATCCGAACGTGCACTTTATCCTCACGTTTGCCGGCGATAAGTAGCGCGCCACCTGTTTTTGTGTAACGCAATGCATTAGCAACGATGTTTTGGATTGTGCGTCTTAACATGGTTGGATCTGACCAGACATGCAGGCCGGTACGCCTTACGCGAAGTTCAAGATTACTAACATGTGCGATAGGTTCGAAATCGGACTGAATGGAATCAAACAGTTTATCCAGTGATACGGTTTGCCAATGTGGTTTGACATCACCGGCATCCAGTCGTGACATAAAAAGAAGATTGCGTAGCAGACTGTCCATGGTTTCCAGTGATCGCTCAACCTGACGGCACAAACGCGTACCCTCATCCGCTGTCTGTACGGAGCTCAACGTTGACATCAACAGTAACGCTGCATTGAGCGGCTGCAAAACATCATGGCTGGCGGCTGCTAAAAATCGGGTTTTAGAAAAGTTTGCTTCTTCTGCAGCATCTTTGGCCTTTACCAATTGATGGTTGGAACGCTCGAGATCGGCTAGTGTGGTACTCAACTCACCGGTGCGCCGCCGCACTTGCTCTTCAAGCCCGATGGCCGTTTGGAAAAGCGAGTATGCGCTGCCCTGTTGATCCATAGATCGTTCGACACGTTCCATGAGCGCACGATTGATTTTGCGCAGCTTGATCAGCTCGTTAGGATTGTTCTCATCCATGCGAGTGAGATGAGATGTAGAGCTTTCGAATCATGGAACATGCTCAGGTGTTGTGTGAAGGTGTGCCGATCGCGATACCCGTAAAAGTTTGATTGACATGTATTGAATTAATCTGCTCACCATAGGCATTAAATCCGACAAACTTCTTTTCCTGATACAAGGCGGCTATACGGTGTGTGCTTTGTCGATGCTGCGCATCCAGTTTTCGGTAGATACAATCAAACCCGAACATAAAATCGATCGAACCCATATTGGCCTCTACTTCTTCAATGGCCTGTCTGGATGAGGCAATCATGCCCTTTGAACGTGCAACGGTCAGTACCAGCCCATTATCAATGGCGCAAAAAAAAGTCATGGATTGATCGTCGTTGATTTGTTGAATAGAACGGCAGTAGTTTTGGCCGCCAAATCGGACGACCACCGAATAGGTCGCAAAGCTGGCTGCGTCCAGTTCCTCAGGATCCATGCCTATGGCGTTGGCATAGGCGATGACGGCGGGCTCACCATTAAATTCTATTACCCTGCGTTGATCCGGGTCAGCCTCGGTAACCACCAACTTGTGCTCGGTGGGTACAAAATTGTTGTTTGAATAAACCCGACAAGGCAATTTGCAATGAAACAACGTGAGAATAGAGGCACATTTGGATAAGCGGCCGTTGCATATCTGCCAGGTGTTTTGAAAATTGAAATCATCTCCTGCAGAACCGCCTATGAGCGGAATACCGTCGAGACCACGGTCAATGGCAACCGTTACAGTCTCCTCGGATTTTGATAGACCGTCTATCAGATTGACAGCGAATAAACTGGATTTGTCGGGTTCATCCTCTAGGCTTGCTAAAAAGCTGGTGCGAGCATCACTGGTCAGTTTGGCGATGGATTCCATGCCTAAAGTGGACACATTATCCATAAATAGGGTCTGAGCGCTAAACCAGCGACGCGGTAGCAAGATAGCTATAAAGCCGTGATCCTGCATGCCACCCGGTGTCACTTCGCCGCTCGTTGAACAGCCACAAAACTCCAGTTCCGGTGCCATCCCGGCCAGCAAGCTTGTGATATCGGAGGCTCGGTGCCGGGTGGCAGAAAACCAGATGATCGCCAGAGAGACGCTACCGTCTGCAGCGCTGGTGGTAAGTCGCTCACACAGTTCAAGAGTGTTGGCTGACTCACTCCAGAGAACCACGGTGCCACTAGAGTAGGTTTTTTTAGAAATCTGACCGGACGCGGATGAGTCCACGCATGCGTAACCTGTGCTATCGAAGGAGCTTGAGTGTGTCACAAAGCACAGGGGTGAGTGAAGTACATAGCGCGATTCTGGTAGTCTGGTTCTCAAAAACAGGGATTTAAAACAAATGACTGGACCAGCATCCACTGACATAAAACCCGTTGAAATCACTCGGCCGGATGATCTGCTGGGCGATATAGCTGCCATTGCCTGGCAAGCCTATAACGCCATGGAGACCACCAAGCGCCGCCATTTCGACCTGCTCGAAGTGTTGGATAACAAGAAAAAAAATTACAATATTGATCCAACTGAAAACGACAAGAAGCTGATTAATTGCTTGTTGCGGGATCATGACGAACAGGTGAAGCGCTTCACTGAGGCCAGTATTGAACTCAAAGAGAAGGATGTATCCGCACATTCGGCGCTGTTTGCCTATATCGGCATGGTGAACAGTGTGACAGACGAGCACCATCTCACACACTGATACAGTGCTTAGTGGCCGTTTCAAACTGGTTTTAACGCAAAATTAAAGCAATATCTCTGGCCGGGCAGAGGGGCCTACCTCTGTTGCATCTAGTTGAGTTCTCTGAGCTCTACGCGCCGATTGGCCCGTCGGCCTGCCGCCAGGCGATTGTCGTGTACGGCCGAAGTTTCGCCATACCCTCTGGCCTGTAGTTGATTAGGGCCAACACCCCGAAGCATCAAGTAGTGTCGAACCGCATCCGCACGGTTCTCTGACAAGCGCTGATTATGTGCAACGCGTCCAGCGTTGTCGGTATGCGAGGCAACTTCGAACAGGCGATCAGGCGCATGTTGCAACGCAACGGCCACTCGATCCAGTACCTGACGTGCCTTCGCATCCAGATAACTTTGACCGCTTTGAAAACGCACTCCCTCCAGCACCATCAGCGACGGATCTCCACAGCCGAACACATCATCATCTGCCGTCGCGCTCATTGTTGACGATTCATCGGGCAGGGACGCATTCTTCTGCGCGAGCGTGCTGTTCGCGTCACCGGAATCAAATTCTTCATCAACAATACAGATGTCCCGATAGTCCGGGATTCCATCATTATCGATATCGGGCGAGCACTCATCGGTAGCAGCAATGACGGCAAGGCAGGGATCGGGTTTTTCTGCCAGTGCTTCTTGCTTTCGATAATTGATGCTGATACTTGCCGGTGGCCGCCCACGGCTTGCAAAACTGACTGTATTTGCACTCGTCGACCAGCGACCGTTGGCTTCCTGACCGGATTCTTCAGAAGCTGTGAACGAGAGCAACTCAAAATCGGATGGCAGCACCCAGGTAAGTGTTGAGTTGAGGTACTCGCTGTTTTCGATGCTCACCACCTGATTTAACGGTGAAACCGTCAACTGGTAGGCTCCGGAGTCTGCTTGAATGATGGATGGAGTCTGGCTGAGTCTGTAGCGGGTAAAAGCGCTGCCAGACCATAGAGAGAGACGTTGAGGACTTTCTTGGTGTGCCTGCAAGAAGGTTAGTCTTTCAGGACCATTAAATTGGATGTTCAGGACGATTCGCTGTTCCGGCAGCGACAGAACAATCAAATCTTTATCGCTGGCTATTGTTTGCTGTGCTGTATATCCCAGGCCATCGCCGTTGAGCACGATCAATTGATCATTGATTATCTGTGCTGATAGCCTGGTCCCAAACAATGTTAGTCCCACTATCAGCAGCAGCTGCAGGAGGTGTTTACGCATAAATTTCAATGGACCTTCGGTCAGGGTGACTTATCGACAACTGAGCACATCGTCAGTAGAGCTTGCCATCCTTGGTATTGCAGCAGGCTATAAGGCTCACAAGAGCGGTTTTAAGCGCCCGCCTGAGCTTGTCAGCTTGGTACAATTAATCCTATTGCTGTCGCCATTTCGGCGCTGCTAGAGAATAGACCACTTTTGTATGTCAAAACAAACCTGGCTTACGGGCATTACCACTTCGGGTACGCCGCATCTGGGCAACTATGTAGGTGCCATTCGTCCGACCGTAGAGGCAAGCCACAATCCCGAGCGTGAGGGCTTCTACTTTCTGGCTGACTATCACGCGATGATCAAGAATCAGGATCCAGCGCTGCTGCGCCAATCCAGGTTGGAAATCTCTGCAGCCTGGCTTGCGCTTGGTCTGGATACAAACCATGCAACCTTCTACCGGCAGTCAGATATTCCAGAAATCATGGAGTTGACCTGGATGCTGACTTGCCTGACGGCCAAAGGCTTAATGAATCGGGCTCATGCGTATAAGGGAGTCGTGCAGGAAAATGTCGAAACCGGTGCGTCAGATCCGGACAAGGGCATCACCATGGGATTATTCAGTTACCCCATATTGATGTCGGCTGACATTCTCATGTTCAAGGCAACGCACGTTCCGGTGGGGCGGGATCAGATTCAACATTTGGAAATGGCGCGCGATATTGCCCAGCGTTTTAACCATCACTATGGAGAACTGTTGGTACAGCCACAGGCCGTGGTGGAGGAACGTGCATCGATTCTGGCAGGTCTTGATGGACGAAAAATGAGCAAGAGCTATGGCAATACCATCCCCTTGTTTGATACCGCCAAAAAGCTGCGCAAGTCGATCATGAAGATCAAGACCAATTCGCAGGAGCCGGGCGAACCCAAAGAGCCTGACGGCAATACCGTATTTGAAATCTACAGGGCATTCGCAAGCGAGGCTCAGACGAGTGATATGCGCGATGCTTTTACTGCTGGTATTGGATGGGGCGATGCCAAGCAACAGCTTTTCGAACTTGTCGATTCGGTACTCTCAGAGCCTCGGATGCGCTACAACGAACTGGTGGCGAATCCATCGAGTGTTGAAGATGTGCTGCTACTGGGTGCTGAAAAAGCGCGTGCCCACAGTCAGCCCTATCTGCAAGAGCTACGTGCAGCGGTTGGCATAACATGAACCCGGTATTGGTTAACCGTTGGCGAGGCAATGCCATAGAAAGCCGACATCGTGGTTCGGTTGCAGTTGTTGAATCTTCTGGGCGTGTTTTTGCAGCGCTTGGGGATGTTCAACGAGCTGTTTTCCCTCGCTCTGCAATCAAGTTTCTGCAAGCGATTCCTTTTGTTGAATCTGGTGCGGTAGACGCTTTTTCGCTGGACGATCGTCACATAGCGTTAGCTTGTGCTTCTCATAATGGTGAGCCGATACATGTAGGTCTAGCACAAGATTGGCTTGAACGTCTCGATTGCAATCATGATGATCTTGAGTGCGGCGCGGAGCTACCCATGCATCAGGCAACCCAGTTCGAACTACTGTCAGAGGGCCGTGGACCACAACGCCTGCATCACAATTGCTCAGGCAAGCATTTGGGTTTTTTGTCCACCTGTAAACAGCTTGGCGAACAAACCAGCAATTACCGCCTGTACAACCATGCTGCGCAACGACGCTGGTTCGACATACTGGAGAGTGTAAGCAACACTCGCATATCGCAGTTGCCCTGGGGCTATGACGGCTGTGCAGTTCCTTCTATGGCTATGCCATTGCAGCGAATTGCACTGGCGATGGCGCGCTTTGGAGATGTTACCCAATTCACAGGTGAGCGGCGAACAGCAGTAGAACGCATACATGCTGCGGTTACCAGCAATCCCTATATGGTGGCTGGCAAGGAGCGTCTTTGTACAGCGCTGATGGAACGCCTTGCACCGAATATACTGATCAAGGTTGGAGCTGATGGCGTTTATACGGCTGTTATTCCAGAGCATTCACTCGGTGTTGCTCTAAAGATTGATGATGGCCACGACGGTGCTGCTCGAGTGGCATTGGGCGCTGTGTTGCAAGGGCTTGGATTGCTACCTGATGATGAAGTTAAAGCACTTAGCGAATACTTCAGGCCATCGATAGCTAATTCCAGAGGCGAGATTGTCGGTAGAACAGAGCCTTCATCCGATTGGGAGTCACTGGTTGCCTAGCGTCAGCACTTACTGTGCTTGTGCAGATTGTAGCGGTGCATCCTCACAGCTAAGTAATGACTCGTAATCAGCACGCTGCGCATTGCTTCCATACTCGGATAGTTGTTGTTTGAGTACAGCCAAATGCCGAAGCCTTAGCAGTTTTTGATATTGAGTCGCTTTTCGTTCCAGATCGAGCAAGGTTTCATCAAGACCACGGTCTTGATTTTGTACGGCTACCAGAGAGTTGTATTCTGCAAGTTCACTAATAGTCGAAGACACCGAGGCCAGTTCTCCATCTTGCGCCATCTTTTGATAAGCGCCTGTATAGGGTCCCAGCAAGGCCGGCCAGGTTTCAGTCAAGCTGGACTGCAGTGAGAATTGAAGTTCATGTTCCTGTTTTCTAAATTCCAGTCGTCTATGTTGTGCTTCCGTGATTAATCTCTGCGTAGCGTTGAGTTGGGCGCGAATATCACGAGCTGCATTTTTAGTTAGAGAGATGTTGTTTCGACTTGCCAATGTACGAAATAGTTGTGCATATTCGTTGTTGGGTAGATTTACAGGTGTTGGAAGCCATCGAAGATACCAAGGTTGCCAATTCATGAGGTAGTCTTCGCTGGATGAGCGGGATAAATCGGTGCTGTATGCCTCTTCGAGAGTAAACAGATGTGCTTCGCGCAAGGTCGTCACACCGTCTTCGTTTGAGTCTGGATTGCGACTGACAATCTCCCCATCACGTTCGTTGCCTGAAAGTGCTGCAAAAAAATAGGTGGTGTAGTCTCGGTAGTCATCGGTTTCAATACTGGCGCTGCAACCTTCTGCCAAACGATAGGCTGACTCGGCAGTAAAGCCACAGCGTGGCGATTTGCTCACCTCTAATCCATCACTGGGATGTTGATAAGCGAGTCGATGAAATCCACCCGAGTAGCATTGGGTAAATACGTATCGAAACGGCTCCTTTCGACGCTTTACGATACTGTGTAGTTCGTTAGCGCTAAGCGTAGTGTTGTCCCATAGATTCAGGGTCACCTGATCAGGAGTACTAAAAGACTGACTGCCGTGACCGTTGTACACAAAAAGTAAACTGGTGTCTGATGTGTTGTCAATGATGTCTTGCAAAGCTGGAACAAGCTGATCGCTGCGAGTGCTGCCAATAACGTTATCTACCGTGTGCTCTCGATAGCGCCGTTTATGTAAGACCCAGTCACCGAATACACGAGCCAATGGTTCAAAGGCCGAGTTTGTTTGCTCATCGGTTAACTGATAATGCACATCGGCACCGGTTACGTCGCCGTCAGTAAAAAAAGTAGAGGTGGGGATTCCCTGATCTTCCAATACACTTTGCACCCACTTAACGTTCAGTTCTATCTGACCTTGTGAGCCATGAACATCATAACCTCCACCGACCAATACGGCCTCAGAGGCATAGGTAGTTTGCAGACCCAGACTGGCTATGGCAGCCACCAGGGCTCTATTTACAGTTTTCATCTGATACCTCCTCGCCCGGCGTTTCCTGCAAGTAGATCAATCAAGCGGTGGACTATCGCAAGAATAAATCCGGTCAGTATCAGCGTAGGCATTGCTGTCATCGGCTGTCTGTAGAGTGACAATGCTATGAGTGCGCCTGCTGCGGGCAAAAGGACTCCACCCGCAATCCAGGTAATGCGATAGCGTGACAAGAGCAGGTAGTCAATGATTGCAACCACTCCGATTGGAATCGAGATAATTGCACTCATTTTGTAGCCTTCAAGGAAGTGTTTGAGTATTTCGCGCTTAGGGATTTGTGTCCACGCATCAAGCTGCCAGGCTTCGGCAGCAAAATAGGAAAGTGCCGTTGCTGAAATGACAAATGCTGGCCATGCTAATGCACTGATCAAAAACCATAAGATCAAGAGATATAGCAACCCGGATCGCCGTTTTCTCATCATGTTCTAGAACCCTTTTTCACAACAAACGAGCCCATACTCAAGTAATCCAGGCCAGTTGAATAGAAACAACGAATAGCATCTCGTGGTGATTCCACCACCGGTTCGCCCTGAATGTTAAAACTGGTGTTAAGCACGACGGGTACACCGCTTTTATGTCCCAAACAGCTGATCAGTCTGTGATAAAGCGGGTTGGTATCCGACCGAACAGTCTGCAACCTGGCGCTGCCATCTATGTGAGTGATAGCCGGCATCAGAGCTTGCTTATCCGGCCTTACCTGGCAGACCTTGAGCATGAACGGCGCCTCTACAGCAATATCAAAGTACTCACTGGCAGCTTCTACTGTTGCCGATGGTGCGAATGGTCGGTACGCTTCGCGATACTTTACCTCACTATTAATTTTCGCTTTCATATCAGGAAAAGCAGGATTAGCCAGAATGCTGCGTGCACCGAGTGCGCGCGGGCCGATCTCCATTCGACCCTGAAACCAGCCGATGATGTTTCCTGCTTCAAGCAATTGCGCTGATTCTTCGGCTATGTCATCTGAGTGCCGATAGTCGAGTTTGTACTGTTTTAACAAGGCTTCAATAGCCTCGTCGCTATATTCGTTGCCGATATAGGGATTGTTGTGCACGGTTGAACGGGGAGCATCGAGTTCCTGGTGTAGAACTGCATACGCGGCACCAATGCAGGTGCCATTATCGCCAGCAGCCGGCATGATGTACACATCATCAAAATCCGTTTCGCGCAGCAGGCGACCATTCATGACGCTATTCAGCGCAACGCCACCTGCTATGACAAGGTGCTTTGCAGAAGTTCTTTGTCGCAAATAGTTAGCCATGCCAAGAGCGCATTCTTCAAGCACTTGCTGAAACGCCGCTGCTACATCCTGATGGTGCTGTTCAAACTCTTCTGAGCTTGCTCGTGGTTTACCAAACGTTTCATAAAAGAGTTTGGAACAACGCTGATACCCCCAGTACTGATAGCTGAAGTAGTCGAGGCAGACTTGAATTTTACCATTGCTACCAACATGAACAGTCTTTCGCGCAGCATCGATAAATCGCGATGCGTCGCCTAAAGGTGCAAGCCCCATGGTCTTGCCTTCATCATAGTTCGGTTTGAACCCACAGAATTCGGTAACTGCTTCGTACACCGATCCTAATGAGTGTGGAAATTCGCTTTCAGTGTATCGGGTAACCTGCGTGCCATTTCCTGAGCCCAGCCAGGCGCAGGCCCATTCACCGGAACCATCTAAGGCCATGATGGCGGCTTCTTCATATGGAGATACGTAAAAACTTCCCGCTGCATGAGAGACATGGTGTTCTACAAAATGTATATCGGGCGCTTTATCCGCCGGCCAACTGTTCTTTACCCATCCACGGAATCTTTTCTGTTTGAACATCCCCGCCACCAGCTCATGTTTGATAAACGGTAACGACTTGTGGGGTGCCTTCAAGCCATACAGCAACTTCGTTGTCCATTGATGAGTAGGTTTGATGGAAACCGCCACATGATCAATATCATCGAGTGTTAGCTGGGCGTATTTAAGACATTGTTCGATTGCGTTTAATGGAAATTCGCGGGTGTGCTTGATTCGCGAAAAGCGTTCTTCTTCAAGTGCCACAATCAATTCACCATCACGCACGATGCAGGCGCTGGTGTCATGAAACCATGTATTGAGGCCAAGAATGATCATTAAAAAGTCAGAATTTTGGTCTTAATCGAGCTCGCGCGGTATTTTTGAGGCGATCCATCGTCTTTAGTGTCAGGCCACCTGTGTTGTTAGCATAGCGAGTCACGTGCCAAACCGGTTCTGTTTGTGGATGCCAACGTTCTGCCCATGCAGGAGAGGTAACCAGGCTGACTGTATTCAAACCCTCTGTTTTAGCCATAGTTATGACGTTCTGAAGCAGCAGGGAGCCAGGTGAGTATTGCGCATAATCTTCGTCATAGGCGATTTTAAGCAGACTCAGCGTTGTTGCAGTTCGCAGTGCATACTGGGCTGCAATACACCGGTCATCGATCCAGAGTAAAGTAATTACGGGGTCCAGCCCTGGATATTCAGGAGTGAGCAGCTGCTTGTAGAAAGCGAGTAGTTCAGGATTATGCGCAATCGCTGTGGAGTGGCTGCGTTGGGCTTTCCACCCGGAGGCTTCCAGTTGGGAAAACAGTGCGAATGCACCGCCTAACTCCTCTTTAGCGCTAACCCACTGAGCCGAAACTTCTCCTTTCTCCGCAAGCTTGCTCTTCAAACGTTTTAGGTTTCGTCGCAGCTTACCTCCCGGCGGCAGTTGTTCATCTTTCAGATCAAACCAGGCGGATGTTCTGGATTGTCGGCAGAACCAGTTTGCCTGTTCAAGATTTGCTGAGTACAGGGCCGAATGGGCAGGGATGTTATGAAACTGCCAGTCCCAGGATTGATTATTGTTAGCTGACAATGCCCCTTGAATCACCTCTTTTGTCTCGATTAACGAAAGATCTTTATCGAACAGGGGCTCTGAGAGCGATAGGTGATCATGACTCGGTACGCTGCACCTACGGGCATTATTCGCACCTTGCCAGGTGATCAGCGCTACAGTGTTTTCGTTTTTTTCCACCACAGATAAAGATAGCGGGGCAGCTGACAGATGCTGATCGTAGGCTAGAAACCAATCGGGGTGATGATAAAAGCGAACAACGGGAATGGTCTCGAACAAGTCAAGCCAGCCTGAGTCGCTGATGCTTTGCTTCGTAATACCGTTATATTGCTTGTGGTGAAAATCACCAGACATAGTCGCGTTGCTGACGGCAATCTATCAATTGGGTAAAACAGATATCGGCTGCACAGTTGAATGGCTTCAATGGATACTTCGAACCTGCGCAGCCGAAACTGCGATGATGTTCACAATGTCCTGTGTACTACAACCGCGACTTAAGTCGTTAACAGGTTTGGACAAGCCCTGCAGGATCGGGCCAATTGCTTGCGCACCGCCAAAGCGTTCAATAAGTTTGTAACCGATATTGCCCGAATCCAGGTTCGGAAATACAAGAACATTGCACGGGGAATCGAGTGCCTGCTCAGGTGCCTTTTTTGACAAAATCTCGGGTATCACAGCTGCATCGAGCTGAACCTCACCTACCACACGCCAATCGGGGCGTAATTCCTTAAGCAGAGAGCTTGCCTGTGCCACTTTGCTTACAGCAGCATGTCGCGCACTGCCTGCCGTGGAGAAGGAGAGCATCGCCACCTCAGGTTTCATATTCAGCAACTGCAGAGCACTATCGCCTGTAGAGGCTGCGATGGCTGCGAGTTCCTTTGGATCCGGATCAATCACCAGGGCGCAATCACCAATCACCATGACATCTTTCACAGGATGCTCTGGGTTGAGTAACATCACAAAGCAGCTGGATACGAGCATCTCACCTTTACTTTTACCGACATAGCGCATTGCATTGCGCACAACGTCGGCTGTCGGCGTGATTGCACCCGCAACGCAGGCATCGGCGTCACCCTCGCTAACCATCATGCAGCTGAATGTGACTGCGTCATCCAACGCTGTATCGGCTTTTTCGGGTGTCATGCCTCTATGCTGACGCTTCTTTACCAGTGCTGAGTTGTATGCCGATCGCCGAGGTGAAGTTGCTGGATTGATAATTTCGATGCCATCCAGCGAAAGCTCCAGCCTTTTAGCCAGTTGCTTAATTAGCTCCTCCTCACCTAACAGAATAGGGTCGGCAATCTTGATCTGCCTGGCCTGCACCGCAGCGCTTAATACTCGTTCGTCTTGAGCTTCTGGTAGAACTACCCGCCGGGTTGTGGCACGAGCTGCATCAAGCACACGGTTAAAAGCGGACATAACAGTTGGAGTTTATTTTGGATTGCAGTGATGATAAGCCAATCAAGCCGAAACCGGTGTGTTTGCTGTATTTAGACTAGCCTGGCCACGCATTAGGAAAAAACAGCTGCTGGCCGTCGATCTTGAATGCTGCGATCGCATTCTGCCCTTCGCTACCTGTTAACCAGTCGATGAAAGCCTGCCCGGATTCTGCCTTAATGTTGCTGTGTCTTTCAGGATTTACCAGGATAACGCCATATTGATTAAACAGCCGTTTATCACCTTCTACAGCTACCGCGTAATCACCTTTGTTGCCAAAAGCGATCCAGGTGGCGCGATCAGTCATGACATAAGCACCCATTCCCGTGCCGACATTAAGTGTTGCGCCCATGCCGGAACCGGTCTCTCGATACCAGTTTCCGGACGCAGCCTGTGCATCAATATTAGCTAACTTCCATAGTTGTAGTTCTGCCTTGTGTGTCCCTGAGTCATCTCCTCGGGAAACAAAACTTGTCTTTGTGTCAGCAATGCGCTTAAGCGCATCCACTATATTGGTAGAGCCTGAAATTCCAGCTGGGTCATCGCTTGGTCCAACCACTACAAAATCGTTGTACATGACGTCAAACCGCTCTTTACCGAATCCATCAGCAACAAATTTTTCTTCAGCAGCTTTGGCATGCACGAGTAGTACATCACCATCACCGTTGGTCGCATTTCTGATCGCTTGGCCGGTACCCACAGCGACTACGCGAACCTCAATCCCTGACACCTTAGTGAATTGAGGCACGATGGCATCAAACAACCCCGAGTTTTGTGTCGACGTGGTTGACTGCACGACAATGAAGGGTGCATCTGCATAGCTCTTTGAAACAGACACAGCTATTGCGGCCGTGAAAAAAAACAGTTTCAGGTATTTACTGAGCATCGCTTGCGCATCTTAATTGGATTGGATATCGATAATGAAAATAATACAAAAAACAGCGACAAACAACCAATAAAGTACATCAGCTAGTCTCCAAACTTGGATAGAATCGCGGTTAGCATCTCAATAGGGACAACATCATGACCGATTGGCAGCTTGCGCAGCTCAATATTGCGACCCTGATTGCGCCCATAGATTCACCTGCACTCGCAGATTTCGTCGCTAACCTCGACCGTATCAATGCACTGGCGGATTCAGCACCAGGGTTTGTATGGCGCTTAAAAGAGGACCTTTGCAATTCCAGTGATGCAGATCAACCTTTTGGCGACGACAAAATAGTCAATATGTCGGTCTGGGAGTCTGTTGAGAGCTTGCACAACTATGTTTATCGCACGGCACATGCGCAGATAATGAGCCGCCGCAAAGAATGGTTTGAGCGAATGAGTGAGGCTTATTCGGTGCTTTGGTGGGTGCCTGCAGGTCACCAGCCCGATCTGCTGGAAGCTAAAGACAAGCTTGATCTGCTTCGACATGAGGGAGCAGGCTCAGAGGTTTTTACGTTTAAATCGGTTGCGCCGCAGCCCGTCCAAGTAACACCACGATGAAAGGATATCTGCCAGATAGATGGCTTGAACAGGCTTGTGCACAAGGCATGTTGTCAGTGGGTTCAGAGCACGAACTACATTGGCGTGCTTATGGAGACAAAAGTCTCGCTGCTGTTCTGTTTTTGCATGGTGGTCCGGGCTCAGGAGTTGATCTATCGAGTTTGTGTTTTTTTGATCCAGAGCTCCACTACGTAATCATGTTCGACCAGCGTGGATCAGGTCAATCGACACCTTCAGGCAGCCTTGTTGATAACACAACATCGCACCTTCTGACAGATATCGAATTGCTTCGAAAATCGCTGGATATCAATCAATGGATTGTGTTCGGCGGGTCTTGGGGAGCAACGCTTGGGCTATTATATGCTCAGAGTTTTCCAAGCTCATGTACAGGGCTTGTATTAAGAGGAATTTCCAATAGTCATTTGTACCAGAATCGCTGGATGCTCGAAGAGCGCCCCTTAATGATACCCGATAGGTATCAGGCATTTTTGAAGGGCTTGGGCGATGAACAATGCCAGGATCCTGTAAAGGCTCACTACTTGAACATTATCAGTGATGACGTTAATCGCCAACTCCTGGCGCTAAATGCCATAAACATACTAGAGAGCGGTGCATATGATGCTGAGCCTGAACCTCTAGACAGTTGTGAAGACTTGGTTGAAAGTGATTTGGATGACGATCATTTCAACCGAGCGAAGATTTACTTACACTACTGGGTTAACAAGAAGTTTCTAACTGAGGCACAGTGCCTGCCAGAGCCATCTGCTTTGGATGGTTTGAACACTATCTTTGTTCATGGTGAATCGGACTGGATTTGCCCGCTCTCTGGAGCGCAGGAAATAGTGGCCTGTTTGCCAAAGGCAAGGCTTATTACAGTGCAAGGTGCCGGTCATTCGCCGTTTAACCCGGCAATGACAAAAATGCTTAAAGACTGTCTGGCAGAACTCATTCAGTCATAGCGCTAGGCAGCAGTGAATGGCGCGCAAGCCAAACCTTATATATAGAGGCTCAGCCCCGTTGGGCATATGCGTATAGATGCGCAGCCCAGGATAGATGGTGGCTAGTGTGCGGTTTTCTTGCGATCTTCGATTATCATATCAGCCGCTTTTTCAGCGATCATGATAGTGGGCGCGTTGGTGTTGCCAGATACAATTTCAGGCATGATCGACGCATCCACCACGCGCAGGCCTGATACGCCCTGGACACGCAAACGTGGATCTACGACAGCATTACTATCGCTTCCCATCCGACAGGTACTGGTTGGATGATAGATCGTGTTGGCGATGTTGCGCGCCTGATCGAGTAACTCATCATCACTTTTGGCTGCAGAATCTGGCAATAATTCTTCCGCGATATGATCTTTCATTGCATTGGTTTGCATAATGCCGCGTGTGTAGCGTACGGCTTCGATAGCGGTTTTGCAGTCTAGATCTGTGGATAGATAGTTGGGTACGATAGTCGGATGCACATTGGCATCAGCTGAGGTAATTTGCAAAGATCCCCGGCTCTCTGGTCTCAACTGACACACAGAGGCTGTAATTGCGGAGAAGGGGTGCAGGCCTTCTCCAGGTGTGTCAGCTGACAGTGGCTGAAAATGATATTGAATGTCGGGTCTTTCGTTGGACAACCGAGTGCGGCAAAAGGCATAGACTTGACTGGCAGCCATACTTAAAGGACCGCTGCGATTGGCAATGTATTCCATTCCTGCCCGCATTTTCTGAAAAGAATTCGATAGTTCGTCGTTGAGCGTAACCGGAAGGCGAGTTTTATAAACCGCTCGAATCTGCAGGTGATCCTGTAAGTTTTCTCCCACATCAGGCGCATCCACCTGAACCTCGATACCCTGTGATTGCAGCAAAGCACCTGGCCCTATGCCAGATACCTGTAATAGCTGTGGAGAGCCGATAGCACCTGCTGATAGAACTATTTCATGGCGCGCCTTGAGCGTCATGGCTCTGCCTTTTTGCTCTAGGTGTACTTCGCTGGCACGATCATCTTCAAATCCTATTTTCTTGACCATGGCATGAGTAATAATGGTGAGGTTGGGTCGAGATCGCGCGCCCTTCAGGTAGGCCACGGCGCTGCTGCAGCGTCTGCCCTTATGCGCAGTGAGCTGAAAATAACCCACCCCTTCCTGGTTTTCACCGTTGATATCGTCATTGATTGGCGTACCCATTTCGGCAACGCCGTTGATGAAATCATCGCAGATGGGGCGTTTAAAACTCATATCGCTGACCTGCAGCGGACCGCCGACACCGTGAAAGTTGTTTTCGCCTCTGGACTGATTCTCAGCCTTGCGAAAGTAGGGCAGAACATCGTCGTAGGACCACCCGGTGCAGCCAAGTTCTGCCCAGCGATCATAATCCTGATGCTGTCCCCTGACATACAGAAGACCGTTGATGGAACTGGAGCCGCCCAGAACCTTGCCTCTAGGCCATTTTAATGAACGCCCGTTCAGGCCGGGATCAGGCTCAGTGACGTAACACCAATCGGTGTTGGGATTATGGATCGTCTTGAAATATCCCACTGGGACATGGATCCAGGGGTTCCAATCGCGACCTCCAGCCTCCAACAATGCAACGGTTGTAGTACCATCTGCGCTGAGCCGGTTAGCTAGTACACAGCCAGCAGAACCGGCGCCAATTACTACATAGTCAAAATGTTCCGTCATGGTGGGATAGCACTAACCTCGAGGAAATGCTGGTCAACTGAACGGATTATGGTACTGGAAATCTCATTTTCGATATACCCTGTATCTCCAATTTGTTTGGAAATACCATTTTCTGGTGAAAAACAGGCTTAACTGTGGCTGAGCAAAGCAGCATACAAACATCCAACCCAAAGGGGTCGACCGTCACCCGTGTGCTCGATATTCTCGATGTGGTGGCCAGTGCGCAAAGACCTGTCAGCCCTACAGATATTGCGGACCAGCTGGATATTCCCAAAGCCAGTGCACACAGGCTCTGCAGCTCACTGGAAGAGTATGGCTATCTGCAAACCCGCCTCAATGGTCGAGGTTTGCAGGCTGGGCACAAGCTCAACAATCTGGCAATCGGCGTGCTTGCTTCTGCTCCACTGCAGGCACAGCGCCGAGCTATACTGTCGACTTTGTCACAGGATATCGGTGAAACCTGCAATATCTCTGTGCCTGATGGATCGGACATGATTTATTTCGATCGAGCAGAGACCCACTGGCCGGTGCGCGTCAATCTGCAGGTGGGTAGCAGGGTGCCAGCCTATGCTACTGCGGGTGGCAAGATGTATCTCAGTTCTCTGTCGCCCGGCAAGCGTGACAAGGTCATAGAAAATACCCGTCTGAATCGCTTCACCCCCAACACCTTGATGAGTCAAAGTGCGTTGAGAGATGAGCTTAACGTTACCGCCGAGCGGGGTTATGCGATGGACAATGAAGAATATATAGTAGGGATGGTGGCATTGGCTGTAGCTGTCAAGGATGATAGGGGGCGTTTGTATGCAACCTTGTCATTTCATGCACCTTGCATGCGCCTACCGTTTTCCGCAGTATCAGATTTTCTGCCTCAACTTCAAGCTGCTAGCAAGCAGTTAAGTCACATACTTAAGGACTGAACACGGCGAGCTGATTTCTCAGTCGCTTTCATCATATAACTGCCCCTACCTTGTATGACTGATTTCTGGACAGATTCTGTACGAGGTTTGACACCCTATGTTCCCGGCGAGCAACGCACCGGGCCTGATATTGTCAAACTCAACACTAACGAAAATCCCTATCCGCCTTCGCCGCAGGTCATCGATGCGTTGCGGGCGGTATCCGGCGATGCTTTGCGCCGCTATCCTGATCCGGAATCGACAGCACTTAGGCAGACACTGGCTGATTATCATGGGTTGAATATCGATCAGGTATTTGTCGGTAATGGATCTGACGAGATTCTAGCGCTAGCGTTTCTTACTTTTTTTGCTAATGGTAAAGCGCTGCAGTTTCCTGATATCAGTTACAGTTTTTATCCGGTTTATTGCAATCTTTACTCGATCGAAGCTCATACAGTTTCTCTGGAGCAAGACTACTCGCTTGAGCTTGAGCGATTCATGCCTAATGCTGGCGGAATAGTATTCCCTAACCCCAATGCCCCGACAGCTTGTGATGTGAGTATGGATGCCGTGGCCAATCTGCTAGACAAGCACACTGATCAGGTGCTGCTTGTCGATGAGGCCTATGCTGATTTTGGTGCGCAAAGCGTTGTATCACTAGTGAACAAGTACCCCAATCTTTTAGTTAGTCATACCTTTTCAAAAGGTCGTTCTATGGCTGGTTTACGATTGGGGGTAGCATTTGGTGATTCGGATTTAATCGAAGGCTTGCAACGAGTTAAAAACTCATTTAACTCATACCCTGTGGATGTGATGGCTCAGGCCGCAGGTATCGCGTCAATAAAAGACAATACGTACTATCGTGAGACTGTCGATAAGATCATTGAAACGAGGCAGCAAACAATCTCAGCACTTAAAGACAAAGGCTTCGATGTGCTGCCATCAGCAGCTAACTTTGTCTTTGCCAGGCCAGTGGGTGGCAATGCTGCTGGCGTGTATGAAAAATTAAATCAAGCTGGAGTGCTGGTGCGCTATTGGTCTAAGCCCCGGCTGGACGAGTGGTTGCGAATTTCGATTGGCACACCCGATGAGATGGCACGCTTGCTGAGTTGTCTTGATGCATAACATGCAACTGGCGGCGGTACTGGTCACCACATTCTTGCTGCAGGTCTATGCTTGCAGTGCGCACGCCAACGATCAGCCCGAAACAGACAACAGCCAACAGTCGGTAGCAAACGATCAGGTAGTTTCTGAGGAGCGACAGTCACGTTTCGCTGTCTTTGGACAAGCGGTCGATTATGTAGACGATGCTCAAAGACAGGCTTCGGAGCGCTTTGGTAATTTCATGGCGCAGGTCGATGGCTTTTTTGGTGATGCCGGCAGCAACGATGATGCGGTTAGTAATCGAAGCTGGGCCCGCATACGTCTGGATGCACAAAAGCCGGGAGGAGAGGATATAGATGTCGGTCCCTCATTTAAGCTGAGGGCCGTGTTACCTCAGACAGAACGCAGATTCAAACTACTGTTTAGTACGGAGGATGGCGATAATGAGGTGTCTGGGCAGAACGCGGAAGTTGTTCAAGCACCTGGCAGTAATGATGATCAGAATGCATCTCTGGCTCTTAGATTTATACGAACAGCCAGGGATACCGGTGGATTGAGTTTTGATTTGGGCATTCGCCAGCGCGATAGTGAGATTCAGTACTTCAGTCGTGTTAACACGACTTTCAAAGGTCAGTTATCTGATCTCTGGTTTGCCAGAGCTGCCAATAACTACTACTACTTCTCAAAATCCGGTTTTGAGAACAGGCTTGCATTTGATTTTCGCCGACCTCTATTTGCCAGAGAAGATTTCTTTTTTCGATCCAACACTGACTTCAACTGGCGTAAGCGCCAAAAAGGTGCCATTGTAGGCCAGACAGTGGGATTCTATAAGCAATTTGGATCTAGTAAGTCGTTTGCGCTTGAGGCGCTGGCGGGGTATCACACATCCTTAAATACGGGCGTGAGTGATCGCTTTCGAGGTCATGAGGTCAGAATCCGGTGGCGTCACAACGTCTGGCGCTCCTGGTTTTTCTATGAAATCTGGCCTGTTGTATCATGGTCAGCAAACAACGACTATGAAAAGGCTTACGGGGGGCTCGTACGTCTGGAAGTAGTCATCGGCCAACAATGAGGTTTTTAGAACGTGAGGCTTGTTTGTATCAGCGATACTCATGGAGATCATGAGCAGTTAGAGTTACCGCCCGGGGATGTATTGATTCATGCCGGTGATTTGACTGCGCACGGCAAGCGCGAAGAGACTCAAGCAGTTATGCGCTGGCTTGGCGCGCAGAAGTTTGCGCACAAATTATGTGTGGCTGGAAATCACGATGACTTCATGGAAGATGATCCAGAGTCTACGGCTAACTATGCTTCGGAGTCTGGAGTGGTTCTGCTCAGCGACTCCGGCATCAGCATCGATGGTGTGTCGTTTTGGGGCTCACCCATTACCCCAAGGTTTCTGGATTGGTCTTTTATGCGTGACCCTGGTGCGCCCATCGAGGCACACTGGGATTTAATCCCCGATTCAACGGATGTGCTGATTACTCACGGACCACCATACGGCATCCTGGATGAAGTCATTCGCAAAGATGGTGGATTGGAGCACGCAGGTTGTCCTTCGCTGCTAAAGACCGTACGTAGCATTGCTCCAAGCTTTCACTTGTTCGGCCACATCCATGAGGGCCGTGGACGCTTTGGAGAGAACAATGTTTCTTTTTGTAATATCAGCACTATGAATGAGCATTACCAGATTACTCACCCGCCCGTGGTTATTGATATTGGCGATAGCAAGTAAGCAAGCCAACTAAGCGAGCGAATAAAAAGACGATGACGAAGGATCATGTGGTTGCAGTTTTGGGCGCTTTACTACTGTTTAGCGGAACCTCCCTTGCTCAGACGGCCGAGGATGCATCGATTGCTTGCACTGAAGCCGCACGCCTTATCGAAGAAAATGATTTTCTGGGTGCTCTGGATGAGGCAGAGTGGTGTGTAGAAAGCTTAAAGCAGTTAAAGCAGCAGCGAACACTGACGGTTTTTCCTGATGCTTTAAATGGCTACGTCGGCGGTGAATTGGACAATCAAAGTGCGATGGGTATGTCCATTATGAAACGCGACTATACACTCGATGGAAACCAAATAGACGTCATGCTTACCGGTGGGGTAGCCGGTGGAGGATTGGCAGCGCTTGCACAATTAGGCATGGGGATGGGATCAGGCAGTGGTAAAAAAATGCGGATTCAGAAACGCACGGTGATCGATATGAGCAAGGAAGGTGCTGAGAGTCAGTACATGGTTCAGCTCAAAAGCGGTGGCATGCTGATGATTTCATCATATGATCTTGATGCTGCGACGTTGCTTGCATTTGTGAAGGCGTTTCCAATTGCAGAGCTCGATGACGCTCTGGAGCCCTGAATATTTGAATCTATCTGCTAGCAGCATGCAGAGTTGTTTATAAAAAAAGGGCCGCTAATTAAGCGGCCCTTTTTCATTTGATGAACACAAGGTTGTCTTCAAATATCTACTGTGGCATTTGCTGGAAGAAAACGAGCTATGTGATCTACTTTGCGCTTGAAAGTCGCAAGGCTTACTCGAGCCCCATGGTCTGTTTTTCCATGGCAACTGTGTTGTTAATGACATCGATGATCCCCGCGTTTCCGCCTGCCAGTTGTGCACCTGTTCGATACTTGCCGTTTATTACAATGGCAGGAACACCTGAGATACCAGAGCTCTTGGCAAGTTGAATCGAGCGGTTCAGTTTTGTCTGTACAGCAAAGGATTTCATTGTTTTCAGGAATTTTTCTTTATCCAACCCAAGTTCGGCGGCCAGATCTGCAATATCGCCAGGTTTTCGCATGCGTTTTTTATCTTCATGAATGGCCTTGAACATCGCGTTGACAAAGGGTACTTCCTGCCCCATTAGCTGGGCTGCGTAAAAGCCTCGAGAGTGTTGTTCCCAGGATTTGTTCAGTGGGGGTGCTTCACGAATAAACGCAACGTTTGCAGGCATATCTTTTTCCCATGCCGCGATAGTAGGTTCAAAGGAGTAGCAGTGCGGACAGCCAAGCCAGAAAAACTCTATGACTTCGACCTGGTCCGGTGTAGATGTGTTTTGCGGCGGATTGATCATTTCGTATCCGCCTGCAGCTGCAGCGGTGCCTGCCAAGCCTGAGACTAGAAGCGCTGATGCCAATGAGGCGGTCAGGAAAGTACGTCGATTTGCTAGCATGAGGTTTCTCTTAAATTCTTCAAAAATGTCATAGGCGTCAGACCACGCTGATAATTGATCGTTCACCCGTTGGCAGCCGCAGTAGCGCCCGATTAGTGTAGATTCGGTAGCGCAAAACCTGTGCCGTCGTAGGTTTTCTGTACGAATTCAGGCGGCACTCGGACTAAACCGCCTGTGGCAATTGGTCTACGCTGTCACGCGAACTTGTGAGCCTGTCCTCAAAACCCAACTCAGCAAAGCACCGCTGCAATGTGGTGCTCTGCTCAGGTTTTGGCGTTACGCCCGGGCTTGACCCCCAGGCTTGACCCTAGGGGCTGGTGTATAAGCCTGCTATGTAGTTGGATACGGCTTCGATTTCAGCATCGGTCATCCGCTTGGCAACTCCACGCATCATCGAGTTTGCGTCATTGGCACGCTCACCCGAACGAAAGTAGCGTAACTGGTCGGCTGTGTATTGGCTGTTCTGCCCCGATACCAGTGGCCATACTGCTCCAGGATTTCCAATGCCTGCCGGGCCGTGGCAAGCCGCGCAGGCAGCTACCCCTGCAGAAGTGATCCCACCTCGATAGATGTCCTGCCCGAGCGTCAGGTTTTCTTCAGAAGCGACATTCTCGATTTTTGTCAGGCTACTGTAGAACGCCGAGAGGTCCTGAATGTCTTCGTCGGTCAGATTTGCGGCTTGCCCGGACATGAGTGCATTGACGCGTGCCCCGTCCCGATAATCTATGAGCTGCTTGCTAATATATGAGGCATGCTGGCCAGCCAGGTTTGGATAGCTGGGCTGCAGTGCCTTCCCATCCGCGCCATGGCAGGCTCCGCAAACAGCGGCTTTGGCTTGGCCAGCGGCGGCATCGCCGTTAGCAGTTGCAGGACTGGCAAACCATACGCATAAAAGCGCGGCTGCGAGGGTCCACTTCTTCATGGAAACTCCAAGATAAACGTGAAAGTAAACTAGTCGGTAGACTGTACGCGGCCGGAACCGCAAGGAACCGACAAATTTTAGCAGACTGGCACCATTTCTTAAGGGCTTGCTTGACATGAACCCCCTGTATTTTTCGGCGCAATTCGATTCAAGCGCCAGCGATCCTTATTTTTGCCCCAAATCTCTGGTTGAAGTGGCGTTTGCCGGTCGATCAAATGCGGGCAAAAGCAGTGCCATCAATACCATCACACGTAACGGTAAATTGGCACGTACCAGTAAGACGCCAGGCAGAACCCAGCTTATAAACCACTTTTCATTGGGAGATGAGCGATTTCTGGTGGATTTACCAGGATACGGTTATGCGCAGGTATCCAAAACCCGCCAGAAGGAATGGAAAGCCGCCATGACCCGCTATCTGGTCAGCCGCCAGAGCCTGCGTGGTCTTGTGCTGGTCATGGATATAAGACACCCGCTCACAGACAGTGATTGGCAACTGATCGAGTTACAGCAAAAAGGTGAGGCTGGGCTGCATATTCTGCTCACCAAAGCCGACAAAATTTCACGAAATCAGGTGGCTCGATCAGTGGCACAAGTGCAGGTACAGCTCAGTGATGCCAATATTGAGGCAACACTCCAGGACTTCTCGGCTTTGAAGAAGCAAGGTATAGACGATGCGCACGCAGTGCTCGACAGCTGGCTGCTTGATGTGCCGCTGTCGGGAGTGTGAGCGCGCTTACTCAGTGGTGTAAGGTAAGATTTCGTTGACCTCAAGACGGTATCCCGTCTCTGCTAATGCACTTTGCACAGTTTCGACTTTAAGTGTGCCGATTGCCCAGACCGGGTCATAGATGCTCTGCAATTTTATTAATTTGGGAGATTGTGCGAACACAATCTGATTGGCTGGAGGTGGCGGCGTGTGCATGCAAGCGCCTACATAGGGAACCAGCAGAAACTCCTTCATCTCGGTTTGTCCGTCAAATTCCAACGGTGTGATATAGGCTGGAATCTTAACTAGCTGTCCGTCATATTCTGTGACGACTGGTGCGTAATTGAATGCTTGTTCCAGTCTGGCCAGCTCAGCGTTTGATTCCTCGCTTCCATCGAGCAGTTTGTCTATATCCTCTTGCGACATCGTATAGAACGGGTTTTCGGGTTGGACGAAATCATCGGGTATTAGATCGTCCCAAAAAATCTCCGTCACCGGGCCTTCCTGCGTATTTTCATCCTCGTCTGAGAAGGGCCACCATCCGGATTGAACGCTGACCGCAAACAACAGTGTCATCACACATGTGCTGGCGATGATGATGCTACGTTTTAGCATTGGCAGAGTGCTCCAGAGTTCATGTATTCAAAATCGCTGTGAAAGACCATCTGCGAGTGACTTACGGTACGCTTGCAAAGCGGGTAGTGTGCCGGCGATGGAGCCCGCAATGGCGATCGTGAGCAAAATAGCCCAGTCACTGGTTGTTGGTAATCCTAACGCAGCGGACAGGCCAAAATTCTGTTGGAGAAATACTGAGCCGATGCCCGTCAGTATATAGTGCAACAGCAGGCCTGCCAGCAACCCACCCAGTGTTAGTACGGTAGATTCGATACACAATAGCAAAAACACATGGCCCGGCCGAGCGCCATTGGAGCGCAGAACTGCCATCTCGCGACGACGTTCGTTGAGACCTGCTAACAGAACTGACATAAGGTTAACCAGCCCCGCCGCTACCACACAGACCGAAACAATTAATAACGCTACCTCTGCGACACTGATCAAACCCCAGAGTTCCTGCAAAGCAACACCCGGCAGAATAGCCAGCAGTGGTTCGGCTCTATAGGTATTAATGGCGCGCTGCTCGCGAAAAACTGTGGCTCTGGATTTCAGGCCTACCAGCAAGGCAGTCACGGCTTTTGGTTGCAGATCCATTTGCCGAATGGTATCCGGATCTGTGCCTTCACCTTTTACGGTGGCGCCGTTACGCCAATCCACGTGCATCGCTTCAATACCTTCCAGACTGACATGAATCGCCCGATCGACCGGTGTACCGGTTGCCGACAGTATGCCGCTAACCTTGAAGGGTTGTTTTTCATGTTTAACAAGCGCCACATTGCCTGTGCCGTGTGCTACGACAATGTTGTCCCCGACCTGGTAACCCAGTTCTTTTGCAACATGACTACCTATGACAGCGTCAAACACATCGTCAAAGCGTTCACCTTGGGCCAGTTGCAGGAGTTGTTTGTTGCCATAACGATAATGGTCAAAGTAGTCATGATTCGTACCTAAAACTCTAAAGCCTGCGTGCGAATCTCCGAGGGATATAGGGATCAACCAATCAATTGCCGGGCGTTGTCGAATATCTTCTACGCTCTCCCAGCTGATGTTGTTGGTGGCATTACCTATGCGAAACACCGAATACAGCAGTAACTGAACGGCGCCGCTCCTTGCGCCAACAATAAGATCGGTGCCCGATATGGTCTGTGCAAAACTGTTTCGCGCATCCCGCCTTATCTTTTCGACTGTAAGAATCAAGGCAACACTCATTGAAATTGCGAGTATAGCCAGTAAAGCTGTGGGCCATCGATTGCAGATGCTTTTCCATGCAATACCGATCATGGAGCCATCTCCCTAGCTCCGCTTGAATTCCCGGTACTGTTTATATCCGTAAGCTCAATGGAGCGATCAAACATATCAGCCAAAAAACCATCGTGGCTTACGAATAAAAGCGTACTGCCCGCGGCTTCCACTTCGCCAAACAGTAAATCAAGAAACGCCTGACGCGTATTACTGTCAAGTGCGGAGGTGGGCTCGTCAGCTATGATCAATGCCGGGCGCCCAATAAGCGCGCGGGCCACCGCAACGCGTTGTTGTTGTCCAACGCTTAGTTGTGTAACCGGTTTGTCTGAAATTTCGGAACTTGACAGGTGCATTGCACGCAACAGTCGTTCGGTTTCTTCGTCCAGACTTTTTGCAGCCTGGCAGGCTTGTTGGCGACGATGAGCAGAAAACTTACAAGGTAGTTGTATGTTTTCGTGAACAGAAAGAAACGGTAGTAAATTAAACTGTTGGAAAATCAAACCAATTCGATCCACTCGAAACTGATCTCTTTGTCCACCACGAAGCGTGTTCAACGCAATATCATCGACCACTATGCTCCCGCTTTGTGGTTTTAGTATCGCGGCGATAAGGCTGAGCAGTGTTGTTTTACCAGAGCCAGACGAACCCTTTAAAAAGACACGCTCACCCTTGCGCAGACTGAATTCGCGAATTGAGATTACTGGCTCAGTGCTATCCGGCCAATTAAAACGCACGTTATCCAGCTTTACGATTTGTTCGGCGTAGCCGTTCATCGACGACTACGCCCTAGAGTCAACAAGTGTGTTAACACACTGCATCACTGAACTTGTGTGACATCCAATCTAATTTGATCAGGGTTAAGTTCGACGGCTGTCTGGCTACCCGGGCCAATCAACTGTACATCAAGATCCTCAAAACCTGTCCACACGGTCATTAGATTAGCATCGATGTAGGATACGTCAGATACGTTGTCACAGTTGAAGGTATAGGACGCTAGCACTTCAGAGTGGGATGAGGCTTCATCGCCGTGATCGTCATGGGCATGTTCATCTTTATGCTCATCGTCGTGATCATCATGGGCATGTTCATCTTTATGCTCATCGTCGTGATCATCATGTGCATGTTCATCTTTATGCTCATCGTCGTGATCATCATGTGCATGTTCGTCAGCATCACCGATCGAACTTTCAATCATGACGGTTTCAAAGACACAACCCCCTCCGCCAAACGAAAACAAGGTGC
>JBGCEO010000004.1:0-33849 GCA_045106475.1 Granulosicoccus sp.
CATCACCTGGTTTGTATAGCCTCGGCTACCAAGCTGTTGGGTAAAAACAAAGAGATCGCGGAGATTGTTAAAAAAACAAGATGGTGTATCAATGCAAAGGAAAATATGCTTGGTATGCCGTTGTGGGGGCATACTATTCAGCACTATTGTGACATCGGTATTGGCTCAATAAGCCAGGAGCCAACGCCTCCTTGGTTTTGCAACGTTCCCCAGCACGATTATGATCACAATAGCACCGGCGGTTATAAGTCTGAAGTTGATAAAGAGATGGCCTCTCTTGCCGAGGAGGTTGAAGAGCTGGCTGCAGATGAACATGAGGAACCCGAGAAAAACCTGGCAAGTGCCTTGGAAAACACGTCTGATAAATTTCGCGCGCTGATGGCTAGTGACAGAGGCTTGCGCGTTGGAGGCACCCATAATGCCTGGCTGAAAGGCTGTGACTCGCCTAACTCTGATTGGTACTTACCGTTTTCTATGGCAGACGATGGTTCGGCTGACAAGAGGCCATTCCCTGCCGCTGGTATGAACTCGGACGGAAAAGTGGCCAAAAAAATAGCGAAGTTGGCAAAAGCGCTAAAGAAATGGGGTTAACGAATGAGCAGTGATTATGTGGTTTGGTTGCATAAGATCGAAAAAAATGCCTGCGATCTGCTTGAGTTTAGCGGGTTAAAACGCTCCTATAGACTCAAACGCGGTGTTTCCTTAATGGATGATTGGCCTGATGATGTAGAAATGGAGATGAACGAGGATCATCCGGATGATCTCTTATTAGTTGATTCTTTGTTTAATATAAAATCGTTACTGGTTGTATCGGAAAGAATAAAGGGATATCTGGACTCTCAGGATATAGCCGGTTCCGAGCTATTGCCCATCAACATAAAAAATCATAAAGGGCGCTATATTGACGACAACTATTTTGTTCTGAATTTGGCTACGCATGTGGATTGTCTGGATGCAGAGGCAAGCCATGCTGAAGTTTCAACTATGACAAAAAATATTAAAGCAGTTAACGGACTCGTACTAAGACAAACAGAAGCACTACAAGGCCTGAAATTGTTCCGCTTGTCATCTTTCGGGGTGCCCACCATCGTTCATAAAGACCTGGCGTTAGACATGGATGCGCAAGGTTTTACTGGCATTAAGTGGGGAAAACTCGAAGACTTTACCGACAAAACCTGGTGAGGCAGAGTATTCATCGTGAACTACAACGATTCAGCCGATGCATTAGCCTACGATGCAGCATTCTGGGCAATGGCGTTCGAAGATGAAAACTATGACTTGGCGGCGCTAGGCGATATTTCGCTTGAGCTTGGGCGAAAGCTGAGAGCCATCGGTATATTGGGTTTGATGGCGACAGGAGATAACTCTCACTTACACGATAACTTGCGCCGCAGTGGCGATTATCGAGTGCAGTACTTACAGCGCGTCTTCAAAGCAAAGCGAGATGATCAGCATCACTATGTGTGGGGACGGCTTAACCCCGTATTCGATATTGTGGCATCGGGGGACAATGCTCAAATTGCATCGATAGCCCAATACAGCCCTGGCGAATTTTATACTAATCGTGAGTACCTTCCGGATTACTGTTATGCCAATCTTCTCAGCACGTTTAGTCTCGGGCCTTCTCACGCTATAGAAAATGATGAGCTAAGAATAAGCTCAATGCTGGAACAGTATGAGCAATGGCTTGATGGTGAAACCGATCCAAGGTTTGAAATTTGTTCTGCAATAGCCCTGTCTGATGAAGCAGGCTTTCTAGATGCATTCGATATGCTTCTGGCGCAGCGTGTCGACTCTATTGAAGAGCGTCGTTCGACCGATTTAGAAGATATTCTCATCGCTACTGAGCGTTTGATATTTGTTGAAGGTCTAGCATTGCTGCGTATTGCTCGGCAGCGCTCTTTTAACGTCGATGAGGATTTCATTATGTGTCCACGCAGTGCTCGTTTAGCGCCAGGAGCTAACTGAGCCAATGGGTATTTCCGTAAGCCAGTTCAACAACGATCTATATGATGAGCATATCGAGGAAGCTGCCTTTCTCTTTGAGCTAGTTGCAAGCTCATTGCAAGAGTCAGAATTTTCATGGAACGAGGCTATTGAATTTGAGAGTCGACGTGAGGCACATATTGATGCCTTGTCAATCGGTGGGGAAGTTGCACTTAAACGCTGCGTCGAGCTAGCTGAAAATGGAGCAGGCGAACTTTATGTATATGTCTCCGTGATACTGCGACAGGAGAAGGAAGCTGAGTTTGCCGCACGAATGACGGCTTTAGTTCTAGTTGATGCTGCCAATTTACTTGCATTGAGTTGCGCGCTGGCGGAGCATGCCACCGATTCTCAACTTGTCTATTTGTCTACACAAAATATTGAGTCTAATTGTTCTGTGACTCTAATTGCTATTAGACGAGCCATTGGACACATCAAAGGTATCGTATTGCTTGAAGCGCTTGATCAAGCACTCCATGGTAGATTGGATATGCTTCTTGCCGCCAAGTCTCAAGAAGACAAAACAATAGATGAGGATATGCTCGCAGAGCAGATAGGGCTCTTTGGTTTGATCGCGGAAGGTTCGTTCAGAGCTGCGCATCTTGTGGCAGTGGGGTCAGAAAATGAGCAGATCAGAAGAGAGTCAACAATCAATTTACATTGCTTGGCTCTTGATGTCGGCAAAAATCCTGCCCTTCAAAGCGATGGTTCTGCAGCTGGTGTAAAGGCGGCGATCATGATCGGGGCTGGTCCTGGCTACGCCCGATCACTGTTATCCAATCTACAATCAGGCGTTAGCGAAGATATTCTTCAGGCATTGGCACTTAGCGGCTTGCCGGAGGTGGCTCGCCCGCTAGTCAGTCTGTTAGATTCCGATTTTGCTGAAACGGTAGCGGTCGCTCTTTTCTATATCACTGGTGCTGAACTGTTTGAAGTAGTATTTGAAGAAGAAGAGATCGATGAGGGTGAACTGTTTGAGGAAGAACAAGCTGAGTATGAATTAGGGAACAAACCAAAACGTCCTGACGGGGAAGCCTATGGTGAGGAACGTACCCGCGTGGCGGTGGACCCTGAGCGCTGGAAGCAATGGTTAAAGGCTAACAGAGACAAGTTTAATGCTGGCGCACGTTATCGCTTAGGTGAATTAATCACTCCTGATTCATTGGTACGCGTCCTGAGTAAAGACAACATACCCGAATGGGGACGTTTTTACACCGAGCATGAATTACGCTGTCGCTATAGGATGACTGAACCATTCGATATATCACTTAACGTTCGCCAACAACGACAACAACTAGCTGCCATGCAGCAGTCGCTGTCAGATTCACAAAAATTCGTACCGGGTAAATGGTACGTTGACGGTCAATTGCTAACAGGAGTCGAGTGATCTCATGGGTCATCCGGTCACTTACAATCACACACCGTTTCTGTTTGAAGGGCTCTTTATGAACGATGAAGAGTCTCAGCCGGTCCTGGTGGGATTGCTTAAAGCCTCTTTTCGTATTCAAGATCAATCCCAAGGAGTTTTGATTCCACTAGCAGATCAAATAGAGCTAAACGTCGCGGGTGAATTTAACGGTAGTCCTGAGGCAAGTAGCTATCGTTATGAGCCTGAGGCGGTACTACCAAAACCAAAGACCGATGTTATTCTTATTGCTACTGCTCAGCCACCTGAACCCGGTTTGAGTCAATTCGAAGTCGGCTTACGCATAGGGAATACCGTTCAGCGTGCTATCGTATTTGGTGACAGAGTCTGGCTTGATGGTGCCGGTGGTCCTGCAATCTCTCGTCCAAAGCCTGTTGAATCGGTTCCACTAATTTACGAGAATGCTTTCGGAGGTCTGGATAAAACAACTCTTGTAGAGGGTATGCCTGCTATAGAAAACAGAAATCCCGTTGGTAAAGGTTATCATCACCCCTCCGGTAAACTCGTTGTTGGAGATGCACTACCCAACATCGAAAATGCTGCACAGCTCATTGCCTCTTATCACGATGCACCAGCGCCAATGGGCTTTGGGTTTGTCAGTCCTAACTGGTATCCACGTGCAGGGTATGCAGGCACGTATGATGAAAAATGGGAAGCATCCAGAAAGCCCTGGCTGCCATCCGACTTCGATACGCGTTTCTACAATGCAGCTCACACGGGATTAATTCTGGATGCACGTTTGAACGGTGATGAAAGAGTCAGAGTTGTTAATGCATCACCCCTCGCTACGCTTGAGTTCAGGCTGCCAGGATTACCTAACCCCTATTTGCATATGCAGACTAATGCTGGATCAAAAAGCAGACAGATGTGTGAACTTGATACTGTCACAATCAATACGGATGACATGCTGTTGATACTATCTTACCGTGCTTCACTACCTATCCCTATCAGTGGTCATAATGTAGCAAAAATAGGCGTGACTATGGCTGGACACGATGGCGGAGAGCACCTTCGGTCTTTGTAGTGCCTGATCTAATTATAGAGAGTCATCTAACTACAAGGGTTCACCGGCTACTACATCGTCAGTCAGTGATTTATTATCGGTTTCGCAGCTTTCCAGTTGTGCCAGAGGGTTGGCGATTGTTTCAAGACTAAGCTCTAAAACATGCGTTTCGGCTGTTGAGAGTTGTGGCGAATAGGCAAATGCCACTATCAGAGTTGAGCCGGACTCAACAGCGTTAAGCAATCGTGCGTAACCTTTATCAATGACCGCTGTTAACTCGTTGTGATAAGAGTTAAACAGTATTGGAATGCCTGCGTCGATTCTAAAACCAGTTTCAGGCGCATCAGGATCGAAGGTTGCGTCCGTTCTAAGATAGACTTTATCTGCGCTGATCACGACAGACACGTTTGTATCCAGAGTGCCGTTGCTAACGTTACTCGTTCTAGACACAACAGCACAGATAGGTGAGCCATCGATTGGGCTTGGGTAATTCTGCAAGGACCACAAGTCTGTTTCGGCTGTATCAGATGAGTTTTCTACAACCACACTGGTTACAACTGGCGTCTCAGGCAAGCTGAGAAGTGAGGTATCATCCAGTGTGTTCTCTGCATCTATTTTGGCTTGAGCCAATGCTCTGGCTTTATTGCGTTCTTGTTCTGCTTCGGCACGTTCAACCTCGATCTGACGAAGTCTTTCTGCAACACGCATCTCAGAGCGTCTTCGTCGCTCTTCGGCTGCCCTTTCATCAATTAGCTGTGTTTCTAAAACCTCGTAACGATCTACCTCTGTCTGGCGGGTTTCGACCTTGCTGGCGCAGGCAGTGCTGAGCAGGCATGCGGCAATAGGCGCATAGAGCAAGTTCAATCTTTTTTTGTCACTAGGCATTAGTATTCCAACCGATGACGCCACTGCGTTGAAGTTGTGGCCTGTCCACTGAGCTACTACGCAAGGAAAGTCAATATTATTCTCGCTATAGCCACACACTAGCGTGAACTACCCTTGAAGTCACCCAAATCTTGGCGTTCTTTCCAGCTAGTTTGTTAGATGTATTGCAGAATTGTGCGTGGGCGCACTACTTAAACGTGAATATTCACTTTCAATAGGCAGGTGAATCACAGCGATTCCAGCAGTCAGCTACTACTGTGGAAGTCAATGAAAACGACTGCACGGAATAGCTTGTTATGAACACAGAAAATTCGAATAATCTGCCCAAAAGGCCATTGGGGCATTTGCCGACACTCATCGCAGCACTTTCACTGTGGTGGTTAATCATCAGTTTTCTGCCTTTTTGAGCATAGGACAATAGTTAAAAAACGATTAGTGTGGTAATAATCAACAAGATACGAGGCGGCAGCTTGCTATCTGCACTTGATAAGTAACGCATTGCCTCCAGGGAAAGCAGCCGATTCAGCGGCACATGGAATATCAAATATGTTTTACGATTCTCTTCGAGTAGCGTCTCTCAGGTTTAACGCTTCTGCCCGTTTTTTATTGCTTACTGTCATAGGCTTATGCGCGGGCATGCCGGCACATGCCTTTGAGAGCCGCTGGGATACTCAATCCCTGCAGTTTGTGAATGACACAGGATCCTTTGATTGCAGCGGATGTCATTCACCCAATCAAGAAAACAACGCTCTGGAGGTTGAATCGCCTTCAAGCGTTCCCTTCGATGCCACTTCTGCCATAGTCAACTTGCGGGGCTTCAATGCATCAGGTGGCCTGTCGTTTTTTCGATACCAAACCACAGGCACGGCGCAGCAGGTTTCCAATGCGCGTAATGTTGCAGGTGGTCAGGTGGAAGTCGATTTTTCAAGCAGTGCAAATCCCGTCGAGTTACGCTATTGCATGCTCGACGCTGCGGGTTCGAGCGGCAGTTCGGGGCGGGAGTGGAATTGTGACAGTGTCACGATTGATAGAGATCCAGAACCCAATGAGCCTCCCTCCATAACCTCGCAGATACCCTCCGACCAAACGTTAGAGGTAGATGGTGATGAGTTTGATTTCAGCGTTACCGTTACTGATGACCAGCCTTCCCCCGTTGTGTTAGTGACATCTTCCAACACAAGCGTTGCCTTGATTACTAACAATGGCTCAGGATCCTACTCAGTCAATCCGATAGCCGAAGGTAGTAGCACTATTAGCATTCGGGTTACCGATTCAGATGCAGAGACTGTCACCGAATCATTCAGTGTTGCTGTTTTAGAACCTGTATTTGTGCCGCCGGTTATTCCGCCTGTTGTTGTCATCCCGCCTATTGAACCACCGATAGTAGTCCCGCCGATTATCATCCCACCTGTTGTTGTCATTCCGCCTATTGAGCCGCCGATTATCATCCCACCTGTAGTAGAACCCCCTGTTAATGCGCCACCGGTAGTGCTGCTTCTAAATGTCGATGCGTCGATTACGCTCGCCCCGGGAAGCAGTAGCAGTATTGATGTAGGTGTTGAAGACGAAGCGCTAGACGGCTTGTCTTATAGGGTTGAGAGTAGCAATCCTAGTGTCGCAACAGCTAGTTATTCGCCTGAGGGAAGATTGAATATCGTTGCGCTAGGCGGCGGATCGGCCACAGTCAGTTTGATAGTCGCTGATGTTTTCTTTCTGGAGGCATCAGCCAGCATTGAGGTTATCGTGGAAGATAACAACTCTGCGCCTACGGCTACACCCGACATCTATATAGTGGCGCAGGTTGGTACGCCCATTGCGCTTGACGTTTTATCTAATGATTTCGATGTGGATGGCGACTCATTATCTATCGAGCTCGATGCATTGACATCGTCAATGGGCAATACATTATCTGTTGTTGGCAGTGACGTGCTTTATACAGCCGCGGTAGCACTCATCAATGATGACTTTTTTAGCTATCGAGTCTTCGATGCATCAGGTGCTTTCTCAGACTCAGTAGTGGTCACTGTTGCACCGTCAGATACTGATGGAGATGGTGCGGTTGATTTTGTTGATAACTGTCCGGTCTTGCCTAACAGCGATCAAGCAGATATGGACAGTGATTTAATTGGTGATCTTTGCGATGTTGATCCAGATGGTGATGGACAGGCCGGTATCGCCGCTCAGCCGTTTGAAAGCGGGAGGGCATTAGTAGAAGAGCAATGCTCGACCTGCCATCTAACAGGCCTCTCTGGTGCCCCACTGATTGGAGATGATGCTGATTGGGACTCACGCATTGAGGCTGCAGGTGGTTTGCCTGAAGATCTGCTTCCAAGTGTTTTGAATGGCTTGGGTGCGATGCCGGGCTTCGCATCACAATTCAGCACCCGGGAGCTCATCCAGGCAATTCGTTATATTTCAGGCCGGGAAGATGATGGTTCGGTTTCGCCTCCTGGAGGTGGCATAGATCTGGATCTTGATGGCGTTGAAGATTCTGTTGACAACTGCACCGGGGTACCGAACTCTAATCAGACTGATAGTGATGGAAACGGTATCGGTGATCTGTGTGAACCTCTTGCTGATCGGGATGGCGATGGCTATCCATTTAGTCTGGATGACGATGATGGCAACTCCAACAGGCTGCCGGCAACCAGCTCTACTGCTAACAGCACGGTGTTCTTAAGCGAACAATCAATGTCATTAGGGCGTATTGCCCAGGCTGTGGCGCAGGCAAACAACAATAGCAGTGCGGCAATCCTGTTGTCAGAAGCTCAGTTTTCTCAGTCTTTGGGTAGCGTTTTTCCAGGCATTAGCCCGGGTGACGATCCCGGGGTCAGTAGTTTGATGGGCATTATGAATTTGATCGTGCAAACCAATGGGGATCGCGCTGAGTTTATCGTTGAACTGGGAACAAACTTACCTTTGAACCCTGTGCTGCGGTTATTTGACAGTGGCAGCGGCATGTGGAGAAGCTTCGATACGGGTTCGCCCAACGCTGTAGAGAGTGCACCCATGGGCGGCGCGGGTTGCCCCTTGGCTTCGAGTGCGAACTATAGAGCAGGTTTAGTTGCCGGCAATCAGTGTGTCAAGATAGTTGCGACCGATGGTGGATTTAACGATGTGGACTCCAGTGCTAACGGTCAAGTCGAAATTGTTGCTAACATTGCCAGGCAGTTAAGTTTTAACGATGAAAATTCTGGACCTGCTGATGTAGTACTCAATCCAGCAAGAGGTGGCGGTAGTTTAAGTCCCTACCTGTTGCTGATTATGCTGGGCTGCGTTGGGCTTTTTCGGGTTAATCGAGTGTTCGCGAGGTATTGAATATGAAATCCAGCTTTGGTTGGCTAGGTCCGGTACTGTTAGCGATGGGTGCCAACATATCGGCGGCTGAGCTAACTGGGGTGGATCTAAAGTTCATTAGTGATAGTAATCCTGCCAAGGCTGAGTTCGAACGTGACATTGAAGAGACGTCCTCGGTACGCGCACGGGTGACAGGTAGTTTGTATTCAGTTCCATTAGACAATGATGACGTCGCATCCAGTGGACTTTCTATTAGTGGTTCAGCCAGCTTCGAACATAATCTGGATATAGAAGGCTTGGGTGAATCGCGATATCGCGTTGGTTTAGGCTGGTTTCGAGAGTCAAAAAAAGGTGCCGGTAACCCGTTTGTACGATTGTCGGCAGGTGTTGGCTATCTTGATTCACAAACTCAGATTCGCGATAGTGTTCTGATCGATGCCGCAGGTTCGATAAACTTCCAGCCAACCAATTTTTTTGATACTACGTTAGGTATTCAGGCTCAAGTGCGCGAAGCCGAAACTGAAGTTTTTGGAACCACGAAGACAACCCTGTTTGCCACAGCCAATTTTTCACCTGCTCCGCGGATAGTGCTTCGTACTGGTTTGCGTTATGTCATCGGTGATGAAGTGTCTACTGCAACGCCTTCTCTTAATATCGTTAACAATGCTGTCGTCATAGAGCCTGACGAGGCTTTTGGAGGGGCACCAGCTGAGCGCTTTGCCTATCTGATCAACGCGAACTCTGCCATTGCTGAAGCAGGGATAGGCTATGGTCTCAGTGGAACTATTCAAGCTAACTTGCTTTATCGTTTTGTGAGTACTGAAGCCGATGGTGATATCGGTTACGACCGAAGCCTGATTGAATTCACCTTAAGTATTGATCTCTGAACCGAGTGATCCAGCAGGCTGGCCCTGTGTTGTTGAGAATAAGTTGAGTAATACTATGAGCTATAGAAAATGGATTATGGTGGCGGCGGTCAGCTTAATTATCGTTGGCTGTAGAGGCGCTGATGAGACGGATATCAGTGATCCGCAATTCCCGTTGACCAACGATCCCGACGCATTTAATGAATTCCTGAATCAGACTCCTGCTGTTCCACGAGATGGTGTTGTGGCTGGTGAGATTGATAATGTTCAGGATTTCCCCGTGGCTTACTACAACACGATTGACCCCGACAATACTCGAGATACTTTTCGCAAATGGCGGATTGAAAACGGCTTTATAAACGAGGACGGTTCTGAGGCTGCTTGTAATCCTGCCAACTGCCGACAAACAAACGTCAGGTTTAGAGATACAAAAGACTTGGGTTACGGGCGTAATATGTTTATGCGATGGAACACGCAAACAAATGACGTGGCTGTCTATGTAGAAAATTTTCAAGTAGATGCAGTACCGGGCGTACCCTATGGTCCGTTGAATTTCGAGGCCCTGGTTAGCGGTGACAGAACCTGGAATTTTGGTGTGAATGCTATTGAGTTCAGCAGTTTTCCCGATACTGCCTTCAATGCCAGTAAGTTCACTAAGTTCTATAACTTTGCCGGTGATGGCATCCGTGCGACGTTACCCAGTGGTGATCAGCAGCATTTCGTCGATCTGGACAATCGTGGCGAAAAACCAATGCCCACCACATGTATTGTTTGCCATGGCGGTCGTGGTCGAACGCTGGTTTACCGGGATGCTAATAGTGTTTTGAAGTTAGCACCAACTTTGATTGATGGTATCGCTGGCGATGTCATGGCACAGATGCAAATCATAGAATTCGACACCTTGCAGTTCGCCGACGAACCAGGGTTTACCCGAGATGAAAATGAGCAGGGAATCCAGCTCATCAATGAGGCAATACTGGCAACTTACCGTCAACGTGACGCCGAGTTTAACGGCGATGGAGATTGGTCGGCAGCCCAGGCCATTGAGCTACTGGAGGGGCGCTATTCCGGTGATCCTGGCAATCTGGCCAATCGTTACAATGGCGATTTTGTACCCGCGGACTGGCAATCAGATCAGGATCTTTATCGTTCATTAGTGGGTCCTAACTGCATTGTTTGTCATGCCTTGCGTGGCACCAACGTTAATACCTCCGGGGCGTTTCCAACCAGGACGGGATTCGATACTTATGCGCAGCGAATTGATCATCTGATTTACGAACAGGGAAAAATGCCGCTGGGTTTGCTGAACTATTCTGATTTCTGGGACAGTGACGACAAGGATCCTGCAACGCTTGCCAATGCCTTGTCTTTAGCGGACGAACGCTTTGATGCCGACCAAAGGGCAATAAGGCCCGGTGCGCCTGTTGCCGTTATCAGTGCACCAGCGGTCGCCACCGGAGTCGATGCAGCCACCGGAAGTGGATTGGATATAGCTATTACTGGTTCCGGAAGTGCCTTTGCAGCATCCGGCGGGCATCGCTGGTCGGTTGAGCCTGCCGCTACTGCGACGGTGGAGGCAGCTGGACCCAATGGTGACGCCGTCCTTAGAGTGAGCACTGCAGCTACCTACACGTTGACGCTATCTGTCGATGGTGTGCACGGCGGTACTGATTCGGCAACACAAACAGTGCGCGTTGTTTCAACCAGCGATACAGATGCGCGCTTGCCAGGCGATGCGGTCAGTTTTTTCGGATCAGGCGGCATCCAGGAGTTATTTGAAACAGTAGGATGTGTTGATTGTCACGCACCAGGCCAGGGTTTCACTTCAATGCCCATTTATTTCACGCCGTGCAGTAGCGATGAGATTAATGGCAATGAATTTTTGTATCGAAGCGTATTGGCTCGCGTAAATTTCGATTCTCCATTAGATAGCTTGATCTTGCGAAAACCCTCTAATGGGTCGACTGATCAAGTCAATAGAGAAAGCTCTCAGATAAGAGACACTTCGTTTCAAGCCGACGCTTATCATGCAGGCGGTTATAGGCTGAGCAGCGATGCCGACTATGGTTTGCTCTTAAGCTGGATTCTTAACGGTGCTCCTTCTGGAAGCATACCTGGCGCGAACACGGTACCGGGCGGACAATCGTGCATCTAGTCACGCTAATCAGGTTTTTTAAAGGCGCTGGTTTTTTATTAGTTCTTAACGGTGAGCATGTTTTCGTATGGCTAAGCTAAGTTCGGCAGAAAACTCCATGTCGTTGTCGGAGATCGAGTTTTTTAAATCGTTCCCCGAAGACGCGATTACCAATTTGGAGCGGGCTGCCACGCTACGTAAGTTCAAGAAGAACACTCACATAATTGTTGTGGGTGAAGAGAGTCATGCTGCCTATGTTCTGATTGAAGGCAGTGCCTATGCGTTTACCGACGATGACGATGGCAATGAATTTATTGTGGGCACCTTTTCCAAAGGCGACTGTTTCGGCGAGTTGGGTTTACTGGATGGCCAGTCCAGAACCGCCAATGTGATTACCACAAGTGCCTGTCAGTGCCTTGTGGTGCCGCAGGCTGAAATTAACCGGGAGATCATGAAAGAGCCCTCGGTAGCCCAGGCTATTATCCACTCTCTGGTTGGACGAATACGCGGCATGACCGAGGATGTGAGCTGTCTGGCGTTGATGGATGTGTATGGGCGCCTTGTCAGGACTCTAAACAGTTCTACCACCAAGCTTGAGGACGGTACGCTCGTGACTCCCCGGATTACCCATCAGGAGCTGGCCAGCCGGGTGGGCTCCAGTCGCGAGATGATCAGTAAAATATTAAAAGAGCTTCGCATCGGTGGGTATATATCGATCGAAAACCACTGCGTTCATATTCACAAAGAACTGCCAGATCGCTGGTAATCGGTATATAGTCAGCTCTGTGGCTGACTAAAGCGCAGACACCGCAAATGTGGCCATTTCGTTGTTAGGTGCTTCATACCAGGTGGGTGATGAGTTCTCAGAGACTGACAGTGCTTTTTGCAGACCTCGCAGGCAGTACGCGGCTATTCCAGACCGAAGGGGATGTAGAAGCTCATTTGCGAGTGACCGATTCTCTTCAATGCATGAAAATGGTGGTCGAGAACCATGATGGTCAGCTGCTCAGAACGGTAGGCGACGCCGCGTTGGCCAGTTTCGAAAGTACCGACTCGGCCTATCTCGCAGCTGTGGATATCCAGCGAGAACATCGTTCACTTAATCTGTCAGTAAGAGTGGGTTTCCACTACGGCGAAGTCATACCTGACGCGGGTGATGTTTACGGAAACGCTGTGAATCTGGCTGCCAGGATTGCTTCCTTTGCAGAGGCTGATGAAATCTGTACCTCGGAGGATGCTGTTGCACAGTTGTCCATTAGACACCGGAGCAGCACTCATTACCTGGATCGGGTGGATTTTAAAGGTATGTCTGAGCCCATGCCCGTGTATCGGGTTCATTGGGCCAGTGATGCAGGTGAGACCGCTATTATTACGGCTGTCAGTCGAACAGAACGCTACAAGACAAATCTGGTACTCGAACTTCTCATAGGCGCTGAGCGAATAAGAGTGGATGAACGTAATCCCAGTGTGTCGTTTGGTCGCTCACACGATAATGATGTCGTCGTGGACTCTGAGTCAGCATCGCGAAACCACGCGAAGATAGAGTTACTGCGTGGTAGATATGTTTTGCATGATTCCAGCACAAATGGCACTTATGTCATCAGAGGTGGCTTGTCGCCAGAGTTCATTAGACGAGAATCTGCATCGCTGGATAATTTCGGCACTATCGGGCTGGGCTTCAAACCAGATTCGAACTCGAGCAATGTCATTGAATTCCGAATCACCTCCAGCTCCTGAATATACAAAACACGGTATTCGGTCATGCAGGCATTGATGTTCTTGCGAATGCGTTTATAACGCTTTCTAAAGGGCAAGAAAAACCGCACATCAGAGACAGTAATATGACGCTTTAACTGGCGTTCGCGACATTATTTTGTCATAAGGGCTTGTTAGAATTACAAGTCAGAAAACAAGTTGTCGGCTGTTGTGCTGACACAACAAAGTTACTGTCCTTTATCCCTGAGATCACGCTATTGTTGCTGAACTGTTGCTTCTTCAGCGCCTTAATAATCAATCAGGAATCACGTCACGATGTTCAGTCACGACTCCCTTGTAACTTCAAGTCGTTTGTCTTTAATTAGAGTTCCACTCTTGCTATTGGCTTTGTCAGCCTTATCAGCGTGCAGTACCCTGGGTCTGCAAGCACCCTGGGATAGAGAGGCTGAGCCCGACTACGACTTGATTGCCAAAAACCTGGTTAATTCGATCGCTCAATTTCCTCACTTGCAGCCACAGTTGGCTACTGTGCAGATCACCAGACGCAATTCCCACTTCGGGCAGCATATCAATGAGGAACTGCAAGAGCGTGGATACAAGCTTGAATTAGTTAACTCAGAGGAAGGGCTCAATCAGGTTAAGCCGCAGATCAAACAATCAGCATCCGAAAAAGGTGAGCAGAAGCGGTACGTGTTAACCATAGGCCAGATATCAGTTGAGCGTTCTTACGCCATCGTTGCCGATTCTACTGTGCCTATTAGCGAGCAAGTTATCAGAGGTGCTGAGCAGCGCAAAATTTCGCTTAATGACGATATTTTTGAAGTGCCCGATAGTGAGTTTTCAACGGTTGCCTTCAAGGCTTATGAAGGGCCACTTATCGAGGATGTGCTCGCTGCAGCACCAAAACCGAAGAAAATCAGTTCGTGGTGGAAACGCGATGATCAGAATGCGGTCAAAAACAATATTTACGAAACTATGAGCTCTAACTACAAGGATGTTTTTTCAGGTTACGAAGATATCGACCAGAGCATACTGATTTTTCCAAATGACTCTCTGCGCCTGGGTGAGAGCAATAAACAGGTTATAGACGAGTATGTATCAAAGATGGATCCAGATACTGATGTGCTGTCTGTTATCGGTTGTAGCCATGGAGAAACTGAGATAAGCAATGGGAACAGCTTGCTGGCACTGGGTCGAGCAAATCGCGTCAAGGAGGCATTTCTTTTTTCGGGCCTCGAGCACGATCAAATTCTAGATGAAGGCTGCTGGGCACCTCAGACCTTTGATGAGGTCATGCCTCGCCGAGGCGTTGTTTTGACTTTGAAGCGCAAGAAAAATTCTTGATCTAACGTCCTAGGATTTCACAGGATAAACAGTCGATATGAATAATTGCAACAGCCACTATAAACAACTGTACGTAGCGATTTGCCTGGTCACAGGGCTTTTATTGACAGGTGCAGGCAAGACCTTCGCAGACGATGCCGATGATGCTGTGGTTAATATCTGGGTAGATAATGCGAATCTGAATCTGTTCATACAGCAATTGGCTAGTATCTCCGGGAGAACGCCGCAGATCGAAGGAGTTTTACCCGGGATTATTTCTGGGCGCTTCAGCGGTTCAGTGGAAGAAACACTGAATGACTTATCAGATAATTATCCGGTTCTGTTTGACGTCGAGGAAGACGTGCTCCGTGCGGTGGATAAGAGTGCTCTGAGTAACGTGTCTATCGCCATGACCGATGCTTCGTTAGCTGATGGTTTTAAATCCCAGCTTGATCGAGGGCTGCTGCCAGGCAATAGCATAGAGTTTGGTGAAGGAGCCATTCGAGTCAGCGGACATCCATCATTTGTAAAACGATCGGCCAGTCTTATAACCGCCGAACTCGCTGATTCCGAGGCACGAGCTAATCAGGCGATAGTGGTGGATAAGGGGTCAGAGCAAATGATCAAAGACATCACGTCGAGCAAACAAACAGAACAAAAGGTAGTGGGGGCGAATGATGGTCCACGACCGATCTTATCTGTAGATGACATTCCAGGCTTCAATACGTTTTAGAACGTTTTGAAGGTGCGAATAAAAATTCAAAAGAGCAATTCAACAATGAACTCTGCTAGTCAACAAAACTCACAAGCGACACCTCAACAGGAAACATGGCCTCATAAACTGAATAAGGCTTTAATCGGCATTGGTGTCATAGCATTTGGTTTGATAGTGACTGATAGGGTTATCGAAATGTTCAGCGCCGATGATGCACCTGCCGTTCAGGTTGAGGTTGAGCGCACGCAGCAGATAGAGTCCGCGGCCGGTGTGATGACAGATACAGACGTCGCCAACAATGATAAGAACGAACAAGCAGCAGAGATCATTGTAGCCGCCGAGTCCTCGCAAAATTCCTTACTGGAAACTGAACTAGAACCCGTGGTGCTCACCATTGCTGCACCAAAACCCGATTTGCCGGCTGGTACGGTTTCTTCGGCTGAGCAATCATCTGTGGATCTGCTGGAAATTTTTGGCAGCCGCGTGGTTTTTGTCTCTGCATCGGAGCCGGTTTACGTGGTGACGGAAGATGATCGTCGTTTTGATGTAGGCAGTGAAATCAACGCTCAGACGACATTGGCGGGGGTAACTGCCCAGCAACTGATATTGGATCAAGCGGGTGACTTAACGGTAATCAGTTTGCCTGACCCTGTCGTGCAGTAATGGTGGTGGGCTAACCACTAGCGAGCTCTGTGCGCCACTGACCACTGACTGGGATTGGCCGGCATCGTGGTATTTCCTGAAAGTTACACTACTAACGCGAGCACTTTAGTTATAGTAGTGGAATGAAAACATACGACAGCACCATGGATTGGACAATTCAATGGTCACGGGTGACAATCAGATCAAGGCTAGCGTTAGTTCTTCTGGTCGTTAGCTGTTTGCAACTTGCAGCTTGCTCCTCCAGCAGCACGGGTCTGCCGCCCGACAATGATGCGCCCTTCATTGATCCTAACGACAATATCCCACCCCCCACTACAGAAGATATTGCCAATACACTTCTGGAGCGATCGGATTACTCGACCTTGCTGTTGTTGGTTGAACGGGCGGGTTTGACTGAATTATTGCAAAACGATAATGATGGAAACGGTTGGACGTTATTCGCGCCGTCCGATATCGCTTTCAGCGTTGGGGAAGACATCTCAACACTGACTTCAGAGCAGAGTCGAGAGCTGGTAGAGCTTCATCTATTTCCCGGTACTCTCAGCACTAGCGGCATGCAGCAAGGTGTTTTAAACATGAGCAGTGGTGCGGTGGATTTAGAATTTACTGACACGGGGATAGTGGTTGGTGGGGCCAGAATAGTGGGCAGAGACAGGGTTGTAGGCAATGGGATTATTCATTTTGTAGACTCTGTATTAGTATCGACGGTTAACTAAACACTGTTGCGGCAGGTTAATTGCTGTGCTGAGTAGCATCAATTCTTAGCTCAAAACCTGTGAAACGGGAAAAGCAGTCATGACTCGATTACTAGTAGCCTTTTTACTGTCTATGTCCTTATCTGGCTGTATTGTTGGTACAGCTGTTGGTGTTGCAACTGATGTTGTAGTTGGCACAGTCGATATTGCAACCGATGTGGTCGGCACGGCAGTCGATGTGGTCGTGCCAGACAAAAAGAAGTTTAGAATTTCTCAGTAAAACTTAGCTAATACCACTACTCTAAAACGCAAAAAGGCCAGCAAAAATGCTGGCCTTTTTAATGCGTCGCGAACTATCGCGAGTGCGGTTTAAGTTGCGCTATATTTCTCGCAGTATCAATTCAATGTCTAGTTGAATGTCATGCGAGTAGCGGTAACTTCGATTTCTACGCGTCGGTTCAACTGGCGACCTTCTGCGGTGTCATTGCTTTGAACCGGCGATGCTTCACCCATGCCTATGACATCAATTCGTGCATCGGGATATCGGGCTTGAATAGCGTCAGCAACAGTTTGAGCACGTTGCTCTGAAAGGGCCATATTGTGTGCTTCTGAGCCACGACTATCGGTATGGCCAGTGACTGAGATTCCTGTAATACCTTTATATTCAGCCAACGCGCCAAACATGCTGTCCATGACGCTTGAGCCAGCATCCGTGAGAGTGGCGGAATTAGTGTCGAACAAAGTCTGTTCGCTAAACTGTCGAGTATCTATCTTCGCTTTTTGGGCAGGTGCAGCAGCGGCTGTCTGAGTTTCAGCCGTTTTTGCGGCAGCGTCCGCTGCGGCATCAGCAGCTGCGTCGGCAACTTCTTCATCTGCAATGCCTGCACAGGCATTAATGGTGTTGTCATCACCTAAAGTACCTGTTTGAAAGCACTCACCCATTCCAGTTTTCAGTACCATGCCACCAGTGTTGATGTAACCGTCGCCCGAGGTTTCGACATCACCCTCAACTTGGACTTGGGCTGATACTCCAAACGATACCAGTGACAAACAGGCACTCAGCGCAAGAGCTTGACGAGTGTTCATATGTATTCTCCGTGGGGATTTAAGGACTGTGTAGCAAACTACAGAAGTTGTATATCGGGTTAGGTGCTACTTGGTGAATATAGGTTAGCGCAAAGGAGAGTCGAACGAGTCGACTCTCCAGCAGGTTACATTACTCAGTGACGCTCTTTGCATCAACCTGTACATCTACACGTCGGTTCATCTGACGACCTTCGGCTGTAGAGTTAGTGCTGACAGGGCTGTTTTCACCCATACCGCTGCTGCTGATACTCACATTGGGGTATGCGGCTGCGATATAGGCTTCGACGGCCGCTGCGCGACGCTCTGACAAGCCTTGGTTGTAGTCAGCATCGCCAGCTGAGTCGGTGTGACCAACGACTTCGATTGACATGATTTCCTGAAAGGTGCCAAGTTTTGCAACCAGATCGCTCAGTGCCTGTTCGCTATTACCACTAAGCTCGGCAGAGTTTGACGCAAATAGCGCTTCACCACCCACTGATACAGTGGTAATAATTGGCTCTTTCTTGACAGGCTCAGGGGCAGGAGCTGCCTCTGGCTCAGGAGCGGCTTCAGGTTCTGCAGCTACTTCAGCTGTGTCTTCAATGCCTTCGCAAGCATTGACTTGGGTTTCTTCGCTGAATCCGCCCAGTTTCAAGCACTCACCACCGCCTGTGCGTAAGGCGCTGCCACCGACATTGACGTATCCGGAAGACCCCGCAGGGATTTCAATAGGGCCGTCCAGAGCCACATCGTGAGCGAAAACGACGCTGCTGCCCAGTAGCAGGGCGGCGACTGAACCGACGGTACCAAAGTTTCTATTCATATAGCTAGCTCCCACTAGTTGAGATATATAAAAAACAAATTCAAACAAACGATGCGAAAATTCTCAGAATAAAACGATCTCTGACACGCACCGGTCAATTTCAAAGCCAACAACTTTCTGCTGCACGCCAAGTGACAACACAAACTTGTTGTATTTTTGTCTTGTATAGCGGCAATTAGGCCAATTGTAAACTCAATCCACACAAATCAAGTGTGAAAAAAACAACAAATGTAAGCTGCCACTGCCAAGACTCACGGTAGAGTGTAGGCTATACACCACGTTCCAGAGGCAAAAGGACCCTTGCTGATGAGCTTTTACCGACCCGAATGGTCAAAAAAACTCGAATTTCCTGCCTTGCGACTGAATATTGGCTCCTATTGCAGCCTTTGTCTGGGTCGTAGTGAGTCTGAGATCGACATTTGTGACGCTTGCGAAAGCCTTCTGAAGCGGTGTCTGCATACCGATAGAAGCGGGCGAACTACTCAAGTCTGTCTGCAGTGCGGAATCGAACAGCCCAGTCAGGTTTTCGGTGCTGACAGGAGTCAGGGCACAGACAATGCCGAATCCAAACGCTGGAGTAGCGATGGTTGTTGTCGAGAATGTCGCCGGGACGGCTCGGTGTTCTCCAGGATTATTGCTCCCTATCGTTACAGTTTTCCGCTGGATAAGCTCATCCGGGTATTAAAGTACCGGGAAAATCGTCAGATTGGCAGAGTGTTGGGTTGTTTATTGGCTAGGTCGGTTAGATCCCGGCAGGGTGATCAGGGGTTGCCCGATTATTTACTGCCAATGCCCTTGCATCCCGATCGTCAAGCCAGCCGAGGATACAACCAGGCCTCCGATCTGGCTCGCTGGTGTGCTCGAGAACTAGGTCTCGTTTCATGGCCTGGTGGCGCTTGTCGAATTGTCGATACTGGCTCGCTTGCTGGGCTGAGTCGTGCCGAACGCCAATATCGAATACTGGGCGCTTTTCGGGCTGATCAGGCCGTTCAGGGAAAGCGGATCGCTATCGTTGACGATGTGCTCACCACTGGCTCCACCAGCAGAGAGTTGGCCCGTGAACTTTATGATACTGGCGCAGAATCGGTGGAGTTATGGGTGTTAGCACGAACATCCAACGATCTGTGAACAGCTGTTTGCTCGTCATCATGGGTTAACAGCCTTTGCAGCTGTTCTGACAGATCGACCGAGCGATGCGTTGGCAAGTGCTCCCAAAGTTGCTGATAGGCATCACGCAGCGCAGCTGATCGAGTGCCCAGTTGTTCTAATGACTCAAAAACAGTGCTCTCACACCAGTCAAGTGAATCGGCAAGCCCCGCCTCCAAGCCTTTCGCCGCAGCGACCTCTCTGGATGGCCTGAGTTTATGGTGGGCAAAAGCAGGAATCAGCCATGAAATTCCTAATAGCATCGCTCCGTTGATGGCAAAGTTGGAGCTCAGATACGCGCTCGGGTCGCTACTGCCAGCAGCGAACCCACCCACAACTCGCCAGCTTATCCAGCCCAAAGCGGCCAGGGGTAGCAGGGCGCAAAGAAGTCCTGCGGCTTTGTAGAGCCTGCGATGCCATTGTGAGCCGGGCGAAGCCAGGGAACGTTGCAGCGAGTCGTCCACACGAGCCGCCAGATCTCGCCGGCACCGCGAATACGGTTCGGCAACCGCCTCTTTTAGTGCACCAATTGCCAGCTCATGTCGCTGTGCCTGCTGGTTAAGAAAGTCCGCCAGCGTGTTATCCAGACGCACCAGCAGGGATTCATCGATGAACGCAGTCTCGCTTTGCACTGGCATAGCAGCCGTTTTCTTACGCTTGATCAGGCTAGACAGGAAGCCTTCGGTTTCGACATATTGCCTGGCTTGAGCCTGAATCTTCCATTGCATTGATTCGCGTAAATCTGCGGTATCGCGGCGCCAATGTGACTGCCAACTGCCAGGCATGTCTTGCCAGATCGTTTGTTGACCCAACGCTTCAAGCCAGCCATCGCCAATTGTTTTCAGGGTTTTGAGCCTGGCTAAAATACCGTGCTCCTCAAGGTTTTTGATGATTGATTGATCAGACAGAGATTTGAGGGTGCTCGCTAACAGATCCAGATCATCATCTGCTGCGGATGAGCGGGTTATATCGGTGCTCTGGAGATCGTGTGCAGGTATCGAATGTGCGTCTTTTTGCTGTGATGAGTCGGTTCGAAAAATCATTGGTTCGCGGAGCCCGGCTGCGCCGAGTTGCTGCTTAAAATCATCCAGCTGCTCAGCCTCTGCTCGATCCCAGTGATTCATGACGAAAAGCCAGGCATGTTCATGTGCGTGCCGAAGCAGCAGCCGCCATCCTTGGTCATCTCTATAACGTTCGGGGCTTACGACATAAATGACGACATCCAGATGGGGCAACCAAAGATCGACCAGGTCTCGGTTTGAAGCTTCGACACTGTCAAAATCCGGCATATCGATGAACAAGACCTGCTTGTAGTGTTCGTTGTTATGCAGGGAGGTGCGCATTCTCTCCATCGGGAATGAATCGGGCAAATTGTCGACCGATATAGATCTGTGTACGTATAGGGTGATGTCACGAGAGGTGGGTCGCTCTGCACTGGCACGCGCTACCGGTTCGCCGGCTAATCGGTTTAACAAGGTACTCTTGCCTACACCGGTGCCACCGAATAGCCCTGCTACCAGAGGGCGTTGCTCTTCTTTAAAGAGATCCTGGGGCGCGCTAACAGTGGAATGCTTGAGAGAGTTGCAGCTATCGCTTGGCAGCCAGCCTGCCTCGATGGCTTGCTCTGCCCACGCTTCTAGAGCATGGCGTTGTGCCGCTGGAAGATCGGACATGACTATTTGCGCAGTGAGTTGTAGAGATTAGAAATTGATATTGGTTATCATCAAGCTAGGATACACGCATACTTAACGTGGCGAACGATACCTCCATTGACCAGCTAGTTACGCAAAGTCTGGCGGCCTGCGCCCGCAGCCTGGCGCAGGATGCTGCGTTCGAGTTACCGGATTCTGAAAAAGACGCGGCCAGTCCGGTTGAGCGTGGCCATGCGGATGCGCTGGCTCTCATGCGCGCTCACCATGACAGCTTTGTCCACCGGCAGTATGCACCGAAGGATCCGTATGGTCGACTGTTCGACCTGCTTGAGCGCGAGCGTTATGAGGCACTGGGGGCAAACCTTTATGAGGGAGTGCGGATCAATCTGGATTCCAGAACCTGTAAGGTTGATCAAAGCAGCAGAGCAGTGACAGAACAGGGCGCAGCGACGCTGAAGCTATATGAGGATGCCCTGGAGCTATTGTGTCGACGCAGGTTTCGCGCTGTGGTGAACGACGCCGGCATGCCGCCATTGCACCTCAGGCAGTCTGCAAGCGTCGAGTATGCATGCATTGCATCTGTTTGCGAGCGCTGGTTGCATGTGCTGGAACAAACGCTTGATGATCAGCCTGAATTTGCCAAACAAGCGCGCGATATGCTGCTGGATCTGGCACAGCGCACTCAAAGTGGTGATGTTGAATCGATGACTGTCAACGATGAGGGCAACACAGCAGAATTAAGTGAGGCCCCTGATGATCTCGATGAATGCGTTGACCCTGGTGATGACGACACGTTGGAATTGGGCGAGAGCAAATCAGAGGCCATTGAGGAAGATGCATCCTTACAAGCGCAGTCGGAATCCGACGACTCTGAATCCTTGCCGGAACATGCGCTTGACGAGGCGCCAGCTTTGGGTCCGGATCCTACCATTGTGGTCAGCGGAGATACGCGGCCCTACGTTGCCTACACAACTCAATTTGATGAAATCTCCAATGCATCCAACTGTGCTGACACCGAATCCTTAACAATCTGGCGTCAGCAACTTGATGAGCATATAGCCTTGCATGGTCGCGTGGTACGGCGTCTGGCAGCCAGATTGCAGCGCGTGTTGCTGGCCAGACAAAAGCGCCACTGGCAGTTTGATCTCGAGGAAGGGCAGCTGGATTCAGCTCGCTTGTCGCGGATAATATCCGACCCTCTGTTGCCGCTGAGCTTCAAGACCGAAAGCGAAATAGCGTTTAGAAACACCACTATTACGCTACTGATAGATAACTCGCGCTCCATGCTGGGACGGCCAATCATGATCGCAGCGGCCTGTGCAGATATCCTCGCACGAACTCTGGAACGTTGTGGAGTCAGTGTTGAAATATTGGGGTTTACAACCGTTCATTTGCACGGTGGGCAATCAACTGATTTATGGACCTCCGAAGGCAAGCCTGATAACCCTGGTCGACTAAATGACTTGCGACATATCATCTATAAATCAGCTGATATGTCGTATCGCAGTGCTCGCAAAAACCTGGGTTTAATGCTCGATAAGGATATTTTGAAACAGAACATTGATGGTGAGGCATTGCTGTGGGCCCATCAGCGAATCATGAAGCGCCCTGAGCAGCGGCGAATACTGCTGACTATTTCAGATGGCGCGCCGGTCGACACCAGTACACTGGGTGCTAACGCGGGCGACTACCTGGCGCGGCATCTTCAGGACGTGATTGAGGATATAGAACGCTCATCCACTGTCGAATTGGCCGCTATTGGGATTGGCCACGATGTCAGCCGCTTTTACACGCAAGCGATAAGCGTGTTTGATGCCCGGCAGTTAGGGCCGGTTATGCTTGGTAAACTTGAAAACCTTCTGCGTCAGGCCGCTTGAGTGTAATATAGGCCAAACAGCGAATGCCAGACGATCCCGCTGTCGTCATTCGTTATAAGCACCGTCTACCAGCACTTACTTACCAGTCAAACACGGATATAAAACATGTTAAAAGAAGGCGATAAAATTCCTGCGATAACCTTGAAGCAGATGACACCGGCAGGGCCGACTGACGTGCCATTAGCTGACTATTGCGCTGGTCGTAAAGTGGTTATTTTTGCGCTGCCCGGTGCGTTCACTCCTACTTGCTCTGAGTCGCATGTCCCAAGTTATATCGAAAATGCGCAGGCATTGCGTGATAAAGGCGTTGCCGCTGTAGCCTGTATATCAACCGCTGATTTCTTTGTCATGAGTGCCTGGGGAAAGAGTCTGGGTACGGGCGATCATGTCGATATGTTGGCTGATGGCAATCATGAGTTTACTCGTGCTGCGGGTATGACTTTGGATCTAAGTGGTTTTGGTCTGGGCGAGCGTTCTCAGCGCTATGTCATGGTGCTCGAAGACGGTGTCATTACTCACCTGGCCATGGAGACTGATCCGGGTTCTGCCACGGTTAGTGCAGCGGATGCGCTTCTCGAAAATCTATAATATGAATGGAGTTGAGAGCGCAGCGTGCGTTGCCTAGCTCGTAAGCGCTTCTCGCACAAACTGCAAAAACTTGAGCTAGTGTTGCTCAGATAGAACTTGTTCCAACTCAGGCTCGATTTTTTGTGTCAGCAGACCCTCGTTGTCGAGGGTCTTTGCTATCAGGTGAAGCTGCTCGCCCAGTACACCTCGCAGTACTCGTGAGTTTATGTGCTGACCCTGCTGCTCTTTAAGCTCCTTCTTGATGGAGTCCAGATAGGTACCCAAAGCACTTTCAGTGAGTAGTGTAGTCACCGAAAACATGGCAGGTGCCAGCAAGAGATCAGCTGCAGCGAGCCCACCGGATTTAATGGCCAGAGCAACACCCGCTGCATCCGCTGTTACTCGCGTAGCACGCAAAGTATTGAGTAGAGCGGGTTGTGACTGCAGTTTTTCATACAATCGTTGCGCAGCCGCATCGATCCTGGGCTCGAATTCCTGTCGGGCTAGCTGGCTTTGCTGCAGATAATGGTCGCGTATTTCAGTTTCTCGTTCTCGGAACGCCTCGTTCATGGCATTCCAGAATGGCTCCCGCGATTGTTCCAACAGTTTGCCCTGTGCTTTTAGCAGGGTGCTGTCAAGTATCGTTTCCAGCATGGCTGCTTCCTCATCCGATGCCTGTTCCAAAGAAGCCGCTTCTTGAGCACCTTGAAACTGCTTCCTGATGGCTGTGCGTCCCAGGCCCAAAAGCTTTCTGGCAGGCCAGGTTACTACTTGTCGGGTACGTGCCAGCGTTGGTGCGATGCCTGGAATCTCGAGCAGCGTGAGTAGTTCTGCAAGAGCTCGATTAAATGTATCGTACTTTCCAGGGTTATTGAGATAGCCTTCTGAATACTTGTCCTCGGCCGTCTCGATAATAGTATCCACAAACTCTGACCACTCGGATTGTGCCTGCTGCTCATCGATCAATGGCGCAAGCCACTGGCTGCGATGCACATTGATGAACGCTTCCAGATTCTTTTGAATGAGTGTGTGATCGTTCGTATTGTTTGTGCTCTTGATGGCATCTGCCAGCTGAACCAGCGGTATGTCCGGTATGATGAGTCGGCTATTTGAGTCGGCTTTGCGAACAAAAGGCAGCATCACTATCGTTGGTATGTCTGCATCAAGTTGTTCCTGGTAGCGCTGCTTAAAGGCATTAAGGATAGTTTGCTCATCGGTCTGATCCACTTTGTTTATGCAAATAACAAGCGGCTGTTGCAGAGTATGTAGTAGTGCAAGTATGTCCCAAACACTTTTGTCACCATATTTATCTTTACTTACAATCAGGATCAGCAAATCTGCAAATCCCATGGTGCGAAGGACTGCTCGCTTGTAGTTGTTGGATTCGATGGAATCAAAATCCGGGGTGTCCCATACCACTGCTGTGTCGACGAGCGCTTGCTTACCCTTTGTTACTTTTTCAAGGACATAGGTATCGAGTTGCTGGGCATCGAGCATCGCTGCCGGTGTTCTCAGCATAGGCTCCATCAGCAGGCTCATTGCCTGAAGATCATCGTCGCTGACCCCGGTTGCATAGCCTTGCGCATGAACCGTAAAGCCAGCCAGTGCGCTTATACCGGCAGCATCGCTATCGAGCAGAGTATTAACGAGTGAGCTCTTGCCGGATTGCGTCGGTCCCACTACGGCCAGCTGTTGGCAATGCAATGGGTTTGACTGCAAGAGTCGCAATTTGGCTCTGACAGCGTCAGCCAATTGAAGAGTGTGAAACGCCTGAAGCAGATCTGGATCTAGTGTGCCTGCACCGGTAAGCGCTCGAGCATAGCGGTGTAGCAGTTGCTCTATCCATTTTGCAGGTACATCTGTGTTGTTGGCAGTGCTCATGGATATAAGGCGTAATCGATTACTAATGCTACAAACACGGTTAAGCCTAACCAGCTGTTGTTCAAAAATGCCTGGACACAACGCCGAGGTTCCCGTTCCCTGGCTATCCAAAGCTGATAGAGAACAAATCCGATAGCAGCAAGTAGCCCGGCGAAATAAATAATACCTCTCCCGCTTTGCCAACCAATGAATGCAAGTAAGCTCAGAACAATCGCTTGAATGATTGCCACTACGGTTAAGTCAAATCGGCCTAAAAAGACCGCAGATGACTTGATGCCAATCTTGATGTCATCCGCTCTGTCTGCCATTGCATAGAGTGTGTCATAGGCAACAGCCCACAGTATGGCGCAAACATATAGCCACCAGGCAATGGCTGGTAGAGTATTGGTTTGAGCAGCAAAGGCCATGGGTACAGCAAATCCAAATGCAGCGCCTAGAACAAGTTGAGGCAGGTGGGTATAGCGTTTAGCAAAAGGGTAGATCATGGCGAGAAGCACAGCGATCACCGATAAGCGTATAGTCAGGTTGTTGGTGAGCAAGACCAACAAAAATGCCAGAAACATCAATATACCGGCGGCGGTAAGAGCCTCTTTAGACGATAAATCGCCAGTTGCCAGTGGTCGGTCTCGAGTTCTCTCTACGTGAGCATCGAAATCACGATCTGCATAGTCATTGATAGCGCAGCCGGCAGAGCGGGTCAAAATCGTGCCTGCTATAAAAATAAGTAATATATCAAGCTGTGGAACCCCCTTTGCAGCAAACCAGAGTGCCCATAACATTGGCCACAGTAACAAGTAGATACCGATGGGTCGGTCCAGACGAGTCAATGCAACAAAATGCGGCATTTTTTGTCTGAGGTAGTTGATATTCACAGCCGTGCTAGTCCGATCGATGCTGGGCATCGGTATAGTAGCCCGATTAAGGCAACAATTATGCGCTAATCAGTTTCCATCGTTGATTAGATCTGTAGCTTCAACCCTTACAGGACCACAAAATGTCTCACAACTTCGACTATGACCTGATTGCCATCGGCGGAGGAAGCGGCGGCATCGCCAGCTGCAACAGAGCGGGTAGTTATGGCGCGCGCTGCCTGGTTATTGAAAGTGACGAGGTGTTGGGTGGTACCTGTGTAAACCGCGGCTGCGTACCCAAGAAAGTCATGTGGTACGGCGGTGCAATGGCGCATTCTCTCAAAGATGCAGAAGGATACGGCTTTGATGTAACCGTCAATGGTTTCGACTGGCAGTCTCTGGTAGAAAAACGCGAGCAGTACATTAGTAACATTAACAACGCCTATGCAAATTACCTGGGCAAGAACAACGTTGAGATTCTTTCCGGACGTGCGCGCCTGCATAGCGCCAATAGCGTGGAAGTGAACGGCAAGCAGTACACGGCAGAGAGAATCATACTGGCGCCTGGTGGTTATGCTCGTGTACCCGATATTCCCGGCAAAGAATTGGGTATGACTTCTGATGGTTTTTTTGAACTTACGACACAACCCGAGCGGGTGCTGGTGCTTGGAGCGGGTTATATCGCCGTTGAGCTAGCAGGCATGATGAATGCGATGGGTAGCGATGTCACTTTGGGTATTCGCCACGACTCTTTCTTGCGTGAGTTTGATCAGATGCTGCAGGAGAGACTTATGGCCGAAATGCAAGCAGAAGGTTTGCATGTACAAAAGCAGTTTACAACAGCAAGTCTGGAGAAGGCGGGCGATAAGATAAACGCCTTGGGTGCAGGGGGCGAGTCTCTGAAGGGCTTCGATGTGGTTATATTTGCCGTGGGCCGATCGCCAGCCACTGAAGATCTCGGTCTGGAAGCGGTAGGTGTAACCGTTGATAAGCGAGGTTACATCCCTGTTGATAAATATCAGGAAACCAACGTTCCTGGTATTTTTGCCATTGGTGATGTGACCGGACAGGCCGAACTTACGCCCATCGCCATCGCCGCAGGTCGAAGACTGGCTGATCGGCTTTATGACAATCAGCAAGGGCGCCACATGAATTACGATCTGATTCCTACTGTTGTGTTCAGCCATCCACCGATGGCGACAGTGGGTTTGAGTGAATCAGATGCACGGGCTCGTTACGGAGATGAGGTCAAGGTCTATGAGACAGCCTTTACAGCGATGTATAACTCGTTTACCCCGCATAAAACCAAAACGGCCATGAAATTGATCGTGCAAGGGGATAACGAGAAGGTTATCGGGATTCATATGATTGGTCTGGCTGCAGACGAGATGCTCCAGGGGTTTGCGGTCGCCATGCGGATGGGCGCCACGAAACGTGATTTTGATGACACTGTGGCGATTCACCCCACCAGCAGTGAGGAATTGGTCACACTCCGATAGGGTCGGAGCTGCCCTGATCGCCGGTTTGGGTCAAACACTGTGATGCGTGGTCGCTAACTGAAGTTGATAGCTGTGTTCATCGGGAATGGCCCGGAACACACAAAGCTTTAGGTAGCCACGCATCTGATGTTACGTACCAACCTTCAAGAAGATGGGTTTTCTTTTATTGAGCTGATGATCGCTCTGGCTATCGCCGCGATCGTGTTGGGCATGGCTGCCCCGTCATTACAAAGCTTCGTACGCAGCTCCGAGATTTCGGCAACAAACAATCAGTTTGTCTATAGTCTGCAAAGTGCACGATCTGAGGCTATCAAGCGCTCTGGTCCAGTGGGTCTTTGCCCAAGCACTACCCCCTTGGCCGATGAACCTACTTGCGGTGGAGGCAACTATGCCAATGGCTGGATCGTTTTTGTTGATTCAGATGGTAACGGCTTACGTAGCGCCACGGATGAGGTGATTCTGCAATCAGAAGCCCTGTCACCTGCGTTTACTGTTACGGCAGATGCCGTGTTTTCTAATCGAATCTACTTCAACGGTTCAGGCACCAGCACCAATCCGGCGGGAATTCCCTTATCAGGCAATGTAAGAATTGATTACCGCAGTGGCAATGCAAAGCGTGATGTTAGCGTTGCCGCCAATGGCCGAATAACCACGAAAGTGGTGCAATAGTCCATGATGACAAGCTCGACAGTGAGAACTCGTTCTTCCAATCGAAGTAGTCTGGGAAATGCTTGTTATAGCGTGACGAAGGGGCGCAAGCAAAGCGGACTGGGAATTATTGAGGTACTCGTTGCCCTTGTCATCGTTTCGTTTGGTGTTCTGGGCATGGCTGGATTACAGTTAACTGGTATGAAGCACAGCACTGATGGCTTCAATCGATCAAAGGCATTGATGCTTGCTGAAAACCTGGCCACACGTATGCGTATCAATCGCACCGGTGTGACCAGTGGATTTTATATTGGCAGTCGAGATGGATCCGCCTGTGCGGTAAAGCCTGACCCCTTTTGTCAGGCCTACGACGGTACTGCCGCGCAAAGTTGTTCGATAGAAGAACTGGCAGAGTTTGATCTTTTCTCGGTAGCGTGCGGTGACTGGGGAAGTGCCGGTGCTAACGCCGGGATCGCTGGCATGTTGCCGCCAGGCGCTCAATTAGATGTGGCCTGTGATACCGCTCCCTGCGATCCTGACTCTACCTATACGCTCAGCGTTAGTTGGTCGGAGAACGAGAACGCCTCCTCGGATAAAGATCCGGTTGTTCGACGCGTACAAATGAGGCTTCGACCATGATGGGTCGGTATATTCATAAACCGAATCGATGTCTGCCTGGTAGACATCGTCAATCAGGTTTATCTCTGATTGAACTGATGATCACGCTGGTATTAGGGATGATCATTATTGCGGCTGTTTTCAATATGTACACCGGTAACACTAGATCAGCGCGCTTTACCGAGGGCTTGCAGAGTATGCAGGAGAATGGCCGATACGGCGTGTCTGTTCTACAGCGTGGTTTAAGATTGGCTGGTTTTTCGCAGGGTGGTTATATCGATGCTTTTGATATAGCTAATAGCGGTCCAAACAAGATTGTGGTTCGCTCCCAGCAGGCGTTTGATTGCAATGGCGGGGATACCACCAGCACTGCCGGGTTAGCTATAAACACCTATCGACATGATGCGGCTACCAAGCAACTGACTTGCGAAGGAAATGTGGCAGGTGCAGTAGAAATGGCCATTGTGGACGGAGTGGATGATTTTCGTATTCTCTATGGCATAGACTCGGATGGTGATGAGACTACCTCAGAACCGCAGCAATACATTGCTTACAACAATGCCATCGATCCCGCACAAGTGGTTTCTCTGCGGTTCTCAATGCTGGTTAACTCAGGCAACCCTATTAGAACGCGCAAGACTAACAAAACCTACGTGGTACTGGATAAGCAAGTACCGACTAATGATCGAATTGCTCGCGAAGTCTACAGCAGCACTGTCAAGTTGAGAAATCGTGAGTAATCGGCATGGAATATCGAGTCCCTTTTTCTGTAGTAATGGTGGGAAAGCCATGAATAGCATTCACGGACGACATCTACCTAATCGACTGCCATTGCCTCATGCACGACAACGCGGTGTTGCGTTGGTTGTTAGCCTCGTGTTGTTAGTCGCTATGACGATACTGGGCGTAGCGACTCTATCCGGCACACGCTTAAATGAAAAAATTACCAGTAATGCGCAGCAGAAGGCTATCGCTTTTGAAGTGGCGGAGTCGGCGATCGCATCGGTGTGGAACAAGGAATATCTGAGTCAGGCGATCATATCGAACGCATCCGATGTTGGTAACGACCCCGCAGCCATACAAAGTGCTGATGCAGATACGGGCTACAGCACCGACTATGATGAATTCAATTACGGTAAGAAGGTTTTTGATATAGATGGGACTTTGACGGTGCAATACTGTGGTGAGGTTGCGCCTGTTGGCAGTGATTTAAATGCAGATCAGTCTGCCACACAGTTTGTATTTATGTTGATTGATGTGAACAGCGTTGCCGAAGTTGCGAATTCAGCAACAAGGGCGGATCACCTACAGCGTGGAGCGGCGACGTCGGCCAAGACTGGTCGAACAGGAAACTGTCCCAATCCCTAAAAGCGAAATCGAGTATGTTTATTATGTTTGCCAGCCTGCCACCGTTACCGCCAGAAACGTTTGAAGAGAAGAACGCATCGGGATTTAAGCAAGCACCTGGGCAAAGAGAACGGGTAGGCGGTTTTACTCTGATTGAGGTGCTGATTGTTGTGGCTATCATCGCAATACTTGCTGGAATAGCCGTGCCTAGCTATTCTAAATACATGACAGATGCTCGGCGCACTGATGCCATCTCATTTCTATCAGAAGTTGCAGGTGAGCAAGTTCGCTTTTTTTCTAACAATAACCAATATGCTACATCGATGAGTGAACTGGGCTATGGCACGGCTGCTACCGCTGTAACGCCCGAGGGCCACTACGTGGTGAGTGTCAGTAACTCAACTGCGCTTAAGTTCCTACTCACAGCAACCCCCGTTGCCGGTGGCAAGCAAGCCAGTGATTTAGAGTGTGCAAGCTTAACGATCTCACATACCGGTCAGAAGAAGAGCACAGGTACTGATACAGCTTGCTGGTAGGGCAAAAACGCGTTTAGCTTCCGACGAGTTTTATTAGCTGGCGATGCGGCAGTGTGGCTTGCAACGAGATTGGATAGCTTGTGATGCGACCGTGTAGCTTACGAAGCTATTGGTTAGCTCGCGATGCAACGGTTTAGTTTACGAAGATATTGGTTAGCTCGCTACGTAACGGTTTAACTTGCGACGAGATTGATGTTTACTGAATACCCTGGCTCTCCAGATATTCATCGTAGTTACCCTGGTAGTTAGTATAGCCACTCTCGTTTAACTCTATTATGCGTGTAGCCAGTGAACTCACAAATTCACGATCGTGGCTGACGAAAATGACCGTGCCCGGGTACAGGTCAACCGCCAGATTCAAAGATTCTATTGATTCCATATCGAGATGATTGGTCGGTTCATCCATGAGCATGACATTGGGTGATTGCAGCATGAGTTTGCCAAATAATAATCGACCTTTTTCTCCACCCGAAACCACGTTGACAGGTTTGCCAATATCATCTTTGCCAAAGAGCAGCCGTCCGAGAATACCGCGAATTTCCTGTTCATCATGGTCTTCCTTTCCCCATTGACTCATCCAGTCCAGGATAGATATCGCAGAGTTGAAATCTTCTTCGTGATCCTGGGCAAAGTAGCCCAATGTGGCATTCTCAGCCCATTTTATATCGCCTTTTAATGGTGCTAAATCGTTCGCTAACAGTTTCAAAAAAGTGGTTTTGCCGATACCGTTAGGCCCGATAATGGCGATTTTTTCTCCAGCTTCAATCATGAGATTGAGTTTGTTGATCACGATGTTATCGTCGTAGCCACCCTGGATGCCGTCCAACTCGACAGCGTTTCTGAACAGTTTCTTTTCAAGCTCAAAACGAATGTAAGGATTTTGTCTGCTTGAGGGTTTCATCTTTTCAATCGATAGTTTATCGATTTGCTTTTGTCTGGATGTGGCTTGCCTGGCTTTAGATTTGTTGGCTTTGAAACGTTGCACAAAAGCCTGCAGGTCAGCTATTTGTGACTTTTTCTTTGCGTTATCCGCATATTGGCGTTCTCGTGCCTGCGTGGAAGCGAGCATAAAATCATCGTAGTTTCCGGGGTATATTTTTATCTCGCCGTAGTCGAGATCGGCCATATGCGTACACACGCTATTTAGAAAGTGGCGATCATGAGAAATGATGATCATGGTGCTATTGCGTTCATTGAGCACACTTTCGAGCCATCGGATAGTGTTGATATCCAGGTTGTTGGTCGGTTCGTCGAGTAAAAGCAGATCCGGGTCAGCAAACAGTGCCTGTGCCAGCAATACGCGCAGTTTGTCCCCTGGGGCGACTTCACTCATCGGTACATTATGTTGTTCGAGAGGAATGGCTGCACCGAGCAGCAGCTCACCGGCCCTGGCTTCTGATGAGTAGCCATCCAATTCTGCAAACTGAACTTCCAGCTCAGCCACGCGCATGCCATCATCTTCACTCATTTCGGGCATGGAGTAGATCTTGTCTCGCTCTTGCTTGATTTCCCAGAGTTCTTGATGACCCATTATGACGGTGTCGATTACCGTAAACGTCTCGAAGCCGAATTGGTTCTGCTGTAGCGTAGCCATCCGCACGCCTGGAAGAAGCGTTACTGTGCCTGATGTTGCCTCCAGATCACCCCCCAGTATTTTCATGAAGGTTGACTTGCCGCTGCCATTGGCACCAATCAGTCCATAGCGATTGCCTTCGCCAAATTTGATGGAGACGTTGTCGAATAGCGGTTTTGCGCCGAATTGGATGGTTAGGTTTGCTGTCGAAATCACGGGGGTTTTTAGCTCAGACCAAGAGCTCTATTGTATCCGGTTTAAACTGCCCCAGCATGCTGGGGATAGGTTTACCTGATAAGCTAAGGCTGACACTACAAAACTGAGAGTTTCACATGGATGTGAACACACGATGCCCGGGCTGCGATGCGCCCAGATCCTTTTTCGTACGTGACGGCTTTTATTCGCGTGCCGACGATGCCAAATCCATTCAACGCTTTAAGTGCAAACGCTGCGCGAAGAAATTCTCCGCAGCTACTTTCAGCGCGACCTACCGGCAGAAGAAACGGCGCATTAATTCAACGGTGAGATTCTGCTTTGCCAGCAACATGTGCCCCCGGGATATGGCTGAGCTTGTCGGGGTCAACATCAAGACAATCGCATCTCGCCTGATATGGCAGGCCAGGCTTTCCCGGGAAAAGAACCGTCGCTATCTCAAGGCCTTTATCAAGCAGCACGGACCCATAAAAGCTGTCCAGTTTGATGATCTGCTGACCTTCGAGCATACCAACTGCAAACCACTGACTGTGCCGTTGGCTGTCATTGATGGCGTACGAGTCCCGTTATTCTTTCGGGTAGCATCCATACCGGCCTTTGGCCGTCTGGCAGCTGTGTCACGCAAACGTTACGGTAAGCGGGCTGATAAAAGTAATGCTGCTCGGCGCGATGTTTTCGCTGAATTGCAGCGCTGCTTACCTGCCGATGTGCACTTTAAAACCGATGGGCACCAGCAATACCTGTCGTTGATCAAGCGCTACTTTCCCAACAGTACGCATACGGTTCATATCAGCGAGCGAGGCTGTGTGGTGGGTCAGGGAGAGCTGAAGAAAACCCGCTTTGA
>JBGCEO010000005.1:0-34980 GCA_045106475.1 Granulosicoccus sp.
GTTAGTTTGCTTATCACGCCTTCTTTGAAACCGCGGAGTTTGTCTATGTCAATTTTCGGTTCTCCGAAATCGACTCCGTGTGCAGCCATCTCCTGTGTTTCCTGGATAATCGCTGCTGTATGCAACAGCGCTTTGGAAGGAATACAGCCAACGTTAAGACATACGCCGCCCAAATCGGGATAGCGTTCTATCAGCAACACATTTAGCCCAAGGTCTGCGGCTCGAAATGCTGCGGTGTATCCACCCGGTCCGGCGCCCAGCACAACCAGATCATACTGTTCATCAACGTCCGAGCCGGGCAGAGCCTGATGGTTAGTTTGCGATGATGTGTTGTCGCTCGGTGCAGGGCTAACATCGGCTGCGGTGGTCTCGTTCGCTGGAGCGCTATCGCCAGTCGCAGCTGCTGATTTGTTATCGGCCGCGACATCGATGATCAGTATATCGCTGCCTTCGGCAACTCGATCGCCAGTGTTGACCAGCACAGAGGTTATAAGGCCTGCAACCGGAGCTGGTATTTCCATACTCGCCTTGTCACTTTCTACAGTGATCAATGATGTCTCTTCGGCGATGGTGTCACCTACTGATACCAGTACTTCTATAACTTCGACATCATCAACGTCGCCTATATCAGGGATCTTGACTGTTTGTAATTCGCTCATGGTATGGCTTGACTGTGTAGAAAATTCTCAGAAACGGAAGTAGGGGCGTGGATTCTTCATTAAAGCAGTAGCCGACGAATGTCACTGACTTCGCGAACATAGTGCGCCATGAAGCGGGCCGCGTCGGCACCATCAACGACGCGGTGGTCGTAGGTCAGGTCGAGTGGGCACATTAAGCGAGGAATAAAATCTGATCCATTCCAAACCGGTTGCATCGTGGCGCGTGTGATACCCAATATGGCCACCTCAGGAGGGTTAACGATCGGTGTAAAGGCGGTGCCTCCAATTCCTCCCAGGCTGGATATGGTCATGCTAGCGCCCTGCATTTCGTCAGGTTTGAGTTTTTTAGCACGCGCTCGCGTGCTCATGTCTGCCATTTCCGCTGCCAGTTCAGTAATGCTTTTTTTATCTACATCTCTGAACACCGGAACCACGAGACCATTTGGCGTATCAACTGCAATGCCGATGTGATAGTAGTGTTTGTAGAACAGAGCTTCTCCATCAGCTGATAGCGAACTATTGACTTTGGGAAACGCTTTTAGAGTCTTAACAAGCGCCTTCATATGAAAGGCTAGACCCGTTACTTTTGCATCGCCTTCACGCGCCTCGTTTTTTAGTTGCTTGCGGAATGCTTCCATCTCGGTGACATCGGCTACATCGTGATGGGTAACCATGGGAAGGTTAAGCCAGGCTCTATGCAAGTTAGCAGCGCTGATCTTGTTGATACGGCCCAGCTCAACACGTTCGATGTCGCCGAATTTTGAAAAATCGACCTCAGGTATTGGAGGTATACCAGCTCCACCGCCAGCGAGCGAACCACTACTGGCACCATAGTTAGAACTTGCGTTTTCCATCGCCTGTTTTATGAAGGCAATAACGTCTGTTTTCATGACCCGGTTCTTGGGCCCTGTTCCACTAACTAACGATAAGTCAGCGCCATGCTCACGCGCATAGCGGCGTACACCTGGGCTTGCGTGTGCCTTGCGCATGCTGTCATCGTTGATATGCGCAGTGGGTGATATCGATTGTCCACTACTGGCAGGGGCCGGTGAGGCTGTTGAGTCTGCTGCTGCCGGAGGGCTCTGAGGAACCGGCTGCTTGTCAGCGCTGGTTTCCGACTCGGTATTATCCTGATCAGTGGCTACTGCGGTAGATTCACTCTCAGCGTCCGTTGCTGAATCATTGTTTGGGGACGCGGATGCACTTTCGATCGTGCTCATACGGCCCACCACATCGCCGGTGTTGACTGTTTCACCGATCTCAACACTCAGCGACTCGATTACACCCGCACTCGAAGCGGGTATCTCCATGCTGGCCTTGTCACTTTCCAGTGTCAGTAACGAATCATCAACGGATACTTGATCACCAACGGCAACCAGTATCTCGATAATCTCTACATTTTCTGAATCACCGATATCTGGAACGATGATGTCGATGCTTGAACTCGTATTTGAATCGCTCATTATCGCCCCCTCATGCCGTCGCCGGATTTGGTTTGTCTGGGTCGATACCGTACTGTTGCACAGCTTTGGCCACGCTGACCTTGTCAAGCTTGTTGTCAATTGACAACGCATGCAGCGCAGCGATTGTTACGTAACGCCGATCAACTTCAAAGAATTCACGCAGTTTCTCTCGAGTATCAGAGCGACCAAAACCATCAGTTCCCAAGGTAGTGAAAGTTGCTGGTACATATTCTCGCACTTGGTCAGAATAAGTTTTCATATAGTCTGTTGAGCTAACAACAGGCGCATCGTCGCCACCCAACACCTGAGTGATATAAGGAACGCGAGGATCATCGTTGGGATGGAGCATATTCCAGCGTTCAACCTCCAGGCCGTCTCGGGCCAATTCGTTGAAACTGGTCACGCTGTAGATCTCCGCACCAATATTCCATTCCTTTTCGAGCATTTCTGCCGCTTCCATTACCTCACGAAGGATCGTGCCCCCCCCTAGAAGACGCACGTGTGTATCGAATTTCTTGGCAGCCGTTTTGTCGCCGTCTGCGACATCACGCAGTTTATAGATACCCTTGATAATGCCTTCTTCAACACCCTCTGGCATCGCCGGATGTACGTAGTTTTCGTTCATCGCAGTTATGTAGAAAAATACGCTTTCACGCTCGATTAGCATGCGTGTCATGCCGTTGTGAATGATCACAGCCATCTCATAGCCAAAGCAGGGGTCATAACTGACACAGTTGGGAATCGTATTAGCCAGTACTAGCGAATGCCCATCCTCATGTTGCAAGCCTTCTCCGTTGAGCGTGGTCCTGCCTGCTGTACCTCCGATCATGAATCCACAGGCACGCATGTCTCCGGCTAGCCACGCAAGGTCGCCTATACGTTGGAAACCGAACATCGAGTAATAGATATAGAACGGCAACATGTTCACGCCATGCGTGGAATAGGACGTTGCAGCTGCAAGCCAGCTAGCCATGGCACCGGCCTCGGTGATGCCTTCTTCCAGGATCTGACCGGATTTGTCTTCTTTGTAGTACATGATTTGATCGCGATCCTGTGGCTCGTAAAGCTGACCCACCGAGGAGTAGATGCCCAGTTGCCGAAACATCCCTTCCATGCCAAAGGTGCGTGCTTCATCAGGGACGATCGGTACCACATTCTTCCCCATGTTCTTATCACGGGTAAGTATTGTCAGCAGTCGCACAAATGCCATGGTTGTGGACATTTCCCGATCACCTGAACCGTCAAGAATTGGTTGAAATGCACTGATGGGAGGAATCTCCAAAGGCGCGGCAAATTTCTTTCGCTGCGGCAGATAACCACCTAATGTTTTGCGCCTTTCCTGCATGTATTTGATCTCTGCGCTTTCAGGATCGGGCTTGATGTATTCATAGTTGGCAACCTGTTCATCCGTAAGCTGTAAACCAAATCGGTCGCGCATTTTTATCAGCGACTCTATATCCATTTTTTTCTGTTGGTGGGTGGCATTGGTGCCTTCACCCGATTCACCCATGCCATAACCCTTCACCGTTTTTGCCAGAATAACGGTGGGCTGCCCTGTGTGCTCTACCGCTTGCTTGTAGGCTGCAAACAGTTTGTGCGGATCGTGTCCTCCACGATTCAAACGCCAGATATCCTCATCGGTCAGATTGGCAACCAATGCCTTGGTTTCGGGGTATTTGCCGAAGAAGTGCTCGCGGGTGTAAGCGCCGCCTTTGGCTTTGAAGTTCTGGTATTCACCATCGACAGTTTCCATCATCAATTGCATGAGCTTGCCGGATGTGTCCCTGGCCAAAAGTGGATCCCAGTAAGACCCCCAAAGAACCTTGATCACATTCCAGCCAGCGCCTCTGAATACGGCTTCCAGCTCTTGGATGATTTTGCTGTTGCCTCGCACCGGACCGTCCAGTCGCTGCAGGTTGCAGTTGATCACGAAATTCAGGTTGTCCAGTTTTTCCCGACCTGCCAGAGAGATAGCTCCCAGCGATTCTGGTTCGTCCATTTCACCGTCGCCCAGGAACGCCCAGATTTGCCTGTTGTCGGTACGTGCGAGACTGCGATCTTGTAGATACTTCATAAACCGAGCTTGGTATATTGAAGTGAGCGAGCACCATCCCATTGAGACGGTTGGGAATTGCCAATACTCCGGCATGAGCCATGGATGCGGGTAGGACGGGAGGCCATCGCCATCGACTTCACGTCTGAATTTGTCCAGATCCTCTGCCGAGAGTCTTCCTTCCAGAAAGGAGCGGGCATAGATACCCGGGGCACAGTGTCCCTGAACCATCAGCACATCTCCGCCGTGATCGGGGGTCGGGGCATGAAAAAAATGATTGAAGCCGACATCGTAGAGTGTTGCAGCAGAAGCAAAGCTTGCCAGGTGCCCCCCTAGACCTGAGTCGTCGCGCTGGGCGCGCAGTACCATGACTGTGGCGTTCCAGCGAATCATCGAGCGGACGCGGTGTTCCAGTTCCTGATCGCCCGGGCTTCTGGACTCCAGGTGAGGTGGAATGGTATTGACGTAAGCAGTGCTGGCATCGTAGGGAAGGTTTGCCCCGGAACGTCTTGCTTTATCTATGAGGCGCTCGAGCAGGAAGTGCGCCCTCTCTGGGCCTTCGTGTTCAATCACGGCCTCGATAGCGTCGAGCCATTCCTGAGTTTCGATTTCGTCGGAGTCAAGCATTGGATTGATTGCCATGCGTTGTCTTGAATGTCCCTTAATGAGTTCGTTATAGTCTGTATAGTACCCGCTTATACAACTGTCTTGTAGCGTGGCCAGGCAGGGATGTACTGCCACAGAAAAGACCACAACCCATGCAGTCTGACCTGACTGGTGGTGCTTGGGCCTTTAGCTATCCCACCGCGCTAGCCCCGGCGGTGTATTGCATAATAGAGCAAGGACCCCACCAGCCGTCTCCTTTTGAGTCTATCCGTACGTATAGTTATGCCAGTTGGTCATGGGTATCCGTCCTCGTCACTGACTAAGATCTAAGTTGTCAGTAATCTGCCACTGAGCTGGTCTGGTTATCACGCTCGACTGCTCTATCGTTGCATGCTTGTTGCTGCGTGCATGAATTTTGTAGTTATTCGGCTCCCCAAAAGCGGGAGTTTACTGAGGTGCCTGCAGCGCAAACACAGTCAATAATGCAGCTGTGTCCCTATGCTGTCAGCTGCGTTAGAGCGTTGAGCCGAGTAACTTTCCTGACTCTACCGCCAATAATCGGGTGGGTAAAATGCGATTTGCCAGATCGTCGCGGCTTAGGGTGTACACACGCTGATAATTAGGCGTATAGCCTTGAAACTTGTTAAGCGGCTTGTCTGAACCTGCTGAATTGTCGTCTTCAGCCACTGGCTTTCCGCGTTCCCAAAGCACGTTGACTGTTTCACCGACGGATTTTGAAAGCTGCTCGGCTTTGAGTCTCGCACCCAATTCGTGCAGTTGCCGGCTGCGTTCCTGGCGAATCGCCATGGGTACGGGGTTGGGCAGGGTCGCTGCCTTGGTGCCCTCGCGTTCAGAATAGGTAAAGGCGTGTATATGTCCGAATCCTTGCGTTGCGATGAAATCAAGTGAAGTCTGCCATTCTTCCTCGGTTTCACCGGGAAAGCCTGCGATGATGTCGGTCGTAATATTGAAATTGGGTACCGCCTGGCGCAGGGCCTGAGTCAGTGAGGCAAAATCGGCTGTTTTACATCGCCTTGCCATACGCCTCAGCACAGTGTCACTGCCGCTTTGCAAGGGTAAATGCATATGTGGTTGAACACGAGCATTGTCAAATAGTTTTAGAAATCCGGTGGACAGGTCCCAGGGTTCAACTGATGCAAAGCGAATACGTGGTATCGCGGTGTCGCGCAACAGAGCCTTTACCAAGGATTCCAGATCTGCATCCAGATCTGAGCCGTAGCCTCCCACATGAACTCCGGTGAGGACAATTTCCTGAATTCCATCGGCATTAAGTCGCCTGACCTCGGACACAATATCCTCGATGCTACGACTTCTCTCAGCGCCGCGCGCAACGGTTACGATGCAAAAAGTGCATCGATAACGACAACCATCTTGAATTTTTATGAAAGCGCGGTGCCGGTTACGCGTAAATAGCGCGGTTTCGGCAGGTAGCGTGGCGCTCTGTGGCATCGTTGGCTGGTTGAAGGTAGCCCGGGTTAAGGGAACAAGAAAATCTTTTTTTGTGTTGGGAACTATCAAATCCACGCCTAACTCTGACAAGGCAGTGTCGTCTGCAAGCTCGCTGTAACAGCCGCTTACGACCAGCTTAGCGCTGGGGTTACTGCGTTGCAGCTTTTGCAGTTTCTGCCGTGATTTGCGCACGGCCTCTTTGGTGACGGCGCAAGTGTTCATTACCATGACATCTGCATCATCCACATTTGTGGTGATCAGATCTCCGGCTTCGGCGAAAGAGCTGGCCCATTGTTCGAGCTCCGCCTCGTTCAGGCGGCAACCTAGTGCACTCAGATGTATACGCAAGGGATATAATTCAACGTGGTTTTGTTTTACCAGCCGTTAGTTTACTCAAAGGTTTCATTAAAGATTGAAATTACTTCGCGGTGAGATTGTGGCGCGTTTCCGTTTTCGCTAGGATGGTGCCAGAAAATCTCATTCGCTCGACCCTGTCACCGGAAACGACTTCATGTTCAGAGACTTTGAAAAAGCACCTAGTAAGTCTTCGTACCAATTGAAATTCATATTGGCTGGTTTGGCACTCTTGGCGCTACTGGCGTCCTGGATCTCCAATTCCAATAAAAGCCAGGATTTAATAAGTACTCAGGCTGAACGAGATCAGGTCACAGCGCTGCTGGATGAGCGAAATCTCGAGTTGGAGGGCGCAGAACGCGACATCCTGAATCTTCGAAGTGAGCAAGAAGCGCTTCAGGCCTCCATTACAGAGGGTGAAGCTGAGCTTGCCGGGCTGCGCAACCAGCTCTCTGAACTCGACACTGCACGTACCGATACGCAAGGACTACTGCTCAATGCCAATGAATCAAAAACCGGGCTGGAACAAAGAATCAGTGGGTTTGAGGCAGATCTTGCGCAGGCCCAGGTTCGATACAGTGAGCTAGAAGCCGATAAAGAACTGAAAATCGGTCAGCTGGAAGAGCAAATAGCTGCATTTAACGTCGAAGCTGACTCACGCGTTGAACAGTTAATGTCGCAGTTAGCGGAGTTGAGCTACCAACGGGATGAAAACGTCGTTTCTCTCGAACAACAGGTCGCTGCTCTGGAGCAGCAGGTCAGTAGTCAGAATCAATCTCTGGAAGAAAGCTCTGCTTCTTTGGAAGTTGCCACAGCGCAACTCGATTCTTTGCAATCCAACACCACTGATAACGGCGCTGAGCTGGCTAACGCCCAGACAAGCTATAACTCACTCCTGAGCATCTTTGACAGCGAGGTCGCTGATCTGAATGCTCAGGTTGGGCAGATGGAAGGGCAGAAAAATGTGTTGGAAAGCGATCTGGCTGATACCAACACCGCATTGGCAGATGCACAAACCAGCTACGACTCACTGTTGTCACTATTTGATTCAGAAACGGCCCTGTTAAATGCGGAAGTGGGTGACATGGAGGCAAGAAAGGCTTTGCTTGAGCAAGACCTTGCATTGCTGCAGGAGCGTTCGAGCACCCTGGAAGTTGTATTGGCATCCACTGAAAAGAAGTTACTAGACACTGAAAGCAGCCTCTCTGAAACGACAACTGAGTTAGAGGAAACGAAAATAGAGCTTGCCACTACCCAGACCTCGCTGGAGTCCGCCACAACGAATCTTGAACAAAAGAGCAACGCGCTGGCTGCGGTTCAGCAAGATCTCAACAACACACAAGGTGATCTGGAAGCACAAATAAAAGAACAATCCGAGGAATTGAAATTTGTGCAGGGTGAGTTGGCCGATGTTCAGGACAAGCTCCTTTCCGCCCAGGGTGAAGTGGCGTTGCGTGATAGCAACGTAAACGAGCTCAACACGCAAGTGCAGTCTTTGCTGTCTTCTTCGGCGCAATTGGATGAGAAACTATCCGATTCAATGCAGAGCAACACAGCACTTCAAAGTAGTTTTGATGCGGAGCTGGTTACTCTAAACACCCAAATTGGCGATCTCGAAGCTCGCAAACAAGCGCTGGAAATGGAAGTAGAAGCGCTTGGTGCACAGACGCGTGCTCTGGAAGATCAAAAAGGCCAACTGCAATTAGCTTTGGGTGGTTTGCAAAACCGTTTGGATGACGTTCAAGTCTCGGCAGCCGCAGATGTTGAATTGCGCAGTGTCGAAATACAGCAGCTTCAGGCCCAGGCAGTGCAGCAATCTTCGATGAACGAAGAAAAAATTGCTGATCTTGAGGGTGTTGTCGTGCAGCTCGAATCAGAAAGAGAGGATCTAATAGGGGGTAGAGAGGATTTGCTGAACCAGTTGGCGGCTCTTGAATCCGATCGAGTATCTCTCTCTGGCACTCAGCAAAGCTTGGAAACGGAGCGACAGAATGCCACTCAGGCGTTGGTAGATCTCGAAGCTGAAGCAGGCGAACTACAGGCAATCATCGATCTGCAAAAGCCCGCTATTGTTGAACTGAGAGCGCGTAGCGAAGCCCTCGAAACTGAATTGGCAGCGAGCAAGAACCAATCTTCGGAAGCCTTGACATCAGCCGCTGCTGAAATAGAGGAACTGCAGGCAACTATCGATTTGCAGAAACCTGCCATCACTGAGTTGCGGGCACGCAGCTCTTCACTGGAAGCGGAGTTAGCTGAGGCAAAATCTGGGGCAAGCTCAGAATTGGAGGAGCTGCAGGCTACTATCGACTTGCAGAAGCCTGCCATCACTGAGTTGAGGGCACGCAGCTCTTCATTGGAAGCGGAATTAGCAGCGGCAAAGTCTGAGGCGAGCTCACAATTGGAGGAGCTGCAGGCCACTATTGATTTACAGGTACCTGCCATCAGTGAGTTGCGGGCACGTACTTCCTCACTGGAAGGTGAGTTAGCCCTCACACAGTCAGAGGCGGCCTCACAATTGGAAGAACTGCAGGCCACCATCGATTTGCAGAAACCTGCCATCAGTGAATTGAGGACGCGTAGCGCTTCTCTTGAAAAGGATCTGGATGCGTTGAAAATGGCCAATTCCGCGCAATTGGAAGATCAGCAATCCGCGGCGAGTGTGGCTCTGTTAGATGCACAGTCTATGGTTGAAGAGCTTGAAGCTACGGTTGATCTGCAGGTGCCGGCCATTGCTGAATTGCGAAGCAGAAGCACATCACTTGAAGCCTCGGTAGCACAGGGAAAAGCTGAAATCGCTGAGCTACAGGCGACCGTCTCTGAGCAGGAATCTGCTTTGGCTGAGTTGCGCACAAGAAGTGCGTCCTTGGCGGATCAATTGTCGGTTAAGGAAGAAGAGATGGCGGAGCTGCAATCGACCATAGATCTACAGGTACCCGCCATCGCAGAACTTCGTTCGCGGAGCACTGAGCTGGACATGGATCGGGCACAGCTGGCAACCCAGCTTGGCATTTTAAAGACGCAATTGGATAGCGCGCAATCAGAAGCTGACAATGCAGATGAGTTGGCTAGCCTGCAAAACCAAAAGGCTGCATTACAAATGCGCATAGGAGAAATGCAAACGCAGTTTGAAGATAACTCCTCAAATGCTGACAGCACCATCTCAGAACTTGCTCAGGTTAGCGATGAACTGAACAGTGCGAACCTGGAGTTGCAAGGCATGATTGGGACTCTTGAAGCCAGCAACATGGATCTGGAAGCGGGTAATGCCGAATTGGCACTCCGAGTGGATCAGCTGCGTGGCGAGCGCGATGCGGCACTCGAGCAGTTAGGTGATCTTGAGACTGAGCAGGCGTCTCTAAACCAGCAACTAGCCAATCTGGAAGGAGAAAATTCATCTCTTGTCGAGCAAGTGGCTTCAATAGACTCCGAAAAAATGTCTATTCAAAGCGAGCTTGATGCGACTAACGCCAAGGTCGAAGAAGCCTTGCGAACCGGCGAATCTACCCAAACTGAATTAACAGCCCAACTGGCACAATTGAGTGGTGAGCGCGATGAGCTGCAGGTAGAGGTCGTAGAGCTGGGAGCGCTGGTGGGGGATCTCGAAGGTCAACTGGCAATCTCTAACGATACTCTGGCTGCCAACACAGACACCATCGGTGGTATGAACACGGAACTGAACCTATTTCAATCCAGAGTGGGTTTGTTAACAACTGAATTAGCTGCGTCCACGGATATATCAGCTTCAGCGGAAACTGAAAATGCTGAACTCACCTTGGCGCTGACTGATTCCGAGAACAGCAGAGTAGCGCTTGAGCAGCAATTAAGCGATTCACAGTCTCGCAGAGCCGAATTGCAAGCAGAACTAGACAGCACGACTGCGCAGCTATCTGAACTTGAAGCAGAGCTAGCCGATGCTGCGCAGAAGAGCGCTGATCTCGATTCGCAATTAAGTGATGCTCAGGTAGCGATTGCTGACGGGGTTACGCAGATGGATTCCTTGAAGGCGAGCATGAGCTCTGAAGCAGGGGCGCTGAGCGAAAAAGTCGCCTCTCTGGAGAGCGACAAAGCAGGCCTTGAAGGGCAACTCGCTGAACTCACCACTGCAAATGCCGAGCTTGATGCCCAGGTACTTGAACTCGACAATGCTGGCACAGCTCTGGAAGGGCAGTTAGCCGAACTTCAAAGCGCAAAAGCAGATCTAGAAGCACAGCTGGGTAACGTCAGCAATGCTAATGCGGATCTGGATGCGCAACTGCTGGAGATAAACGCTACAAAGGGTGGTCTTGAAACCGAGCTGGCTGGTCTTAATTCGGCCAAAGCGGATCTTGAGAGTCAGGTGGCCGACCTAAGCGCAAGCAAGCTTGATCTCGAAACTCAGTTGTCTGATCTGAACACGGTGAAATCAGAGCTTGAAACTCAATTAGCCGATGTCAATGCTGGCAACGCAGACCTTGACTCCCAGTTGAGTGGGCTGCAGGCCGCATCCGCAGATCTGGAGACTCAGCTGGATAGTCTTAATGCAAGCAATGCAGAACTGGAAACTCAATTGGCTGATCTGAGCGCCAGTAAAGCTGAGTTGGAAGCTCAGTTAGCTGACATTGGTTCTGCAAATGCCGATTTGCAAGCACGCTTGGATGAATCCGAAACAACGTCCTCGAAATTGCTTGGTCAGCTGAACGACAGTAAGCAAAATGCGACCGAGCAATTGTTGCTGGCAGAGAATTTGGCCAAGAAAATGGCCGAGATGCAAGAGCAGGATGAGCAAGGTGCAGAGCAGTCTCAAGGTTTGCGAGACGAAATTGAGCAAAAACTGCAGAGCAATGGCGTAGAAGATGTGTCGATCTCAGTGCGCGAAGACAACGGAGTTGTCATTAATCTTCCGAGCCAGGCTTTGTTTAATTCTGGACGGGCCCGTCTTAGTGCATCAGGCCGTAACCTAATGACTCGTGTCGCCTCATCGCTCAAAGATCTTGAGAAAGATATTGTCGTCGAAGGTCATACTGACAGCATTCCTGTCACCGGAGATTTACTGGCTATATTCCCGAGTAATTGGGAACTGTCGGTTGCACGAGCGGCAAACACGGTTGGCTTTCTTGAAACGCGTGGTGGATTGGATCCGACCAGGTTATCTGCTTTGGGATATGGTCAACAACGCCCCATCGCTTCTAATGGTACGCGTGCGGGTCGTGCAAACAATCGTCGTGTAGAGATTGTTGTTAAGCCTTGAATACTGAATCGAGCACAGAAACAAAAAATAACGATGAGATCGATCAGCATACGAGTGGATTGAACACAGAATCAGGATTTGATCAGACTATCTGTGTCGCTATGACGGGGGCATCAGGAATCCAATATGCGTTGAGGCTCATAGAGTGTTTGATCCAGGCCAATTGCCAGGTTTATGTGTTGATGTCAAAACCTGCGAAGATTGTAATGGGCATGGATACTGATCTTCCTGTTCCTTCGCGCACGAGCCAAGTGACTAGCGAATTTTCGCAGCGGTACTCTGCTCGAGAGGGACAGCTGTTGGCCTTTGGACAAGAAGAGTGGACCTCCCCGGTCGCCAGCGGATCGGGAGCGCCTGATGCGATGGTGATCTGCCCCTGTACCACCGGCACACTCGCCTCTGTTGCTGCTGGCACATGTAACAATTTGCTTGAAAGAGCTGCGGACGTTGTTATCAAAGAAGGTCGCAAGCTTATCGTGATGCCACGTGAGATGCCGTTTTCATTGATCCATTTGGAAAACATGTCCCGATTAGCGCGGGCTGGCGTTGTTATCATGCCGCCCAATCCGGCTTTTTACAATTTACCGGAAACAGTGGATGATCTGATAGATTTCGTCGTAGCAAGGGTTATGGATCAACTGGATGTTAAGCAGAAATTGATGCCTCGTTGGGGTATTGAGGAGCAATAAACCGTGCAAATTCCCTTGTTTCCTCTCTCCAGCATCGTGCTCCCACAGGGTTTGATGCCGCTGCGGCTATTCGAGCGGCGCTATATCGACATGGTAAAGGAGTGCTTTCGCAATAATTCGGGTTTTGGAATTTGTCTAATACAAAACGGTCGTGAGGCTGGAGAACCCTCTGAGCCCTATCCTCTAGGCACAACGGTCTCGATTATAGATTTTGACCAGGGTGCAGACGGGCTTTTGCACATAACAGCTAAAGGTGACGAAGAATTCAAAATCTTGACTTACGCGGCAAATGAGTCCGGATTGTTGATTGCTGAGGTTGAACTGCTACCCCCAAAACCCAAAACCTCAATGAAGCCGGAATACGAGATACTCGCTCAAAAACTGGAATTGATTTTGAGCTACCTGGAAACGGATATTCGATTTGAAGAAAAACAGCTAGATGATGCTGATTGGGTCTGCCACAGATTATTAGAAGTGTTGCCACTGGCTGCGGATGCTAAATTCGAGTTGCTGCAGATGACCACCAATCAAGAGAGATTGCAGGCGTTGTCAGCATTGCAGATTCAGATAGCAGAACAATAGGGTAGCCCGTAACTGCCGGGACTACTTCAGATCTACGCCGACCAAAAACCACCCCGACAGCACGGCGGGCTTTAGAGTGTTTTTTGATAGATTTTAGAGTTTCGCTGCTGGTTGTAACTTGCTCGTCTGAACAACGGTAAATCGTCCAGAACTTTTTCCTGGTACCCGCGCTCCACAAACCAGTGACCTGTATGTGTACTTAACAGGCGGGCATGTTTTAGTCCCGATTGTTTTGCTTGTTCTTCCAGGTGAGTTAAAAGCTGATCGGCGCGACCTTCTCCTTGATAATCGGGGTGGGTGGCTATGCAGGCAATTTCAGCCGTCAACGTTTCCTGTTCAGTGTAGAGTGCAGCGCAGGCGACCACCATACCGTCGCGTTCGCTGACGAAGAAGTGCTCGATGTCCAGCTCCAATTGTTCTCTCGATCGATGCACAAGGGATCCGTCTGTTTGCAGAGGCTCAATAAGTTCGATGATTCCGCCGACATCCTGAATACTAGCGGGTCGTATATGTTCCCACCGCTCAGCGGTGATGAGCGTACCTGCACCATCTCTGGTAAACAGCTCTTTCAGAAGCGCATTAGGGTCGTCACTGCGTAGCAGGTGTACACGCTCAACACCGTGTCGACAGGCCTTTATGGCATTAGGTACGATCTGCATGAGATCATTAGTAGTATTCCCTTCCATGTGCTCGTGTAAGCGTTCAATCTTAGAGGCACTGGCCTGTCTTACTACTTCGCCCGAGGAATCGACAGGCAGAGAATCGACAAAAAATACCAGTTTGTCGGCACCAAGCGAGATCGCACATTCCGTGGCAACCTCATAAAAAGTGACGTTGAATACATCCCCTGTCAATGAGTAGCCCAAAGGAGGGAGAAGCACCAAGTGTCCGGCACTGAGTAAAGTGTGCAGGGTCTCACTGTGAATTTCACGAACCGATCCGGTATGTTGAAAGTCAATGCCTTCATGAACACCAAATGGCTGGGCGGTAACAAAGTTGCCCGATGTAACAGACAATCTCGCACCGGCCATAGGCGTATTGGGCAGCCCCATGGACAATCTTGATTCTAGATCATTACGTGCCAGCCCAGCGGTAGAAACGATTGTTGACAGTGCTTGATCATCGGTGACACGGCGACCCGCCACAATATGACTTGAAGCTTGTTCTGCTGCCAATTGATCATCTACCTGTGCTCTCAGACCAAAACAAAGCACTAGCCGAAGCCCCAAATGGCTCAACAGAGTTAAATCGTGTGTTAGCGTGGGGAGAAGCTCACTGCGAAACCAGGATCCCGGCAAGCCGAGCACAAGAGTCTTACCACGGTGGGCATTGATATACGGGGAGGCTGCCCTGAACCAGTCAATGGCCTCGTCAACACCTCTTGATTGCTTGCTCATGATTTTGAAAAAAGAGTATCGGGGCCACTTATGCACTGAATGCGGTGGCATTACCGCCTATAGTAAACCGCAATGATCCAAAATAACCCCTGGCAACGAAGCAATATTCAGGCACGATTGGTACTTGAGGTTGTCTATGATGGCAAGAAGTGGAAATCGCGCTCTTAAACAAGCGATGTGGAACATTTGTTGCGCGCCAATCCATATCCATCAGGAGAGAGTGTTTGTGACAGTACCTGTGAAAGGATTTATTCACCATTTAAACATTAATGGGCACCTCGGCCATGCGAGCCTCGTCGTGCGTGCCGTATTGATAGTCAATCTCATCCTGTGTGCGGCTTCAGTCAGCGCTGAGGATGATGGATGGGCAAAAACTGTTTCCAGAGTGGCTGATTCCGTGGTGTCTCTGCAGCTTTCGCAGCTCAGAAACTTCGATGACTCAGAACAAGGTGGGAGCAACGCCACAGGTTTTGTTGTGGACGCAGAACGCGGCATTGTATTAACCAATCGGCACGTCGTGGGTTCAGGGCCGATTCGGATTTCAGCAACCTTTCAGAACCAGGAGCGTGTCGATGCCGTTCCTCTGTATCGTGATCCCATCCATGATTTTGCTTTCGTCAGGTATGACCCCGAGGTCTTGAAGTATGCCAATCCGGCGTCTCTGGAACTGCGGCCCGACAAGGTTAGTACCGGTATGAACATTCGAGTAATCGGTAGCGATGGTGGTGAGCAGTTATCGATCCTACCGGGAACCATCGCCAGACTGGATCGCGAAGTTCCTTCTTATGGTCGTTATGGCTACAACGATTTCAATACGTTCTATTTACAGGCGGCATCGGGCACGTCCGGTGGCAGTTCCGGTTCACCAGTGATTGATTTTGATGGTCATGTGGTGGCATTGAATGCAGCCGCAAATAACAAAACAGCCAGTAGTTTCTTTTTACCGCTACCCCGAATTCAGCATGCCTTGAAACGCCTGCAAACACAGCAGTCCATTGAACGCGGTAGTTTTCAAACTCTGTTCACGCATTTGCCGTTTCGTGAGCTTAACCGACTTGGTCTTGATGCTGAAGCCGAGGCCCTTGTGCGAGCAAAAAATCAGGCAACCAATGGCATGTTGACAGTTGGCCAGGTGATTCCAGGAGGGGTGGCTGAGGGAAAACTCGAACCTGGCGATATTCTGTTCTCCATTGATGGTCAAGCCATTACAGATTTCATCAGCTTGGAGGCTCTGCTGGACGATTCAATCGGCAAACACCTAAACGTAGAACTACTCAGGCAGGCTCAAGCTATGACCGTCAATCTGCCGGTTGCAGATCTACACGCGTTAGCGCCTCGTCGTTTTCTTGAGGTGGGCGATTCAATTTTACAAGACATGTCTATTCAGCATGCACGTGCCATGAACCGTGCACAGCAGGGAGTGGTTGTGATGCGTGCAGGCTACGTGTTTGCACGGGCAAACGTCCCCCAGAGTGCAGTCATTATTGAATTTGAGGGAAAACCCATAGGCAATATTGATGACTTTATAGAAGCCGTGTTGAACTCACAGCAAAGCAAAAAGAAACGTTTGCGCTACATCGTACCGGGACGCGAGTTCAGCTCTGAGGTGGGGCAAATAGAAATGGATAACAGATGGTTCAGTCATCGAATGTGCTCACGTGTGGACGATGCACGTTTCTGGAACTGCAACACTGTTTCTCTGCCGGCAAACGATAGCGCTTCGAACGACGGCTTGGTAAATATACCGTCTTATAAGGACACTCTGTTAAACAAGGTGGCACCTGCAATGGTCCGCGTTGATTTTAGTATTCCTTATCAGGCTGACAATGTATATGCCAGACACTTTAAAGGGGTCGGTATCGTCATTGATCGTGAGGAGGGATTGGTTGCAGTTGATCGCAATACCGTGCCGGTGGGATTGGGCGATGCGCAACTGACTTTTTTCGGTTCTCTGGTTTTACCTGCAGATGTGGTGTTCGTGCACCCGCGCCACAATATTGCACTCCTAAAGTACGACGTAAGTCGTTTAAATGATGTCCAGTTCGAGACATTGAGACTGAGTGATGCCGATACGCTGCTACCCGGTAATCTGACGATGGTTGGGTATCGCTCTGACGGTACCTTCAGGCGTCATGAAGTCGATGACATCAGTCGCCTGACAATCAACTTTAAGCGGCCGGGATTTCCTAGATTTCAACAGGCGGCCCTCGATGTCTATGGCGTGCCAAGCGTGCCACCGTCCCTGGGAGGCCCCCTCGTCGATGAAAACGGAGACGTACACGCACTGTACATGAGCTTTGCCTACGAAGAGGGGCGTGAAATTCGCCAGCGTGAGTGGGCAATGCCAGCGGCAGTGATCCTGGAATCACTTCGAATGTATCAATCAGGTAGCCCCTATCATTCCCTGGATGTTCGGTTGGTGTACCAGCCACTAGCTAAAGCACGCCAGTTTGGGTTACCTGATGAGTGGTTATTGCGCTACAACGCGCTACCTGCCGAGATTCGCAGGGTGCTGTATGTAGACCAGACCATTCCCAATACGGACGCAGCTGTCAAACTTGCTTCGGGCGATGTCATTCTTGCTATCGATGATGAGCTGGTATCAGATCTATTCACCGCTGAAAGACTCTCGCAGAAAAGCGAAGTGCAACTTACCGTATTGAGAGCTGGCGAAATCACTCGCGTGCCCCTGGTACCTTCCGAACTCAATGCACTTGGTACACAGCGGATCGTCAGCTGGGCAGGTGCCATGTTTCAGAATGCCTTCTCTGATATTGGCTATCAAAAGGGAGTTGATTTTCCGGGTGTTTATATATCAGGCACTGCTGAAGGCTCTCCCGCACTCTGGGATGGATTGTACCGAAACAGATTTGTGGTTGCCGTTGACGGTGAACCAATAGACAATCTGGACGATTTTCTTGCAGCAGTTAGCCTGCGAGAGCAAGATGAAATCACGCGCCTGACAGTTGTTTCCATGAGTGGACGCAAAAAGATAGTAACGGTGCAACCTGAGTATAATTTCTGGCCAACCTTTGAGGTTAAACGTACCGTTGAAGGTTGGCAGCGCGTTAACTTTATCAATTGAAACACGCCCGGTTGCCCGGAGCGATAGAGAGCGAAACCGTCGAAGCGTTTAGGAGTGGTTTGCCTATCAGTAGTATGCGACCATAGCCAAAAGTATTAACCTCTAACAAGCCACTGTGAAAAACGTACCTTCATCCCCATCCGTTGACTATGATCTTGTCATTGTCGGTGGTGGCATGGTGGGTAGTATGCTTGCGGCTGCACTTGCACAGGATAATAGCCTGCGCATTGCCATGCTGGAAAGTCATGAGCCTGCAGCCTTTTTACCCGGTTCAACTCCTCCTTACGATATCCGCGTTTCGGCACTTAGCGTGGCGACACAGCAAATGTTTGAAAACGTTGGTGCCTGGCAAGGAGTGCTAGACAGACGTGCCTGCCCATATAGAGAAATGCTCGTCTGGGACTCAGAAGAGTCAGGTCGCACACATTTTCGATCACAGGATATAGGGGCTCCCGAGCTAGGTCATATTGTGGAAAACCGGGTTATCCAGTTAGCCTTGCTTGATCAGGTTAAGCGAGCATCTAACATCGATTATTTAAATCCCGCCACGCTGGAGAGCTACGACAGGCAGCCATCAAAAACCATTTGCTCTGTTCGGATCAAGGCATCAAAAAATGCAGATCCATCCGATAAGCAAAGTGTAGAGCATTTGAGTACACGATTGCTTGTTGGAGCTGATGGAGCACAGTCAACGCTGCGAGGGCTGGCGGCTATTGAGGTTGAGCGTTCAAGTTATCCGCAACATGCCTTGGTTGCTACAGTCGAAACCGAATCGCCTCAGCAGCAGATCACCTGGCAACGCTTTGTACCGTCAGGCCCAGAGGCTATGTTGCCATTGTGTGGTTCTCAGGCATCTTTGGTGTGGTATCACAGTGAAGAAGAAGTACAACGCCTCAGAGCACTGAGTGACGAGCGTTTTATCACTGAATTGCTGAGTGCCTTTCCAGATCAATTAGGCGGCGTCAAGCGACTTATTGAGCGCGGTAGTTTTCCGATCGCCAAAGCACATGCCCTGCGTTACATCAGTGACCGCGTAGCATTGATTGGAGATGCGGCCCATACCGTTCATCCGCTGGCTGGTCAAGGCGTAAATCTAGGTATGCTTGATGCTGCAGCGCTGGCAGAGGTGATCATTGATGCAGCCCGGAAAGGGCAGGATATTGGCAGTCAACGCGTGCTTCGTCGCTATGAGCGCTGGCGTAAAGGAGAGAACGCTATGATGATTAACGTTCTTGATGGTTTTTATCATGCCTTCAAACCACAAGCCGAACCGGTGCGCAAGCTTCGCTCAGCCGCCTTGAACCTGGCCGATACCGTTGTTCCGCTCAAGCATCTGGTTATGCGTTATGCGATGGGTACTGTTGGAGAATTACCGGTTCTGGCAAAACCAAAATTACGCTGAGTTCGATACTCTGATTTATCGATGGATACTCGTCGCGTTCAATTATCGGGTATCAGCCTTTTGCCATAGCTCTTGCATTCATCATCGCGAAAACCTATCGCCTCATAAAAAGCGATGACATCATTATTGCCTTCTCGAACTTGTAAATTTATTTTGGGGCAGCCTAGTGCAAGTAACCTGTCTTCTACTGCCTGCATGAGATCTCGTCCCAGGCCTTGTTTCCGCAAACTGGGTGCAACGGCCAGATAGTTTATCCAGCCGCGATGACCCTCATAGCCGCCCATCACTGATCCAACAACTTGATCTTGCTGTAGAGCTACTAGAAAAAGCTCGTCGTTAACGGCGCATTTTCGTTGGATATCCAGAGCCGGGTTATTCCATGAGCGCGTTAGCTTGCATGCTTGCCACAGAGAAATGACTGCATCTGTGTCACCAGATTCAAAAGGTCTGATTTTGGTCATAGGAGTAAAGATAACGTGGTTGATCTACCGGCTATACTAAGATATTGCCAGAGTTTGCGGGTGATAGTTGGCTCACATCGCTTTTGACTTGATCTGTTGATAAGCTCTGAGCACAATCTCGTTCACCGTAGTTCGGTTGCTGAAAACGTTTGAAAAGAGCACACAATGAGTAATGAAACTGATACCAAAGACTCTCCAGAGGCAACCCTGGCAAGGTTGCGCAGCCGCGTAAAATCTGTTCAGTTATCAACGCTGGGGGAGGATGGGGAACCGCATAGCGGGTACACGCCTTTTCTCGATGACAGTGGTTGCTTAGTGATCTTTGTAAGCCAGCTTTCTCTGCACACGCGCGATTTGCTAGCCAACGGCAAGGTATCCGCGATGTTAATAGCCGATGAGTCGGACTCCGAACAACTGTTCGCCAGAACGAGAGTGAGCTATCAGTGCCAGGCGCAGCAAGTACTTCCAAGTGATGAAAACTATGAAACATTGCTGGATAGGTTTCAAGATGAGCATGGGAAAATAATGCAGCTTTTGCGGCAACTTCCAGACTTTGTTTTATTCCGACTTGTGCCGAGTAAAGGGCAGTTTGTTATGGGCTTCGGACAGGCCTATAAACTCACTGGTGAAAACCTTGATCAGTTTGAACATGCTCAGAGCGCGTGAGCTCGGTACACCGGCTATACAAGGAGCATTGCATTCTTAGCGGACAAAAAGCTGACAACGCAATTAGCAAACAAATCTGTGTGTGAACAATTCCACAATCTGGATTGAGAACGATCACAAATGACAGCTAAAACAAACAGCTGAGCCATTCGGGCGCTCGTTCTCCGCCCGCTGTTTGACCGCTAAACGCCAGCTCTAAACGTTTAATAACGTTGAATATTTATCGCGAAGCTATGCGTCTGAGCATGGCAAGAGGCCGTTCTAAATCCCTCTTTAAGTGATTTCTATTCCCGCCGCTACTTTCTAAATACGAAGTGGAGTTGGGCGAATGGGCGCAGGATTTTATTGGTTAGTCGGAGCTGCCGTTGTGTTGGTAGCGATTATATTGATCTACAACAAACTGGTGACATTGCGAAATCGCTTTCTCAATGGCTTCTCGCAGATAGAAGTGCAACTTCAGAGGCGTTATGAACTTATTCCTAACCTGGTAGAGACTGCATCCGCCTATATGAAGCATGAGAATGAAACTCTGATGGCTGTTACGCAAGCTCGAAACAATGCGTCAGAGCGTTGTACTGAAGCAGCCAAGGATCCGCAGGACGCATCGCTGGTGGGTGCGCTGGCGTCAGCAGAGGGAATGCTGACCAATGCGATGGGTCGGCTCAATGTAGTCATGGAAAACTATCCCGATTTGAAAGCGGACGCGCAAATGCGTGATCTGGCAGAGGAGCTGGCATCTACAGAAAATAGAGTTGCCTTTTCCAGACAGGCTTACAGCGATGCGGTGATGACTTACAACACGGCACGAGAACAGTTTCCAGCCGTTTTGGTTGCAAGTGCTTTTGCGTTCAAAGAGGCAGATCTATTTGAAGCCGAGGATCCCGCCATGAGACAGCCTGTCAAAGTATCCTTTGCATGAGTTGATGCCCTCGATCAGGGATAGAGTACGACTAACGAACTTCAAAATAGATTAGCTTCAGAGTACGTACAGTCCATGGACTTTTTCGGTCAGCAAACGCTCAAGCGACATCACTCACATATTTTGTTGTTCGGTTTCGTGGCAGCTTTGTTTGCGATGGGGCTGATCATACATGTCGTTATTGCAAGTCTGTCCTACTTATTGGGTGAGACCGAAAGCTTTCTTCAGCCTTCCACGCCTGCGATTGCGCTAATTGCATTGGTTTGGCTCACCATACTAGCGGGTGGGTTCTTTCGTGCCCTGGATGTTAAAGCAGGCGGCGCAGTGTTAGCCGGACGCTTTGGTGCGGTCCAAGCTTCCGATCGATCGCGTAATGACGAAGAGAAGCAACTGCTTAATATCGTCGCTGAAATATCTATCGCCGCCAGTACGCCGCAACCGGAGGTGTTCGTTCTCAGACATGAATCCAGTATCAACGCATTTGTTTTAGGTAACGAATCCAGCAGGTACGTTATCGTTGTTACTCAGGGGGCGTTGGACGCCTATGATCGTGATGAAATGCAGGCCGTGGTAGCGCATGAGTTTGGGCATATTGCTAATGGTGATCTGCCGTTGAATATGCGTTTGCTGATCGCACTGGGCGGGCTCATGGCTGTTGATGAAGTCGGTCGTTTGCTTGTAGGCAGTGATCCAAATGAAAACGCCCATCCGGGAATGATTGTGGGTTACCTCTTGCGCGCTCTAGGCAGTATTGGAGTGTTTTTTGGTTCACTTTTGCGGGCGGCTTTTTCAAGGCAAAGGGAGTACCTGGCAGATGCAACAGCTGTTCAATTTACGCGAAATCCTTTTGCGCTGGCTTCCGCATTGAGCATTATTCATGAGCAACAGAATGAACCAGCTCTGCACTCAGTTCACGTACAGGAACTCGCTCATCTGTGCTTTCAATCGGGTAAAGCGCTTCCGTGGTACAAACGCTTGCTGGCGAGTCATCCCAAAATGCAATTGCGGATTGATGCAATAGACCCTCATTTTGCTGTCAAGAGACGTAAAGTCACTTCATCCGAAAAGGACGAAAAGGCAGTGACTGCCGGATCAGCAGGGGAAGGTGCCAGCGCTGGAGCCAGTTCTGCCCAGGTTGTGCCGCTGCACTCTCCGATTGAGGCAAACGGATTGTCTGACCATCTTACTCTGCTGTTATCTGGCGATAGTCATTGTTTGGCTGGTCTATTCGCATTGTTTGCGAGTACGGATGACACCAAGCAAAGAGAGTATCTGAACGCAATATCTTTTGGTTTCAATGCACAGTTTGCAGGTCAGGTTAAGCAGCTGTTAGCAAGTATGCCAAATGAATTGCGCGACAAAAAGCTCACCATTATTGAACATAGTACAGGTGTTCTTGAAAAATCCTTGTCCTATGAAAGTCGACAACAAGTAATGACTAAGCTTGAACGTCTGCTTACTGTGAGCGGTGACTATGATCTGATCAACTATGCGACTGTTCAATTGATCAGACGCAAACTGGCAGTCGAGTTTCCAATAGTCGAAAAAATTGCCAGTGAGCAAACACCCGTTGCACAGTCCAGACATGTTAAGACCTTTGATGCCATGGGTGAGGAGTTTGCTTTGTTGTTGTCCCTGATGGTTGAATCATCCGGCGCATCGACGCAAGTGCTTGACACAGAGTTTGAACGCGTATTGAAGTGCTATACACAAGCAGCATATCCGCGACGTACCGGAGCTGAAGCCGGTATCGTCGAAGAGTTAGAATCAGCTTTCCAAACCTTATATGTTCAACCTAAATCAACCCGCCAGGCATTTGTTCAGCACTGTGTTGAGATCATGCAGCAGGATGGTATTGAAGCTGGTGCCGAAAAGTCTATGCTCCAACTCTTCGCAGCGAGCTTGGATTGTGAAGAGTTGCTCGCAGCCTGAGCTAGAGACGGTGCGATTACTTCTGCTGTTAGTTCAGGTGCAGCTTAGTGGTTTTGTATTAGTTTACTAGCCAGATCTACGCGATCCGTCACTAAGCCGTCAGCGCCTCTATCAATTAGCATCTTCATGGTATTTGGATCATTGACGGTCCAGTAAACCATTTGCACATTTAGTGTTTGAGCTTTTCTAATAAACCAGGCTGGCGTTAATGGGATTGCAAAATAGCTCAGCGGTATCTGTAGGTAGGTGTAGGGAATGGGCTGTGGTAACTTGCCACCAAAATATAGCCTTGCGACTTCACCCTGAGTAGCCGCAGTAGTGACATTGCGTGATTGATGACGAAAGTGATCAACTACTGATGCATGAAAGCTACCTACATTAACTAGCTTTTGCATGGCTGACTTCTCGATGGATTGTGCAACTGCAACCGCCGCCTCAGGAGTGTTGTCTTTGATATCAATGTTGATTCGGGTGGTGGGGTGCAATGAGAACAGTTCATCCAGCGTAATGAACTGAATGTTCTGATTCCGGTAAGAGCGGCCGTCGAGATCTTTGAAGCGATAGGCCGCATCGAGCTTTTTCAGTTCATGCAGACTCAGCTGCCGAACATTGCCATGGCCATCACTGGTTCGGTTGACGCTGGCATCGTGAGTTACGATTACATGCCCATCGCGACTCAATCGCACGTCGATCTCCAGTACATCAGCACCATATGCAAGCGCCAGTTCGAAGGCCATTGCCGTGTTTTCCGGAGCCAGCAGAGTGCTGCCTCGATGCGCGTAGATATCTATTGCTTCTTCCAGAGTTGTTGCACCGGGGTCGGACCACTGTAAGTAATTGTTTTACCTCGCTGGACCTTGCTAGCCTTGCTAGGGTCGGACCATCGTAACTGACTGTTTTAGAACCGTGGCTGTGGAGGTCTGACCCTTGTAGGTGTTTGTTTTTGTTTGGTGTTGGGTGTTTTGGGGGAGTGAATGGGGGCTTGTAATGTTCTGTGGTCGTATAATAGGGGAATTGAACCTTGAATCAGGGAATTGATTGACAAAATGTCGGGTCTATTGGTCTGTCTGTACTAAAACGCGTAAAAAGAAAGATGAGTGAGAGAAACAGTGAAAGGTTAGTGGGTAACATCGTTATCGCCGTCGTGGCGGCTACTGTGGCGAGCGTGCTGACGCTAGCTGCTAGTTCATACCTGGGCGGGAATGCAGCAACAGAGGTTTCAGCCTCACAGATTACAATCGATGAAGCGCCAGCTGCTCTTGGATCTTCGACAGACAACACCAATCCTCCAGATAATCATGCTGAGCAACTCCCTACACTGGCAGAGATTGAATCAATGCGTGCCGACTTGGACAATGCTATAGCCAGCGCATCCGCCGAAAGGTCGCAGTTGGCAGGCTCGTTAGCCCAGTTAACACAAAAAATAGAGAAGCTTGAAAGCGACGCTTTTTATGAGTCCGCCTTGCCGGAGGGGCATAGCCAGTTCTTCACTGAAAGTTCGGAGGCATTGCCTGCGGAGAGTGAAACTTCATCGTTTACAAGGCGACGTTCACGGCTCAGTTCTGAGCGCACCGTAGAGGCTTTACTATCGGCCGGGCTTGATGTGCAGACAGCTAACGACATACAAGCGCGGCGCGATCAATTCCAACTCGCCAGACTGGAACTTTTTGATCAGGCAACGCGTGAGGGGTGGGTAGAGTCCGACGGGTTTAATGATCGTCTTTCAGAGCTTGAAGACCAGCGGGTGAATCTAAGAGAAGAGCTCGGTGAATCGGCTTACGATGAATACCTCTTCGAATCAGGCAGTAACAATCGAGTTGGAATAAATTCAGTAATCAATGGCTCGGCGGCTCAGTTGGCAGGTTTGCAGGTGGGGGACGTCGTCATGAGTTATGCCAACGAGCGTATTTTTAATACCAGAGAATTACAAGCTTCCACGCGATCCGGCTCGCGTGGCGAGTATGTGCAGGTTAGTTTCAAACGAGACGGACAAATGCTCAGTGCGGATCTACCACGCGGACCTTTAGGTGTAACCTTGCGCGGTACCCGGGAAGCGCCTTAGCCGTCAGTTACCAAGCTTGTGGATTTTTTGCTTGGCTCTTCGAGCCATCGCTAATCAACGATAGCCTGCAGAATCATTGTTGATTCAAGTGTTGCACCCGGTGTCAATACCTGCACACCTGATTCGATTCCCTTGCTGCTTAAATTGAATCCATCATTGGCATTGGTGACCGGCTCGACGGCGAAGTGCGGCATATCCGGATTAAACAGAACCAGGTAGCGGCAATTTTCCGATGCGCTCATCACAAGCTTGATGCCACCATCTGTCCAGTTGATGACGCATTGACCGCTCAAACCACTCAAGCAACAGTCGATGCGTTGATCGGCGTCCAACAATCTGGGTTTGCGAAAATCGAGTGATGCCGGTAAATCAATCGCAGCCCCATCTGGCAGACAATCGCCCGCCGCATCGGGAAACACGCCTTCGACTGGCAGTGTGAGCGTCGCATCAGATCCGTTGACCTGCCGGACAAAGTAGGGGTGCCAGCCAAACCCGGCAGGCATTGACGAGTCACTCTGGTTAGTCAGTTTTATCGTGGAAACCAGGGAATTGCCCTCAACACGTTGTTCTATTCGTGCAGCTATTGACCAGGGCCAGTTAAGCTTTGTGTGATCAGAGCTTTGCGTCTCGCAAATCAGCGTGTCGGAAGTTTGCTCTACAATCTTCCAGGGTAGTTTGCGCAAGGCGCCATGAATGGCATGTTTAGCCGCCTCATCAAGTTGAATGTCCTGTCCTTCGAATGTAAAGCGTCCATCCCTAATCCGATTACTGTAGGGCAGCATATGAAAACTCGCAGCTGCCAGTGGGGCGCTGGCATCTTGACCTGCACCAAGGGCATCAGAGTCCGTATTTCGGCAATCAGGTATCACTGCATGCCATTCGCCATTTCGACATACTTCTGCAAAAGCCCACTGCACGCCCGCAGCGGGGTCCGACCAAAGTCGCCAGGTATCGGATTCTATTAAAACCATTAGATCAGCCGTTTTGCGGAGAAGAGTACATTTTGTCACGTTGAACAGTGTTGCGGCACAGTTGTCGGATATCTACACTATGCAGATTAGTTTGCTCACTTAAACAAACCCAAGGAAGTTGTGTGATTTCTCGAATAACAGTGTTTTTCTCATCGATGTCATTTCGAAAGGTTTTGCTGGCAGTAGCGGTATCCGTTGCTGCGCTGATGCCAACGACAGAGCTTTATGCTCAATCCAGTGGTCTAAAGCTAGGTCAACCTGCCGAACCGAAAAATACCCTGGATTTGGGTGCCAAGCCTGCAGAGCAGAGTGCACCTCCATCACCTCAAGCCCCAGCCTCCTCGGGCGATGTGGCCTCGCAGCCGGCTGCTGGTCCAGCCCGCACCACCTATGGTGCCTGGGAGGTTGCCTGCGGGCCGGATGGAAAAAACTGCGCCATGGCTCAAATTGGCAATGATGCCAGCGGCACACCAGTTCTGGAAATGGTTGTCAGGAAACTGCAAGAACCATTAGAAGTAGGCGAGCGCACAGCCATCGCCGTTCTGGATGTTATCACTCCCCTGGGTGTTGTTCTGACTGAGGGTTTAGCGGTTAAGATTGATGGCGGGCGAGAGGAATCCGCGCCTTTCCAGATTTGTACTGAACAGGGCTGTTTGGTCCGTGAGCCTATCGACAATGAATTGGTGGCACGCCTAAAACGTGGCAACAACGCCGTCGTTTCTGTGATTGCCGCCAATCAAGGTGAAGTGAGCGCAAATCTCTCTCTCTCTGGATTCACCAAGGCGTTCGGCGCTCTAAAATAAAGTCTCAAACATATCCCTTCGTAAATGAAAGCGATTGCGATAGTTGGCGCCAGCGGTGGTATTGGAGCGGCGCTATTAGCGCTGCTAGCGGCTCGAGACGACGTGGCCGTTATACATGCAACCTACCATCAGTCGTTGGCTGGCGGCAGCCTCGGGAATATCGCGGGTACAGGCAGCAGTGTCCGTATACAATGGTCGTCGCTCGACGCCAGTGATGAAGCATCGGTTGCAAGATGGGTTGCAGGCATTGAAAAGATCGATTGGCTGATCAATTGTGTTGGCATGTTGCATGATCAGATACATGGGCCTGAGAAGAGTATTCGAAGCTTCGACCCCGATTACTTTCACAAGAGCATGTCGATAAATTGTCTACCAACTTTGTTGCTGGGGAAGCATGTACTTCCTGCGCTACAAGACTCGACACACGGCGTGTTTGCTACCATTTCGGCTCGCGTAGGTAGCATCGCTGATAATCGTCTAGGTGGCTGGTACAGCTATCGTGCTTCCAAAGCTGCTTTGAATATGGCTTTGAAAAACCTTGCTATTGAGTGGAATCGCAGTTCTCCAAACCTCAGAGTCGCATCACTGCATCCAGGAACCACAGATACTCGCCTATCAAAACCCTTTCAACGAAATGTTCCAAAGGCGAAACTGTTTGCACCCGACAAGACGGCTCAGTTACTGATAGAGCAGATCGAACAATTGCATCAGCACCCCAGTGGACGCTTTATTGCATTCGACGGAGCGGAAATTCCGTGGTAGCTGACCTGCTGTCATTGAGGTTGATAGCGAGGCTTTCCTGGCTGACAAGGCTCTCAGCTGGATGCTGGTCGACAGTGCCTTCAACGTCATCGCCGATTCGCCTGTTTTGCTGAAAATCAAACAGCTTCATATCGAGCATGTGAGACGGGCTAATGTTGCCCAAGGCCGTTAACATGGATGCGATTCGCGATGGATCTGCCGTCTCCCAATCTGCCAGCAGCTGCTTCATAGCTTGCCTTTGCAAGTTAGGCTGAGATCCGCACAGATTACAGGGAATAATCGGATAGGCCATCTCTTGGCTAAAGGCCTCGATATCGCGTTCTCGACAGTAAGCCAGGGGACGTATCACCACATTACGGCCGTTGTCAGCGTGAAGCTTGGGTGGCATTGTTTTGATTTTTCCACCGTGAAACAGATTAAGTAGCAGTGTCTCCAGCAAATCGTCGGCGTGGTGGCCCAGCGCGATTTTTGTTGCTTCTAGTTCATCGGCTGCGTTGTATAAAATTCCGCGGCGAAGTCGCGAACAGAGTCCGCAGGTCGTTTGCCCTTCCGGTACCTTGCTTTTGACAATACTGAAGGTGTCTTCTTCGATTATCCTGTACTCGACACCCTTGCTTTCCAGATAAGCAGGCAGCACATGTTCTGGAAATCCCGGCTGCTTCTGGTCCAGGTTGACAGCCAGCAAATCAAAATTAATGGGCGCTACTCGCTGCAAGTGCAGCAGCATATCGAGCATTGTGTAGCTGTCCTTGCCACCGGACAAACATACCATGACCCGATCATTGGGCTCGATCATTGAGAAATCGACGACTGCACGACCTGTTTGGCGCTGCAGGCGTTTGCTGAGCTGGGTTTGCTTGGACAAGATTACAAATAGAGTGGCCGCGAATAATGGCTCCATTGTAGGATATCCACTGAATCGACGTACAACTGCTTGAATTAGCACAACTAGCCTTAGGTCTCAGATCAATTGACAGGTTACCGTTGTCAGTGGACACTCTAGAGGGTTTGACTCAAAGGTCGAACTTTGCCTTGTGGCGCAAGGGAAGGAAGGCGGGCTCCGGTTTATGAAAATTTTGATAGTGGACGACCACACCTTGTTCAGGAGTGGCATGGTTCATCTACTTCAAAGCTTGTCACCCCAACCCGTTGTGGTCGAATCGGAAGATCTAACCAGTTCTGCGCAGCTTCTAACTGAGCTTGACGACGTAGACCTTGTTTTGCTTGACCTGAAGCTGTCAGATGCAGTCGGTGTGGATTCGTTGCTGACGTTACGCAAACAGTCGCCGGAAATACCCATTATTGTGCTTTCCGGCGAGCAGGATCCGGAAGTCATACATCGCTGTATTGACAATGGTGCGATGGGGTTCATCACCAAGTCCGCGACCCATGATGAATTACTAAACGCGATACGTTTGATCGTTGCAGGCGGTGTGTACCTTCCAAGAGATGTCATGGTGGGCAGTATTCATTCCAGACACCCAAAAGAGCGAAGCGATGTTGCATTGCTGGCCTCGCTGTCCGATAGACAGCGAGAAGTACTTGCCTATCTATTGCAAGGAAAACCCAACAAAACAATTTCCAGCAAGATGGACATTTCTCAGAACACAGTCAAGGCTCACTTGTCAGCAATCTTTCGCACCCTCGGCGCTCGAAACAGAACAGAGGCCGTGTACTTTGCGGCTAGAGCCGGTGTGCCTCTCGAATAGTCCCAGTTGTTGCTATTCAACAGCCAAGCTGGAGAGCTGTCGTGTCACCGCATCATGCACGGCTTTTAGATCAGATTGCCCACCCAGTTCAACTGTCTTCAGATCACCCTGCGCAAACGCTGCATCCACTGACCGGTTGATTAGATTAGCCGCGGTAGCAGCGGCCTGGCACTGATGCCTGTTTGCTAGCCAATCCAGCATCATGGCCCCGGATAAAAACATGGCTGTCGGGTTTGCTAATCCTTTTCCTGCGATATCGGGTGCCGTGCCGTGGCAAGGTTGGAATACGGCGTGATCGTCACCCAAGTCGGCCGATGGCGCGTAACCCATACCTCCGATGAGCGCAGCACCCAGATCAGAAAGAATATCGCCAAACATGTTTTCTGTGACCATGACATCGTATTCCCAGGGTCGAGTGACCAAATTTAACGACATGATGTCTACGTAGGCGTGATCAACCGATAGCGAAGAGGGTTCGGCATCGTTGGCGTTTTTCGACTTTGCCATTGTGCTTGTTTGCTTTTTTTGTTCAGCAACCTCATAGAAGATCTTTCTAAAGAACGCGAATGCCTGAAAGACATTGGCTTTGTCGATACACGTGACTCGCGAGTTGCTCGAACCACCCAGAGCTTTTCGCTGAGCTTGACGCTGTTCTGCGAGAGCAAAGGTCTTTTCAAATAGCTTTTCACTGACCGCCCTCGTTATCACCAGGGTTTCTTCTGCCTGCTCGTCACCCATCATCTTCCCTGGTGCCTGGGGTGCAAAAAGCCCTTCTATTGATTCACGCACCAACACAAAATCAATATTTTTTGCGCGTGGGTCAGCCAGTGGCCCGGGTACGCCGGGAATAGATCGTATCGGACGCAAGCCTGCGTATAAACCCAGCTCAAAACGCATATCGATTTGCGGCGTCAGTTCTGTTCCGTCTGCATAGCGAACCTCTGGGTCACCCATAGCTGATAGCAAAATCGCGTCTGCTTTTCGCGCGGCATCGACAGAACTTGACGGTAGCGCACTACCCATAGTTTTGAACGCATTCGCGCCGGCAGGTAGAAAATTCATTTCCAGCTCAATGCCTGCAGATGGATTGTTTTCTGTGACTCTTAAGCAAGCTTGTTTAAGCAATTCGCAACACGGCGCGGTAATCTCCGGACCGATACCATCGCCTTCGAATACAGCGATGTTGAATTTTCGAGCAGTTGGCATAGGCATGAGATCGAATCAGTAAAAATTAGAGAGTGAAAATCAAGCGCAAATACAGCTTATACAGTCAGCGCTGGCATTGTTTGCCGTTTTAATTTTAAAAAGTTAACCGGTGTGGAGCCTTTGCTATGGAGCTTACACGTACCGTTCAAGCTCACCAAGAGAGGCATTCCAATGCGGCATTTCAACGCCTGTGTACTGAGTATCGATCCATGGTAGCGAATCTCCAAGCAAATTACCCAGGTAGAGCCTGTTTCTGTCTTTGCCAGCAAATGCAAGGTTAGAAATGTTCTTCATACTTTTTGCACACGCTTGATCCAGGTGTTGGCGACCCAACTCATTCGATTGATAAGCTGATTCGGTCCAGTCTAAATGCGATTGTACTGAATCTTCGAAAATGGTCTTTGCGCTGCCATCTGGTGCAATGCGCAAAATGCGATTGCTGATAATGCTGGTGACCCACAAAAAACCTTCTTCATCCAGAGCCAGACCGTCAGGGTAGGTACCAGCGCCAAACTGACAAAGTGTGCTTGGAGTCCCAAGTGTGGCAGGCCCCGTCGCATTCAGATTGAACTGTGAGAGCCGCCTGCCAAAGGTCTCATTCACAAACACTTTGCCGTTAGTTTCATCGATCACACATTCGTTTGTGTAACCCAGATTATCGGCCACGATTCGAGCATCGGTCGAACCTGGCTCCGCCACAGCTATGAAGCCTGATCTGGCGTCTGCGCGGTAGTCTGCCGCACGTGGTGTTTTTCGAGTGCTCACCGTAATCCAGATACGCTGCTGCGAGTCCTGAACCACGAAGTTGGCTGGCGGCATGCATTCGGACTCGATCGTGGTAACAACCTCTTCACAGTCCCCGGAGGGGTACAAGCGATATATTCCACCACTTTCGTCGCCCATGTGGGCGAGCAGGATAGAGCCACCAGTTTCAAGCGCGATTCCATTAGGTCGCAGAGTTTTGGTGCAGTTGGCTAATATATGGTGGGTTTGGCCTGCGGTATCAATGAGACTAATGCCACCTGTTCCAGTCCAATTTGGCACCAGTAATAACCCGGAAGAGTGCGCTAAAACGCATTCCGGGCGGTTTAAATGCTGGCCTTTCCAGCCATCTATTGAGCCAAATAGGGTATTTTCTGGTATCACGTTAGAGCTATCGCTGGCACTGTTTCGAGTCGGGTCTGCTGACCCATAGTCTCACTCAATTGTAACCATCTTGCCAGGAGCAGGGTGCTTTCGAGAATGAGCGCAGTTAAAGCTGTTGCTTTTTTGCGGAATTAGCCAGTTAGAGCAGTTCCGCGCTTATGTTGTTCAGGAGTTATTGCGATGAATAAACCAACAGAAAACGTTGATATTGCAAGTCTGGTGGAGACCGATCGTGACCATATCTGGCACCACTTGACGCCGCACAAACCATTAGAAACCAAGGATCCGCTCGTTATCGTCAAAGGCGATGGCATGAGAATCTGGGATCAGAACGGAAAAGAGCACCTGGATGCCGTGTCAGGGGCAGTTTGGACAGTAAATCTCGGTTATGGTCGAGAAAGCATTGCGAATGCAGTCCGAGATCAATTAGTCGAAATGTGCTATTTCGCCGGATCAGCTGGAAACATACCTGGAATCCAATATGCTGAAAAACTGATCTCAAAAATGCCCGGTATGAGCCGTGTTTACTACTCCAATTCAGGCTCCGAGGCTAACGAGAAAGGCTACAAAATTGTTCGTCAGATTGCCGCCATGAAAAACAATGGCAAGAAACACAAAATTCTTTACCGCGATCGTGATTACCACGGCACAACGATTACAGCATTGTCCACATGTGGTCAGAATGAACGCAAAGATCACTATGGTCCATTCACTCCGGGTTTTGTAGAGGTTCCGCACTGCTGCGAATACCGTAGCCAATTCCCGGATGCTTCTGACTATGGAGTAAAGATCGCTCGTGAAATCGAGAGCGTTATTTTGCGTGAAGACCCTGATACTGTTGGTTCTATCGTTTTGGAACCTGTGACTGCTGGCGGTGGTGTAATAACGCCTCCAGAGGGGTATTGGGAGACAGTTCAGGAGATCTGCACGAAATACGGTGTGTTGCTCCACATTGATGAAGTCGTTTGCGGTCTAGGACGAACCGGAACCTGGTTTGGCTATCAGCATTACGGCATCAAGCCGGACATTGTCACGATGGCAAAAGGCGTTGCCAGTGGTTATGCGGCTATTGCTTGCACGGTCACCACTGAGGATGTATTCAATCAGTTCAAGGATAATGATGACCCCATGGGTTATTTTCGCGACATAAGTACATTCGGCGGCTGTGCAGCTGGTCCTGCTGCTGCGCTCGAAACCATGCGCATCATTGAAGATGAAAAGCTCTTGGAAAACACGACCAAGATGGGCGAATACCTTATGGAAAAACTGCGCGGACTGCAGAATAAGTACAAGGTTGTTGGTGATGTTCGTGGAAAAGGCCTCTTCTGCGGCTTGGAGCTGGTTAAAGATCGTCAAACCAAGGAACCGGTTGAAGAGGGTATGCTCATGGCTATTGCTGCTGATTGCATGGAGCAGGGGGTAGTTATCGGTCGTACCAACCGCAGTCTCACCGGCCTTAACAATACCCTTTGTCTAAGCCCAGCCCTGATATGCACTGAAAATGACCTTGATCAAATTGTCGAGGCCATCGATAACGCAATGAGTCGTCACGCGACTCTCTAGGAGCTATCAAACGAGCGAGTTAAGTCCTGTTGTTCAGTGAAAAAAAGGCGCCAACGGCGCCTTTTTTTATACATCCATGAAGTGCTTACTTACTCAACAAGACCGTTCAGTGTGTCCATCATAGGACCGATAACCGGGCCTAGTACAGGACCAACGCCATCTCTTGTCAACGCCGTATCGGCCAGCGGCTTAAGCTTGGCGATACCGTTCTTGACGACCTTGCTTAGAGGTGCTTTGGCAGCTGCCGGCATGTCTGTGAAGGACATCGCCACATCGCCAAGAGTTTCACTAGCTGATTCCAACCTTGGTAGCGCAGCCGTTGCTGAAGCTTCGTCAGTGACGGTGTTTAGCAGTGTGGAGGTGGTACCAAACACGCCACCGATCTTACGGCTGATTCCACCAAGGTCGAATGAAGCCCTTTCAGAGACCGATAAAGCTGCTGTTTCAACTTCAACTTCAACTTCTTCTACAGCTGCAGGAGCAGCTTCCGTATTCTCGCTTTCAGCAGATACTGGTTGGATTGTAGCGCCAGTTACCGGGTCGGTTGGCAACGTGTTTGATGCAGTTTCTGACTCTGTTTCACTTCCTGTTTCAAAAACTGTAGCGCCAGTTACCGGATCGGTCGGCAATTTGTTTGATGAATCGCTAGCTGTTGCCTCATCGCTAGCTTCATCAGCACTGGCTTCTTCACTGGTCTCATCACTCGCGCTCTCATCAGTCTCCACTGCGGTACTTTCTGCGTAGATCGTGGCACCGGTGATTGGATCAGTCGGCATACTATTCCCTGATGCGCTTGCTTCTGCGTAGATCGTCGCCCCGGTAGTTGGGTCTGTCGGCAGGCTGTTTGAGGACTCACTGGATGAATCATCAGAGTCGCTGGCTGCCATTTCACTCGCTGGCACGATTTCAGTATCGATTACGTCTACCATTGCATCTTCATTCAAGATACTTGCACCCGTTGTTGGATCTGTCGGGAAAGCCTTCCTGACTGTTTCTATAGTCACAGTTTCTACAACTTCTTCTGGCTCAGTAGCAGCTGGGGCTGCAGGGGCAGTCGGTGCGCTTTGAGTTACCTCAGCTTCTTCACTAGCCGGAGGTGTGGGTAATTCGATGACGTCTACCATCGCGTCTTCATCGAAGATGGTGGCTCCAGTTACCGGATCTGTTGGGTAAGCTTTCCGGATTATGGCGCCAGCCGTATCTGCCGCAGCGGTCTCAGATTCCGCACTCTCAGTGCCAGCCTCGGGTGTCTCGACAACCGCAACCATTGCATCCTCATCATAGATGGTGGCGCCTGTTTCCGGATCAGTCGGGTAGACCATGCGAACGTTATCGGCCGCGTCAGAGGCGTCAGCAACAGCATCGCTTGCATCCTCTGTGGTTTCAGCTGCCGCATCTGCTACTTCCTCAGCCGCATCAGTGGCAGCGTCAGCAGCATCAGCTACGGCATCGGTAGCTGCTTCAGTGGCATCGGCCGCGGCATCAGTGGCAGTGTCAGCAGCATCAGCTACGGCATCGGTAGCTGATTCAGTGGCATCGGCTGCGGCATCAGTGGCAGCTTCAGCAACATCCGCTGCGGCATCGGTAGCTGCTTCAGTGGCATCCGCTGCGGCGTCAGTCGCATCAGCTACGGCATCGGTAGCCGCTTCAGTCGCATCAGCAGCCGCATCGGTCACGGCGTCTGCAGCATCACTCACAGCGTCGCTTGCCGCCTCAGTCGCATCAGCTGCAGTATCAGCGACGGCATCGGTAGCGTCAGCGGCTGCGTCGCCGGCGTCGGCAACACTTTGCCC
>JBGCEO010000006.1:0-41467 GCA_045106475.1 Granulosicoccus sp.
AACCAATAAAAACTAAAAATATCGCTTTCGAGCGATTGCCGTTATTCATCCGTCCAGATCGACAGGTTTCAACACATGATAGTCGACATGCTTGAACAAGGTGCTGCTGATTTTCCTAAAGGGATGGTAAGAGACAAACGTAGGGGGATTGATCTTCCGATTGTCGGGTCTTCGGTAATGGCTATTCTAGATCGCAAAAAGACCGCAGAATTTCAGAGCGTTAAAGCCTGCTCTTTTCTGATTTGGAAACTGTAGGCGTTGGGAAGGGACGTGTTGACGATGTTAAAAATGATCCTGCCACCAAGCCCCTACCGGTTGTGGTGGTGGCTAGTTCGTAGGGTCGGTTGAAATCCACCGCTGCTATGACGCCGGTGCGACGGCTATCTAGCCTGAGTTCAACCGCTCAATCTGGTCGGGTTTCTGGCGACTGGCACACGGCTCAGGGATTCTTGGTTATATATTGTTGTTTCTAATGCGGCATTCCGATTGAATACCGAGATGATGGTTTAGCGTACGTGTCGAACCCGTTGAGGTACTGAGCCCGTCCTATTATCCGTCGGTTTCAATTTGGTCCAGTCGACTACCCATCTTGTCGATTGATGAGCGAGAAAATGCTAAACACGGAGTAATGTCGGCCTCCACAATTCCAGTGAGTTTTTCGAGAAGTTCGATCGGAAGTTGTTGCTCGTGCAATTTGATTGTTTTTATTAAATCTTTTACTGCTAACTCAAGTTCATCGCTAAAACCTGAAAGATTGCACAAAGGCCCTCGGATATCGTGCACGAAATTAACGATAGTTTCACTTGGATCAGAGCGTTTATGCATGAGATTGCGCCTCAAGCTTCACTGTGAATATACTACCCAGACCCACTTGACTTTGTACTTCAAGTTGGCCGCCATGCAGCTTCACCAGTTCGCGTGAGATCGTCAAACCGACGCCCAACTCCGCTGATTGCTCGTTAACGTCGTGAGCATTGATTTGAGAGAGGCTATCGTAAGCTTGGTCTGAGTGACGGGCTTCGATGCCGCATCCTGAATCTTCCACCTGAATCTCAACTAATTCTTCCCTTTTGTTGTAGGTGGAGTTTATTAGGATAGATCCACCCCTATTAGTGTACTTTATTGCGTTATCCAAAAGATTGGATAACACTTGAGCGATTCGCTCAGAATCGATGCTTATTTCCGGAAGTATTTCGCTCGACTTGTCTTCTAGCTTGATGCCCTTCTTTTCAGCAACGCTCGCAATCGCTCTTGTGCGATTTTTAATCACTCTAGAGGGGGAGTCCAGCTGGCGATTGAGTTGCAGAGTACCCGCTTGCAATCGGGTTAAGTCAAGTAAATTGTTAAAGTGGTTTGTGATTTGATCACAACTCTCCAGAGAATAATTGATGAGTTCTTTTTGGTCTTTATTTATAGGTCCGACCACTTCATCACGAATCAAAGACAAAAATTCTTTCATTGCGACCAAGGGAGTGTTGAGATCATGAGCAACGGTGCTATAAAAACTCTTGATCTCTTCAGATTCGTTCTGAAGTTTGTTGTACGCTTCGCTTAGTCTATTGTTCTGTAACCGTGTCGCAGACTCGAGACGTGTCTTCTTTATAACTTTCTCAATTGATCCAATCAATGAGCTAGCTGTAACATCGCGTTTAGGTAAGAAATCTGCGGCATTTACACGCAGTGCTTGCGTAGCGGCCTCTTCGCCACCATTTGCGCTCACTATTACAGCTGGTGGCATCCATTGACCGAGTGCGCAGTGCAGATCGAAAACGACATCAGTACCCACTGAATCTGGAAGTTTGTAGTCTACTAAGATGCAATCAAACTCCTGATTTCTACATATGCTCAGGGCCTGTTTAGCCGTTTCGGCGAAATTCAGAATAAAGCTGTATTGGGTATCTTGCGAAAGATAACGTGCGCACAACGCTTGATAATCTTTATCATCGTCAATGATGAGAACTCTTAAAGAGTCCCCATTGACAAGGATATTCCTATTATTTTGCTCTAGCATTCTCAGTTGTGCGGCAGCACCTTAGAATCTCTGAATAAGAATTAGATCTAAGTAACTCAGGGGCTCGATACTTTTGGAAAGCGTTGCGATCAGTGTCACGTATTAGCTGAGGATGAAACTGTTAGGTAAATATGGCTTTCATGTGGATGCCTGTTATCGTGATTTGTGCTGGCAACGTGCTGCATTGTAAAAGCGTCAGGATCAAGAGACGTCCGAAGGCTATTCAGCGAGTAACTGTCGGTCCATCGAAACCGAGCGTTTTGCGAAGCCAGGTTCGATCACATACCATTTCCTTTTCTATGACCTCAACCCCCATTGCATTTAGCTGAGACAGGGTCTGGTCTGCAGGCATGATACCGGAGCATAAATAGGTTTTTGGCTCTTGACTGAAGCCCTGATTCTGAAGTGTTGTTAGAAACTGCAGCCCATCCATTCTCGGCATTCTCATGTCTACAAACAGGAAGTTTGGTGCAGATCCTGTCAGATAGCTAAGGCACTCCCGTGGGTTGGTAAATCCAGTAATTTTACAATCGTCTTGTTTGAGCAAGCGGCAAATGAGTGTAACGATTAACTCATCGTCATCGACAATAACAACCTCTGTCTGGTTCTCGTTTTCGCTACTCATAGTGAATTACAGCTGATTACCTCAGGGTTGTGTCGAACCGAGCATTATTCGTACAGCAATTTAATCGAAACGGAATGTTCAAAAACCGCTCCGTGCGAAAGTAAAGACCCTAACAGGGAAGAATACTGATTTGGGCATAGTCCCTTAGCAGAGCAACGACGTTTAAAGATATATCTGAAGTATTCCCTTTTATAATATATCCTGCAACATTTTTTTCATATGCTGAGGCAATATCTGTTGACGCATCTGAAGTGGTTATGACAAAGACGACCAATTTGCTTAATACTGGATCATCGCGAACTTGCTTCAGGAACTCCAAACCACCCATTTTAGGCATGTTCAAATCCAGCGTGGTGATAATGGGCGGTAAAAGGTTATCACTACCGATTGATTTCTTAAGGATTTCTAATGCCTCCACACCGTTTTTGGCAGTATGAGTGTTGTAGTTTAAATCCAGCTTTTTCATTGATCGTTGAATGGCCATCACGCTGACTTCATCATCATCTATAATCAAGAATTCAACTTGCTTGCATGCATGTTGTCTGTTTGCTGTCATGGGCATTTTTTCGAACTGATTGGAATCTTTAGTTTAAGCGGCTTATTTGGCGAACAGGACTCTAGATTTACTAGTGCATAATTGATTTGTGCTCGCTATTTATATTGTTGGCCAGTCAAATTGAAATTCGGTGCCTCTTTTGAGGGTTGGATTTGATACTGCCGTGATAGTACCCCCATATCGGTTCACAAGCTTGCGCACCAGGGCCAGACCAAGCCCACTTCCCTCTACATCGTCTTGAGTCTCAAGCATATTGAATAGCTCGAAAATCTGTTCTAGATATTGTTCTTCTATGCCCGGGCCATCATCCAGCATGGAGACGTACATTCTCGAAATACTATAACGAATGCTGATCTTGACTATTCCATAATCTCGATCATGGTGCTTAATTGCATTGTTAAGTAAATTCATGAGTACCTGTCGAAGTGGGGTTTCTGAGGTATGAATGATTTGGGATGCACCGGAGACCTCAATCGTGAATCTGGAGTCCGGATCTAGAAACTCAGAAAGCTCTGCCACCAGCAAATTGATGTCGATGGGTATGGTTTTATCAACTGCATGCCCGGCTCTTGAATACTCTAATAGATCGCTTTGCAGGGTAGAGAGACGTTTTGCACGTTGCAGGATTTTTTCAAGATTTTTAAGGCAATCAGCTGGCAGATCGGCGCCGCCATCCTCAATGGTCCATTGAGCAAGATTTTCGATTGCGTGAAGTGGCGATTTAAGATCGTGTGATGCGGCGTAGGCGAATTGCTCCATCTCTTCATTAGATTTACGCAAACTCACCGCAGTATTTTTGAATACGTCCAAAGATTTCGCCATCCGGCCGATCTCATCCTCACCGCTGACCTCTACGCTGCGAAAGGTGTCGCCTTTTGCTATGTCTAGCACTGCCTCTGTTAGGCTAGATAGTCGGTGATTGATTTGCCGTTCAACAACAAAATAACTAACTGTTGCAATGATGGCGGTTATTAATAGCCCTATGACCGAGAAGGTGGTTATGGTCTTGAACAGCGTATTTTCAAAATTATCTGCCGAGGTAGCTATGTCGGTACGTGCGGAAGAAACCACTAACCCTATTTGCTCTGAAATCTGGTTTATAAGTTCTGCTTGCCTACGCTCTGCTGAGTTGAACTCCATTTGATAGTTAGCTTTACTTGAAAGTGCGGCAACGATCCCTTCGCTAGCGAATAGGGTCTCTCTCGTTGAGTTGGTGAGTGATGCAAGCACTGAGCGGAATTCATCTTGAGGCAGTGTAGCTACTTGTTGAGTTAGGGTTCGAACATTGACATTTATTTTTAGCGTTTCTGAATCGCTAAATGTGTTTTCAGTCAATCTGGATATTTGCTCAGCGGAATCCAGCAATGCCAGGAATCTAAAGGAAATCTCGGTAAGTCTGTTTTGGTTGTTAATTTTTTCTGATAGTGCCGGGGAGCTGCCATCAAGGTCACTGTTTTCGCTAGCTATTAAATCTAACGCCTCATAGAGTGAAGTTTCGTTGTAAATCACTCTTGGTTCGATTAGATTAAGCAGTTGCTGCCGTATTTCGGATATTTTATCTCGGTTAGCAAGTAGCGATGCGTCAAGGTCATTTAGCAATACACGGGTGGGCAGGAGGCTTGTGTAGGAGTTATTCAGATCTTGAAGCTGAGTGGTTAGTCTGGATTGTGAATTCGCGCTTTGCATAAGACTCGATGAACGAATGAATCTATTCATGTCTATGTCCAGAGCACTAATTTGCTCGGAAAGCCTGGCAACAGCAGCAGCCGATTTAGCAGTTCGAATTTGATCTTGCTGCAGTAAAAGTTTCCCTAGAAAACTTTCCAGACGCTGGGATTCAAAGAGAGCTGGTACGGAGATTTCAATCGCCTGTGCTTGAGAGCGATCTAGTAACCGCATTTGAAATCCTGCAACGATTGCCGCGAAAAGTAACAAAAGAACGATAACTACAAACGCTGCGCGTAACCTGAAAACTATTTGGGAAGAACGATTCGGATTGGATGCTGGCATTGAGCTTTGAAAGTCTCTCACACGTTACTTCGCGTTTTTAACACGCTACAGGGCTATGATTGTTTATGGAATTATTTTTTATCTTCTGGAGTTAGTATGCAACCTGATTGCCATCGCAGACGAATATTAACAGGTATTGCCGGAGCGACAGCGGCCTATGTCGTGTCACCAATTTGGCAAGCTCACGCTAAATCCGGATTAGTAGAGCAGATAGCTGCTCGAGTAAAGATTCTTGCAGAAGGCGGCGGCAAGTCGCTTCGAATACTCATCCCGAATGGGTGTGCTGATAACCTCGCCCCGGTTATTTCGCAGTTTGCTTCGCACACCGGAGTTACGGTTCAAATTGTTGAGTCCCCGGTTGATGATATTAATACCCAGCTGCTATTGGACACCATGCAGGGTGTGAGTAACTATGATTTAGCGCTGCCCGCCACTTTTGGTCTGCCTGATCTTGTTTCTTCAAATGCATTGCTGTCGCTTACCGACTACGCGAAACGGTTCGAACCTGCAGGCTATCGAGAGGGCATTCTTTACAGCGTTGGGGATAGCTTTGATGATGAATTGTTTGGTTTCCAAACTGATGGTGATGCTTATGTGATGTTTTACAACAAGCGATTGCTTCAAAGTAGTGAGGAACAGGAGCGATATGTTGATCAGTTTGGTCGAGCGCTGGATATCCCCGACACCTGGCAGGAGCTCGACCGGCAAATGGCGTTTTTCAACCGCCCGGATGAAGGTTTGTATGGTGGTCTGCTATTCAGAACTCCAGGCTATTTAGCGTGGGAATGGTGGGTACGTTTTCATGCAAAGGGTTATTGGCCATTGTCGGATAGCTTGGTACCCCAGATTGATTCGCCTGCAGGCGTTGCGGCTTTAGAGGAAATGATTGATGCTACAACGCACTTGGCCCCTGACGTGGCTACCTTGGGGCTGTTCGATAACTGGGAACGTTTTAGTCGCGGCGACGTATTTTGCAATATTGGTTGGGGCGGTACCCAAAAATACTTGAACGGTCCAAATTCAGGGATGAAAGATCAGCTGTTATATGGCCCTACACCCGGCGGCTATGTGGATGGTGAGCTCTTGTTGACCCCTTATTTCAATTGGGGCTGGAACTATGTGGTCACAATAAACAGTAAGGTGCCTGAGCTTGCGTATTTGTTTGCATTGTTTGCTTCAACTCCTTCTATGTCAACAGCATCGGTAAGAGAGCCAGATGGTTTTTTTGACCCCTTTAGACCTGAGCACTATTTAGATGAAGGAATAAGAAAAACCTATTCTCCAGAGTTTCTGGCAGTGCATGAGAGCAGCATGAAATCTTCCATTCCTGATTTGTATCTTGCAGGTCAGAGTCAGTACTTTGGTGCTCTCACAGATGGACTTCAAAAATCACTCTCTGGAAAGCAGGATGCTGAGTCAGCTTTAAAGCAAGTTGCTGTGCAGTGGAATTTGATCTCTAGACGGGTTGGCAAGGATTTGCAGATAACGCGGTGGAAAAACCTAAAAAGTAAGTACCCGGAAAACGTACGCAGCCGATTGAAGGATTATTAAACTGCTCCAGTATGCTGGGGATGACTGTAATCGACGGCTGCGAACTTGGCTAGGTGATTGATTTCAAAGGCCTAAGAAAACGTGTGCAGTGCTGTCCCCAGGCAACTGGGGCAGTTTGAAGGATTATGTTGAGTTCCGGATCATGTTAAGTGTTTTCCTGAACGGCTGTTCTGATTGGGCTTTCAGTCAGAATTACTCAACATGATTCGGAACTCAACATAAAAGGAAATTATCGTACGTTTAGCCTTTGAGAGATCAATAAAATTAGTCGTTTATGGTGTCGCGATAAAGCACTCATTCCAACAGTTAGTTACAAAATGCAAGTGATTGATTCCAGTGGCATGATTCAGCCTTAGCGTACAGATTTGTCCGGATTCTCCAGTCACCCGAGGCTCGGCCACGCGCAGTAGCAATTCACAAGTCGTTTGTACTAATTTGATCATTTGTGGGCGTATGTGATCATTTGTGATTGATATTTACGCTGTCTTGCTTTAAGTTGTCTCAAATGTCGACAAAAGCTAATGACTGAGAAATTCCAACTAGTCGCGTCCCGCCAACGCAAACTGCTTGAGTTAATCAACACCAACTCAGCGGCGAATGTGAATGAGCTGGCTGAATTTTTCGGTGTGTCTGAAGTGACCGTTCGTCGCGACCTGTCAGCCATGGAGGGCAAGGGGCTGTTGGCAAGAAGCCATGGTGGCGCTGTGACCATATCACCGGCTAGTCGCGACACACCCAGGGAAATCCGTTCAAATTCGAACGTCCCGGAGAAAAGGCGTATTGGCCAGGAAGCGTTGAAGTTACTCCATGGTGATGAAACCGTATTTCTTGATGCTGGCACCACCGCTGTAGTCGTTGCCAGCGAGCTGGCGAAACAGCGTGGCTGTACGTTCATTACTAGCAGTCTTGGTGTTGCCAACATTCTGGCTGATAAAGAACACCCACACATATATTTAGTAGGTGGTAACTATCATCCGATCAATCAGGCGTTTGGTGGCAAGCTGGCGATCAATGCGCTTAACGAATTTAGTTTTGATATCGCTTTTTTATGTGTGGCCTCAGTTGATGTTGAACGCTGTTCGATTAGCATCGCGCTGGAACCCTACAGCCAGGTACAGCAAAAGGTGATCTCAGTGTCGCGCCGTTCGTTTGTGATTGCTGATCACACCAAGTTTAAACCCAGTGCGTTTTCCGTTTCCGCTGGATTCAATGAAATCGATGGCGTGATTACCGGTACTGAGGTCGACAAGTCGGTTGCCCGTAAATGCGCCGAGAACGATCTTGAGTTGATTCTCGCATGAACAAAGCCGGCGTCACTTTGCAAGTAGCGGATCTTTGCAAAAGCTGGGGGGCGACCAATGTGTTGCACAACATCAACTTCACTGTTGAAGCCGGTTCGTTCCTGACTTTGCTTGGCCCGTCGGGCTGTGGAAAAAGTACCGCACTGCGTCTTATCGCTGGGCTGGACTCGGTGTCCGGTGGAAAAATTCTAATTGATGGTGTCGATGTAACTGATTTGTCACCTGCGCGACGCAATATCGGCATGGTGTTTCAGAACTATGCGCTATTTCCGCACATGAGCGTAAAGCAAAACATCCTGTATGGCTTACGCGTCCGCAAAACGCCCTTGGTGGAGCAGAATCGAAACCTCGAACGAGTGACGGAACTGATGGGGCTGGGAGAGTTGTTACAACGTAACCCGGGCAAACTATCCGGCGGTCAACAGCAACGCGTAGCACTTGCTCGTGTGTTGGTGGCGGAACGACCGTTAGTGCTGATGGATGAGCCATTGTCGAACCTGGATGCCAAACTGCGTGTGGAAATTCGCAGTGAGATTAGAGAGATTAACCAGAAGCTTGGAATCACCATTGTCTATGTCACGCATGACCAGAGTGAAGCGCTGTCGATGTCAGACAATGTACTACTCATGCAAGGCGGTAAGGCTGCGCAACTGGATAAACCGGCAGACATTTATGCGAATCCTCAGAATGTTTTCGCGGCCAGTTTCATCGGCACACCACCGATGAATCTGCTGCCAGCCACGATGCTCACAGCAGACATACCCGATGCGGTTGTAGGTTCAACCGATGCGTTGCTGGTAGGCATACGGCCTGAAGATCTGCGTTTGAATGAAAAACCTGTTGGTCTTGGTATCGCGGGCAAGATAAGTCACAAGGAATATGAAGGTAACTACACCTTGATTTCACTGCTGCTTAACGATGGTACGAAAGTCATTACCTCAATACCAAAAGCGGATGAGCATGAAGTAGGAGCATCGCTATATCTTGATGCTGATGCTTCGTCACTGCACTTTTTCAACGTCAATACCGGAGAGAGGGTAGCTCGATGAATCTATCGATCTATCCAGCTGTTACACCAGAAAGCCCCGAATCGTCGGGAAGAAGCCAAAAACCACACGGAGAAAAGGAACATGAAAACTAATCATAAAATTGTTGCCGTTTCGGCGGCCTTGCTACTAGGTTCAAGTACAGCAAACGCTGCAGACCTGGAATTTTATTTTCCGGTGGGTGTCAACGCGCCTGCTGTTAAAACCATAGAAGATCTAACCAATGCCTGGGCCGCCAAAAACCCACAGCACAACGTCAAGGCAGTCTACGCTGGCAACTATGAAGAAACCACTACCAAGGCACTGACGGCTGCTCAAGCAGGCACGCCGCCGCATGTTGCTGTGTTGTTAGCGATCGATATATTTACACTGGTGGAGGAAGATGTCGTATTACCTATATCTGACATCGCCGACTCGGCCGAAGAAAAGGCTTGGTTGGACGGTTTTTATAAGAGCTTTATGCGAGATGCGACGCTGGATGGGAAAATCTATGGTGTTCCTTTTCAACGTTCCACGCCGGTGTTCTACTATAACAAGGAGGCGTTTAAAGAAGCTGGCCTCGATCCTAACTCGCCACCAACATCGTGGGACGAGATGATCGAAGTGGGGAAAAAATTAGTTAAACGTGATGGAAACGGCAACGTCACGCAATGGGGCACTCGTATTCCAACTTTAGGGTTAGGTGGCGCGTGGTTATACGGTGGATTGGTGATATCCAATGGTAGTCAGTTGTCAGCGGATAGTGGCATCGACGTCGCTATCGATACACCGGAAGCCATTGGTGCACTTGAGTTTCTGCAACAGTTATCCGCTGAGGGTGTCATGGCACCAGGGGGAATTACCTGGGGCGATACCCCCAAAGCATTCGTGGAAGGACAGACGGCTTCAATGTGGACGTCCACAGGCAACCTGGCGTTTGTTAACGACAATGCTGAATTCGATTGGGGTGTTGGCTTTCTGCCTGGTGGTAAAGGACCCGGTGCTCCAGCAGGTGGTGGCAACTTCTATATCTTCAAAGAAACTTCAGCTGAAGAGCAGGCCGCTGCGCTTGATTTTATAAAATTCATGACCGCGCCTGAAAATGCCGCGACTTGGTCAATCGCCACAGGTTATGTCGCGCCACGTCCTGATACCTGGGAGCTGCCTATCATGAAAGAGTATGCAGCCAAATTACCACAGGCGTTGGTAGCGCGTGATCAGATTGAATATGCCAACCGTGAATTTGCCACGTTTCAGCGCGGCCGAGTCACACGCTATTTAGTCGATGCGATCGAGTCCACAATCGATGGCAAAAACAATGCAGCCGACGCATTGGCTGAAGCACAGCAACAGGCCGATGCGGTGTTGAAAGATTACAAGTAGCGCGAATATACCTGGCACACGCCGCGCATTCCGCATTTGCGGAATGCGTCAACTCGGTAGATTACTATTAAACGATTAAGTTTTTCTTTGTCAATGATCCTGCTGGTGCTGCCTTGCACCTTGTTGGCAGCGTTCACTCATTACCCTGCAATTCAATCATTACTTAACTCCTTTTGGAGTAATGGCACGAGCCGCCGACCGTCAAAATTTATTGGCCTTGAAAATTACGAAACGCTGCTGACGGATAGCACGCTGCACCAGATTATTTGGAACAGTTGCCTGTATGCATTGGTCACCATACCCATTGCAATTGGGCTGTCGATTGGCATGGCGTTATTGGTCAATGCAAAATTTCCGGGTACGGCATTGATGCGCTTGTCATTTTTCTTGCCAACTATGTTGCCGATGATTGCGGTAGCCAATATCTGGTTGTTTTTCTATGCCCCCGGTATTGGATTGATTTCGCAAATCTTAAGCTGGTTCGGCAGGCCGCCAATCAACTTCCTCGGCAATTCGGACACGGCATTGTGGTCAATGATGGCTGTCGCTATCTGGAAGGAGGCGGGCCTGTTTATGATTTTCTACCTTGCCGCGTTACAGGCTGTGCCAAACAATTTAAAAGAGGCGGCCCGTCTGGAAGGTGCTGGCTCGTTCAGAATCTTCGTTGACATCGTATTTCCATTGTTGCGTCCGACTACGGTGTTCGTCGCCGTAAATGCATTGATTAACGCATTTCGACTGATCGATCATGTTGTCGTCATGACTAAAGGCGGCCCGAACAATTCCAGCTCACTGCTGCTGTATTACGTTTATGAGGTTACGTTTGGGTTTCGAGATTTTTCCTATGGCGCAACGCTAACGGTATTCATGGTGTTTTTATTGGGCTTGATGGCGTTGATTCAGTTCAAGCTGCTGGATAGACGGACACACTACCAATGAAATCAGGCCTGAACCGCATCGCTTTTGGCACACTCGCATCGCTTTTGGCTTTTGTTTGGGGCATACCGTTTTTATATTCGATATGGACTGCGCTGCACGCCGAGAAGTATTCTGCCAACTTCCAATGGGATGCGCCTTTTACGCTGAATAATTTTGTTGAGGCCTGGCAGGCGGCACCGTTTGCGCTGTATTTTTTCAACACGATCTTATTGACGGCCATTATCCTGGTGGCCAATATGATTTTGTGTACCTTAGTGGCGTACGCGTTTGCCAGATACCGTTTTCCGGGTGCTGGGCTGTTGTTCTCGCTGATCATGGTTCAGCTGTTGATCACACCCGAAATTTTAATCGTTGAAAATTACAACACCCTGACCAAAATCGGTTTCATTGATTCCATTCCGGGCATCGCGCTGCCTTATCTGACGTCAGCATTTGGCATATTTCTACTGAGACAAACGTTCAAAGTTGTGCCTATCTCACTCGATGAGGCGGCACAGGTTGAAGGCGCATCAACCTGGCGAGTGCTTTGGGATGTCTATATCCCTCTAGCAAAGCCGACCTACCTTGCCTACGCTCTGGTATCAATTAGTTTCCACTGGAATAATTTTCTCTGGCCTCTAATCGTAACTAACTCCCCCGAAGCGCGGCCAGTGACCGTCGGACTGAGTGTTTTTGCGACGACCGAAAGTGGCGTGGAATGGTCGTTAGTCAATGCAGCAACGTTAATGACAACAGCGCCATTGGTAATTGCTTTTCTGATTTTTCAACGACAATTTGTCGCCAATTTTATGCGTGCAGGAATCAAGTAATTGCAACAGGTAACATCTCAGGATCAAGCAACTGTATTGCGATTTGCTCATCTCTCTGATTTTCATTTTACAAGTTCGCCGGGCAAGTTTTCGGATCTGAGACCCGATTTGCTCAAGCTGTTACAGGCGATAGTGGATGATCTTTGTAGCATCGAAACGTATCTGGATTTTATCGCGATAACCGGTGATCTAACCGAGGATGGCAATCTGGAATCTTATCAGGGTTTGAAAGAGCTGCTGAGTGTGCTAAGTATTCCAGTGCTCGTGATTCCTGGAAATCATGATTCACGGGAACCATTTAGAGAGGTATTTCCGCCGCTTTCACATCACGGCAACACCGAGCGTTTGGATTACTGTCGGGATATGCGTGATACTCGGGTTATCGGTATTGATTCGGTAGATGCCGGCAAAACCACAGGCAAGCTGATGCCTGCGCAGTTAAGCTGGCTGAGCGCGTCGCTATCCAAAGAACCCGGCCCTGCGCACACCATCGTCATGCTTCATCATCCTCCATTTTCTACCGGACGAAGTGAGTTTGATGCGCTTTCCAATCTCGACTGCGCTGCTGAGCTAGCTAACATATTAAGTAAGCAAAGCAACGTCACCCTCCTATGCGGTCACGTGCATCGCCCTTACCAGGTGGATTGGGCAGGGGCGGCCTGCTTTATCGCTGGTAGTCCCTCTTGCCAACTAAGTGCAGATCCACCATTTGGAGATGCCCCGCTGCGTTTGGTTGACGAACCCTACGCCTATTTTCTGCACACGCTAGATCGCAATGGAAACAGAATCGTGAGTACTCGCTATGTGAACCCCTAAGACTTGCAGCTAGGCGGGGTCGGTCGCCATAGTGTCCACGTTGCCGTATCCTTGCCAATAACACTTTCGAGAAATCCTCAGGCGAAGCTGCAGTTTGAGAATTCAGCGCTAGTAAAAATAGTCATCTACCAAATACGAAAAAATAAAACCCAGCCCCGCAATACCTGCCACGCAATATATAAATGTGTTTGCTGGTAATGCTTGTGACTTTTTTCGGATCAGCAAACCAAAGGCCAGTAGGCAATACAATAGCGATGTACCCAGTAACCCAAGTGCAGCACCAAAGGTATAAGCATTGCGTGGCTCATTCTGTAGCACGCTGGACTCAGCCGGATCTTTAACTTCACTACCTGCAATGGGATGAGGTTGGATCCCATCCGGGTTCAAGCTGGCAGACCATCTACCCAACCCATTAGCCGCAATCACCATGAAGACTATAAGGGCGATGATAATCGCGTATTCATTTTTAGTCATAAAGTCAGTTTAACACCGGCCTGAGGCAGTGATATCCCGGTTTTTTTTCTGGTGTCGGCTTAGAACCAAAATTGTAGATTTCATGGTTGGCTCATCGAAATTGGCAACAATTTCAAAAAAGCGAGCGCTGCTCGTGAGAGCGTTCTTCCCCTAAGTTGTACTGATCCAAGATGTCGTTGCATCGATAGTCCTTTGACTGGCACTTCCATCATTTCCGCATCAATCATATTGCTGGGCAAAGCACTCCAGCCCAACCCTACCGAAACCATCATCTTGATGGTTTCCAGGTAGTTTGTTTCCAGCGTTGTTTCTACTGTCACATCAAATGGATTGAGCGCATTGAGAAGAATTGCGCGTGTCACTGTGCCGCGTGCCGGCAGAACGGCGCTGAATTGGGTCAGTTGCCCCGCAGTTATCTGGTTCGTTTTATCTCTTGCCAGCGCCGCTTGAACAATCTCGGCCAATGGATGATCTATTGCACACACGATGCTTAGAGGGTCTGGCCACACTAGTTGTGTGATCAGGTTTTCGTCTAGCTGATCTGGCAATGTCACCACAGCCAATTCTATTGTGCCATTGGCGATCTCGGCGCAGGCAAGTTCGGAATCCATGAACAGTAGATCGAGTTCAACGTTCGGGTGCGCTTGGGAGAAGGCTTTGAGCACAGGTGGTAGGCGGTGAATGCCCACGTGGTGACTAGTGGCCAGACGAAGCTTGCCACCCACGCTGTCGGACAACGAGCGAACCTCTTCGCGACTGATTGCGATATCAGTCAGTATACGGCGTGAGCTTGCCAGAAACTTCTCGCCGGCTTCGGTCAATTGAATGCCGCGACCCAGGCGATCAAACAAGGGGGTGCCTAGATTTTCTTCCAAACTTGCTATGCGTTTACTGATAGCAGGTTGTGTCATGAACAGCTTTTCTGCTGCTCGGGAGAATGAGCCAGATTCTGCAACGGCAACAAATGCTTTGAGGGAGGGAAAATCCATCAATATATTCCATCATGGAATGATATAGATAATCAATATGAATTTGAGTTATTTCAATTCAGTCGATAAAATGAATGTCGAATTTGGTTGAATGGTGATTAAGCTCATGGCTGGTAAAACCTTGTATGACAAAGTGTGGGACGCTCACGTCGTGCATCAGCAGGAAGAGGGCACTGTACTCTTATATATAGATCGTCATTTAGTGCATGAAGTGACCTCGCCGCAAGCTTTTGAAGGGTTGCAATTGGCAGGGCGCAAGCCTTGGCGAACCGGCTCGATGCTGGCCGTAGCCGACCATAATGTACCTACGACAGATCGTGCCGATGGCATCGCCGATCCCGTATCGAGGCTGCAGGTGGAGACTCTGGACGCGAACTGCGAATCCTTTGGTGTGGTTGAATTCAAGATGAATGATTTACGCCAAGGTATCGTGCATGTGATTGGCCCTGAGCAGGGTGCCACTTTGCCTGGTATGACCGTTGTTTGCGGAGACTCTCACACCTCAACTCATGGAGCCTTCGGAGCGTTGGCTTTTGGTATCGGCACATCAGAGGTCGAACATGTGATGGCTACTCAGTGCCTGCTTCAACAGAAATCACGAAACATGCTAGTCAGCGTAGATGGGCAGTTGGGGCTTGGAGTTACAGCCAAGGATATTGTTCTGGCGATCATCGGTCGCATTGGTACTGCAGGCGGTAATGGATGCACCATAGAGTTTGGAGGTGATGCCATTCGAGCCTTGTCTATGGAGGGTCGAATGAGCATTTGTAATATGGCGATCGAAGCAGGTGCCAGAGCAGGCATGATTGCCGTAGATGAAACTACCATCGAATACTTGAAAGGACGTCCTTACAGCCCAACGGGCGAACAATGGGATGCGGCTGTTAGCGCCTGGGCAGATTTAAATAGTGATGATGACGCCGTATTTGATGAAGTTGTTCGACTGGATGCCTCTCAGATTGAGCCTCAAGTATCCTGGGGTACGTCACCGGAAATGGTAACGTCTATTGGCGGTTTGGTACCTGATCCTGCAGCAGATGAAAATGCTTCGAAGCGGGAAGGTTATGAGCGGGCACTGGAGTACATGGATTTGCCCGCTGCTTTGCCGGTCACAGACATCAAACTGGACAGGGTTTTTATTGGTTCCTGCACAAACTCCCGCATTGAAGATCTACGAGCGGCGGCAGCTGTGATAAAGAGTCGCAAAGTAGCCGATACTGTCAAGCAGGCTATGGTGGTACCGGGTTCGGGTCTGGTCAAACAGCAGGCTGAGTCAGAGGGGCTTGATAAATTATTCATAGAGGCTGGATTTGAGTGGCGCGAGCCGGGCTGCTCAATGTGTCTGGCGATGAATGCTGATCGACTCGAGCCTGGTGAGCGTTGTGCATCTACGTCCAACAGAAACTTTGAGGGTCGTCAGGGCCAAGGTGGTCGGACGCATTTGGTCAGTCCTGCCATGGCCGCTGCTGCTGCGATTGCCGGTCATTTCGTTGATGTCCGCACCTTTTAGGAAATACGCGCAAACCACTAACAAAGAGTTAATTTCTATGCAGTCTTTTACACAAATGAGTGGCCTTGCAGTTCCGTTGATGCGAGCAAATGTTGATACAGATGCGATCATACCCAAGCAATTTTTGAAATCGATAAAGCGTTCAGGTTTTGGCGTAAACCTGTTTGACGCATGGCGCTATCTTGATGAAGGCTTTCCAGGTCAGGATGCAAGTGTACGGCAGGTCAATCCAGACTTTGTATTAAATGAGTCGCGCTACAAGGGTGCTCAAGTGCTGATAGCGGGTGAAAACTTCGGTTGTGGATCATCGCGAGAGCATGCGGTCTGGGCATTGGATGACTATGGTTTTCGCTCGATCATAGCGCCGGGCTTTGCAGATATCTTTCACAACAACTCGTTCAAGAGTGGGCTGCTACCTATTGTTCTGGACAAAGCGATTGTGGATTCACTTGCTCGGGAGTGTGATGAGAGTGAGGGTTATCGGCTAGACATCGATCTGGATGCGCAAACGGTTACAACACCTGCAGGTGAGGTATATCCATTTGAAGTAGACAGCTTCCGCAAGCATTGCCTGCTAAATGGTTTCGACGATATTGAACTCACATTACAGCAGCGATTCAGAATTGAAGAGTACGAAGCCACGCGCACAAAATCCGCTCCCTGGTTATTCAATGCACCCTCATGAAGCTGGTAATCGGTAACAAAAATTACTCCTCGTGGTCATTACGACCCTGGATACTGATGCACCATGCGCAGCTGGAATTCGACGAGATCAACATACCTTTGTTTACCGATGAAGGTGCCGCGTTGATAGATCAGTGGTGTCCAGCTAAGCGCGTACCGGTACTGCATGATGGCCCACTGGTTCTTTGGGATTCGCTGGCTATTTGCGAGTACATTGCCGATAAAGTTACAAGCATGTCCCTTTGGCCGGAGCGCTCTGATGACCGGGCTCGTGCTCGTGCCATGAGCGCTGAGATGCATTCGGGTTTTGCTGCGCTTAGAGAAACTATGCCTATGAATTGCCGGCGTAAAGTACCTGGTTTCAAGCCCTCATTAGATGCGCAAATTGATATCAACAGGATAGTCCAGTTATTTGAAGACGCATTGCAGCAAAGCGGGGGGCCTTGGTTGTTTGGGCACTACACAGTGGCTGACGCTATGTTTGCGCCGGTTGCCTCCAGACTGGACACCTACCAGATTAACCTGGCCTCTTTATCCCAGTCCTACGTTACGCGCACGCTCAATGATGCGCCTATGAAAGACTGGTACCAACATGCACGCGCTGAAAAAGCCGTGATAGAAAGCTCCGAAGTAGTAGTCACTCAGGACTGAACAGAATGTCTCAAGCACGAAAAATCGTAATTCTTCCCGGCGACGGTATTGGACCGGAAATTATGGTCGAAGCCGAAAAGATTCTGCACGCGATCAATACGCAATATGATCTTGGTTTGGCAGCTGAAACCTGTATTTTTGGTGGTGCAGCTTATGACGAGACTGGCGACCCTTTGCCCGAACCAACTCTTCAAGCCTGTAGGGAAGCCGATGCCATACTGTTAGGCTCGATAGGCGGCCCCAAGTACGATACGGCACCACGCGAACTGCGTCCGGAGCGGGGATTGTTGCGCCTGCGATCAGAGCTTCAGTTGTTTGCCAACCTGCGCCCGGCATTGTTGTATCCGGAGCTCAGCGATGCCTCTTCACTGAAACACGAACTTGTTGCAGGTCTTGATTTAATGATCTTGCGTGAATTGACCGGGGGTATCTATTTTGGTCAGCCTCGCGGCATCGAAGATCGCAACGGCGAACGAGTTGGCTTTAACACGATGGTCTACAGCGAATCCGAAATTCGTCGTATTGCCATCAGGGGTTTTGAAATCGCTCGTCAAAGAAACGGCAGAATGTGTTCTGTAGACAAGGCTAATGTGTTGGAGGTGTCAGAGCTTTGGCGAGAGGTAGTGAGTGATGTAGGTGCGGATTATCCTGATATTGAACTATCTCATATGTACGTTGACAACGCGGCGATGCAGCTGGTTCGAGCCCCTAAACAATTCGATGTCATCGTGACCAGTAACCTGTTTGGGGATGTGCTCTCCGATGCCGCAGCTATGTTGACGGGCTCTATCGGTATGCTTCCTTCTGCTTCGCTCAATGAGTCAGGTCAAGGTATGTATGAGCCAATCCATGGTTCAGCACCAGACATTATGGGCAAGGGAATTGCCAATCCGCTGGCCACGATACTGTCTTTATCCATGATGCTGCGTTACACATTGGCAGAGCCTACTGCAGCCGATGCCATCGAGGCAGCCGTATCGCAGGTCATTGCTCAGGGCAACCGCTGCCAGGATATAGCCACGGGTAAAGCCTCAGAAACACTGATGAATACCAGTGAAATGGGTGACGCGGTGCTAACGGCACTTCAGGCGGGAGCGGTAGCATGAGTAAAACCTACGATGTTGCAGTAGTGGGCGCCACCGGGGCTGTTGGTGAAACAATGATGTCAATATTGGAGGAGCGCAACTTCCCTGTGGGTACTGTATATCCACTCGCTAGCGCCAGAAGTGCAGGCAAAAGAGTCGCGTACGGAAATAAACAGCTTGTAGTGCAGGATTTGGATACTTTCGATTTCAGTCAGGTGCAGATCGGACTTTTTTCGCCAGGCGCATCGGTATCGAAAATCTACGCGCCTAAGGCTGCCGCAGCCGGTTGCGTGGTAATAGACAATACTTCGCAATTTCGCTACGACGATGATAAAGCGCTGGTCATCCCGGAAGTCAATGCCCATGCCATTGCCAGATACAAGGATACCAATATCATCGCTAACCCAAACTGTTCAACCATTCAGATGCTGGTTGCTTTAAAACCATTGCATGATGTGTTTGGGATAACCCGGTTAAACGTGTGCACTTACCAGGCGGTGTCGGGCACTGGCAAGGAGGCGATTGAGGAGCTCGGCGGTCAAACGGCTAAATTGCTCAATGGCTTGCCCATTGAGCCATCGGTTTACCCGAAACAGATAGCATTTAACGTTTTGCCACATATCGATGATTTTCAGGACAATGGTTACACCAAGGAAGAAATGAAAATGGTGTGGGAAACACACAAGATCATGGAGGATGATTCGATAGCCGTTAACCCGACTTGTGTTCGTGTACCGGTGTTTTTTGGACATTCAGAAGCAGTACATATCGAAACAGTTAAACCAATTAGTGCCATTCAGGCCCGAGAATTGCTGAACCAAGCTCAAGGAGTGGTAGTGATGGACGAGCGAAAGGATGGGGGTTACCCCACTGCTGTCACCGAGTCAGCCGGAACTGATGCGGTGTTTGTTGGGCGAATTCGCGAAGATATAAGCATAGAAAACGGACTGAATCTTTGGGTTGTTTCAGATAATGTTCGTAAGGGCGCTGCGCTAAATAGTGTTCAGATTGCTGAATGTCTCGTTCAAGACTACTTGTAAACGCTGATATATGACTGAATTGATGCGATAATTCGTCTATAGATAGCGTTGTTACAGTTAACTTTGTCTGGTTTTACCTCCCGAACATCCGGCGGTGGAGGATTTGACCTGACGACTGAGCGGGACTCAATACGTGCGAAAACTAGCAACGGCTGCAGCAGTAAGCCTGGCATTAGCATCAGGGGGCGCTTTCGGCCTGGGTCTGGGCGACATAGAAATGCGCTCGGCACTCAACCAGCCAATGAACGCCGAAATTCGTCTTACTGCGGTAAAGCCCGGTGAGATAGATGGCATGATCGTGCAACTTGCATCTCCGGATGCATTTGCGCGTGCAGGCATCGAAAGATCCTCGGCGCTATCGGATTTGACGTTTTCGGTCGATCAAAGCTCGGGGACGCCGGTTATACGCATATCAAGCCAACGCCCTGTCGTTGAGCCTTTTCTGAATTTTCTTTTAGAAGTCGATTGGCCGCAGGGACGCATGGTGCGCGAATACACCGTGCTGCTTGATCCACCTGTGTTCATGACACCTTCTGCAACAGAGCGAAACACTACTGCCGACCAGCCTGCCATCGTTCAGCGCGGCGAAGAGGCATTAGTGCTCCCAACACCTATAGAACGAAACACTGTTGCTGATAGCGTCTCCGATGATGAGTTTGAAGTAGAGCTGGTAGGTTTGGATGAAGAACTGGGTGATCAGGCTACCAATGCACTTGACGATGGTGGTGAGATTGTTTCACTCGACTCTTTGTCCGATTCAGCATTGCTGAGTGATAGCGCCCCGACGTTGGACACGGGTGGTGAAGTGGTATCGCTCACAGATCTTGCGGCACCTAACTCTGAAGCCATTGAGCAAAGAGAGGCAGCATTTGATCTGGACTCTATACAAGTAGAATTGCTGGGAACTACTGAGGAAGTTTCTGACGCCGCAGTGGTTGATGCTCAGCCGGTGGCTGTCGCCCAGGAATCACTTGACGCACAAGATTCATCGATAGTTTCCCTGGATGATCTTCTACTGGAAACCCCTGTAGAAGACACTACAGCTGCGGCACCAGCTAGTGAAGTAACCGTGCAATCTGGCGACACGCTTTACAACATAGCGCAGGCCAATACCGTACCGGGAGCATCTGTACAGCAGATGATGATGGCTTTGCTTGCTGCTAACGAATCAGCATTTATAAACCAGAATATAAACCTGGTTAAAGCTGGAGCAATCCTGCGCGTTCCGGATGCTGAAGAAACCGCACGCTTGACGCAGTCGCAAGCATTGGCGGCCATCGGCGAGCAAAATCAACTTTGGCAGGAGTATCGCGATAACCTCCAAAATTCACAGCCAACGCGGTTGGCTCAAAATGTCGATACTGCTACGGAGCAGGCAATAGCGCCATCCTCTTCAGCTGAGACCGGTGCGCAGTCTGAAGAAACTGAAGCACCCACTGCTGTTAGCACACCTATAGAGACTGCAGCGCTCGACGCTGAAGTTGCTACTGACGAGTTATCGGCTGAAGCTCAAGCAATACTCGAAAACGCCCGACAGGAAATCCTCAACAGAGAGGAGCTACGCATCGTTGCAGACAATGCTCCTGCTTCAACGGCAGCGAGCGCTACCGCTGATGAAACGCAAAATAATGAAGCTCAGCTGTTGGGAGAGGTTAACCGCAAGCTGCAACTTGCCAGAGAAGAGCTCTCCTCGACTCGTTTGCAGGCAGACGATCTAACTGATCAGGCGTCCGAACTTCAAAATACAACCGAAAACCTGGATGCTCTGGTTTTACTCAGACAAAACGAAGTGGCTAAGCTCGAAGCACAGTTAGCTGATGCCAGACGGGTCGAAGCTGAAGCCGCTGAGGCTGAGTCGGCTGAAGCTGAAGCTCAAGCAGCATTGGCCGCAGAAGCTGAAGAACTAGCTGCTCAAGGCAATGAGACTGCGGAGTCTTTGATTGCTACAGCAACAGATGTTGCAGATGATGCCGCAACTGCTGCAGCACAAACCGGTGATGAGTTGATTGCCGATGCCTCTACTGCAATTGCTGATGCAGGTGATGCCGTCGCTGGCAGCGTTTCCGAAACTGGTGAAGAGGCGATGGAGGCAGGCACTAATGCGCTTACCAGTGCCGGTGAAACACTCGGACAAGTTGAACTACTCCCTGAAGAAACTGAGCAAGCTGCAGCCGAGGCGGAGATCCCGCCGCCAGTGAAGCAGACAAGCTGGTACCAGGATTTTCTGGCTGATCCCAAGCGTATGGCCATTGCCGGAATCGGTGGCATTGGCTTGCTGGGTGTGTTGGGAACACTATTATTTCGACGCAGAAGTCGCGAAGACGACTCGATGCTTGATGTTGGTGACGACGTTGAATTTTATGATGCTGATGATGCCGATCAGGTGCAGGCTGATATAGATAGTTCCGCAACCGATGCAACGGGAACGGCTGCGGGCATCGCAGCCGGGACTGCAGCAGCTGGTGGCGTTATTGCTGCCGGGGCTGCTGATGCACTGGACAATACGTCCAACGATGATCAATTGTCAGATACGCTTGCCGAATTGGGAGACAGTAGTCTTGCGTTTGGATCGGAGACTCAAGCTGTTGCCGATGCAACCTCTGAGCAAGGCATCGAGAAAGACGATACGATTTCTGAAGCAGATGTTTATCTAGCTTATGGACTACATGGCCAGGCTGAAGAACTTCTGACCAAAGCCATTGAACGAAAGCCGAATCAGCCTGAATATGCGCAGAAACTGTTGCAAACCTATCACGCTCAGGGTAACGGCGAAGGGTTCCATCAGGCTGCTCAAAATTTCCATGCCCGGTTCGGTGGTGATGATAACCCTGATTGGGCAAATATAGCGGCCATGGGTGTTGAGCTTCGCCCCAATGATCCACTTTATGCGGCGGCGCAGGATTCGGTTAACGCAATCGGTGCAGGTCATTCAGACGGCAGTCAGCTAGGCGAAGAGGATTTTGCTTCCAGTAGTGAAGAAGAAGCTTTAGGTAGTATTAGCCGCGACTTCGGCGCAAACGAATCGAGCAGTGAAGAAGCTGACGAAACTGATCTTATGGATCAGAGCATTGATCCTGCCTTTGCCTTTGATGAAGGGGACCTGGAAGCTACGGGTGATTTCTCGCAAATTGCCAATGAACTGGCTGCCGAAAATGATGGCAGCATAGATTTCCCGGATTTTGATAGCACGTTGGCATCGAGCGATGACACCGCTTCTCTTGATGATTCAATTTCAGATACTGGTGATCTGTTAAGTGATGCCTTGAACATTGACAAGCTAGAGGGTGTACCGGGCGCCTCTGATGATATGACGCTTGATCTTGATCAGCTGTCTGGAGATCTTGAACTTGATACTTCGGAATTGCTAAGTTCAGATCTTGATGAGCTGGAGATCCCTGATCTGACCTCGGACAACGATCTGTTGATTGATGATACCGCTGCGATTTCCGGTGGTGCTGATAATGCCGACGAAATGGACACCATGCTTGATTTGGCCAAAGCCTATATCGATATGGGTGACAAGGATTCAGCAAGCAGTGCTCTTGGTGAGATTGTCAAAAGCGGTAATCCGGAACAGATCACTGAAGCAGAAACTCTGCTGCGAAAGATTTCCTGAAAGCCAGGGAAGTCTGTCTGACAAGTGCCGATAAAACGCATAGCCCTTGCTGTCGAATATGATGGCCAGGGCTTTTGCGGTTGGCAACGACAACCGCACTGCCACTCGGTGCAGGCGGAGGTAGAGGCTGCGCTTAGCCAGATCGCACAAACTCCAATTACGATTTATTGCGCTGGTCGCACTGATACCGGTGTGCATGCTGCAGCGCAGATAGTGCATTTCGACACCGATGTTGATCGACCCTTACGCGCCTGGACCTTTGGTGTTAATTCCCACTTGGATCGCCGTGTTGCTGTGCATTGGGCATCAGCCATGTCTGAAGACTTTCACGCGCGTTTCTCCGCTATTGATCGAAGCTATCGTTATACACTGCTGAACCGTTCCACTCGACCTGGCTATCAAGCTGGGACAATGGGCTGGGAGCGCGTTCAGTTAAATGCGCAACGCATGCATGATGCTGCTCAGGTGTTGTTGGGAGAGCACGACTTCAGCAGCTTCCGGTCAGCCGAATGTCAGGCCAAGCACGCTGTCCGCCTGCTAAAGCACATCGCTGTCAAGCGGGATAAAGATCGAGTGGTCATCGACATCACGGCCAACGGATTTCTGCACAATATGGTGCGTATCTTGACAGGCTGCCTGGTGGCTATTGGCCGTGGAGACAAGCCTCAAAACTGGATGGCTGAGCTTTTGGCAGCACGTGATCGCAGGCAAGCTGGGATAACCGCTGCACCCCAAGGTCTGTGTTTCCTGCAGCCGGGCTATCCTGAGGAATTTGGTGTGCCTGATTTCGAGAAGATGAAATTGAATCCCTGGCATCCCTGATCGAGTAGCCGATCGAGCACGAGAGCGCTGACGCGACAACGGAAACGGTGTAACAAATCGTCAGACTGGACCAGTTTCCGTGGCTTCCACGCAGGTCATCTGGTAAGGTTCGTAAGTTATGGCGCGAAGAACCAGAGTCAAAATATGTGGTATCACACGCCTCAATGACGCCCACGTGGCTCAAGAGTTGGGTGTTGATTCCTTGGGCTTCGTTTTTGTGCCGGCTAGCTCTCGCTACTTGCCCCCAAAGGATGCAGCAGAAATAACATCCCAACTATCACCATTTGTGAACTGTGTCGGCTTGTTCCTGAATGCTACCGCCACTGAGGTCAGGCAGGCCCTGGACATCTGTCCGGGGTTGCTACCACAGTTTCACGGCCAGGAGAGTGCTGAATATTGTGATCAATTTGGTCGGCCCTACCTCAAAGCCATAGGGGTTGGCAGTGGCATGCCGGCGAAGGGTGATCTTGCGGCCTACCGGCACGCTAGCGGATTTTTGTTCGATAGCAACGAAGCGGGTGAGCTAGGTGGCACAGGACACGCGTTTGATTGGAACATACTGGAACACAAGATCGACAAACCACTGATATTAGCTGGCGGTTTGAACGTACAAAATGTAAGGCAGGCCATTGAACAGGTCGCGCCACACGCGGTCGACGTTAGTACGGGTGTTGAGAGTGCGAAGGGTATCAAGAGCGAGGATGCCATGCGAGAGTTCATGCGGGCAGTTAACATCACAGATGCTGCCATCAATGCCACTAAACAGACTTAATATAAAATTAGTTATCAAGAGTTAATTGGAAAATAATCGGTAATGAACACAGCAACAGAACCACTGGAAGGAAAAATCTCCCAAGACTATCCAGACGAGAAGGGGCACTTTGGAGTGTATGGTGGCAGTTTTATTGCTGAAACTCTGATGGATCCTGTGAGTGAACTCCAGGAGGCCTATGATCGCTACAGACAGGACAACGAATTCATCGCCGAATTCGAATGGGAGCTCAAGAATTTCGTTGGTCGACCTAACCCCCTATATCACGCGAGACGGTGGTCAGATGAGCTAGGTGGTGCGCAGATCTGGCTTAAGCGCGAAGATTTGAATCACACTGGCGCGCATAAGATCAATAACACGGTGGGGCAAGCTCTTCTAGCACGTCGTATGGGCAAGAAGCGGATAATTGCCGAGACTGGTGCCGGTCAGCATGGCGTTGCAACGGCTACGGTCTGTGCTCGATGGGGCATGGAATGCATCGTTTACATGGGCGAAGAAGATATCCATCGTCAGGCACCCAATGTGTTCCGCATGAAGTTGCTTGGGGCAACTGTGGTGCCGGTAACCTCAGGATCGCGAACACTCAAAGATGCGCTGAATGAAGCCATGAGAGACTGGGTTGGCAATGTGGATGATACTTTCTATATTATCGGTACCGCAGCTGGCCCTCATCCTTACCCCACGATGGTGCGGGATTTTAATAGCGTGATCGGTAAGGAGATCAAGGAACAATCAATGGAGCACATGGGTAAGCTACCCGACCATGTTCTTGCCTGTGTAGGTGGAGGATCAAATGCTATAGGTGCTTTCCATCCATTTCTCGATGATGAAAGCGTTACGTTGATCGGGGTTGAAGCCGGTGGCGATGGTTTGGAAACTGGTCGCCATGCTGCGCCGTTAAGCGCTGGCAGACCAGGTGTTTTGCACGGTAATAGAACTTATCTTATGGAAGATGAGGCTGGTCAAATCATCGAAACCCATAGCGTATCAGCGGGTCTGGATTATCCGGGTGTAGGTCCTGAGCATGCCTGGCTTAAGGATATTGGCCGAGTAGAATATGTCGCCGTTACCGACCAGGAAGCTTTGGATGCCACTCACAAGTTATGTCGAATCGAGGGTATCATTCCTGCGCTGGAATCAGCACACGCGTTAGCACACGCGGTCAAGATCGCACCACAATTAGGAAAAGACATCAATATTGTTGTCAATCTTTCAGGGCGTGGTGACAAGGATATCAATACGCTAGCCGATATAGAGGGAATCACTCTGTGAGTCAAAGTCGCATCGCAGCCCGGTTTGCTGCTGATAAGCAACGCAAACTTCTAGTTCCGTACATAACAGCGGGCGACCCAGACCTGGACACCACATTGGCCTTGATGCACACCTTGGTCAAAGCAGGTTCTGATGTGATCGAATTGGGCATCCCTTTTTCGGATCCGATGGCCGACGGTCCGGTCATCCAGGCAGCGTGCGAAAGAGCGCTGCAAAACAATGTAACGCTGGTTCAGGTAATGGAAACCGTAAAACGGTTTAGAGAGACCGATAACGAAACTGCGGTTGTGTTGATGGGATACATGAATCCTGTTGAACGTCTAGGATTTGCGCGTTTTGCAAAACTGGCAGCCGACGCTGGAGTCGATGGCGTATTAACAGTAGATTTGCCGCCGGAAGAGGCTGAGGAGTTGGTTAAAGAACTCGATTCAAACAAGCTCGATAGCATATTTCTACTCTCACCATCCACGCCGGATAGTCGCATAAAGCGCGTCTGTGAAGTTGCCAGCGGTTATATCTATTATGTGTCTTTGAAAGGTGTTACGGGTGCTGCTAATCTGGATACTGACGAAGTGGCAAAAAAGGTTGCTCATATCAAGTCTTTTACATCTATTCCCGTGGCGGTTGGTTTTGGTATTCGAGATGCTGAATCCGCCGCTGCAATTTCAGTCACTGCGGATGCAGTGGTGGTGGGCTCCGTGTTGGTATCCCTGATTGCAGAGCATGCTAAAGATCCCGAAACGCTGCACAGAAAGATGTTTGATACCGTCAACGCTATGCGTTTGGCAATGGATGAAACCGGGGTACCTGCATGAGTGATGACGAAAAACCGGAGGCGGATGACGCTAGTAAACCGGTAAAGAAGCCTGCCGAGAAAAAACCATTTGTACCCACACTACCGGGTATGAGTTGGTTTGAGCGTCTGATACCTGCCAGAATTGGCACAAGGAACGAGGACAAAGGTAACGTACCTGAGGGTTTGTGGGTCAAGTGTGATCATTGCTCCAATGTGCTTTATCACGCTGAGCTTGAACGTGCGCAAGACGTATGCATCAAGTGCGGCCATCATATGCTCATCACAGCTCGCAAGCGAATCGAACGATTGCTTGATAATGATGATCAGGTTGAAATAGGTGCATCCATTGAGCCCGTTGATATTCTGAAATTCAAAGACTCAAAACGCTATAAGGACAGGCTCTCGCAAGCAAGCAAAGACTCGGGTGAGAAGGATGCTCTGGTCGTGGTCAATGGCAAGCTCAAGGGCATGCCAGTTGTGGTGGCCGTGTTTGATTTCAACTTTATGGCCGGTTCAATGGGTTCGGTTGTGGGAGAGCGGTTTTGTCTTGCCTGCGACGTCTGTCTGGAAAAAGGTATTCCATTGGTATGCTTTAGCGCTAGTGGCGGTGCCAGAATGCAAGAGGCGTTGTTTTCTCTTTTGCAAATGGGTAAGACCAGTGCCTATTTACGACGACTTGCAGATCAAGGTTTACCGTTTATTTCTGTGCTTACAGACCCAACAATGGGAGGCGTTTCAGCCTCGCTTGCGATGTTGGGCGATATCATTATTGCTGAACCAGGCGCTCGTATCGGTTTTGCCGGTCGTCGTGTTATTGAACAAACGGTGCGCGAAAAGTTACCGGAGGGTTTTCAGAGTAGTGAATTTTTGCTCGATCATGGTGCCATAGATCTAATTTGTGATCGTCGTGATATTCGTGACACGCTGGCGCGGTTGTTAGCCAAGCTCAGCGATAAGCCCGTTTTGAAGTTTGACGATGCTCGTGTAGCCTCGTCCACCTAGCCTGAAACAGATGACCCGTGACTGGAGCTACTGAAGAATCCAGAATTCCGGTACCCGCAGAGAGTGCCTCTCTGGATGAGTGGTTGGCCTGGTTGGAAACAATCCACCCTGTATCGATAGATATGGGGCTCGAGCGTGTTTCTGAGGTTGCTGACAGATTGCAACTTCGGCCGCTTGCCAAACCGCTGATACTGGTTGGCGGAACCAATGGGAAGGGCTCGACAGTGGCTATGCTGTCAGCCATTTACACCATGGCAGGTTATAAAGTAGGCGCTTATACGTCTCCCCACATTGATCATTTCTGCGAGCGTATCCGCATCAATCAAGTCATGGCAAGCGAGCGCGATGTAGTGGATGCGTTGGCGTTTGTTGAAGCCCAGAGAGCACCGCAAACCTTAACTTATTTCGAATATACAACCCTTGCAGCCATGCGGGTGTTCATGCGTCATGATTGCGATGTATATCTCTTTGAAGTGGGTCTGGGTGGCAGGCTCGATGCAACCAATCTGTGGGATGCTGATTGTGCTGTGTTGACTAGCATTGCCTTGGATCATGAAAGCTATCTTGGCAATGATCTAAGTGTTATTGCAACCGAAAAGGCCGCTATTGGCCGACCTGGCAATACGCTGATAGTTGGAGAAACCCAACCTCCAGAGTCTCTTTTTGAGTTTGCAAAAGAAAACAACATTACAGTAGAGCATGTGGGCGCTTATGAAGACGCAGATCTGCCGTTCACAGCGATGAGTGGTGCTCATCAGAAACGCAATGCGGCTTGTGCGGTGGCAGCGGTGGCGGAACTTAAACAGGTGTTACCAGTAGATCAACAGACGCTGAACCAAGCACTCAGCAGTGCTTCTCTCAGCGCACGCTTTGAACGAATAAGAGTTGGAGAGCTGGAAGTCATTCTGGATGTTGCTCATAACCCTGCCGGTGCGCAAGCATTGAGTGCAACGTGGCGTCGTGAGTTGGGAGATCAGCGAGCCGAGACCATTTTTGCTGTTCTATTAGACAAGGATCTGGACGGTATTGTCTCAGCGCTAGATCCAATTGTGGCAAGCTGGCATTGCATAGAGTTAGACGTAGCGCGAGCGAATTCTGTCAAGCGGCTTGCTGACATGCTGATTAAAACGGGTAAGCAAAGACAGGTACTGGCACACCAAACTGTTGGCGATGCCTGGATCGCTGCGAGAGATGCGGCATTGGAAAATGAACGCGCTATTTTGATTGCCGGATCTTTTCATACTATCGCAGCCTTGCGTGCTGTGATCGCCCACGACTCGTGAACCGAGTGCCTTAGCCGTGGGTACGGACTCATTTGATGAAGATGATGGCTCGCATTTCCGACAGCGTCTTTGGGGGGCAGCTGTACTTATTGCTATTGCTGTAATCGTTTTACCGCTCTTGTTGGATGGCGCCGGCAGCGAAAGCCAATTTCGTCGTGTCGAGCGATTGCGTGAGGAGCCCCCGCGGATTGTCGATCCCGCACAACCAGACAGTCCAGCTAAACCAGTGCCCGAGATGCGGGCGGTGGGCGATGGTAATGTGTCCACAGCGGGCAAACTGGATATCAAGGTAGGCGAGGATGATCCTCCGGATTATATGAAGGCCGAAAAAGAGGTCAGGGAGACGCTGCGCCAAAACCGCAACACCGCTCCCCTGACTGCCTGGGTTGTGCAAGCTGGTAGTTTTCGAGAGGAAAACAATGCGATTGCTGTGCGTGACCGGCTGCGGCGAGCAGGATTTGCATCTTTTGTGCGTGATCGGGAATCTTCTACGGATCTGTTTAGAGTGCTCGTTGGGCCAATGATCAGTGAATCCGGGGCAAATACCGCTCGTGATAAGGTTATTGCCTTACTTGGTAGGGATGCCATTGTATTGAGCTACCCCTGAAGGCGGTGCATTTGTTAGAATTCGCCCCTTCCCGACCAGCAGGCAAACGCTGACGTGTCCGAAGTTGATCTAGCCATTCTGGCCATAATCGCTATCTCTGCGCTCATCAGTTTCATTCGCGGTTTTTTCCGTGAGGCGATGAGTCTGGGAACCTGGCTCGCAGCGGTTCTGATCACGCTGGTGTATACAAGCCGATTTGCGATTTTACTACCGATGGACAGCGTGGAAAGCCCGCAAGCCAGGGCGGCCATCAGCGCCTCGACCTTGTTTGTTGGCACCATGATTGTGGGCAGCCTCATCAATTGGTTGTTTGAGCGTGTTATGGCCCGCTCAACCTTAGGCAAAGCCGACCGCTTGGTAGGCGTAGCGTTTGGTGTAATACGCGGTGCAATCATCGTATCGCTACTAGTGCTGGCAGGAAATCTGGTTCCGGCCCTTAAACAGGAAGCCTGGTGGCAAGATTCCCTATTGATGCCTCGATTCCAGAGCGTCGCCAAATTTGTGCATGCACAACTTCCTAGCTCGATTGGGCAACACTTCGACTTTACAGCCATAGGTTACTGAACATTATGTGTGGAATCATTGGTATTGTTGGTCGAGAGTCCGTCAGTCCGCGTTTGTATGATGGGCTCACGTTGCTACAACATCGTGGCCAGGATGCTGCAGGCATTGCTACCTGTCATGAAGGGCGATTGATTCTGCGTCGTGGGGCAGGGCTGGTTCGTGACGTCTTCAGAACCGGCGACATGCAACGCTTGGAAGGGCAGATGGGCATCGGTCATGTGCGTTATCCAACTGCAGGTACGTCGGCTCAGGCTGAGTCACAACCTTTTTATGTCAATTCACCCTATGGCATCGTGATGGGGCATAACGGCAATCTAACCAATTCAGATGTTTTGCAACGCGAGTTGTTTGAATCGGATCTTCGTCATATCAACACTCGTTCAGATAGTGAAGTGTTGCTTAATGTCTTTGCTCATGAGCTACAAGATCTGAATCCATCTACCCACCTGACAGCGGAAATGATCTTCTCAACAGTAGAAGCTGTTCATCGCCGTTGTCGAGGCGCTTATTCTGTTATAGGCATGATTGTTGGTCGTGGTGTATTTGCTTTTCGCGACCCACTGGGTATTCGACCGGCGGTCATAGGTCAGCGTGTGACAGACTCCGGTACAGAGTATGCGATAGCCTCAGAAAGTGTCGCTCTGCAAGGGCTTGGATTTTCACTAATGCGAGATATAGCACCAGGAGAGGCGGTATACATCGATGCGCTGGGTAATATGCAAACACGACAATGTGCTAAAAATCCTGCTCTGTCCCCGTGCATATTTGAGTACGTTTATCTGGCAAGGCCCGATAGTATTATTGACAACATATCTGTTTACAAATCCCGTTTAAGAATGGGTGAAACTTTAGCCAAACGCATACTGCAAGAGCGTCCTGAACACGATATTGACGTGGTAATTCCGATACCGGATACCAGTAGAACCTCAGCGTTGGAAGTTGCATACAATTTGGGCGTCAAATACCGGGAAGGCTTTATCAAGAACCGTTATATCGGGCGAACCTTTATCATGCCGGGCCAGCAATTACGAAAGAAGTCTGTAAGACAAAAGCTCAGTCCAATTGAGCTTGAGTTCAGTGGGAAAAATGTTCTCCTGGTTGATGACTCTATAGTTCGCGGCACAACGTCTGGTCAGATTGTCGAGATGGCACGTGATGCCGGGGCTAAAAAAGTGTACATGGCGTCTGCTGCGCCACCCGTTCGATACCCCAACGTTTACGGAATCGATATGCCTGCAGCCGATGAATTGATAGCGCATAACAGAACTATTAAGGAAATCGAAGCTGAAGTGGGAGCTGACTGGTTGGTCTATCAAACCGTGGATGATCTGGTGGAAGCGGTGCGCTATGACAAACACCCCATCGATACCTTCGAATCAAGTTGTTTTACCGGTGACTACATCACCGGCGATGTTGATAGGGTTTATCTGGATACGTTAGAACAGCAACGATCGGACAACGCCAAGAGTATTCAAAACAGCGCTGATGATCTTTTAGTGCTGTAGCTAACCCATGCGTAAACCGGCACGTTGAAAGTCACCAACGTCTATGCCGTAGGCACCATCACTGTGAGTGGTTTTGATCTGGTAAACCTTGCCTTCGTTGTCGACTTCCATTTGCGATAGATCGATGATCCGCTGGGCAGTGGGTTCGCCGATAGCGTCCAAAATCAGAATCACGCGTGGGCGCAATTTATCAGAGGTATTGGACAGCACAATGCCCACCTCACCATTAAGCATCTCGACAATACTGCCAGGCGGAAAGATTCCGACGGAATCTATGAAGCGAATAACCAGGTCTTCATCGAACTGCTTACCCCTTTGTGAATAGAGTTCCTGCAGTGCATCAGAAGGGGAACTTGCTGCCCGATAGGGTTGATTAATGGTCATCGTATCGTAAGCTTCTGCGATAGCGACAATCTTGGCATACAGCGGGATACTGTCGTCATCCAACTGTCGGGGGTAGCCTTTGCCATCGGGACGTTCGTGATGCGAATGAGCTACATCAGCCGCACCCGACATCACACTTTTTGTAGAGATCAATATGTCACGACCATAGCGAGTATGGCGCCGCATCTCTTCCATCTCTTGCTCGTTAAGAGGTCCCTGTTTTTCCAGTATCTCAGATGAGAGACTTGTTTTACCCACATCGTGCAACATGCCGCATACGCCAATGTCTTCCATCTCACGCGTTGTCATACCCATGGATTTAGCCATGACGATACTTAGAGCCGCGACATTTAGAGAGTGCTGCGCAGTCGCTTCATGTTTTGCCTGAATACGCGTAAGCCATACAGATGCGTCCGGGTTGCGAAGAATACTGTCTACGCATCCATTGACAGCTTGCTTGACCTTACCGCCATCTATTTCCGCTCCGAGGCGAATTTCTTCGAACAGGGTTGATATCGTTTGGTTTGCCAATGCATGAACTTCTTTGGCTGCATCAAATTCGTCTTCAACCTGGATTCCAGTATCCATTGTTGAACCAACACCAGCTGATTTAAGACCGTCCGATGGCTTGGATTGCTGCAGGCTGAATTCGTCGTAATCCACCCAAACAAACGAACACTCTTTTTGAACAGCGAGAACATCTGAAGGTGATTTTATTTCCAGTCCCTGAAACATGAAGCTGGATTCTTCCCAAGGTTTATCCAGTTCCACCACGAACATGCCGACACGGAGGTCCTTTACATTGATTTTCTCATGCTGTTTGCGCGTGCGTTGCGTTCGCTCACGCTGCTGCTGCGGTGCACGTCTGCGGCGCGGCTCCGGCTTTTTTTCCTCACTTTTGAAAAGTTTGCTAAAAAGCATGATCTAAGTAAATATCAACCGGTAGTTGAGACAGGGAACACAATGATCCATACCCTGTAAGCGGCTAGATCTGACCAGACTTTAGGTTACAAATCGGAGTGCTAAGCGTTTGCATTCAAGCTTGATGCTAGATGATTTCGCCATCCAGCCTTTCTGTCAGAACTCGCCATTGGCGGTCTTCTCCCTGTACCCAAAAAATTGTGATCTGGTGCTCATTGTCACCTCCCAAATAAGCGCTCATGACCACATAGTTTTCCCGGGACAGTGTATTTCCAGTCTTCCCGGTTGCGCCTAGTGATGGGCTTCGAAATACACTGATCTTGTCTGACGGGATAGAAGTGAGTGCCTGCAGGTAGTCGGGAGTCAAAGGGGCATCGTGAGAATGAGGAAAGGCTTCCAGTACTTTGATGAAATCGGCACTATTTAGCCTGATTTGCCCTTGCTGAAATTCTCCCCCCTGGTAGATTCTGGCGAGTGCTACCGGATCAGACGTAGCCCAGGCTCGTTGATACTGCTCAAATAGTGCCCTGAAAAAATTCTGATCTAGCTTTTGTTGGGTTTTACTCACCCAGGTAACGCGATCGCTCAATATGACTCGAGAATCAGAGATAGATATACCATCATGAAGCCGGGTGAAATGATCGTTCGACATTGTGACGCAGCCTTCACTGGAGCGTGGAGCTCGGCTTCGTTGGCCATGGGGTACACCATGGAGCCAAATGCCTGAACCGGTGCGCCCCAAACGCTGATCAAGCGCATTGGGATAGTCGAGTATCAGGGCACCTGAGCCATAGAGATCGGGCAGCGACGCATCACTTCTGCGCCCCGTTAGCTTGTAAACGCCCAAAGGTGTTTTGTTATCACCTTCAAGCAACTTTCCATAACCAGCCTTGCCGCTGGAGATATAGTGCTGTCGGATCAGCGTAGGCTTCGACTGACCGGCTGCGAATTGGAACAGTGTTGAACTGCTGAGATCGACCAGCAGCACTTCTGAAACATTGTTACCCAGTTGGATTACCTGTGCGGGGATTGTGTCGCCGCTGGACGTGTTTGACGTTTTGAGCCTGGCTTGTGCCTCGAGTAACAGATTAAGGAGCTTGCCGCTCAGCTGGTTATTCTGGGAAATGGTTACATCCTGAAATGCAGCCATGGATTCCAGTTCAGCGCTAAGTAGATTGCCCAAAGCAAACCTAGGGAATCGCCATGCCAATTGACGGGCAAACAACCTTGCTTGAGCGAGATTGCCGGTCGCCAGATAGTGCAGCGTTGTGGAGACTTGCCTGTCGAGTTCGACAGAAGAGTCAAATTCAACGTGCGGACGTGAAAAAGCGCTGACGCTACTGAACAGGCAACAAACCAGTAACACGAGGGCACAATTTTGATGGATGTTGTGGCGACCACCGCATCGCATGATGCACAGTTGCTGAATAGCCCGAAGGTTCAAGGAGCTCACAGATTAGTCTCTTGGTAAATTTTCCACCGATTGCCGACCAATCTCAGCAAGAGCAGAGTTCGGTTGTGATAGGCATCACTTAACACCACGACGGCATCCCTGGCAGTAAATGCTATTTCTCTGCGCATATCCTGCCATTGTTTACCTCCATGCGTACGTCGTGCCAATCGAATAGCGGCCGGTGGAAAACTCTCAACATAAAAATCTGCAATACCGATAGAATTTTGCTGCGCCTGCCACCAGGCAAACATTTCGTACTCAATTGTACTGATCGTATGCAGCGCTGATCTGTTTTCTTCGCTATGACGCGCACTTCCATTCTGATCAGTTGATGTTTGAAACTCGAGTACGGGCGCAGGCACGTCAACCGGGGTGTTGAGTGCTTGCGAGTAGGCGATCGCGGCACGGTGTTCAAAAATCTGCTGTAAATGTCTGTGGGTTGCAGAAGCCCTTGCATCTAACTTCAACGATCGTTGGAAATGCGCGATAGCTTCAGGCCAATTATCGGTCTGCGCTGCCAACACGCCTCGATTGTGGGCGATTTGCGGTAGATCTGCGCAAAGCTCTTCCAGTGTACTCAAACGCTTATCGATCAGCTCTGCGCTCCCTTTCTCGTTACTGGCCAGCGCTACACTTGCATCAAGTTCTGCCATGCAATCTTGGCTGGAGAGTATGAGATCAGCTCTCGATTCTACTGTTATCGCCAGGCACAGCAGTAACGCAAGCAGATGGGCCGGCACCGATGAGTTATGTGGAATAGATCGAGAAAGATGTTGCAACAAACTACTACTTCTTGGATTTGCAGATACGCTAGTATAGCGGAACAGGCATCGTATCAATTCACCACCAACGCACTTGAGAGCCAAAGCGGCAGGCCAGATTACATTGACAACTGATAGTACAAATCCATCGGACTATCCTGACCCGGAGTGGGCCGACGATACAGTAGCAATTCGTGGAGGTTTTGAACGTTCTCAGTATGGAGAGCATGGCGAGCCCATCATGACTACTTCCAGCTATGTGTTCGCCAATGCCGCAGAAGCCGCAGCGCGTTTCAGCGGCGAAAGCCCCGGTCCCATCTATTCCCGATTTACAAATCCTACTGTACAGATCTTTGAAAAACGCCTTGCGGCGCTAGAAGGATGCGAGGCCTGCATTGGCACAGCATCTGGAATGGCAGCAACTGCGACATTGTTGCTGGGAACACTGCAGCAGGGTGATGAGATTGTGGCAACCCGCAATATGTTTGGCAGCACTGTCAATTTGTTCAAAAATTTTCTTCCTAGATACGGTATCAAAGTTCATTGGGCTGATGGATTGGCGGTGAATAACTGGGCACAACTGGTTAACTCCAATACCAAACTTCTTTATCTGGAAACACCCACTAATCCTTTAACTGAGTTGGCTGATATACGTGCCTTCGCAGATCTCGCCCATAGTCATGGCGCACAGCTTGTTGTTGACAATTGTTTTTGTACACCCGCATTGCAAAAGCCGGTTGAACATGGTGCTGATGTAGTTATTCATTCTGCCACCAAATACCTGGATGGTCAGGGGCGATGTGTGGGAGGTGCTGTTGCAGGCTCTCAAGAGCTGATCAACACACTCACCAGTTTCATGCGCAGTGCAGGTCCATGCATGAGTCCCTTTAATGCCTGGGTGTTTATCAAGGGTCTTGAAACCTTGAGCTTGCGAATGACTCAGCACTCCGCTAATGCTGGCGCTATCGCCAGCTGGCTCGAAGAACATCCTGCCGTCAATCATGTCTATTATCCCGGCCTTGGTTCTCATCCAGACGCTGCTCTTGCCAAACGTCAGCAGCGGGCAGCAGGGGGCATTCTTTCCCTTGAAATAGCCGGTGGTAAAACGGCTGCCTGGCAGATGATAGATGGCGTAAAATTGTGTTCGATAACAGGTAATCTGGGTGATGCCAGAACCACCATTACTCATCCTGCTACGACAACTCACGGTCGAATGAGTGCAGAGGACAGAGATCTGGCTGGAATTGGAGACGGGTTGATAAGGCTGGCTGTCGGGTTGGAAGATATTGATGATTTAAAGCAAGATCTTGATCGGGCGTTGGCCGGGGTTCGCTCATGAACGAGGCTGATCGAGCTTCGCTGCTACTCGAACTGTTTCAAGCAGGCGTGGATGCTGTTGGCGGGCGACAAGCTGCTTACAGGGTTGTGCAAGAGGCTAGCTGGGATGCACCTGTACACATGGTAGCCATTGGCAAGGCGGCTGACGCCATGGCCACAGGTGCTCTGGCTGCGCTTGGGGACAGCCTTGTATCTGCATTGGTTATAACCAAGCACGCCCATTTGTCGGATACGCTGCCACAAGATAAGCGGTTTGAATGTCTAGAGTCCGGCCATCCAGTACCTGACAATGGATCCCTGATAGCGGGCGAACGATTGCTGGATTATGTGGCGCAAATACCCGGTGATCATGAACTCTTGTTTCTGGTGTCGGGCGGTGCGTCTGCACTTGTTGAAAGCCTCAACGATGGTCTGAGTCTGGATGATTTGAAACGGGAAACGGACCAATTGCTAGCCAGTGGCGCACCCATCGGAGAGATGAACCGCCATCGACGAACGCTCTCGCGTATCAAAGGCGGCAAGTTGGCTCAGCATATTACTTGCAAGGTTCGGCAACTGTTGATCAGTGATGTACCGGGTGATCAACCGGCAGATATTGGATCGGGTTTACTGGTGCCTGATAGCACCGCTGGCATGTCTCCGGATTTAGCCGTGTGGCAACAAATCGATACTCAGATAATAGCGTCATCCGATATCGCGCAGGCAGCCGTTGCTAAGGCAGCTGCCAATAAGGGTATTCCGGTAAATCAGGCTTCTGGCAGCCTGCACGGGGATATCGCTGACGTTACTCAAAGGCTTGCATCCGTGATCACTTATGAGGATGCATTGCCGGGTATTTACATCTGGGGTGGTGAACCCACGGTCGTGCTGCCTCCGAATCCTGGCAGAGGAGGGCGTAACCAACATCTGGCATTGGCCCTTGCCCCTGCTTTGCATACCCGATCAGTGGCGTCACTATTAGTTTGCGGAACAGATGGCAGTGATGGGCCGACTGGTGATGCAGGTGGATTAATTTGTGAGTCCACAAAAGCAATAGCGCAGCGCCGTTCTCTGGAAATCTCCAATTATCTTGACAACGCTGATGCTGGAACCTGTCTGGAGCAATTGAATGCCTTGGTTACGACAGGTCCTACCGGAACTAATGTGATGGATCTGGCTATCGCCTATCTTGAATAGACGAAAGTGCCTGGCGACTCAGATAAGCGCCGCCCTGGCTAGATTTTTAAGCCTTCCGCTACTTGCGACGAGTGATCTGTGCGGCTGCTCTTAGTTCCTCGACATGGTTTGCAAGAGCCTTACGCACGGCCAGGTTTGTTAGTCCTGCTTTTACTGAGTCAAAGTCGGGCAGAGCTGCATCTCTTTTGTCCAATAGCTTAATGATGTGATACCCAAACTCGGATTTGACGGGCGCTTTACTGACATCACCAAGTTCCATGGTCGCCACCGCATCCGAAAATTCCGGCACCATGGTAGAGCTTTGAAACCAGCCAAGATCGCCGCCGTTTTCTCCGGCAGGATCGACAGAATACAGTTTTGCCACGGCTGCGAACTCTTTACCTTCTGCGAGTTTTTCTAACACTTCAACCGCCATTTTTTCAGTGTCGACCAAGATATGGCTGGCGCGGTATTCGGCTCGATCCACCGACTCGGACTGCGCCGCATATTCTGCCCTGAGTTCTTCTTCGCTGAACGTCATTTCAGCGCCCTTGCTGGCCAGATAGGCGTTAGCCATTGTCTGCGTATATTGCAATTGAAGAGCTGCAGATATTTCCGGCAATTTATCCAGATCAAGTGCCTCTGCTGCCTGTGTTAACACCTCCAGATTGATCAACTCATCCAGAATTTGCTGCGGGTTTGCCGGCTGGCCGCTTGCAGCGATCTGCTGGGCGACATTGTCGACGGACAAGCTGGGAATGGGGCGTCCATTGATACTGGCCAGAATTCCCTCTGGCAGCTCATCTGCACTGGATTGAGAAAAGGCCGCCGGGCTTACGGCAATTAAGGCAGACAGTAGTAGGGATTGTATGTTGAGCATGGGGTAATCCACAGTTTTCACGATCTAAATGACATAAATTTGTTAAGCCTTGCGGTGTGTATGCAAGCACTGCACCGCATCGGCGTACAATTCGGTTTTTAGTAGGTTTTCGGCGCAACAATGAGCCAATATTTCGACATCCACCCGGACAATCCTCAGAAACGGCTGATTGGTCAGGCGGTAGCCATTATCCGTGACGGAGGAGTAATCGTCTATCCCACAGATTCGTGTTATGCGCTTGGCTGTCATGTTGGTAACAAGCAGGCAATGGAACGTATTGCACGCATCCGAAAGACAGATACAAAGCATAATTTCACACTTGTTTGCCGAGATTTGTCAGATATTGCTACCTACGCCAAGGTAGACAATTCAACCTATCGAACGCTCAAATCACTGACTCCGGCGCCTTACACTTTTATTCTGAAAGCCTCAAATGAGGTGCCCAGACGTTTGCAGAACCCGAAACGTAAAACGATCGGTATCAGAATCCCGGATAACGCTATATGCCAGGCCATTCTTGAAGAACTAGGCGAGCCTCTGATGAGCAGTACTCTGATCATGCCGAACAACGAATTGCCGGAGACAGATCCAGAAGAGATACGTGATTTGCTTGAAAAGCACGTCGACCTAATCATCGATGGCGGCAACTGTGGGTTTGAACCCACCTCTGTTCTGGTTTTTGATGATCAAGGTGATATCGAGGTGTCTCGCCGAGGGCGAGGAGATTTGAGTTTTTTAGACTAGATGTACTAGGGCAGACGTCTAGTCCACGCTATAATCTGGGAAACTGGGAGTCACCTAATGCAAGTAGATCCACCTCCGGTCGGAGCGGATTCATCGACAGACGTTGCGGTAGCAGATGCCTCCACGGTCACTGACCCTATTGCACTCGTACGTGGCGAGCCTTTTACGCAGCTCCCTCTTGACTTGTACATCCCACCAGATGCGCTCGAGGTTTTTCTTGATGCCTTTGAAGGGCCACTGGATCTACTACTTTATCTGATCAAACGTCAGAATCTGGATATTCTTAACATTCCGATTGCGGATATTACAGCCCAGTACATGAAGTACATCGGCTTGATGGAAACTATGCGGTTTGAGCTTGCTTCGGAGTATCTGGTCATGGCTGCCATGTTGGCTGAGATCAAATCTCGAATGTTGCTTCCGCGACTTGATGAGCTGGGCGACGACGAAGACGATCCCCGCGCAGAGCTGATCCGTCGCTTGCAGGAATACGAGCGAATCAAGAAAAGTGCGGCAACACTGGACGAGCTTCCGCGTATGGAACGCGAACATCAGCAGCTCAAGGTCGTAGCGCCAACAATTGAAAAAGATGTACCTTTGCCAGATATCACCATGAAAGAGTTGATGATTGCTTTGCGTGATGTTGCCGAACGAGCGCATCTGAGTGGGCATCACAATATAGCGAGGGAGACCCTTTCAGTTCGCGCCAGGATGTCACACGTACTTTCTGCACTTAAAATTGGTGAATTTTGCGAATTTTCTACTCTGTTTAATCCAGAAGAGGGCCGCCTCGGTGTTGTAGTAACGTTTTTGGCGGTGCTTGAATTGTGTAAAGAATCGGTTATTGACATTGTTCAGTCAGAACCCTTTGCTCCAATCTATTTAAAACCACGCAGTGAGTCGGTTGAGCCTTCCGACGATACGACTGCCCATATTGAACTGCCCGAGTAATTACGATGGACCTCCAACAGACGAGAAATATTCTCGAGGCTTGCCTGCTTGTTGCTGGCAGAGCCATGACCATTGCGCAGCTGGAAACTCTGTTCGAATCAGATATCGACAGGCCGGATCGCAAGGAAATAAAAACCGCATTAGCCGAGCTACAAACCGAGTACACCGATCGGGGCATTGAGCTGGTTGAAGTAGCTTCGGGCTGGCGACTTCAATCCAGTGCAAGCATGGAGCATTGGGTTGGTCGCTTGTCACAAGAGAAAACTCCGCGCTACTCACGTGCTCTTCTGGAAACACTGGTGCTGATTGCTTATCGCCAGCCAATTACTCGCGGTGAAATTGAGGAAGTTCGTGGTGTGGCAGTGAGCTCTAACATCATCAAGACTCTACAAGAACGAGAGTGGGTGAAAGAGGTAGGCTACAAAGATGTACCCGGTAAACCCGCTCTTTGGGGCACGACAAGGCAGTTTCTCGACTACTTCAATTTGAAGAGGCTGGATGAGCTGCCCACGCTTGCTGAGGCACGTGAACTTGAAGAAATTGACGCCGCGCTTGCAACTGAGATGGGTCTGGTCGACGGAGTAACTGATAGCGTTGCCGCAAATGATTCGCAAGGTGATGCTGACCAAGATGCGTCAGATGCGTCAGATGCGTCAGATGTGGAATCGTCAGAAACCTTGATGTCGGACGAGTCCACTGACACCGAAAATTTGCAGACCGCTGTATCTGAAGACAGTTTGGAAGTGACGGACGATAACGTGATCGGCACCGTTGCAGAGAGTGCAGAGAGTGCAGAGAGTGCAGAGAGTGCAGATGCGCATGCGTTAAATGAGACAAAACTTGATGCCGAAGACGCAGACGGTGTGGTATCTGAAACGGATCAAAGCGCCGAGGTCGAGGCTGGTTCAGAAAATCAGCTAGCGAGCTTGGCCGATAATTTACCGGGAGCCGCCGCCCAGCCTGCACTCAGCGATTTTAGTGCACTAGTCAGTAACTTTGTTCAAGGTGAACAAACAAACGAGACTGATAGCCAGGACGCTCAAAAAACTTCAGAGATAGAGAATACTTCCGAAGCCGAAGCCGAAGCCGAAGCCGAAGCCGAAGCCGAAGCCGAAGCCGAAGCCGAAGCCGAAGCCGAAGCCGAAGCCGAAGCCGAAGCCGAAGCCGAAGCCGAAGCCGAAG
>JBGCEO010000007.1:0-12526 GCA_045106475.1 Granulosicoccus sp.
AATATCTGCATCCAACACTTCGTTCGCAAGTTTGTTCGAAACGGCAAGTCGTTGGTTCTGCGCCGCACTTCGATCTTCTTTAGGTGTAAAACTCGCGCCAATCCAGTCTTCAGTTAGAAATTCACCTTCTGCCGAAGCATCTCTGGTTGTTACTCGGGCATCAGGGTGCTTACCCAGGAGCCGCTCAACCAGCAGTAAACCCACCTCTCGTGATAGCGAGCCCGCTACTCGAGCACTGGAATTGATGTGTAAGATAGTTTTCATATTGTCAATATCGTTCGAATCTCGCATTGCAGAATGTGGTAATCAGCGAACGCATCATGCATGCTATTTTTGGATACGCGATACATAAGGTATTGCCAGTTAAAAAGGTACGTATCCCGACACTGCTAGAGTGGGTGAATGAGGGTGTAAAATCTATGGACGTTTTTACCTATCGCATGGAAAAAACAGCTTATAAGCTCAAAATGCAGGTGAGACAGGATCTTGTCGAACACAAACGGATCCTCAATACTGTGGTTCGGTATTCCGACAATACTCTTCATTGGACCACCACAAGCACTGCAGATACTCACATCACTACACGGGCGGCCTTAGCCTAGGAAATACAATCAATGCTCAAGGTACTTCACCAAATTCATAAATTTTATTGAACGTATTGTCGGCAAATTCATACTGATCATGCCTGCACTCAACAGGGAGGTAGATAGTGCTCATACCCGCGTCATTCACAGCTTCTACCAACACTTTCGAATATCCGGCAGTGAACGTTCGTTCAAATACGGCAGACGCCAGCCAAAAATAAAATGCTACCGTCGCTAGTATGCGCACAAGCTCCTTATCGTTTAATAGACTTGATTGGCCAATTGATTAGCAGAGCAGCGATAAAAGCTTCGGCTAGCGATTGCGAACAGATCAAGCCATATCAGGCCGCCAGTCTTTGGTTAGCTGAGCAACCGAGATTGATGCAAGTGAGTTCTCAAACTGTTTGCGCGCGTGGTCAAGCGCAAGACTTGTTGCATTGTTTGCCGCTCGCGCAAGCAGGCAGCTCGGTTCTTCCTCATCGTTACCAATCAAAAAGAGCGGTGGTGACCCGAGTGCCTGGTACACATCAAGTAGAGCGATCTCATTAAGAGGCTTTGCCAACGACCAACCTCCACCATGTCCTTTAGTGGATGTCACCATTCCAGCATCACGTAATCCAGCCATTGTGCGACGGACAACAGCCGGGTTTGTTTGGAGCATGGTGGCGATCAGCTCTGAGGTCGCTGGAGCATCCATTCGATCAAGGTGCAAAAGCGCATGTAGGACTCGGGACAACCTGCTGTCCTGTCGCATCATTAGTTCCCTTCGTTCATGTAACTTATTATGTTACAAAATATCCTAAAATACTGCCAGATGTCATGATACATTAAATGTTACATAAGACAATCATCTTGCTCACTATGCGATAGGAGCACCACACCATGAAGCTTACGCAGCGACAAGCGGTTAATGGGTTAACCACCACCGCACTCTTCTATCTGCCACTGCTATGGAAACGCATGCTTACTCGCTGTGACCAACGTCGTAACAAATGTCGCTATTCATAACTCGCGGCATTGGTCGACCCAAGAACAACCAGACACGCTCGTTCCGGATGATCAACAACTTTAACTATCGACTGACCCATCAGCAGCAATAGTTCAAAAACATGCTTAAACCTGGAGAGACAGTCTCTGTTTCAACATCAACTCCCGCAGGCTGCGTGCCGCTCGTCGTACCCGATCCACGCCGCTGGGCTGCAATGGCTGTTCTGTTTCTTGCAAGTTTCATGAATGTGCTCGACGTAAGCATCGTCAACGTAGCACTACCTGACATTCGTCATCGTTTAGGTGCGTCATCAACAGAACTGCAGTGGGTACTGGCCGTCTACGTGCTCGCCTTCGCCGCAGGACTTTTGCCATTCGGACGCTTCGGCGATGTGCTTGGACGCAAACGACTCTTTATGCTGGGGCTCTCAGGCTTCACATTGGGATCCTTGATGTGTGGAGTTGCTTCAACCATCGAGATCCTCATTATCGCAAGACTGTTCCAAGGTATTGCGGGCGCGATGATGGTGCCGCAGGTGCTGGCAATCGTCCATGTGATCTTCCCCGCAAACGAGAAGCCTCGTGCGTTTGCGTTGTTTGGTACTGTCACGAGTCTCGGTGCGGTCATGGGACCGCTAGTGGGCGGAGCTTTGGTATCAGCTGACATTGCAGACACCGGATGGCGATCAATCTTTCTTGTCAACGTACCGTTTGGATTGCTCGCACTCGTCGCGGGTCAGCGGCTTATACCGAATCAACCATCGGATAGGACAATCGGTGCTGATCCATTGGGTATGGCTCTTTTCGCAATTACTATCATGCTGCTCGTTTTCCCGTTGATAGAGGGACGGGATCTTGGATGGCCTTGGTGGAGCTTTGCAATGATGGCTGCAGCTTTGCCAATGGCTTTAGCATTTCGCCGCTGGCAGGACATTCGTGCGCGCCGCGCTCTTGCCGAACTACTGCCAGCAACACTACTTGCAGAGTATGAATTCGTTGTCGGTATTGCGCTCGTGACACTCTTTTTCTCCGGCATACCAGGGCTTTTTTTGATACTAGCGGTGTTTTTCCAATCAGGCTTTGGATTCACGGCATTTCAATCTGGTTTAGCAACTCTGCCCTTCCCCGTCGGGGTCATGCTCGCCTTTGCGGTGACAGGACATATCGGTCCGAAGCGACCGGTAATCCGCGTTACGATTGGGGCGCTGTTATTAGCTATCGGTATGTTGATCCTTCAGCTAATGCTTAGGCGAATTGGCACGTCGATAGATGTCTTCTACTTCGCTGTGCCGCTTTTGATCTGCGGTGCAGGTACCGCCATTACCATCGCATCGCTGTTTCAGTCGGTGCTCGCAGCGGTTGCCGGAGCTGATGCTGGAGCAGGCTCCGGCGCCCTCCAGTCATTTCAGCAGATCGGCTCAGCCTTGGGTATTGCGCTGGTCGGTCAAATTTTTTTTTCAACGCTTAGCACAGAAGCACTAAGTACAGAGGTGATCGCAAGCACAGCGTACGTAGAGGCCACCGTTGCAGCAACGTGGTATCCAATTGCAGCATTCGCAACGATTATGTGTGTGTCGGCTTGGCGGGCACTTCATGAAGATCAACAAATACAGAGCGCATAACGCATAACTATGGTTCGATTCGACTGCCCGTACAACTGATGAAGATTGACTATGACAGGTTTTATGTATTTTTTAATCGATGATTGTCTAGAAACATACTCTCTGGAAAAATCGAATTGACAACGCTTGTAAAAAACAAAACCATGACACATGGCTGCCTAATTTTTACGACTAAGGCAGGTTGATTTATAGTTAGCGTACTCCTAAAAATATGATCTTTGAGATGGCATTCAGATCGCGAGAGCACAATAGGTACTGCGCTATAGCGATAGCGTTTCTAATAACACTGGTGAGCGGTCTGAGCGAACACGCACTGGCGCAACAGCGACCATCGACTGTCAATAAAGCCAACACCGTCAAAGCCAGCTACGGTGCAATATTCGCCTGGAATCCGTCTTATCCAGGCGACGACGAACGGCGCGTCAGCCTGTTTCCATCTATATCGTACGAGTATGGCGAACACTTTTTCTTCTCTGCACGCGAGGGCATCGGATACCGACAGGCCATGTCCAATCATTTAACCCTTGGACTTGCAGTTCGCCCACAATTCGGTCGTGCCGAAGATGGTACTAATGACTTCGCGCTTACCGGTGATGACTCCCGCGACCTGATCGGACTGGACGATATCGACTTAGTGCCCGCGCTTCGGGCGTTTGCACGATATCGCGTCGGTGCGCTCGCACTGTTGGCTGATATCGATCGGGCGATCGGAGAGCATGATGGCGTTATCATCGAAGTTGGTGCGCGATACAACACTCGGTATATGGGGTTGGGCCCACCGTTAATTTTATCAATTGGACCACAGATCACCTATACCGACGATAGTTATACTCAAGCATACTTTGGCGTTAACGCTGGGCAATCTGAACGCTCCGGACTACCGATTTACGACGCTAAAGGAGGCGTTAACCGCGTGGGGTTGGCTGCAACTGCCATCTTGCCGCTAACAGATCGCTGGACTTCTACTCTCATTTTCAACCTTAGTCGCCAGCAAGGAGATGCTGCTGATTCCCCCATTGTCACAGAACGGGGTGATGAATTTCAGCCATTTGTCGGCGTCGGCTTCACCTATTCCTTAACCAGACAGATCAACTGAGGACCTCATTGCACAAGCAATGGAATATGCGCATTTAGTCGCTATATGATGCGCTGCATCAACTGGCAAAAGTAGCTCGACTCTAAACTGTCATTCAACCTTAGCCACCAGGTTAGCCATTATTCTGTAAGCACCCGGAATCAGTTTTTCCATCTGATGATGCAAGATCAGCGAAGTATGGGTATGTCTGCCTCGACCAATTCTTGCACAGAGCAGTGCGCCCGTATGCGCATCTTCATCCGGATCAGCCATCGATAGGAGAGCCTCGTAGGCAGGGTCCCAGGATTTAGCGAAATACAAGCCACGTTCCTTGTGCCATCCTTGCCAATCAGCGCTCGTAATTTTATTCGGGTAATTTAAAAGTCTATGATCGGTTAGCAAGTGCGTCACTTCTGCGTTCTCGTCAGTGACACGAAAACGCAAAGATGGCTTGCCAATAGTCAGTGGTAGCGGGGGCACTTTGTCTGGATTCCAGGCATCCCAGGGTCTGTGGTACAACGTGACCAGGTTGCCGCCCCGCTCTACCCAGCGATGAACATGAGTCAAATTATCCTGTAAAACCTGACGAGTGCGAACGGCAAAAACGCCAACCAGTAAGGTATCGATAGAATCCAGGCCGCTACCATTCTCAAGCTCATCATCGTCCAGTGCTCGTGCCTTGCAACCCATCTCGATCAAACGCTTGAGCACGTTGTCATTACCACCGCCCACATAGCCGATACGCGTATCACTTAACGCTGCATCAATTATTTGAACTTGCGTGCCGGCAGGCGTAATTCGTGCTCGCGATGCAATGTGTGGATAATCAAATCGGCTAACGCTGGATGCTTGTTGATTATCCAACACCAGCGATAAATGATGACGATCAATCTCTAATTTATCAGGTGGAGTAACAGAAAAACCCGTTGCAGTTCTATCAAATCGCCACGCGTCTGGCGTATCCAACACAACCTCCGCATCACTCGGAAACTGCTCCGATAAAGTCAATTCCAACGACTGATGTTTCACCGCCTTATTAATCACAATGGCGTGCGGACTCAAACGGGCAGACACCGCAGGTAGGCATAAGGGCGTGCTATGCAGACGCTGGAGGGTTTCGGAGCGGTTGCCATCCACATCAACTGTCACACGTAGTGCGGGAAACTCGGGCTCCTGCGGTAAAAATCGTGACGGGTATGCATTACTTAACTCAGCAGTTGCCATTAAACAAACGCGTTCTCCATCCTGCTGCCAACCCTGATCCAATAGCAATTCCACACTGACGGCATTCGCATCACCTGCGAACACCTCTTTCTCATATTCTGCTTCATCCCCAATCCGCAATTCTGATCGATTCAAGGTGCCATGAACAAACACTCTAGAGGCAAGGAGAATGACTCGGGACAATTGCCGCTCTGTCTTCGCCAATCGGTGTAGCACTTCATCATGTGCAGACTCAGGGCATCGCCGCTGCGCATCTCGCACGTGTACAAGTGCCTCACCTGCAGCTATGCGAACCTTAACGCAATCAGGAAAAGACTCTAAGGCGGTGTTCATGGCAGCTTGTGCCGTTTGCAGAGCGGTTTCGATAGAGCCTGCATTAGCAAATGCTGCAAGCTCACCTAAATCAGCAGGTAAACCTGAGGTAATCGAAACATCATCCGTTTCAATTGTTGATTGAACCAGATGTAATGGCCAATTGCGCTCTGCACCATGAGGTACCCATTTACCCATCCCCTGCGTTTTGTGAAAATAGCGGGAATGCTGCCCCATCTGTTCATAAGTCCAGCCTGTTACGGGGTCTTCACCCTGACCATCTAACTCAAGCGTAGCCGGCGGTGGCGGTAAATCATCATCATAAGAATCGCCAGCTCCACTCCACGCGGGTAGATAGCATTTACGCACTTGCCACGGCTTATGCTCACCGCTTATCACGCTACTATCAGCAGCAATAGCGATGGCTTCTTGAACAATCTGCGTCATGGCGCGGTGATGCCCATGCTGACCGGGTACATCCAGAAAGGTCGTGCATACAATGTCGGGACGCTCTTCTCTAATGATCGCAACCATTCGCTCAAGCGTTCGTTTATGCCCCCATTTACGAAGTGTTTCCTGACCACTCTTGGAAAAACCAAAATCAAAAATCGAATCGCCGGGCGACTCACTCAGCCAGTAAAGATTGATATCCAGAGCTATGGCTGCCTGTTCCATTTCAGCGGTTCTGACCACACCCAAATCTTCTGATACTTCGGTGCCTATGTCATTCTGGCCCCCTTCACCACGATTGGCACAGGCAAAAGAGACATCGAGACCGTGGCGTAAGCTAAGCATGGAAAGCATGGCTGATGTCTCATCATCAGGATGCGCTCCAGTGTTCATGAATGACACGCAGCTTTTAAGCGGCTGTAGCGCTCTCCATAACGCCACGTGCCTGGGTGTCTTAAGCTGATGATCAATTCGCTGACTGGCGGTAGAGGGCATAACTAAGCTCCAGTTTGTGTCTTTAACTCGCAGCGGCTAAGCGCGGCGTGAACACATCGTTGAGGATAAGAGCAGCGCCACCATAGCTTGCGGTCATGCGCCCCGACGCTCCGCGAACAACGCGGGCTAAAGATCTATTCGGACGCTCAGCTACAGTGCCCGGTAGCATACGCATCGAATTGATCCAGTAATCAAACATATCATCGGGAAACGCACCACCGAGGATGATGGTCTGTGGATCCATCAGGTTTTCCAGCATGCCAATGGCTTGGGCCAAACGCGTTGCGGCACTAGCCATCCACTGCATCAACGCGGGGTGTCGATCATCAAAAATTGCCTGAAACTGTTCACTACTATTCACGTCAATGCCTTCCTTTAGCATGTGCTGCTGTACCGAAAAGCGGCTTATGTAGGTTTCAAGACAGCCTTTGTTGCCACAGGCGCAAGGGTTCCCATTAGGCTCCACAACTACATGGCCCAGTTCACCGGCATTTCCAAAGGCACCCCGATGGATACGTCCGCCATGCATCATGCCCAATCCGACACCGGTACCAAAATAGATAAAGCAGTAGTCATCCACCTCTGTTGCGACACCGCCAACGCGTTCAGCCAATGCAGCAGCGGCAGAGTCATGTTCCAGCATTACGGGTACTTTTAAAGCTGTTGTAAACAATGCTTGTGCATCAGTACCGCTCCAATTCGGTAGCGTGGACTGACCTGCATCGGAAAGGCCAACCTGACCAAATGGACCAGGCATGACCACGCCAGCACCCAACAATCTGTGGGCCGCTAATTTGCTGGCCGATAACGCACGCAGCTTTAAATCTCGCACGATGGCTGCCACATGAGCAGGGTCTGTGCTGCTTAAGTCCATTCGGTCTGTGAAGCGAGTAGTCCCTGATAGATCAACCAGGGCTGCCATCACGGCATCGGGTCGAACCTCAACACCCAGTGCAGCTGCTCCCGAGGCTTTTACGGTGTAGAGCAGCGCAGGCAATCCCCTGCCCCTGGATGAACGTCCAGATTCCTTTAGCCAACCATCGCTTTGTAGCTCGGCAATAATATTACTCACCGCCTGAACGCTCAGGTGAGTAGCTCGCGCAATCTGCGCGCGCCCAACGGGCTGCAGGCTGCGTACCTGCTCCAACACCAATCGGCGGTTATGCAGTCGTGTGCGCTCAGGATTAGAACCCACAATTTGGGTTTTGATAGATCTCATGGCAAGAGTTTTAATCGAATTTACTTGAATGTTCAACTTAATTGAGTTAATAAGGATTAGAACACATCAAAGGAGCCAAGTATGAAAAAAGCGAATCAATTGTTAGCGGTAGCAACAGCCGGTGTGTTGTCACTGGGTATGAGCGCCGCGCAGGCAGTAGAGATTGAGTACTGGCAGTATTTTTTCGAAGCGCGAGTCACAGCGATGGATACGCTGATCGAAAGCTTTGAAAAAGAAAACCCGGATATAACCGTTAAGATGACGCATTTCCCCTACGCCGATTACCGGACTAAAGTGGCAGCAGCCATTCCAGCCGGCGAAGGTCCGGATGTGGTGCAGTTATTCTACGGTTGGTTAAATGATTATGTGGATGCAAAGCTGATTCAACCCCTTCCCACGGATGTCTTTGATCCAGCCACTATCGAGGCAGAGTTTTTTCCGATGGTATCGGCGATGAAGCGTGGCGATAGCTATATGGCACTTCCAACAGCAGTACGCTCACTCGCACTGTTCTATAACGAAAGACTCTTTGATGAAGCCGGTATCGAGTCACCTCCAACAACGCTCGACGAGCTGGTTGAAACCGCCAAGAAGCTCACCAAGAGAGACGGTGCTGGTAACGTTACCTCAGTGGGTATCACAACTGGTATGACTGGCCAGGACCATCATTGGTTTCGCGAAGTTCTCACCCGCCAGCATGGTGGTGATCCGTACAGGGATGGCTACAAAAGTGTCAACTACAGCGATGACGCCGGTAAGGCTGCGTTAGCTTTTTATGACGGCCTTCGCAGCGAACACGGAGTGACGGTAAACGGATTCATGGACGAAGCACAAGCAGCGTTTAAAGCAGGTCGTGCGGGCATGCATATCGATGGTTCGTTTCGAATTGGCGCACTGAATAAAACGCGCGGCTTGAAATGGGGTGTAGCGGAGCTACCTGCCGGCCCCACGGGCGTGCAGTCCAACTATTCCTCTTATTGGGTCAATGCCATTACGACCAAGGCAACCGAGGAAAAGTACGAAGCTGCGGTGAAGTTCATGCAGTACATTACCTCTGATGAAGCAATGCAGATCTGGCTGGATACTGTGGGCGAGTTACCGGCAAAACCATCAACCGCGCTTACCGATACAAACAAGAACGACCCAGTGTTCGGACCCTTTATTCGCGGGCTTGCTTATGCGCACAGCACCATTTTTGCCAATGAAAGTGCTCAACGCCAAGTGTTGGTGGATATGGTTAGCAGGGTTGAACTGGAAAATCAGTCTCTAGAAGATGCATTGTCTGATGCGGCCACGGCCGAACAGGCGATACTTGATGAATACTACAAGTAAGCCTTGATACCTGTAAGCCTAAAGATGTATTGCCAGAATCAAGTGTGTCACTTGCTCGTTACAACGCTTCTATGAATGCGTATCGGCGCTTGTCCATTACCCAGAAGCAAATAGTCTGGGCTTGGGCATTTCTGGCAATACCGATTGTTTTCTATGTCGGGATTCGTTTTTACCCAACCGGCAATGCCATCGTCCTGTCGTTTCAGGAGTGGAACCTGCTCGGCTCTCGAAGCTGGGCAGGATTGGCCAACTACCAAAAATTATGGAACGACCCGGTTTTCTGGATTGTATTTAAAAACACGTTTATGTACCTGATTATCGGTACACCTATAAGTTTAGTCATATCATTTTTCGTAGCCTATCATCTGGACAAAGTGCGCTTCATGCACGGGTTTATCCGTGCTATGTATTTTCTACCCTTCTTGATGAGCACTGTGGCCATGGCCTGGGTCTGGCGTTGGTTTTATCAACCGGTACCTATTGGTTTGTTCAATAACTTTCTGGCAAGTTTGGGTATTCCGCAAATTGCTTTTTTAAATTCTGTTACTAACGCGTTGCCATCCATCTTGGCTCCTGCAGTCTGGGCCGGGCTTGGGTTTCAAATCATCATATTCATGGCGGGCCTACGCGCCATACCGCAGACATACTACGAAGCAGCACGCATCGATGGTGTTTCCTGGTTTACAACGCTCTGGGAAATTACCCTTCCCCTCTTAAGACCCACCATCGTGTTTCTGGTGGTATTTTCATCCATCGGATTCCTACGCATATTCGATCAAGTATTCAATATGACCACCAATAATCTGGGTGGTCCATTGAATTCGACCAAGCCATTGGTACTCATGATTTACGACACAGCATTCAATGGCTACAACATGGGTTACGCTGCAGCACAGACCGTGGTGCTCTTTACCGTATTGCTGGTCGTCAGCCTGTTACAGTTGCGACTGTTAAGGGACCGGTAATATGCAAACGGCCCCTAATGCTGATGAGTTAACAATAAAGCCGAGTACAGACGTGCTCATGCGTGCCACAAGGCCGCCGCTAAAACGCAGCTACGGGCAATATATACGCTGGGTCTTGTTGTTTCTGGGTGGCGTACTCATGATCACCCCCATTGCGTACATGTTGTCAACCTCATTCAAATACCCGTTTGAGGTTTACAACCTGAATCTGATACCAGAAGAGCCCACGATAGAAAACTATACCTATGTGCTTGAGGACGGCAGGTTCTATCACTGGTTTGTAAACTCACTTATCATCGCCACCATCACAACTATCAGCAATGTGCTGTTTGATAGTCTGGTCGGATACACCTTGTGCAAGTTTAAGTTCCCCGGGCGCTACGTTGTCTTTATCGCTATTTTGTCCACGCTGATGATTCCAACGGAGATGTTGGTTATCCCCTGGTATTTAATGAGTACGACATTTGGATGGATAGATTCCTACTGGGGCATCATGTTTCCCGGGCTTATGACCGCGTTTGGTACATTTTTGATGAAGCAATTCTTTGAAACAGTACCTGATGATTTTATAGAAGCGGCACGAATAGATGGGCTGAACGAGCTGCAGATCTGGTGGACGGTGGCAATGCCACTGGTAAAACCGGCGCTTGCCGCATTAGCGATCTTCGTATTTCTGGGCAATTGGACAGCGTTTATCTGGCCATTGATCGTAACCAACGATCCGGCGCTTTATACCTTACCGGTGGGCCTGACTACATTCAGCGTAGAGCAGCAAGTTGAATGGGAGCTGATCATGACAGGTGCTGCGCTTGCAACAATTCCAACCCTGATCGTTTTTCTGATTTTTCAGCGCTACATTATCCGCGGTGTTGTTATGGCAGGATTGAAAGGCTAAACGCACAATGGCAATCGAGCAAGATAACTCCCTATTCCCAAACGGTGTGTACAAGCGCACCGTACTTGCACCGTTGTTCGAGGGAGCAAAGACGCACTACGTCGCACCTGTAAGGTCAATCAATCAGGCGCATCTGGTGATGCTTGTGGAAACAGGCATCATTGCATCAGAACAGGGCCGGCAAATCGCCAGAGCGCTTGCGCAGATTGATGAACAGGTGGACGTTAATACCTTGGAATATACCGGTGAATATGAAGACTACTTCTTTCTAGTGGAAGCGGAGCTCAAGACCAGGCTCGGCGCAGATCTAGCGGGAATGCTGCACACAGCAAGATCTCGCAATGACATGGACCACACCATTTTCAAAATGGTGCTTCGCCAACGCACAGATGATTTTCTACAACAGGCACTCACGTTGGCACAAACCCTACTTGCTAAAGCAAAATCGGAGCGAGACACACTCATCGTTGCCTATACACACGGTCAACCTGCTCAACCGACAACGTTCGGACATTACCTATCTGCAGTACTAGAAGTGCTTTTGCGCGACATTGATCGCTTATTGCTCGCACGCGACCAGTTAAACCATTGTCCGATGGGCGCAGCTGCAATCACCACAACCGGTTTCGCCATTGACAGATCAAGAGTGGCGCAATTACTCGGATTTTCAGAGCCACTGTTGAACTCTTACGGCTGCATTGCCTCTGTCGACTATATCACCGGCTTGTACTCCGCTATCAAGCTGATGATGTTACACCTGGGGCGCGTTGTACAAGATATGCAATTCTGGACAGCCTTCGAAGTGGCGCAGCTCTACATTCCCAACAGTTTGGTGCAAATCAGCTCGATCATGCCACAGAAACGCAATCCTGTGCCCATTGAACACATGCGACACCTTGCTTCAGTGAGCGTTGGACGCTGTGATGCCATCGTCAACACCATGCACAACACCCCCTTTACCGATATGAACGATAGCGAAGGTGAAGTACAACAAGCTGGCTACGCAGCATTTGAATCCTCAGGTAGAGCTGTGGATTTACTGGCAACGTTGATCGATGCCTGCAGCATCAATGATGAGCGGGTTGCCGCTACTAGCAATGCCGCATGCATTACGATTACCGAGCTGGCCGATAGCCTGGTAAGACAAGAGTCACTCTCATTCAGACAGGCCCATGAAATAGCCGCAGACACATCCCGCGCAGTCATCGATGAAGGAAAAGCACTGAGCGAGGGTTTTCATCGCTTTAAAGAAGTGTTTAAGAACAGGCTTGAGCGATCTACTTTGTTCACTGAGAAAGAGTTTCGGCGTGCGGTGAGTGCGCGGCACTTTGTTGATGTGCGCTTGCAGCCTGGTGGCCCTGCACCC
>JBGCEO010000008.1:0-85210 GCA_045106475.1 Granulosicoccus sp.
ATAGTGCCTCTGCCTATTGTGTGTGACGTTTTGTGGCTTTATACTTGTAGAGGTCAGCACAGGTGCGGGGTGGAGCAGTCTGGCAGCTCGTCGGGCTCATAACCCGAAGGTCGTAGGTTCGAATCCTACCCCCGCTACCAATCGACGTGCACGCTGTTCTGAATAGAACTCTAAGCCCCTGGAATACGGGGCTTTTTTGTGGATGTTTTTTGTTGTTACACATCTATACAAATACCAAAAACCAGCTTTGTATAATCTGTGGCTACTCTGCGAACAACGCTCCTCGTTGCTTGCTATCAGCATCTTAGCGACTCACTAGTTTCAAGGAAAAACGTATGAATCGAACATTCAGAACCATAATCACTCTTAGCTGCGTTTTTGTATTGTCAGCCTGCGCTGCTACAGAATCCAGCCGTGTTGTTGAAACCCGGACAGTCAAGAGTTACAACACCAGTTACAGCGGCCCCCGTTATGCTCTGGTGATTGGTAATTTTCAAAATCGTTCCTCTTACCAACGCGGATTGTTTTCTGAAGGCACAGACAGGTTGGGTAGTCAGGCGAAAACCATCCTGAAAACGCATTTGCAGCAAACAAATCGATTTGATGTGGTTGATCGTGACAATATGGCGCAAATAGCGGAGGAGGCCAAGATTTCTGGTAAGTCTCAATCGCTGGAGGGAGCGCAGGTAGCTGTTGGTGGTGATGTTACGGAGTTTGGTCGTAAAACCACCGGTGATCAGCAATTGTTTGGGATTTTAGGTTCGGGTAAAAAACAAATTGCATATGCGGAGGTTGCACTCAATTTAGTGGATGTGCGCACGTCTCGAGTTGTCTATGCCGCTAAGGGGGCTGGTGAGTACGCATTGTCCAACAGAGAAGTTGTCGGGTTTGGTGGCACGGCGGGCTATGACGCAACCTTAAATGGCAAGGTTCTTAACCTGGCCATAACCGAAGCAGTGAACAATCTCGTTGCAGGCCTGGAGCAGGGTGCTTGGTCTCCAACGCAGGAGTAAGCGCATGCTTACAACAAAGTCCGACAGGCAACGTTGCAAAATACTTGTTTCGAGCTTGCTCTGTCTATGGGTACTGTCGGCCTGCGCCACTGCCGAACCAACTCTGTATCGTTGGGGTGAATACGAAAATATTATCTATGCCGGGTATAAAGATGCAGGTGGTTCCGATCCGGTAAATGATGCCATACGACTGTCTGAGGATATGGCACGAACCGAGGCTGAGGGTTTACAAGTACCTCCGGGTGTGCGCATACATTTGGGCTACCTCTACTTTGCCCAGGGCCGAACAGATGAAGCACGGGCGCTTTTCGAAATGGAGCGTGAGATATTTCCTGCATCAGCAGTGTTTGTAGACGGATTGCTCAGCAGAATGGAGTCTCGTAATGAGTAAAAGCCAAACTGTTCGTACGGCGATACTGGGGCTTGCTTCAGCAACGGTGTTAAGTGCCTGTAACGTCGTGCTGCCCATAGAAGATCCCTACCTGCTCTATCGCGAGCTTATGCCACGCTCCATACTTGTATTTCCGCCGGTCAATGAGTCAGTTGATATCAATGCGCCTTACTCCTGGGTAACGACAGCGTCCAAGCCCATAGCAGAGCAAGGCTACTATGTTTTTCCGGTCGCTGTTATCGATGAGTTCATGAAGGAGAACGGGTTGCCCAATCCTGAAGACATGCATTCTGCTCCCTTGAAAAAAATCAGTGAAATATTCGGTGCCGATGCCGTTATGTATGTCACTTTGGAAGACTTTGGACAAAAATTCGAACTACTCAGCTCTACCACGCGAGTCGATGCCCGAGCTGAGATGGTTGATGTGAAGACGGGTCAAGTCATTTGGAACGGTGCGCTCAATTACGAGGAAAGCAGTGACAGCGGTGGCCTGGGTTTGTTGGGCGCATTGGTTAATGCTGCAATCACTCAGATAGGCGATTCAATTAAGGACAGCTCTCATGACGCAGCTTTTGTTGCGAACAAGCAGTTGTTTGGCAATGAAGAATACGGATTGTTATTAGGTCCGTTGCACCCCGGTTATGCAGATGCCGTCGAAGCCGCCAGGATTGCAGCTGAAGAAGCTGCTGCGTTGCGGGCTGCAGTTGAAGCAGAGCCTGCTGAATAAGCAGAGTAATCAGGCCGGCTCCCAGCGCAATAATTACTCTCTAGCTGATCTCGTTTCTATTGATCGGCAAAGGCTAAAACGCTAATCCTGTCACGCCCCCTGAGAAGGGGGACTCCCATTTAAATCTGTATTGTTCATAATAGGGGCCAACTAAAAACCAGCACGAGGATTAAACGCAATGGGTGCTTACAAGGAAGCTCACGGCGGAAGCCTGGTAGATCTGTACTTGACTGAAAACGAGGCAGAGGCCGAGCAAGTACGAGCCGGCGATTATCCGTGCTGGGATCTAACAGAGCGGCAACTGTGTGATGTGGATCTGCTGACCAATGGTGCCTACTCCCCGTTAACCGGCTTTCACACAGAGTCTGAGTATCAGGCTGTTTGTGACGATATGCGTTTGCCCGATGGTAGCTTGTGGCCAATACCCATTGTGCTGGATGTTAGTGAGAGCTTTGCGGAACAAGTGAGTGTGGATCAGCGTATAGCGCTGCGTGATCCAGAGGGTGTGCTATTGGCCACCATGGAGGTGTCGAGTATCTATCGTCCCGATAAAATTCATGAATCTTTATCGGTATATGGTACCCAGGACGATACTCATTCTGGAGTTCATCATGTTTTGCATTCAACGGGTCCGGTCTATCTCGGCGGACGTGTCTATGGAGTTGAGCCACAGACACACTATGATTTTAAATTGCTAAGAGATACGCCAGCAGAGCTTAGAGGGCGTTTCAGAAAATTAGGCTGGCGCCGAGTGGTTGCGTTTCAGACACGAAATCCACTTCACCGGGCGCATCAGGAGCTAACTTTTCGTGCTGCTAAAGAAGTTCAAGCGAACCTGCTAATTCAGCCGGTCGTTGGTATGACAAAGCCTGGCGACATCAACCATTTTACTCGTGTGCGTTGTTATGAGCATGTGCTGGATGAATACCCTGAACAAACCACTACCTTGAGTCTATTGAACCTGGCAATGAGAATGGCCGGGCCGCGTGAAGCACTGTGGCACGCCATTATCCGAAAGAATTACGGGTGCACACACTTTATCGTGGGGCGTGATCATGCCGGCCCGGGTGATGATAAGAATGGACAACCTTTTTATGGGCCCTATGACGCGCAGGAGTTATACAAGAAGCACGAGGCTGAGTTGGATATCACAATGGTACCTTTCAAGATGATGGTGTACGTTGAGAATAAAGCTCAGTATGTACCCGCTGATGAAACGGAAGCTTCTGATACAGTGCTTAACATCTCAGGTACTGAATTCCGTCGCCGATTAAAAGAGGGTTTAGACATACCGGAGTGGTTTTCCTATGCTCGTGTTGTTGAAGAACTGAGGCGAGCCTACCCTGCGAAAGACAAGCAAGGATTTACGATATTCTTCACAGGTTTATCAGGTTCCGGCAAGTCGACCATAGCGAATGCGTTGATGGTCAAATTACTCGAAGATGGACGACGCCCGGTAACGCTGCTTGATGGAGATGTCGTCAGAAAACACCTCTCAAGTGAACTAACTTTTTCAAAGGAACATCGTGATCTGAATATTCAGCGTATTGGATATGTCGCATCGGAAATAACAAAGAATGGTGGTATAGCAATCTGTGCACCTATCGCCCCCTATGCCAAGACGCGAGCAGGCGTGCGTTCCTTGATTGAATCATTGGGCGGCTTCATCGAAATCCATGTGGCAACCACGCTTGAGGAATGTGAGCGTCGCGATAGAAAAGGCCTTTATAAACTGGCCAGAGAAGGCAAGATAAAAGAGTTCACCGGTATCAGTGATCCTTATGAAATCCCTGAAACCCCGGAACTTACCATCCACACTGAAGAACTGTCACCGGATCTTGCCGCTCATCAAGTCATGTTAAAACTGGAGAGCATGGGATTGATCTCTTGAAGCGGCTGTTGTGGTGCTAACATCGACCCTCTGAATAGAATATACGGTGTTGGAATCATGCATGTCGGCTTTATAGGTTTGGGCAATGTCGGCGGTAAACTAGCTGGCAGCCTGGTGCGCAATGGTTTTAAGTTGACTGTTCATGATTTAAATAAGGACGCGGCTGCAGAACTTGTCAACGCCGGTGCTGCTTTTTCAGACAACGCCGCAGACATGGCGCGTGATTGTGATGTGTTGATCACCTGTTTGCCTTCGCCTGAGGCAAGTGCGCAGGTAATGGAGGGTAAGGGCGGTGTTTTGCAGGGCATGACACCCGATACCATCTGGGCTGAAATGAGCACCACTGATGAAGCTGAAGTGAAGCGTCTGGGTGCATTGGTATCTGACAAGCAAGGGCATGCGGTTGATTGCCCGGTGTCAGGTGGTTGTCACAGGGCGGCTACCGGCAACATAGCCATTTTTGCTGGTTGCGATAGATCTGTATTCGAACGCATCATGCCATTGCTCAGCGCAATGGGTAGACGGATCCTTCATACAGGCGACTTGGGTTCCGCCTCAGTGCTCAAGGTGGTGACCAACTATCTGGCAACCGCTAATCTTCTTAGTGTTTGCGAAGCCTTGGTAACTTGCAAAGCGTCGGGTATGAACATGAGCACAGCTTACGAGGCTATCAGAGTCTCGTCTGGAAACTCCTTTGTCCATGAGACAGAGAGTCAGGTTATCTTGAACGGATCTCGTGATATCAATTTCACGATGGATCTGGTGCTCAAGGATATTGGATTGTTCCAATCGGTTGCTGATCGTGCTGGTGTGCCTCTTGAGATCAACCCTTTGATGATAAAGATCATGAACGACGGTGCTCAACGTTTCGGAATGAGGGAATGGTCTCCCAACATCATCAAACGCCTCGAGGAGGCTACTGGCTTAGAGGTTCTGGCTGATGGATTTCCCGCGCAAATGAGTGACGACGAGCCAGAAGCGCAAGGTTATGAGATAGTGCCGCGAGACCGGCTACAAGCAGAGTAGGCCTTGTTAAGAGCAGGCTGTGTGCGGGGCGGTTACCGTGCCTGCCCCGCACAATCGGTGTCGCTTAGCGGCGGAATCCAGTCTCCATGACGAAGTAAGTTGGATTGAGACCTCCCAGAGGCTCTTTGAGTTTTTCCAACTCACTTGCTGGACCGTGAACCTCCAGCAAATCCAGGCTGGCTATGCCCAGTGCTTTCTTTAGTAGCTCGTCCACGTTTTCAAGATGGGCAAGTATGCCGGCAGCACCTTGATAACCCTCTCGGCAATGCGCGCGTTGACCGCTGAAGCTGAAACCGTAAAAGCAAACGTCAGATTCTGACTTTGTGCGCTCAACCATTTGTTCGCCCAGCGCTTTGAATTCGTCTAGCTTGCCATCCTGAACGGTAAAGTAAGGGACAAGAGTGCAAACGGTATCTTCCAATGCCATGGTAGTGATCCTCTAGTTATTATGGTCCTCCTTTATAAGTCAAATAGGCAGAACAGTGGTGTTCTTGATCTCACTCATTGCAAACGATGAATTTACCTGACCAACATAGGGCAGGTTTAGCAGGTCGTTTTTCATCAAATTCTCGTAGGTCTTTATTGATTTGGTCACGACTCTGAGCATATAGTCCTGCTCACCCGACATGGTGTAGCACTGCAGTACATTCGGGTGGGCTCGCGCACTGTTCTCGAACGCCTCCATGCTCGACTTATCGTGTTGTTTTAAGCGAATAAAGCAGAAAACCGTTATGTGCAAACCGAGCGCATCCGCATCGAGAACTACGTTGCGTTCCAGAATCAAGCCGTCGGCTTCCAGTTTTTTGAGTCGCCGCCAGCAGGGTGTATGGCTCAGGCCGATTTTTTCTGCAAGCTCTGCAACACTTAAAGCGGGCTCTGCCTGTAGGGTACGTAGTAGCTTTAAATCCATTGAATCTGGCATGCTAATAGGATGGTTTTGTCTGTACGGATGATTTTGTAGGATAAATAACTCAAAAACGCGGAAATAGGCAAGTAAAAACGAAAACCTGTTTCGTCAATTAAGTTCAAACTGTGGTGTATCGGTGGTCTCGAGGTAAATGCGATGGGCAGTTCACACAAGCTTGAAGACAAATACACAGCCCAATCGGGTAGCGTCTTTATGTCGGGTACTCAGGCTCTGGTGCGTTTGCCGATGGCACAGATGCGCAGAGATCGAGCGCTGGGCCTCAATACGGCGGCGTTTGTAACCGGCTATCGAGGTTCGCCACTTGGCTCTTATGATCAGCAAATGCAATTGGCAGCTGACCACTTAAACGCAGCAGACGTCCGCTTCGAGCCGGGGGTTAACGAAGATCTGGCCGCAACCGCCATTTGGGGGACGCAGCAGGTGCCTCTTTCTGATCAAGCCAATCGAGAGGGTGTAGTGGGCTACTGGTATGGGAAAGGACCAGGAGTTGATCGCTGTGGAGATGTATTCAAGCACGGCAACGCTGCGGGCTCATCTGCACATGGCGGTGTACTGTGTCTGGCAGGGGATGATCACGCTGCCAAATCGTCCACGCTGCCTCATCAATCCGATCATGGCTTTATGGCAGCTGTAATGCCTGTGCTCTATCCCTCGTCAATACATGAATTTATTGATGTTGGTTTATTCGGCATTGCCATGTCCAGATATTCAGGTTGCTGGGTTGGATACAAGGTTATTTCGGATACGGTCGAGACGAGTGCTGTCGTTGAATTGGGCGATGAATTGAAGCAGTTTGTCATACCACAGGATTACGAATTGCCTGAGGGTGGTTTGAATCTTAGATGGCCTGACCCACCGTTGGTACAAGATGATCGTTTGCAAGAGCAAAAAGCCTATGCTGCACTCGCTTTTGCGAGAGCTAACAATATCAACCAGGTGACCATTGGTGCGAGGCAGGCACGTTTCGGCATTATCGCGACCGGTAAAGCCTTCGAGGATGTGCGTCAGGCGCTCAATGAGCTGGGAATTGATGAAGCTGCTGCCGATTTAATAGGGTTGCGTTTGTATAAGGTTCGTATGCCCTGGCCACTTGAGCCAGAAGGTATACGTTCTTTTTCAGAGGGTCTTGAAGAGGTGCTGATCATAGAGGAGCGCCGGGAAATAATCGAACACCAGATAAAACAGCAGTTGTTTAATTGGCGCAGTGATGTAAGGCCGCGCATAGTAGGTAAGTTTGATGAAAACGATGTACCGTTTTTACCCTTGTCTGCAGCCTTATCAACCTCAAGAGTTGCCAGAGCTATAGCCAGCCGGGTTCTCAAACTCTCTTTCGATGAATCACTCAAGCATCGAATTGAAGAGCGCCTGGCTTACCTTCAAAAGCGTGCTGATGAGCGTGCTGCTCACAATGCTCCGATAGAAAGACAGCCCTGGTTTTGTTCCGGTTGCCCGCACAACACATCAACCAAAGTGCCTGAAGGTTCAAAGGCGATGGCGGGTATAGGTTGTCACTATATGGTTCAATGGATGGATCGCAGCACCGACACTTTTACGCAAATGGGCGGCGAAGGAGTTCCCTGGACCAGTATCAGCCACTATTGCGATGAATCGCATCGTTTCGTAAACCTGGGAGATGGTACTTATTTTCATTCCGGGTATTTAGCCGTTCGCGCCTCGGTGGCTTCCGGCGTCAATATTACTTACAAGTTACTGTTTAACGATGCTGTGGCTATGACAGGAGGTCAAGCGGTTGATGGCAATTTATCGCCTGCGCGCATCGCTCATCAATTGCATGCTGAAGGCGTATCTCCGATCTACCTGGTTAGCGATGAGCCCGAAGCTTATGCTTCCAATCAATTGCCTGCAGGCACCATCGTTAAACACCGTGACCATTTAGACCAGGTCATGCGCAGTTTGCGTGAACTTAAAGGTTGTAATGCAATTGTTTATGCCCAGACCTGTGCTGCAGAAAAGCGACGCCGCCGCAAGCGAGGTTTGATGGTTGATCCGGCGCGGCGAGCTTTCATCAATAGCGCCGTGTGTGAAGGCTGTGGCGATTGCTCGGAACAATCCAATTGTGTGTCCATCGAACCGCTTGAGACACCTATGGGGCGTAAGCGGCAAATCAATCAATCATCATGCAACAAGGATTTCTCATGTCTTAAGGGCTTCTGTCCATCTTTTGTTTCTATCGAAGGCGGCGAGCTAAGAAAACCCGAAAAACCGGTGAACGATATCTTGTCCGAGCAGCTCATTGAACCTGTGTTGCCACAGTTAGGAGATGAAGCCTGGAATATTGCTGTTACTGGTGTGGGTGGTACCGGTGTCTTGACCATAGGTTCTTTACTCGGCATGGCTGCCCATATAGATGGACAAGCATCCATCGTACTGGATATGGCAGGGCTAGCCCAGAAAGGCGGTGCTGTGCTCAGTCATGTCAGGCTCGCCAAGTCTGCGTCGATGGTTACCAGTCCCCACATTGTATCTGGCAGTGCTGATGTGCTCTTGGCAGCTGACGCAGTGGTAGCAGCATCGAGAGAGAGCACTTCATTGTGCGACGCGCAGCGAACTCAAGCCATCGTGAACACATCAACAGCGCCGGTAGCCAGTTTTGTAAAACACCGGGATATCGATTTTAAATACAATGCAACAGAAGCAACCATCGCAACAGTTGCTAATGGGAGTGATCACTTTCATGCATTTGGATCGCTAGCAGAACAACAGGTAGGTGATCGAATCGCGACCAATGTGATGATGCTCGGGTACGCCTGGCAGGCAGGATTGCTGCCATTGAGTTTTGCAGCGATCGATGGTGCTATTGAGCTTAATGGTGTCGCGGTAAAAGCCAATCGTCTTGCATTTCACTGGGGCCGAAAGCTTGCACTTGAACCAGACAATGCCAAACAATGGGTTACGAACACAGAAAAACCTGGCAGTGAACAAGCCTCGTTGGATTCGCTGGACGCTATCCTGTCACACCGGACCAGCTTCCTAACCAGCTATCAGAATAGCCGGTTGGCTGAGCGCTTTCGCAAGCGGGTAGTGAATCTGGCCGAACGATGCGATAGCCTCGGTTTGGATGAAAGTCTGGCGATGCTGGCTGCTGAGCAATACTCAAAACTGCTGGCTTACAAAGATGAATATGAGGTTGCGCGCCTCTATTCAACGCCTGAGTTCAAGAAACAGCTCGGCACCACCTTTGCTGGCGATTATTCGATCAAGCTGCATCTTGCACCACCGTTTCTAGGTGGAAAGGACTCTGAGGGCAGGCCGAAAAAGCGTCCTTTCGGACAGTGGATTCTGCCGGTATTAGCTGTGCTTCAAAAAGGGCGTATTTTACGTGGTGGCGCACTGGACGTGTTTTCTTACACCACAGAGCGACGTATGGAGCGATCCTGGATAAAACGCTACGAACAGGACATTGATCGGCTATTGACTGTACTCACTGCAGAGAACGCGGAGCTGGCCAGGCAGGTTCTGTCCATCCCGCAAATTATCAGAGGATTTGGTCCAGTTAAAATGAAAGCCATGCACCAGGCCGAGGAATCTCATGCGCAGGCATGGCGAGATCTGAACGCTCCTGCCGAATCCAGGCAAGCATTGGAAGCTGCCTAGCAGGGGTAGGCCCGTGCGCGTTTCGCGTAAAGCTGTGTCTCCGCAGGCTCCCTCAGTCCGAAACAATGGGTTTGGGCTAACGGGAAGGAGGGTTAGATCTAACATCCGCTGACTGAGATAGAGTGCTGAGCGCCAACGATCGGACGCTCTTGGCATGTTTAGATCGAGTCGCTGAACGAATCCGGCACTACCTTTGCTAAATTACCGTCAATGCCTGCATCTATACGTGTCACAACAGTAGCAAGCAAGGTGGTGGGCTGTTATACTCAGCGTAATAGCTTTGACGAACTCCCTGGGTAGCTGGTTGCTACCGATAGTACCGTCAAGCCAGTCGGTTGGATGTAGCTTGCCAACCGCAGATAGTCATAGATATTTAAAAGGCTCCCAAGGGAGCCTTTTTCGTTGGTCAAGTAACTAACCGAATTTTGAAGTGTTTTTTTGCCTATGCAACGTGCTAGTACACAAGTGGTGAACGTAATCGAGCCGGTAGTCACCGGTCTGGGTTATGAGCTTGTGGGCGCAGAATTTGGTCAGGCTGAAAATGGCCAGACCTTGCGAGTCTACATAGATACCGAAGCGGGCATCGTTATGGAAGACTGTGCTGCAGTCAGCCGGCAGCTTAATGCGGTGCTGGATGTTGAAGACACAATAAAAAGCGCTTATTTGCTGGAAGTATCATCGCCCGGGGTAGACCGACCATTGTTCACCGAGGAACAGTTTTCTGCTCAGACTGGCGAGCAGGTCAGAGTGCGTATGGCTGACGGTGTGGGTGGCAGGCGCAATTTCAAAGGCCAGTTAGTGGCAGTTAAGGATGGCATAGCAACGGTAGAAGTCGATGGCATCGACTACGATTTACCCATTGCAGATGTAGAGCAGGCGCATATTTTCGGGCGGCTGTCATGAGGTTGATATGAAGATTAAACGAACATTAATCAGGGTGGTTTTCCAGTCACCCATATTGAGGCTCACTTAAATGAGTAAAGACATACTGCTAGTCGTTGACGCAGTGTCCAACGAGAAAGGTGTTGATGAAGGCATCATCTTCGAAGCTCTCGAGGCGGCACTGGCATCAGCAACGCGAAAACGTCATGGCGGCGACATTGAAGTCCGGGTCGCTATCGACAGAAGCACGGGTGACTACCTGACTTATCGATGTTGGGAGATCGTGGAAGACGATGCCGAGATGGAATTTCCATTGCGGCAGATCACCTTGTCTGCGGCCCAATACGATGATCCCGCTTTAGAGTTGGGTGGCTATGTTGAAGAAGAAATTGAATCTGTTGATTTTGGCCGAATTGCAGCACAAACGGCTAAACAGGTCATTGTACAGAAGGTGCGTGAGGCTGAGCGTGAGCGTGTCGTTGATGCCTACCGTGAACGTGTTGGTGAGCTGGTCATGGGTATTGTCAAGCGCCTGGAGCGCGGTGGTGTTTATCTTGACCTGGGCAGCAACGCGGAAGCCTACATATCTCGCGAGGATATGATCCCTAGAGAAGCTGTTCGTCCTGGAGACAGGCTGCGTGGTTATCTCAGGGAAGTCAGGAGCGAGCCTCGCGGTCCTCAGCTTTTTGTTACCCGTACAGCCCCGGAATTTCTGATTGAATTGTTCAAGCTAGAGGTTCCTGAAGTCGGTCAAGGCGTCATCATGATTAACGGGGCTGCCCGCGATCCGAGTGCGAGAGCCAAGATTGCTGTTTCATCGATCGACCCTCGACTGGATCCAGTGGGTGCTTGCGTAGGCATGCGCGGTTCGCGTGTTCAAACTGTGTCTAATGAATTAGCTGGAGAGCGCATAGATATTATCTTGCACAACGATAATCCTGCACAGTTCGTTATCAACGCAATGGCACCTGCAGAGGTTAAAGGTATTGTTGTTGACGAGGAAAAAGGCAGCATGGATATCGCTGTTGAGAACGAAAAGCTCTCTCTCGCGATAGGGCGAGGTGGGCAAAATGTTCGGCTCGCCTCTGAACTGACTGGCTGGACTCTAAACGTCATGGATGAGTCCGCAGCTGAAGAAAAGAGCGAAGAAGAATCAAAAGTCACACTGCAGGTATTTGTTGATCAGCTTGATGTAGACGAAGAAGTGGCTTTGATATTGGTTCAGGAAGGATTTACCACCGTAGAAGAGGTGGCCTATGTCCCACGCGATGAATTACTTGATATTGACGAATTCGAAGAAGAGATTGTTGACGAATTGCGCAGCCGCGCTCAGGATGCGTTGCTGACCAAAGCGATTGCTACTGAAGAAAAGTTAGGTGGAAATACGCCGACTGCGGAATTAATCGCAATGGAAGGCATGAACGAAGAGTTGGCTTTGGAGATGGCCGCTCACGAGATTCTGACGGTTGATGATCTGGGTGATCAATCGGTTGATGATTTGATGGTTGTGCAAGGGATGGATGAAGAGCTTGCCGCGACCTTGATAATGAAAGCACGTGAAAGCTGGTTTGCAGAAGCAGAAGCCGCGGAGGCTCAAGCCAGCAAGTAGTGCCAGTAAGTAGTACCTTCCGGATTGCCGGTCGTACGGGAAAAGACAAGAGAAGCTATGGCTGAAGTAACAGTAAAACAGCTCGCGCAAGTCGTTGGCACACCGATTGACAAGTTGCTTGAACAACTTGGCGATGCCGGTATTGTCAAGACCGGCGAAGAAGACATGATTTCGGATTCGGAAAAATTGGCGCTGCTTACTCACTTGCGTGAGTCTCGAGGGCAGAGCGCTGCCGGTGGAAGTTCGAAAAAAATAACGCTCAAGCGCAAGCGCGTTAGTGAGTTGAAAACTGATGCTTCCGGGCGCAAGAAAGTAAATGTGGAAGTACGAGGACGTCGCACTTACGTCCGGCCGGGCGACAATGCAAACGAACCCGTTGCAACGCCAGCTGAGGAAGATCCGAATACGGCATCTGCTGAGCCATTGGCTACTGACGCGGCCGTCGTTGATGCAGAGCCAGAGACTATTAACGATGCTGCGGCTGGTGAGCTTGCTTCTGCCGAGGCGGCAGATCAAGTGGCAGAACAGGTTGCCAGACAGGCAGCGCAGCAGGCCGAACAAGCCGACGTTGCAGAGCCAGACACAGAGGCCGAAACTCCGCCGGCAATAGAGACCAGCGATAATCCTGCCGCTGATGCAGAAAGACAAGCAGAAGCTCAGGCGGCAGCGGCCGCCGCTGCCGCTGCGGCTGTTGCTGCTGAAGTAGAGAAGGCGGCAGGTGCTGCGCCTGCCCCTGCGCCTGCTGAAGCCCCCAAACTTTCTCCAGCAGAAGTTGCTCGTAAAGCACGCGAAGCAGAAAAACGTCTTGAAATGGAGACGCAGGCGCGTGCAGCTGCTGAGCGCATGGCCGAAAAACAAGTTGCGGCTGAGCGACGGCGAGAATCCGATGAAAACGCCAAACGCGATCAGGAACGCAGGGAGCAGGAACGAGTTGCCGCAGAATTACAACGGCGTGCAGCGATGGAAGCTCAGCAGGCTGCCAGCAGCAATGACCGAGGTGGTGCCCGCGGAGCTGACAAGCCGAAAGGGAAAGGGCGTGGCAAAGGCGGCGGTGGTGGCGGCGGTGGCGGTGATACGCGTTATGGTCGCAATCAGTTGCACGTTGCGAAGGGCAAGTCTGGTCGCCGGAAGGGTAAAGCGCGTCGGGCATTGCCTGCTAATTTTGAAGCGAAGCATGGTTTCGAAAGACCTACTGCACCCGTAATTCGGGACGTTGATGTGCCAGAGACCATTACGGTGGCTGAGCTGGCAAACAAAATGGCGGTTAAGGCTGCAGAGGTCATCAAAGCGATGATGACGATGGGAGTCATGGCTACCATCAATCAGATTCTTGATCAGGACACCGCTATTTTGGTTGTCGAGGAGATGGGTCACAAGGCAAACCCAATGAGTGCTGACGATGTCGAAGCAGCACTGGCGGCATTGGTCGCCGGGGAACGCGAGGGGGATGCTCAAATGCGTCCACCCGTTGTCACCATAATGGGGCATGTGGATCACGGTAAAACTTCATTGCTCGATTACATCCGTCGATCTCGAGTGGCCTCCGGTGAAGCCGGCGGTATCACCCAGCACATTGGTGCCTACCAGACCGAGACAGAAAACGGTGTCATAACCTTCCTTGATACGCCGGGACACGCAGCGTTTACATCAATGCGCGCACGAGGCGCTCAGGCAACCGATATTGTTGTGCTGGTTGTGGCTGCCGACGATGGCGTCATGCCACAAACCATAGAGGGTATACAGCATGCTCGTTCTGCATCTGTTCCTTTGATAATTGCAGTTAACAAGATGGACAAGGAAAATGCTGACCCGGAGCGTGTTCGTAACGAGCTGGCGCAACATGACGTGATCTCCGAGGACTGGGGTGGCGATACGCAGTTTGTACCGCTATCTGCCCTGACAGGTGATGGTGTAGAACAGCTCCTAGAGGCCTTGATTCTGCAAGCTGAAGTTCTTGAACTCTCAGCAGTGCCTGAGGGCAACGCAGCAGGAACCGTCATAGAAGCATCACTGGATAAGGGCAAAGGGCCTGTCGCCACTATTCTTGTGCAAGAAGGTACGCTCAAGCGCGGTGACAGTTTTATCTGTGGTCAGGTAACTGGTCGCGTGCGTGCCATGTTCGATGAGAATGGTAAGACCGTTGATGAAGCCGGGCCTTCCACACCCGTGCAGGTTCTGGGTTTGTCGTCCACACCTAATGCTGGTGATGAAATGCTGGTGGCCGCTGATGAAAAGAGCGCCAGAGAGCTTGCCGAGCTTCGATATGGCAAGCAGCGTGATGCACGCCTGGCAGAGCGAAGACCTGCACGTCTTGATGATGTTTTCTCACAGATAAAAAGCAGCAAACCTGTTGTCAATTTCGTGGTCAAGGCAGATGTAAAAGGTAGTTATGAAGCCATCAGGGATTCTCTTGAGAAGCTATCCACCGATGAAGTCGAAGTTAGAATTGTCGGTGGTGGAGTAGGAGGAATAAACGAGTCTGATGCAAACCTTGCAGCTGCAGCCGAAGCAACGCTTGTTGGTTTTAACGTGCGTGCAGACGGTGCTGCGCGTCGATTGATACAGGAACAGGAAACAGATCTTCGTTATTACAGCGTCATCTATGAATTGATTGATCTGGCGAAGCAACTTGCTGGTGGACTCCTGGCGCCTGAGGTTCGTGAACGAATTATCGGCAACGCTGAAGTGGGTGAGGTGTTCAATTCGCCCAAGTTTGGCCAGATTGCCGGCTGCATGGTGGTCGACGGGGTTGTTCGAAAAGACGAACCTATACGCGTGTTGCGCGACAATGTTGTTATCTATGAAGGTGAATTGGAATCGCTTAGACGCTTTAAGGATGATGTTAAAGAGGTACGCATGGGTACTGAGTGTGGCATCGGTGTCAAGAACTACACTGACGTCAAACCTGGCGACATGATCGAAGTGTTCGAACGTACAGAAGTAGCTCGAACGCTTTAAGTCGTGATTGCTTTGCTTGTGAATAGACAATGCCCGGTCATACTGTTGATTGGGCTTTTCGAAAAGGTAGATACTAAAATTCTTGGAGTGATAAGTACACGTGCCGAATGACTATCCGCGAAGCCATCGTGTGGCAGATTTTATCCAGCGCGAGTTATCCGGGTTAATCCGTTCCGAGTTGAAAGATCCGCGGATCTCGCCAATGCTGACTGTGGCATCGGTGGAGGTGTCTCGAGATCTTTCGGTGGCTAAGGTCTACTACTCGCTGTTTGATCCTGAAGAGCGACATGAAACGCAAGATGCGCTCAGTCACGCATCGGGTTTTTTAAGGCGTCAGCTAGCGAGACAGATGAACACGCGGTCAGTACCGCAACTTCGCTTCTTTTATGATGATTCGGCGGAGCGGGGTGCACATATGTCATCGTTAATCGCGAAGGCTGTCGCCAGCAATACGACCGCAGATGACGAGAGTGCTCAGTCAGAGGATGGCGAAGAGACCTCCCGCGCTGATAACTCTGGTTCTGGTAACTCCCAGGACCTCTAAGTCTTGTCTCGTCGGAACCGTCGTGGCCGTCCGGTGCACGGCATACTGTTGTTGGACAAGCCTGAAGGTGGCAGTTCCAACCATGCCTTGCAGCGTGCAAAACGGCTCTATGATGCTCGCAAAGCGGGTCATACCGGTAGTCTGGACCCATTGGCAACGGGAATGCTGCCCATCTGTTTTGGAGAAGCGACAAAGTTGAGTGCTTTTCTGCTGGATGCGGACAAGGGTTACGAAACTACACTTCGTTTGGGGGTCACCACTAACTCGGCAGATTCCGATGGCGAAGCTGTGGAAACCAGGCCTTTGCCAGAAGGGCTCGACTATCAGCGCTTCGAGCAAGCCTGTATGCAGTTTTTAGGGCCTTTGCAACAAGTACCGCCGATGGTCTCAGCGATCAAGATCGACGGGCAGCGACTGTACAAGCTTGCAAGGCAAGGTATAGAGGTCGACAGACCCGCGCGCCCGGTGGTCATCCAGGATCTTAAAGTGCTGGATTTTTCCGGCGATACTGCCCGGCTGTCCGTAAGGTGCTCCAAAGGAACCTACATTCGCTCACTCGTTACGGATATAGGTGAGGCACTGGGCTGCGGTGCACACGTGACGCAGTTGCGCAGAACCTATGTATCTCCGTTTGAGCAGTATCGTATGACGCCCATCGACGAACTTGAGGCCGCGTCTGAAACTGCGCCTGAAACCTCCGCCACAAGTGATTTGACCCACACATCGAATCTGATGGCGCGGTTGGATGCCTTATTATTGCCTCTTGATGCGGGGCTGGCTCATTTGCCCAGAGCCAGCCTCAGTAAGCAGGATTTGGGCGCTTTCAAGCGGGGGCAGGCTGCCTACTGCCAGTCTGTATCACTCGAGGGGTCGGACCTCCTGTCATCCTGTCGGGTTTATGACGATAGCGGTCAGATGGTCGGGATGGGAGAGCTCAGTGAGTCTTGTGAACAAGTCGCGCCCCGTCGGGTGCTTCAATGGGACTGAGATGGTACAATAGCGGGTTAGCTGCGCAGCAAAATTGCCCAGTATCCTCTTCTTTTAAATTCTATAGTATTTGGAGTATCTTTCTTACATGTCTTGCTTAAGCCCGGAACGAAAGGCGGAAATCGTCAAAGAACATCAAACAGACTCTACAGACACGGGGTCACCAGAAGTACAAGTAGCATTGTTGTCTGCGCGAATTTCACACCTCACAGAGCATTTCAAAGAACACAAGCATGATCACCACTCACGTCGTGGTTTGCTGAGAATGGTTAATCAGCGCCGTAAGCTGCTTGATTACCTGCATAGAAAAGATGCTAGCCGCTACCAGAACCTCATCAAGCGTCTGGGTCTGCGCCGCTAAAGCGCCTTACTATTCCACGCCCATCTTTTTGGCAGCGTAACGAGGCTTAACAGGCCGCTTACCTTCTCAGGAACACCTTGTGACTTTACATTCAAAAACATTTCAGTTCGGTAGCGAGACCGTCACGTTGCAAACGGGCGAAATCGCCCGTCAGTCAAGCTGCGCAATTGTCGCTAGCATGGGCGACACCGTTGTACTTGTTACCGCAGTCGGCCGTAAAGAGGCCAAACCCGGTCAGAACTTTTTTCCTCTAACCATCAACTATCAGGAAAAAACCTACGCAGCCGGGAAAATCCCCGGTGGATTTTTCAAGCGCGAAGGTCGTCCAAGCGAATCAGAAACGCTGATCTCCCGCTTGATCGACCGACCCTTGCGTCCATTGTTTCCGAAAGGTTTCATGAACGAAGTTCAAGTCATTGCAACGGTCATGTCACTGGATCCCGAAATCAGTGCTGACATACCGGCGTTAATTGGTGCATCGGCAGCACTGGCTTGTTCAGGTATGCCTTTTGCCGGCCCCATTGGCGCTGCTAAAGTGGGATACATTGATGGTGAATATGTACTGAACCCATCTGTGTCTCAGATGGAAAATTCGCAGCTTGACCTTGTCGTAGCTGGCACTGACAGTGCGGTTCTGATGGTTGAATCAGAAGCTGATCAATTATCTGAAGCTACGATGCTCGATGCGGTCATGTTCGGCCATGACCAATTGCAAACAGCAATCACAGCCATAAAAGCTCTTGCCGCAGATGTTGCAGCCCCATCATGGGATTGGACTGCACCAGAAGCTGATGCAACTCTGGCTCAAAAGGTAGACGACACTTCCCGTGCTGATCTCACCGCTGCTTACCAGATTGCTGACAAGATGGCTCGTCAGGATGCCGTATCAGAAGCCAAGAGCCGGGCAGTAGAAGCTCTAGCAGCTGCAGAAGGCGAAGAAGGTTACAGCGCCGGTGACGTCAAGGATGCCTTCAGCAAGTTAGAAAAATCAATTGTTCGTACGCGCATTATCGCTGGAGAGCCTCGCATTGATGGCAGAACCACCGATACCGTTCGCCCGATTACCGTTCACACCGGTATTCTTCCTCGAACGCATGGCTCAGCTGTGTTCACGCGCGGTGAAACTCAGGCAATAGTCGCTGCTACATTGGGTACCACGCGCGATGCTCAAATTATCGATGCTTTAAGCGGTGAGACGCGCATGGCGTTTATGCTGCATTACAACTTTCCTCCGTACTCTGTGGGTGAGACTGGTTTTGTAGGTTCACCAAAGCGTCGTGAAATTGGCCACGGTAAATTAGCCAAGCGCGGCGTTCAGGCGGTTATGCCTTCTGATGAGGATTTCCCATACACCATTCGTGTTGTGTCCGAGATCACCGAATCAAACGGCTCAAGTTCAATGGCTTCGGTTTGTGGTACCAGCCTTGCGTTAATGGACGCTGGCGTACCCTTGAAAGCACCTGTTGCAGGTATAGCAATGGGACTTATCAAAGAGTCTGATGGCTACGCTGTTTTATCCGACATTCTCGGCGACGAAGATCATCTTGGTGACATGGATTTCAAAGTTGCAGGGTCTGCAGACGGTGTAACTGCCTTACAGATGGATATCAAGATTCAAGGCATTACCCGTGAAATCATGGAAAAAGCCCTGGAGCAGGCAAAAGGCGGGCGTCTTTGGATTCTCGATGAAATGGCCAAGGTACTAGGTGAGGCGCGCAGTGATCTCTCAGAGCATGCCCCGAGATTCATCACGGTTAAGATCAACCCGGAAAAAATTGCAGCGGTTATTGGTAAAGGTGGTGCGGTTATACGTGCTCTTACCGAAGAGACTGGAGCCACCATCGATATCGGTGACGATGGTTTGATAAAAATTGCGTCCAGCGATCGCGGTGCCGGTGAAGAAGCCAAGCGTCGAATAGAACTGATTACGGCTGACATTGAGGTCGGCACCATTTATGAGGGTAAGGTTCAGAAGCTTATGGACTTTGGTGCTTTCGTTAACATTCTCCCTGGCAAAGATGGCCTGGTACATATTTCGCAGATCTCTGAGCAGCGCGTGCAAAATGTGGCTGATGAGCTGAGTGAAGGACAGGTTGTTAAGGTCAAAGTGCTTGAGGTCGACAAGCAAGGCAGAATTAGACTGAGTATGAAAGCTGTCGCTGAAGGCGAGGCAGTTTCAGGTTAATTGCAAAAAACGGCAAGAGTATCTGCTAATAGAGGGAGCTTCGGCTCCCTTTTTTAATTGTTGTTTAGCTCAATGATTTCGTCAAACCAGAAGCAGATTGATAAGCAATACATGTCGCAAGCTCTGGATTTAGCCAGGCAAGCGGGTGATGCCGGCGAGGTGCCCGTCGGAGCTGTGGTTGTATTGGACGGCGAAATCATAGGTCGTGGTTACAATCGGTGTGTTAATGATCACGACCCGTCTGCCCATGCGGAGGTGTTGGCACTCAAAGAGGCGGCCTTGACCTTAAAGAGCTTTCGTCTTGATTCCGCTTGCTTGTACGTAACGCTAGAACCGTGCTTGATGTGCTGCGGTGCATTGTTGCAAGCGCGCATTGCCCGGTTGGTTTTTGGAGCGCGTCAACCGCGCACGGGCGCGGTAGTCAGCATACATGAGTCTCTCTCGATATCCTCTGATCACCATGTGGCCATTACCGAGGGCGCAATGGCTGAGGAGGCGTTGGGGCTGATGCAGGAATTTTTCGCACAGCTCCGCTAAGCGCCATGTCTATGCGATAAACTGCCCCGATTGCCTGGGGACAGCACAGCAAATCTATTCCTAAGCCTTTGAGATCAATCACTTAGACAGATTCGGAGATGGTGAGCTAGAGCCATCCCCAGCATACTGGGGCAGTTTGCTCACTTTCAATTGCCTGAGAGCTCTGCACTGCTACTGTTATGCAATCGCTTCACTACAAGTAGCTACTGGTAGGTGCGACAAAAAGAAAATTTGCGCGCGTAATGTTTTTTCGTTATTTTAAATACAATATCGGTTTTAGAGGATATCAACAGGCCTGCGGTATCAGGATAAGGCAAGACTGGAGGCCAAGAGAGACATAGATGAGTCAACCCAAGTTTCGCAATATGGAGGCATTTTCTGCGGCTTGCGGAATATCTCGCCCAACAATCTCGAAGTATTTTCATGATCCGGACAGTGTGCGCAAATCTACGCGGGAGCGCATTGAAGCAGCGTTAGAACAGTACGACTACCGCCCGAACATCTTTGCCATTGACCAAAACCGGCGAAAAACCAAGAACGTGGGTATTGTTGTACCGTACCTTGCTGATCCTGTCTTTGGCGAGATCGCCCGCAGCCTTGAGGGTCGTTGTCTTGAGGCGGGTTTTCGTGCCACTCTGCTCAGCTCCCATGGTCAGCAGGATCTGGAAATCGAGGCACTTGACCGCTTGCGAGCGCTCCGTCCTGCAGGAGTTTTGCTAGCTCCGTTGGGTCGTCAATCTAATATTGACGCGTTGTCTCAGTTTTGTGATGAGGTGCCTACCGTGCTTTTTGACAGGAATATTGCGGGTATAGGGCAGGCCTTCGTTGGGTCGGATAATGAGAGTTTTGTATCGCAAAGCACCGAATACCTTGTTCGGACCGGGCAAGCTCCGTGCTTTTTCGAAATGAAGAACCCTTTGAATCCTAACTCGATCGCCAGACGTCAGTCCTACAAGTCTTCAATGGAAGCACTTGGGGTGGAACCCATGACGATTCAGATTGATGGCGAAGGATGGAACCTGGAAGAAATTGGTTACAAAGGGGCTATGCGCGCGTTGCAAAACAACGCTCTGCCCACCAATACGGTGCTGTGCAGTAATGACCGGCTGGCAATTGGTTTTCTCGCTGCATGCTATGAAAAAGGTTTGCGGATCGGTCGGCATAGTGGCTGTGCGCTGCGCGTTGCGGGTCATGATGATCACCCGTTTTCTCGCTATACCTGTCCGCCGCTAACCACGGTTGGTCACGATTACGATGTCGTGTCTGATTGTGGTGTTGAGTGCCTGTTCGATTTAATTGAAAGAGATGGCAGCTTTGAGCACCGAACGGAGACGATTTTCCCGGCAAGACTTGTATTACGTGAATCAGCCTAGATATATTTATCTCGCGTAAAGTTTTTTCTTGACGAGGGGTAAGTGCAGCATTAGACTGTGCCGGCTACCTAAACCGAGGAAGGACTACAAAAAATGATTCTCAAGCAAGTACTCAAGGCGGCTGGTGTTGTTTCGCTAGTTGCCGCCGGCTCAGCTTCTGCTGACAACCTTGTCATCGCGACCGTTAACAACGGCGACATGATTCGTATGCAAGGTCTTACAGATGATTTTACGGCCAAGACTGGTCATACCGTTGAGTGGGTAACACTCGAAGAAAACGTGCTGCGTCAGCGCGTAACAACCGACATAACCACCAAGGGTGGTGCTTTCGACATCATGACTATTGGCATGTACGAGACACCTATTTGGGGTAAAAGCGGCTGGTTGGTGCCATTGGATGATTTAAGCGCTGACTACAATGTTGGAGATATTCTGCCAGCCATGGCTGGTGGCCTCTCGCATGACGGTACGCTTTACGCTGCACCTTTCTATGGTGAGTCTTCAATGATCATGTACCGCACTGACCTGATGGAAGCAGCCGGCATGGAAATGCCTGAAGCACCTTCCTGGTCATTTATTGCCAAAGCGGCTCGGGCCATGACAGATCGTGACAATGAAATCAACGGTATCTGCCTGCGTGGTAAGGCTGGCTGGGGTGAGGGCGGTGCATTCATTACAGCAATGTCTAACTCATTCGGCGCTCGTTGGTTTGACGAAGAGTGGAATGCCCAGTTCGATACACGTGAGTGGTCTGACACGCTTAACTTCTATGTCAACATGATGAACGATGCCGGCCCTGCAGGGTTTGCTACCAATGGCTTCAATGAAAACCTGTCATTGTTCCAACAAGGTAAGTGTGGCATGTGGATTGACGCGACTGTGGCTGCATCTTTTGTCACTAACCCGTCAGATTCAACGGTTGCCGATAAAGTAGGTTTCGCTCTGGCACCGGACAATGGTTTGGGTGTTCGCTCCAACTGGCTATGGGCCTGGGCGTTGGGTATTCCTGCCGGTACACAGAAAGAAGCTGCTGCCAAGCAGTTCATTGAATGGGCCACATCTACTGGCTACATTGATTTAGTTGCTTCTAAAGAAGGTTGGGCGAATGTGCCTCCTGGCGCGCGAACTTCGCTGTACGAAAATCCTGACTACCAGGCTGTACCTTTCGCAAAGATGACACTGGATTCGATTCTTTCGGCTGATCCAAACAATTCAACTGTAGATCCGAGCCCTTATGTAGGTATTCAGTTCGCCGCTATTCCTGAGTTCGCCGGAATTGCGACTGAAGTGAGTCAGGAGTTTTCTGCTGCGTACGCCGGTCAGCAGACTATTGCTGAAGCACTGGAGAAAGCACAAGCGTTGACTAATGACGCTATGGAAGCTGCAGGCTACCGCTAGGTACTGCACAGCTTGTCACAGGGGGCGGCTAAGTAGCCGCCCTCTGCTTTTCAAACGTTCCCGATTCTTTCTTTCACGGCGCCTTAGCGCCAGCAGAGGAGATGTGTCATCGCTACCCAGCACTCACGTTCAGCAGCCCGGATGATGATGGCACCCGCAGTAATCCTGCTACTTGGCTGGATGCTGGTGCCTCTTACGATGACCCTGTATTTTTCTTTCAAAAAATACTTACCCTTGCGTGGAGATTCCTTAGGCAACGGCCTCGACTGGGTAGGGTTCGCCAATTACTCGCGGTTTATCAGTTCAAGCTCCTTTTGGCCTAGTGTCCAGGCTACCTTGATCATCGTAGGCAGTGTGCTTGTCATCACACTCACGCTGGGAATCTTGTTAGCGCTGCTCCTTGATCAGCCCATGTGGGGACAGGGCGTGGTTCGGATTCTGATTATTTCGCCCTTTTTCGTTATGCCGACCGTCTCTGCACTGGTCTGGAAGAACATGTTCATGGACCCGATCAATGGGATCCTGGCACATCTGTTCAAGTTTTTTGGCGCAGAACCTTTGCAATGGCTGAGTCACTACAGTATGGAATCGATCATCATGATCGTGAGTTGGCAATGGCTTCCCTTCGCCACCTTAATCCTTTTGACTGCCATTCAATCGCTTGATAGTGAACAGCTGGAAGCATCGGAGATGGATGGCGCACCGATACTCAAACGCTTTTGGTACATCATTCTGCCGCATTTGGGTCGTGCAATAACCGTAGTGATACTTATCCAGACGATTTTTCTGCTGTCAGTGTTTGCAGAGATTTTTGTCACCACCGGTGGCGCTTTTGGAACCAAAACACTGACCTATCTCATTTTCCAGCGTGTACTGGAAAGTCAGAATATAGGTTTGGGTTCTGCGGGTGGGGTGTACGCCATTATTCTCGCCAATATTGTTGCGATTTTTCTTATGCGCATCGTTGGCAAGAACCTGGACCGGTGAGGAAATAGATTATGGCGCGCTCAGTTACCAATGCCCGTAAGACATTCAACACAGTCGCTGCCTGGAGCATCGGGCTGCTTATCTTTTTTCCTATCTTATGGACAATACTGACCAGTTTTAAAACCGAAGCCCAGGCGATCAATGACCCGCCGCTGTTTTTCTCCTTCGACTGGACACTGGAAAACTATGCAACGGTGCAAGAACGCTCGAACTACATGCGCTTTCTCTGGAACTCGATAATTATTGCAGGCGGCTCCACTATTCTTGGCATTATCATCGCTGTACCGGCAGCGTGGTCAATGGCTTTCGTGCCATCCAGGCGAACCAAAGATATTCTTCTCTGGATGCTTTCGACAAAAATGCTTCCGGCGGTAGGGGTGCTGTATCCCATCTATTTATTGTTCATTCAATTGGGCCTCCTGGATAGCCGCACCGGTTTGGTGATTGTTTTGATGTTGATCAATATGCCGATAATCGTATGGATGTTGTATACCTACTTTCGTGAGATACCATCGGAGATTCTGGAAGCTGCGCGCATGGATGGTGCATCGCTTCGTTCAGAGATTTTGTATGTACTAACTCCGATGGCTTTGCCGGGGATTGCCTCAACTTTACTGTTGAACTTCATACTGGCCTGGAACGAAGCCTTTTGGACTTTGAACCTGACCGCTGCCAAAGCTGCACCCTTAACGGCCTTCATTGCCAGCTACTCAAGTCCAGAGGGACTTTTCTTTGCCAAGCTCAGTGCAGCATCAACCATGGCAATTGCGCCGATCCTCATTCTGGGTTGGTTCAGTCAAAAACAACTCGTACGTGGTCTGACCTTCGGCGCGGTTAAATAGGTGATCTATGGGACAAATTATTCTAAATAAGGTACAGAAAAAGTTTGGCGACACTGAAGTTATACCACCTCTGGATTTAACGATAGAAGACGGTGAGTTTGCGGTGTTCGTTGGACCTTCAGGCTGCGGTAAATCAACGCTGCTAAGACTGATTGCCGGCTTGGAGGATGTAACTGCAGGCTCTATACAGATTGATGGCAAAGAGGCAAGTGATGCCCCACCTTCGAAGCGTGGGCTATCGATGGTATTTCAATCGTATGCCCTGTATCCGCATATGTCTGTTCGAAAGAACATCAGCTTTCCATTGCGTATGGCCAAGCTTGACAAAGCGGAGATTGAAAAGCGTGTGTCGAATGCGGCCGATGTTCTTAATCTTACTGATTATCTTGATCGCCGCCCTGGGCAACTTTCAGGAGGGCAGCGCCAGAGAGTTGCAATCGGGCGCGCTATTGTTCGAGAACCTGCAGCATTTCTGTTTGATGAACCGTTGTCTAATCTGGATGCAGCACTAAGAGTCGGTATGCGCCTGGAGATATCCGGTTTACATAAGAGGCTTGATACCACGATGGTTTACGTAACGCATGATCAGGTCGAGGCCATGACCATGGCTGACAAAATCGTTGTATTGAATGCAGGCGTTATCGAACAAGTCGGTTCACCCCTTGAGCTTTATCATAGTCCTAGAAATACGTTTGTTGCCGGCTTTATCGGATCGCCGAAAATGAATCTTGTTAGTGGCGAAGTGGCTTCTGGCTATGGCGCTCACACCGTAGGTGTAAGGCCGGAACACATCAGTGTTTCGCAATCCGATGGCGAATGGTCCGGTGTCGTTGGTGTTTCCGAGCACTTGGGTTCGGATACCTTTTTCCATGTTCACGAGACAGGTCTGGCTGACATGATCACCGTTCGTGCTGATGGTGAGGTCGGTTTCAAACACGGTGACCGAGTTAGCCTTTCACCTCGAGTCGACATGATCCACAAGTTTGATGATCAGGGCCTCAGGATTGCATGACTAAGTTTGCCAACAATGGGTCTATACCGACAGGTTTTACAGGTTGTAGTCATCGGTCTTTGGCTGTCGCCGTTCTAGTTTCTCAGGGCTATGGTTTGGACGGTGCCCAGTGGAAGAGCTAACTAATTCTACAAACGCCGCAAAGCTGGTTGGGTTATCTAACGCCGCGATTGGGGAGCTTGCAAAAGAAATAGAGGTGCCCCGATACGATCGATCAGCGCTCAAACCGGGGATCGTACACATAGGGCTTGGTAACTTCCATCGGGCTCATCAGTCCTGGTATCTCCATAGACTGATGCAGACAGGCGCTGCTTTGGATTGGGCGATTATCGGTGCAGGCGTTCGGCAGGCCGATGCGCATACCCGGGAAAAGCTACTGTCTCAGGATTGTCTAAGCACACTGATCGAGCTTGATCCGACTGGCCGGTCGTTTGAAGTTACTGGATCAATGATCGATTTCCTGCCCGTTGAGAAAGACAATGCATCCCTGATCGACAAAATGTCCGACCCTTGCATCCGCATCGTCAGTCTGACAGTCACTGAGGGAGGCTATTTCATAGATCCTGATACTGGAGGTCTGGATAGCGGGGACGCGCAAATTATTTACGATGCAGAACATCCGAGCAAACCTCGTACGGCATTCGGTGCCATGGTGGCAGCGCTTAAAATCCGTCGAGACAATGGCCATTTGCCATTTACAGGGCAAAGCTGTGACAACCTTCAAGGCAATGGAGAGATTCTAGGTCGAACAGTGATAGGTCTTGCACGAATGAGTGACCCGGATCTTGCTCTGTGGATAGAAGCAAACATGACGTTTCCCAATTCCATGGTTGATTGTATTGTTCCCGCGACAGGCTTGAAGGAGATAGCGCTCGCCAATAGTGCTGGTATTGACGATGAAGTCCCGGTAACACACGAAAACTTCAGGCAGTGGGTGATGGAGGACAATTTTTGTGCCGGCAGGCCTGACTGGAATGTGGTGGGTGCAACATTCAGAGATAGCATCCACGACTATGAAACGATGAAATTACGTATCTTGAATGCCGGACACCAGGTACTTGCGAACGCCGGTGAATTGCTATCGGTTGATAGCATCTCAGCTTGCATGGCACATCCTTTGATATCAGCGCTTTTTCACAAGGTTGAGTCTGAGGAGATAGCTCCTCAGGTAAGCCCAGTGCCCGAGATGACGCCAGAGCAATACGTGGAGCTGATCGCAAAGCGTTTTAGCAATCCGGAGATAGTAGATACAACGCGCCGCGTCGCCTTTGATGGTTCTTCTCGTCATGGCGGGTTTGTGTTGCCGATATTGCGCGATGCTCTAAAGGCAGGTGCGTCGGTTAAGGGGCTGGCGCTGGTAGAAGCCCTGTGGGCACGTATGTGCGAAGGTACGCGTGAGGATGGCAGCATTATCGAACCCAATGATCCGCACTGGGATTCTCTGCTGCAGGCTGCTAAAAGGGCGAAAGCAGAACCTCGCACTTGGATTGAGCAAAGGCACATCTATGCAGATCTAGATAAGGAATCATCTTTCCTTGAGCCATTCGAACACTACTTGTCGATAATTTATAGTGAGGGTACTGAAGCGGCGATAGAATCCTATCTAAAGACCTGACCAACAACGAGGTTGCCTCTAGTAGGGAATGTCGCTCCTGTACCGCCGGTGTTGAGTTCGCAGCGGAATCTCAACTACGCAGTCTGACCCTGTCATGAAAACCCTATCATGACGCACATCAGGCACAATGTTTACACCGCCGGTAAAGCCGCCAAAAGCCGGTAACACGGCGTGATTTTTTCGAACCCAGAAAATGGGTGCACGCAGTCCAGTGCGTCGTGTATGGCTTATTCGCCAAGTGGGATGTAGATGACCACAAAGAACAAAGCCTCGTGAATCATCACCAGGGTCATGGCGTAATACAAAAGGTGGCTGCAATTTTACGTTATCAAACCAGCTAACCCGACCATCAATTATTGATCGACCTTCTACCTTGTCATGGTTGCCTGCAACGATACTCATCGAGAGTTGAGGATGGTTGTCCAGAAGTGTGCTTAATGAAGTGAGCCACTTTTCATCATAGTGTGGGGCTGTGTGCATAAAATCACCCAGCACAGTCAAGTGTCTAGCCTCGGCCTTGTCGCATAGTTTAAAGAGGCGATGCAAAGATTGGTCGCTAATGCCATCTGGGATGGCAATTCCATGCCGTCCGAAAGTGTGTTCTTTGCCTGCATGCACATCAGCCACAAATAGAGTTTGTTGCGCCGGCCAATAGATTGCACGTTCTGGATGTAGAAGCAGGGCTTCACCTGCACAGTCAATTTTCAGTGACTCGGATTCGAATGCATTCATGTTTGAACGTCAGCTAAGATCACGTCAGTGTAGCGGTAGCTGCCTGCTCTAGATGTTCAAGCATGCTTTTTACTTGTTGTTGAAAACTCTGCGACGATATCGTCTGGCTATTAAGGCTCTCGGCCCAGAGTGGAAACGATAGTGGAGTGAGAGAGTTTGGACGTTTAATGCACCAGGTGCGTTTTTTAAGTTGCTCGAGTGTGTGCGCCAGCCGTTTGAAATCAAGTTGTTGCTCCATTACTTCACGGCGAGCCTGGTCGAGAAGCAAGTTGTGCTGATCGTAGTTCTCGAGCACATCGAATATCAAGCTGCTGCTTACCTGAATCTGTTTGGTAGTCTTGGGACTTCCCGGATAGCCATCAAAAACCAGACCTGCAATTCTTGCAATATCTCTAAAACGTCTTCTGGCGATTTCACCTGAATTGTTGGAGCGCAGTATGTCTTCCAGTAGACCGGCAGGTGTGAACAGGCGTTTTAGCTCGCGCATATTAACGCTCATCTTATCAGGGCATTGAAGCTCAAAACCATAGTCATTTATTTGTAAAGTGAGCGTCATGGGTTTCTTGGCCGTGAGGCGCGATGCAATTACCATGGCGAGTCCTTCGTGGGCCAGGCGCCCTGCAAAGGGATAGAAAAAAAGACTGTGTCCCTCGCTCGTAGTAATCGACTCGATCAGAAAATCATCCGGTCCTGGAAGTAATGACCACTGCTGTTGCAGTTTTAGTGTGTCATCGATGCATTCAAGTTCGGCTGCACGTGTTTTGCCATCTTGCCAGGCACGCAGGGTTTCCTGAACACAATCTGCCAGTTCGCTTGTTATTGGAAGTTGTGTGCCCCACCAGTGCGGAACTACTCGACTTTTGCGTTTTGCTTTTCGCACGTAGGCTGTCATGTCTTTTACGCGTACAAGCTCTAGCTGCCTGCCCGCAAATTGAAAGCTATCACCGATGTTCAAACGGGCGATAAAGCTCTCTTCAGTCGACCCCAGACGTTTACCACCTTGAAAGGCCACATTTATCTGCGAGTCGCTTGAAATTGTGCCGATTGCCATTCTGTGTCGTTGCTGTACCTGCTGGTTCATGACACGATATACACCTGCAACCTTAAGCACCTTGCGATACTGTGGGTAGCCCTGCAACGCTTGACCACCGCGAGTTATAAAATCCATCACCCATTGCCATTGTTCATCACTGAGCTGCTCAAAAGCATCTGTGTCGCGCACTTCGGCCAGCATCGCATTCTCGATGAATCCACTGCCCATTGCGATCGTAACCAAATGTTGGCAAAGCACATCCAGAGATAGCCTGGGTGGCAGACGCGCTTCGATTCGGCCTTGAGATAGGGCGGTTCTTACGGCTGCAATTTCGACCAGCTCCAGAGCATTGGTGGGCACACACAGGATGCGTGACGTTGCTCCTGGTCGATGACCGCTTCTGCCAGCTCTTTGCAATAGTCTGGCTACGCCCTTGGGGCTGCCAACTTGTAAAACCTGATCAACAGGACTGAAATCCACACCTAGATCCAGCGAGGAGGTACAGACAACGCAGCTTAGTGATCCGTTGCGTAAACGATCTTCTATGCTTGTTCTTAGCTTGCGATCCAGCGAACCGTGGTGTAGTGCCAGTGTATGCAGCCAATCGGGTCGAGCATCGAGTAGGGCTCTAAACCAAAGCTCAGCTTGTGAGCGAGTATTGGTGAACAGAAGGGTTGTACCGGCCTCGTCAATTGCCTGAATAACGGGATCGAGCAATTGGAGGCCCAGATGCCCCGACCACTTGAAGCGTGCATCGCCCTTGGGAAGAACACTATCTACAACCACTTCCCGCGGCACGATGCCTTGAATTATCTCCCCGGTCCTGCCTGGCCCAAGTAGCGTTCTCATGGATTGATCCAGGTTAGCGAGCGTTGCGGAAACACCCCAGATCCGAAGTGATGCACAGAGGTTTTTCAGCCGGCTCAGACACAGCTGTAACTGAACACCTCGTTTGCTTCCCATCAGTTCGTGCCATTCATCGACGATGATGGTGTCCACATTACCCAGGCCTATTTCTGCACCCGGGTAACTGAGCATGACCGAGAGGCTCTCTGGTGTGGTCACCAGGGCAAAAGGAGGTGCTTTTCTCTGTGCTGCCCGCCTGCTGCCAGACGTGTCACCTGTTCTGATATCAACTGTTATGGGGGCACCGAGCGCTTTGGCTGCCGCGCTGAGGTTGTTGTGAGTGTCTGCGGCAAGCGCCCTGAGTGGGGTAATCCATAACACTGTCAATGAATCGGGAGGCGTGTCATTTTGTAAGGCCGACTGCAAGGGGCCGAGCCAGGCTGCCAGTGTTTTGCCACTGCCTGTTGGAGAATGAATCAGGCCTGATTTGCCTGCATGCCAGGCATTCCAGGCGTCTTTCTGAAAATCAAAAACAGTCCAGTTGTTGGTTTGGAACCACTGCTCAGTTACTGCTATCGCTTGTTCGAGGTTCATGGTTATAGAGTTGAATCACAATCACAGTTTGCCAGCTTTTGAGAAACACGTCCGTGAAGTGATGTGATCGTTGGCAGGATTTGTAGTGCCGGTGCTAATACATCTCGATATTGGCCGACATCTCTGCTTGAACATTGAATTTCAAGGCTAGCTGTCCAGGATTGGGGCGGTTGGATCGTGGTTGGATCGTAAAGGTTTCAAATGTAGCATTTGAATCGGTAACAGAAAAAATGGATTACTGCATTGTGCAGACGAAGGCACAACATACGCGATACGCTAATATTGCCTCTCTGGTTTCCGATTGGCATTGGGAATTGGACAAGGATCTTTGCTACGTCTTTCACGCAGGAGCACGCGCACCGCTGACGGCATTAAGCCATGAAACCCTTATGGGCGAAAGTCGTATCGATAGTTTGAATCTGGCGATGAAGCCCAATGCTGGCTTGATAGAGCATAATCGCCTGCTACTATCCCGGTTGCCGATCAATATGACCGTTTTCCTCGAACGAGCCGAGACGGATGTGGTCATCGTACAAATTGTCGCTGAGCCTATCCATGATGAACAAGGCCTGTTTCAGGGCTACTATGGCTGCGGACGGGATGTGACGCAGCGTGCTCGCATGGAACACCAACTTGAGTATTTAGCCAATCACGATGATTTAACCGGCCTGTTTAATCGGCGTGTATTTCAATCCAGGCTACAAAAGCTGCAGAAATTTGTAAAAAAAACGGATTACGAATTTTCTTTGTGTGTGTTGGATCTGGATCGATTTAAAGTAGTTAACGATTCGGCAGGCCACTCTGCAGGGGATCAACTTCTTATTGATCTAGTCGCCCAGCTTGAAGGTTTTATGATGCCTGGCGAAACTCTTGCTCGCATGGGTGGTGACGAATTTAGCATGCTGCTCGAGAGTCCAGTGCACGAGGCGGCACAGCGTGCAAGAACCATGATCGACGCTATCTCGAACTATCAGTTTGAATGGGATGGACGGTCGTATTCGGTTGGTATGTCTATAGGTATCGCTGCGATCAAGCACACGGAAGAAGACGATGTCAGTTGGCTCGATCTAGCCGACAGTGCTTGCTATGCTGCAAAAGACAACGGGCGCAACAGATGTGTAGTGTTTGAACGCGATAGCGAGGACTATCTTCTCTATCGCGCAGAATTGCAACAACTCGAGGTTATCAAGGAAGCATTAAAAGCTAATCGATTGCGGTTGCTGATGCAAAGTATCGAACCTAGCAACGACCTGCCGGCAAGACCTCGCTATGAAATTCTGCTCAGGTTAGAGAGCGAGTTTGGCGAGTTCATGTCACCTGATACGTTTATTCCTGTGGCTGAGCGATTCCATATCATGCAGGACCTTGATATTTGGGTGCTCAATCGATGTTTGTGTATTCTTGAGAGCTTCCGTGTGGCTGACAAGGAGATTTCATTGTCGGTTAACTTATCCGGCAATAGCTTAAGCGATCAAAGTGCGCTTGATCGTATTGTTGATATCGTTCAGCAGGCACAATTGCCAAGGCATTTGTTGTGCTTCGAAATTACAGAAAGTGCTGCTATCGATAATATAGACAGGGTCGTACTGTTTATAAATCGTCTAAAGGATATGGGTGTTCAGTTTGCACTGGATGATTTCGGCGCAGGTCTATCGTCCTTTGGTTACATCAAATCTCTACCAATCGACTATGTAAAAATTGATGGTTACTTTATTCGCAATATAAGAAGTGATCTCACTAATCGTGCTATCACGGCTGCCTTCGTAAAGCTTAGTCGTGACCTAGGTATCCAAACTGTAGCGGAGTGTGTGGAAGATAAAGCTACACGGCGTCTTGTTTGCGATTTAGGCATTGATTTCGTTCAGGGGTTTGGTGTTGCCAGACCCCTGGATGTTGATGTGGTGCAGAAACAGTCGACAGCCAATCCAGATAATAAAGCGGCTTGAAAATAGTCGCAGCGCCATTCATTGCGCGTTGTAAATGCTTAGGGTTCACAAAAGAGAGAGTAAGTCACGCAGCTCTGATTTTATGCATCCAAGTGAACGGTCGTCGCTTAGGCGATGGTCGGCTTTATGTAGCAAAGTGAGCTGTGCATGGGAGTGCACAATTCTATCCATGAGTCTGATTGACAGAGAGAAGGGGACGTCGATGTCTGATGTGCCATGCAGTAAGCGGATGGGGCAAGACAAATTTGCCAAATCATCGCTGCTCAGCAGTGACAAGTCCTTACCGCTATCGAGAAGCGCCTGCGTAATCGGGAAAGGTGATTCGTAGGCGCTGGGCAAGGACACAATCTGATCCTGCTGCAGGTCCCAAGTGTCAGCCGGAGTTAGTTTGGGCACAACCAATTCTTGCAAAAAGTCAGGAGCAGCTGCCAATAACACTAACCCGATAACCTGGGATGGTCGGTGAAGAGCAGCTAACGTCGCCAGCCAGGCACCCATGGAAGAGCCAATAATGACTACGGGGTGTTTGTAAACATCCAGCAGTTTTGTTGTATCTGCAAGCCAATCATGAAGCGTGAATGCCTCTGCATCACCTTCTGATTCGCCATGTCCTCGATAATCGAAACGCATGAACGGCCAGTTGTTTTGGGTACAGAATTCAGCCAATTCCTGCGCTTTCGTCCCGCGCATGTTGGAATGAAAACCACCACAGAATAAAATCAGCGGCGGGCGCTCGATTGCGGGATTTTCTAACAGGCTGGCTGCCAGTGGGTTGGGGCGAAAGGCAATTCGATGATGCGCAGAGTTTAGGTAGCAGACTCCGTCTGCGTTGATCTCGTTGTTCATTGACGAAGTATAACGTGAATGAAAGAATCAACTGCAAACAGCAATAGAACACCTGGCATGTCTCAAGCAACTCGCTCACTGGAGCAAATTCAGGCAATATCATTTGATCTGGATGATACTCTTTGGCACTGCGCACCAGCCATAGAGAATGCCGAACGGGCTTTGTACGAGTGGCACAAACGCGTTACACCCAGATTGGCGCAAGCTCACACCCCAGAAACTTTACTGGCGTATAGAAATCTTTTTCGGTCTCAGCATCCTCAGTTACAAAATTGTGTAACTGAGATGCGTCTGGCTGGTCTAAGAGCTCTCCTACAGCAATTTGATTATCCTCAGTCTTTGGCTGAGGAGGGATTTGCCGTTTTTTATAGAGCACGCAGTGAAGTTCAACTCTACACCGGCGCCTTAGAACTATTGAATACATTGGGTAAACGCTACCGCCTGGCTGCAATTACCAACGGCAATGCAGATTTGGAATACATCGGGATAGCAGATCATTTTGAGCAGATTTATTCGGCAAATCTGAACATGCGCCCCAAACCTGACGCGCATATGTTTGATCATTGTCTTGCAGCGCTTGATCTTCCTGCTGAGAAGCTGCTCCACATTGGTGACAACCCGGTGACAGACATATCCGGTGGTCATAACGCTGGTGTGCAGACCTTGTGGTTTAATCAGTTTGGAGAGCTCTGGCCTGAGCATCTAGTCAGGCCACACTACGAAGTTCAAGCCTTAGCAGGAATTATTGCGTTGTTTGATGGATAATACCCATCAAATTGACTGGACTGACCCACTGATGAGCCGAACCTTTTATGTTAATGGCGATTTTGTCGCTGAAGAGAACGCCAAAATCTCAGTTCTTGATCGGGGTTTTTTGTTTGCTGATGCCGTGTACGAAGTGTCCACGATACTTAATGGTAAATTGATCGACAACGCTGCCCATTTAAAACGGCTTGCTCGCTCTTTATCTGAATTATCAATGGCGCCGCCCTGTAGTGATGATGAGATTTTGGCAGCACAGGAACAGTTGCTCAAACTCAATGGCGTGGAAGAGGGGCTACTCTATCTTCAGGTGTCGCGAGGCGCAGCCGACAGAGACTTTGCGTATCCGCAAAATGCCCGCTCATCTCTGGTCATGTTCACCCAAAAGAAGAGTCTGCTCGATTCTGCACTGGCCAAACAAGGTATGCATATTATTTCCATACCGGATTTGCGCTGGAAACGACGTGATATAAAAACTGTTGGCCTGCTCGCACCCAGTATGGGTAAGCAGGCGGCTGTTGATGCAGGTGTGCATGACGCCTGGATGGTGGAAGACGGACTCGTTACCGAGGGCACCTCTAATAATGCATATATCGTAACTGTTGACAAAGTTATACAAACTCGACAGTTGGGACATGAGATCCTTAGCGGGATTACACGTCAGGCAGTATTAAAGTTTGCTCGAACCGCTGGCTACACCGTCGTTGAAGAACCCTTCACGATAGAAGCAGCACGACAGGCCAGTGAGGCGTTTATTACCAGCGCATCGTCATTCGTCATGCCGGTTGTGAATATCGATGGAGTGGCCCTTGGAGATGGCAGCCCCGGGCCTGTAAGCACTCAATTGCGCAAAATCTACATTGAAACTGCACTGGAACATCAAGACTTGTAGTTTGTCCGACCTTTTTCACTGCGAGCAAAGGATGCTATGAAGGTGTTTGATAGCCAAAAGAGGGGATTGCGTGGCTGGGCCATAGCATTCGCCTGTTTGCTATTAGCTGCCTGTGATTCCGGGGATAGTGTGCCTGGTCCCTCTCTGCTCGACGAAACTGATCCTCAGCAGTCTACCCCCCTTGTGGGTACACCTGTGCTCTCCGGTGCTCGCGCCCAGTTGCTGTTTACCGTCGATGAGGATTCGCTCCTTAGTGGCCGCTTCTATGATCCTGTAGAGCCGTCACAGGTATCAGTTGCAATTCAAGCATTGCCTGAACACGGACTGTTGACACTTCAGCTGGGAGGCCAAGCATTTAATTATGAACCCGAGCCTGACTACTGGGGCCCCGATTCATTCACTTACTCAACGTTCAAGGGGGAGATCGTTGAGGTGATGTTGACCGTTAATCCGCAAAATGATTTACCGGTCCTATCACCAAACCTACCTCGAGTCGCTGAACAAGGGCGGCTGTTTACAGTCAGTCTGGATGCGAGCGATGCTGATGGTGATGAGCTTGTTTTTAGCGCATCCGGATTACCTGATTGGCTGGTTATCAATACGGACTCTGGCGAATTATCGGGGATTCCTACTCAAACCGATGTTGGTTTTTTCACAGGCATAACACTGCGTGTTACCGATTCGACTGGTTTGTTCGACGAACTTTTGGATGTGGTTTTTGAGGTAATTGATATTAATGACTCGCCTACCCTGAATACCTCGCAATTTCCAACCGAATTGTTGGGGCGTGAATCCATCACAGCGAACGTGTTTCCCGATGATGCAGACGGTGACGAAGTGACCTTGTCCGTGGAATCTAATACCTTTTTAGACGCGCTGGTTGTTGACGGCTCAATAACCCTGACCGCCGCTGATGTGAATGATGTGACATTGGTGAACCTTGTGTTACAGGCCACCGATCAACTGGGCGGAGTAACCCGCGAGGTTGTGCCGATTACCATTTTCCCACTCACGGCTTCAGGTCTGGGAATCACCCTCTCCGGCAGCGAGGAAGGCAGGGGCGTGCATTTGGTTATTCTTGGAGATGGTTACCGGGAAGATCAACAGAATCTGTTTCGTGAGCATGTTGAGGATGTTATTGAAATGTTCGAAGCGGACAAGGGTATAGCCGGTCATATGGGAGCGTTCAATATTCACATGATAAGCACCGTGTCAACAGACTCGGGTGCTGATGATAATGATCAAGTCGATAGCCGTGATACCGCTTTCGACAGCATCTACAACTGCCGCTCTGTACCTAGACTCATCTGCGCAAATACGTTGGCAATGTTCGAAGCCTCCCTGTTGGAGTATCCCGCTGTTGATCAGCTTGTGCTGCTAGTTAACGACAATCGATACGGTGGCAGTGGCAATAGTGGTGGCAGCGTTGCAATAACCTCAGCTTATTCGCCACAAATTGCCCTGCATGAAATGGGTCATAGTCTTGCGGATTTGGCCGACGAATATGTTGACAGTCTCATCCTTGAAACAAATGGTTTGCCAGCCTTTGAAGAAGGTAGATACCCAAATGTCAGCGGCTTTTCGGATCCTGCTAAGGTCCCCTGGACACATTGGATAGATGATGATGAAACCTACCCGCAGCTGTTTAATGAAGAGGGCGTAGGAGTCTTCGAAGGGGGGTTGTATCGAGAAAGGGGTGTATACCGTCCAACGTTTAATAGTCGCATGAGAAGTTTTGATGCACCATTTGGTGAAGTTAACAGCGAACAATGGATTCTTCGGCTCTACACACTAACGGAAGGTATACGCGGGTTTTCGCCCATAGCAGAAACACTTGAGTTGGCTGCAGGGGAGCCGCAGGAATTCGTAGTCAGTCCTCTTTTCGATGATTCAATCCAGAACGTTGTCTGGGAGTTGAATGGAGAAAAACTGGACCCAGGGGGCGATCCCCATTCGTTGGTTATTTCTCTGCCTGCCGGGAACCATGAATTGTCCATGACGGTCTCAGATATAAGCGGTCGCATTCGCATTGCGCCCCCGCATGCGGGCATTTTTAACTGGACTTGGGAACTTACCGTACAGTGAGGTTTAGTGGACAAAAGATCATACTGGGCCTCTGCTTGGGGGTTTTGAGTACTGCAGCTTTGGCAGATTGGCGAGTGCTATTTCGTTTTGACGGTTCTGGGCACCACGTGCATAGCCTGACCAAAGCGCCCACGCGAGAGCGGCTTAGAAAATCAAGCAATTTGAGTGCATCTGCACCTGATGCGCGAAAACTGCCCATGGATTTGTCCGCAAGCGAGCGCGTCGCCGCAGCCAGATTGCAGCTACAGCCCAGAATTGCAACCTTGTTGTGGTTCGACGCTGACGGGCAGTGGTTGGGCAGTACAGAAGTTCCTGATCCACGAGTGGCGCATTCACCCTCTCATATCGATGGTGTAAATGAGTCTTATATAGGTCTTAACCATGGAGCCTGGCTGGCAACCGGACCTGACGAAGCGACAACCGTTACTGTACTTTTTGCCGCTTTTGATGCTCTAGCGTTGGGTAACGAAGAATGGCATGCTGTAATGTCAGAAGAATGACGACTAAAGCGCCCAGCCTATAAACTGTTAATTCACTTGGCAAACATGCAGATTGTTAGTGATAAACGTGCAACAAACCGTTGAAGCGTCACATTTTTCCCGCTATCAGCAATGTCCTAATCGGCTATGATGTGCCATTAGTCCCAAATTGAAGGGAGCCTCAACTGGATTTGAGGATTCCATATGCAGCAGCCTATGTCGGAACCTGAATTCGATAGCAAAAAAGACCCAGACACTGAGTCGATGTTCGATTTCCTCTCCGAGGACAGCGAACGGACGCGAGTGCGGAGCCCTGAAAGGAATCTTCAGGCCGAAAGGCCAATGCCCGTCATCAGAAAACCTGTTCCCGTGTCCGAGTCAGGACCGCTCCTTCCTCCCAAACCCGGAGATCCAGTCGAACCCCCACCTCAGCTCACTATAAGTAGCAAAGGTGATGATTTCGATTTTCTTGAAGATGAGCAATCCACGCGCGTTGCTCATAAAACCTCGTTTGCACGAGATGATCAGCAAAATGTCACGCAGCTCAATCCTGAGAGACGACCCACTGCTCCTGTTGGTCAGAAGGATGGCAGAGGCCGATTTGATCAGCAGGAATTTGACCAGCACGATAACGCTACTCAATTATCACCCAAGCCGACCAGGCCTGCGCCGACTGAGGCTATACCAACCAGACTCCCGGCATCAAACGATCAAAGGGTCGAAGAGGTCAGAAGGGTCAGTCATACAGATTCACTTCTAGACGATTTCGATCTAAATGAAGAGTTCAAATTTGAGGAAGATTGGAGTAGGGGTGTTCATGATGTAGTTGATTACGATGAGCAGCAAGATTCGCCAGGTCGCAAGCGCCTTCTATTTCTTGCACTGTCTCTTATTGTCATGGGGCTTGGAAGCTTTGCGTTTACTCAGCGCGATCAATGGTTACCGCAGACTGATAGTGCGAGCTCGATAAGTGATACTGCGTCCGATATCTTACCTTCGGGTACGGGTAGCGCCACTGAGCAGCTGGAGCTGTCCGGCACAGCTGTTTCTATAGAGCCAAGCGCAGACGATGCCTTTTCTGCAGCCTCTGTTGATAATCAGGTAATCGAATCCAGCTCATCACCGTTGATGCAGCGGTTTCGTAATCAGCTGTCAGAACTTGAAGCCCTGGTGGACAGTGGAGCAATTGACGAGGCTGAGCGCACTCTAGCAGAAATGGATAGAGTCGTTTATGGCTATGGCGCATTTGAGTTTGGAGAGCTGGAAGCACGCATTGCTAACATTCGCAATGGGCAGAATGATCAGAGTCTTGCAACTGGTGATCAGGCGCAACGCACTCAAACTCAGCAATTAGATCAAGCGCAACAGGCAGCGGCGGCAGAGGCCGAGCGTGCGGAGCAGCTCAGGTTGGCTGAGCAGGCAGCTGCGGTGGAAGCACAGCGCTTGGAGCAGGTAACGGCTTCGAATCAGAATGTTGATAACAAGCAGGACGCAGATAAGCAGGCGACAGACCGGCAGATTGCCGAACAAAGAGCGGCAGCCCAAAGAGAGCAAGCACGCCGTCAGCGGCTAGTTGAGGCAAGGTTGAGAGCTGAAGCCAGCGAAGAACGCAGAAGACAGGAGGCTGCCGCTCAAGCAGCAGCTCAAGCAGCAGCACAAGCAGCAGCACAAGCAGCAGCGCAAGCAGCGGCTCAAGCAGCGGCTCAAGCAGCGGCAGCTGCGCAGGCTGTTGCAGTTGCTCCAGTGCAAGCCAACACGGGCTCTGACGCTGGTGCGAGTGTACAATCTGAGGGAAATCAGACCATCACCGATGACGATCTGCAATTGGTTTATCGACGTTTCTCGAGTCTGCAGCTTGCAGTTAACGCTCGTGATATCAATGAAGTCATTGAACTGACTCAGCGATCGGGTGCCAGAGTGCAACAGTTTTTACAGATGTTCGAAAATAGCGTTTCTATAGATTCCAGAATTAGAAATGTATCGACTCGGAACGCCACCGGTGAGATTCATGGAACGTTACAGATTAATGGAGTAACTCGTGCTGATGGCAGTGTCATTAAGCCTCCCGCCAGCATCGCATCTGTCCCGCTTAGCAGTAAAAGGGACGGAGAAGGCTGGACAGCTATTCGCTGGTAGCCAGGAAACCGGACCTAACTTTTATGCACTTCTCCAATTGTAGGCGCTTGGCTGTCGGATTCCTGGCCCTGTTCCATTTTGTTGTATCCATTTTTTCATTAACGCCAGTTTCTACTTGGGCACAGGCTGTTGATGCTGAACCGCCAGTTGTTGATTTTCAAGCTGTCAGTCAAGGTGTAAAGGGCGACGGCCAGGTGTTTACCGCCACAGTGACGGACAATGTCAATCTTGTTTCAGTCCTGCTGCATTTCAGGCTCGATGGTGAATCGTTGTATGAAATACAAGAAATGAAACCACTGGGCAACACTGATATCTATACAACTACTATCGAGACCAGCGATGCTATCGAATCGGTCGATGGTATTCAGTATTACATTGAAGCCGTGGATGCCGCAGGCAATCGCACACTGGAAGGCTTTGCGTTTGATCCCATTGAGCGTTTACTCATCGATCGTCAAGTAGCTGCACCTGAAAACACGACTCAAAGTTCCACTACGTCTGCAGAGAGTACGATTGGTTCAGGTATGTCCACCGGCCGCAAAGTTCTCTATGGACTGCTCGGTGTTATCATTGTGGGTGCTCTTGCATCCTCCTCTGGTGGGGGAGGCGGCAGTTCCCAACAGGGTGTTGATGTCACTGTCGTGGTAGACCCTTTACCATGAAAAAGTACTTACCAGCTATTAGCGTCAAAAGCAATTTACGTAGGTTCACTACCTATGCGCTGCTATTCATAGCAGCAATTTTTGTCGTATCCTGTACCAATAACAATGAGAGCGGACAAGTTGGCGTAGACGGCAATCAGGCCGCTATGGCGTTCACAGCGCCTGCTCGTTTGTTGCAATCACGCATTGTGGTGCGTGAGAATTTGATACTTGAAGTAACCATCGAAGGCCGGGTTCAAACCGTGCTTCCCAATGCCAGTGGACAGTATGTTTTTAGAACAACGGTAACGCCCAATACTTCCACTGTTGTTTCACTGGTTTGGTTTGAACAAATTGGTGACACCTTACTTACCCTGGCCACGGCTAGTAAACCGCTCAATGTGGGGTCCGTGTCGAGCCCGGCAACTCTAAGGTTTGCCGATTCTGAATTCAATACAGAAATCGATGATGATGATGACGGTTTTTCAAACTTAAGAGAAAGGCAAGAAGGGACTCGCTTTGATGATTCGAACGATCCTGATACGGCCCCTATCATTGTGACTCTTAACTTTCGTGTTTTTCTGCCTGTTGAACTAGAGAACGCTAGTGAAGAAGTCCGAGCCCAAGTAAGCGCGCAGGCATTTGTCAACGATCAGGTTGTCATTCTAAGCAGAGAGGGCGATCAATGGCGTGGTTCGACTAGTGTGACAGAAGGATCGGATCCTTTGATTACAGCTAATTTCTTTGCAACTGCGGAACAGGTATTACAGCTGGCAAATTTCTCTCGCAGTCAAAATGTAGGTACCGGAGCCAACATCGATTTTCTTAGCGATGTTTACGAGGTGGAGTCGTTTAACAACGACGGTGACGCATTCAGCAACGCCCAGGAAATCGCTGCGGGCAGCGATCCTTTAAATCCAAGTGATCCGGATAGTGACGGCGATACATTGGCTGATGATGCTGATAACTGTCCGGCCATTGCAAATACTGATCAGGCGGATGCGGACAACGACGGCCTTGGGGACCTTTGTGACCCATTCAACAACCTGGTGGATCCTGATGAAGACGGCATCAGTAATTCTGATTTCCCACCTGATAATTGTCCTGACGATCCGAACCCGGATCAAGCGGACGTGGACAATGATGGCATCGGAAACGTCTGTGATAATACTAACGGCCTGGATCCTGATGATGATCAAGTCGATAATCCAGCGGACAACTGCCCGATTAATGCTAACTCTGATCAGGCAGATATCGACGACGATGGTATCGGTGATGTGTGCGACCCGTTCAACAATCTGATTGATCCGGATGAAGATGGAGTAAACAACACCGATAGCCCTCCTGATAACTGTCCGGAAACGGCAAATCCAAACCAGGCTGATGCTGACAATGATGGTGTCGGTGACGTATGTGAGTTACCCAATGTGTTGCCTGTTGCCAATGCTGGTGATGATCAGACAGTTGTTGAGGGTCAAGTAGTGCTTCTGGATGGCACTGGTAGCAATGATGCTGGAGATAATGGCTCACTGGTTAGCTTTCAATGGTTTGAAGGTTCTGTTGGGCTGGCTACTGGGGAGACCGCATCGTTGGCAACCTTATCTGTTGGGGTGCACTTGATAGATTTAGTGGTAACCGACAATGATGGAGGTACGGCCACTGATCAGTTGACGGTTACGATCACCGCAGCACCGGTCGCGAACGTACCGCCGACAGCAAGCGCAGGTGCGGATCAAAGCGTTGAGTTGGGCGACACAGTGCAATTAAGTGGCAGTGGTACTGATAGTGATGGCACGGTGGTGAGTCTGGAGTGGTTTACCGATGGTGCAAACACGCCGTTTGCAACAGGCGCTACTGCGACTATTTCGACACTGCCGCTGGGTGACAATGACATTACCTTGGTGGTCACTGATGATGATGGGGCAACCGATTCAGATCAGCTGACTGTTACGGTTACCGAACCGCCGGCCGCGAACGTGCCACCTACGGCAGTGGCAGGTCCGGATCAGAGCGTTGAGGAAGGAACAACAATACTGTTGGATGGCAGCTTGAGCAATGATGATGGTGATGGTGGCACGCTGGTAAGTTTTGAGTGGTTTGACGTGACGACACCGGCTGCTCCGATATCGTTGTCAACTGATGCTATGGCATCGATTGACTTACTTCTGGGGGTCTATCAGATTGAGCTCTTAGTCGTTGACGACAGTGGAGGTACTGATACGGATCAGTTAGAAGTTACCGTGACCGAAGCGACCATATAGTACGTCACAATTATTCGATCACTCCCTTATAGCCGGCATAGAAAATACGTTAAATGTCATTTTCTGGGCTGTTGCTCCCAGAATAAAAAACTGCCACTTGTCATGCTCAAGGTATGTCTCGCATGGCCCTCTTTCCACTCTTAGTTGCTTTCATCGTCCTCGTGGTTATCGCGCGGGAACGACTGAGTCCAAGTGCATTGGATGCGACTGCTGGTAGGGATGTTTATTCCCAGTTGTATAGCCAATCTGATTCGGACTATTGGAAAAATAGCGGATCACTTCAAGCTCAAACGCCTTTAGATTATGAAACCGGTGCTAAGCAAGGTACCACTGAAGTGTTGCTCGACATAGAGAGCTATGAAGATGCTGATTATGGTTTTACTGTAGCTATACCCACTGGGTGGCAGAAAATTATAGCCGCTGAAACTGATGAGAGCTTTTCGCAGCTTGAGCCTGGCTATGCTGTTGGTTTTGAATCACCCCACCAGGGCGAAGAAGATCAATTTGCCGACTATTTGTTGATCGAAGTACTACCTGGAAGAGACTCAGGCCTTTTCGAATCCGATGGTAAGAACCGTCGTCGGATTTCTATCAATGGACAATCAGCATGGATGGACAGGCTTGAGGTAAAAGGTGAGCGTGGAGGCCTGACAGAGGTTGATTTAACTATTTTCCAGGCCGAGATATCCGGCCTGGGCTACACGGTTGGACTGTATGCCATAGGAGAACCTTCGCGGGCAAAACTGATGTCAGAAGCTTTCGAGGTTATCGTTCGAACATTCAGGCTATCGGTTTCTCCATTTCCAATATCCTGAACTGGCATTTCTCTGCATCTTTAGAGACCGTCCGGGTAACCCTCAGGCCAGTCTTCCTTTGAAGGTCGATGGTTCGGTGAGCGAGCTTCAGGTATGTCATCGGCATAGGGCACAGCTGTTATACCATCGTTGAGAAAAACGTCGTCATTGTATGGGGTAGTTTTTTGATAAACCCGAATATAGTCCAACGTATACTCTCCGGGAAAAGGTGTTGAGTCGTCGGGTGAGCCTGCCCACCAACCACCCAGTGCCGTGTTTGCAATTACATACATGTCCTGGCGTGACACTTTGGGATCATTGATTCGGTGCCGCTCGATACCATCGATATAGAAGATGATCGTGCCCGGTTTCCACTCCGCAGCATATGTATGAAAATCGGACGTGTAATCAATTCCGGGAGTGGGTTGCGACTTGGTTGATCTTAATTGCCCAGCCGAATCATAGTAGTGGTAGGTGTGATAAACAACATCCTGATCCTGCCCGATAAACTCCATAATATCTATTTCCGGCTTGTCGTCCACGTAGTAAGCGTTGAGTAACCAGAACGCTGGCCAGTAGCCGCGACCAAAACTAACTTTGGCACGGGTTTCTATATACCCATAGGTAAACTTGAAAGCATCGTAACTGGTGATTACTCCTGACAGGTAAGGTTGGTTAAGTGCTTTAGAAGAAAGTTCCGGCGGGGTTTTGACCGAATTGATCGTGAGGTTGTTGCCGTCAAATGAGAACGGATTAAAACCAAAATCAGGCTCATTGGCGATATCTACATAGTACTGCTCTTCACTATTGATGATCAGATCAGTACCCCACAAGTAAGAAGTGTTCCATTTAGTGGTATCGAGTTGGCTGCCATTAAACTCGTCGGAGAAAACAAGTTCATAATCTTCAAGAATATCGGCATTGGGTAACGGTTCGTTTGGATCTGTTCTGCCTAGTGTGCGAGGCGATACCGTTAACCCTGTTGCGATGTAGTACAGCTCATCAGAGAAATTGAACGCCTGTATTTCGTAGTAGTAGTCGCTGTCGTATACATCTTCGTCGATGTATTCAGTATCAAAAACTGTTGTTATGTACTGCGCTTGCTTATAAACGTTGTAGCCGCGTGCAGCGGGGTCGGCTTCCCAGCTGATCCTGAGAGCATCGGCCAACACCTCACCATTGAAGCCTTCTGTGGTGCTGGAGGAAAACTGCTCAGTGGATGAACCTTCGTTTTCACCGCTTTCAGGTGCCGTTGATACCTGTTGAGTGATGGGTTGGGTTTCTTCTGTTTGCGGCTCCGAACCGTTTGACTCCGATACACTGTCGTTTGTTGTGGATTCGGGCTGGCTTTGTAGCAAATCAGGTTCAACAACTTCAAGGGGACTGGTAGAAGCTGACTGCTGCCCAGTTGAAGGCGAATTCACGATAGCTTCGACAGTGGTACTGGTCGTAGTCGGATTGGGCAGAATTAAAGGATCACTATCGCCCACAACTGCAGATTCGATAGAATTTGTGGTTGGTATTAGCGCCAATGGATTGACATTTTCTTCACTCGCGGAATCAGGCGACACAGTAGCGCCAGTCTCTGAATCTGTTTGTTCGTTTGCGAGTGGTTCAGGATTTTCAATCAACCCGGCAGCGACTGCCTGGGCAAAACTGACTGAATTGACGCCGTCATTTGAAAGCGCAGCTGCGCTAAGGGAGGGCTGTGCCGCCGCTTGCGCAGGGGCTGAAACGTCGACACTACTGCCTGGCTGTTGCTCAGCACAGCCCGCTATCAGCCCAGAGGCCGCGATCGGCAAGGCCCAGACTACCCTGCGACCCTGTTTGAAGTGTCCCGGTATGCGCTTTTTCATCTTCATAGTGCTTAATAACGGCAATCTCTGGTGAAAGGTGTACTCGATCGTCGTTTACTGCCTGTCTATTTTGTGAGTCTGTCTACGAAAAACCGATCATATGGAAGAGGTATCGGATGCTTAATCGCCGCCTTGACCTTGAACCGTAAGAATTGGACTTGGATCAAACTCGTGTATGGCATGTTTCCTGATTCTGATTTTGCTTTAATTCAGTTGATGGAATCGCTCCATGCGGCCAATTTTTAGCAAAACAGCAGTAGCTGTACTGGTATGCGCCCCCTTGTCCTGGCAGATTTCCCACGCAAACGAATGGAGTGGGAGTTACTCGGCACAGGGGCAGTGTTTTTGTGTTGGTGAACTGCCTGCTTCTCTCAATGGCAGGATCGTACCAACGCCGATTGGCGGCCAAACAGTTTCTCAGATTTGCAAACGAGTGGGAGCAGGGCCGGAATTGCTCAAGGATGACGGCTTGTTTAACTTCCCTGTGTACAAGGATCCTCAATGTGGACACGGTCCGTTTGCTGATAAGCAAGTAGCATCAGATCCTGCGTGTGCCGGGTCTCTTGACGGCAATAACAATGGTTGCCAAAAGCCAGGTCCCAAGTGGAACCTGAAGCGCGCGTTTGGCATGGTGGCCGCGACTGCCTCTGCTAAATCCGCTACGACCGCCAAACCTGTAAGCGATACAGAAACTTCTAGCCAAGTCTCGATTGCTAGTCCAGTTGTTTCATCGGCTAACGTGCTAAGTGAGGTAGAAAAAGCCGATAAGGGAACAGAAAAGAAGTTGCTCAAGGCGACGATAATAAAATCGCCGTCAACGGCGGGCAACGCTTTTGATCCTTCCAAGCTGGGCTCAGAACCGGTAGAGCCTGAGAAACCTGCGAAGCCAAAAGCGTTTGCCGGAAAATCAATAACGATTGATGGCCAGCGTTACTTACAGGCCCACTCTAAGATTCCTGCTAACGGTGGGGAGCCTGGTTCGAAAATCATACTCGATGGTCTGGTTTACCTGCGCGACGATGACGCCTTGGATCCTCAAGATCTATTTAAAGTTAAACAGAACAATGGCTCAAGTCCAAAGAAAAAAACGGCGACTCCCAAGGTTTCTACTGCGACTCGACCCGATGCAGTAGCAGATAAGGTCAAAGAGCAGGCTACCGCGAAGCAGCTCGATCAGGAGCGTAAACAGCGTTTGGCCTATCAGGCAAATCAAATACAACAGAATGCAAAGGTGCCGACTCCTTTACCAAAGCAGGCTGAAGAACCAGAAACGCTTACCAAGCAGGCCGAACTATCCGATGCTGAGTTGCTGCCAAAGGCTGACGCTGAGCAGGCTGACGCTGAGCAGGCGGAAGAGGATAAGCAGGCACAGTTGCAGGCGCAAGCCGAGGCCGCTAGACAAGCTGTGGAAGAGAAAAGGCTTGCAACGGAAAAAAAGCGTCTCCAGTCAGTTCAGGAGAGTGCCGCCCAGGTAGTACCTGCCGATTCCAAAAAATCAGAAGCGCAGGCTGAAAAAAGTACATCAGAGACTGCATCCACGCTGTTGACAGCGTTAAGACTACCTCCAGATACTCGACAAAGCTCCAGAGACTTTGCTTATCTGGAAGCGATGCCGGTTAGCTATGACGTGGGAGGGAATGGTGTTTGGCTTGAAGGATCAGCTTCTAGCCATACCCGTTTTCAATACGTAGGCAGAATGGGTTTGGCCACTGAGTATCAAGAGTTAATGATTGGCGGAGGCTATTATCTTACGCCCGCCGATGCCGATCGGCTAACGGTTGTCGTGGTTGCGGGATTGGAATATGGAAGCTTTGAACTTAGTGACGATCAGCTTGCTCTGGACTTCGACGATTCGGGTATCTATCTCAGCGCGTCAAGCAGGTTAGTCATTAATGATCATTTTGAACTGCAAGGTGGTGTTGGTTACAGCACCTTTTTTGAAGGTGATGCCATGATTTTTGGAGGTGGCTACTACCACGTCAACCGACGTCTGGATATCGTTTCGCGGTTTGAACTAGGCGACAACGACTTACTAGGCATCGGCGTACGTTTCTACTATTAATGAGAGTGCGCAACATGAATTCGCATACACAATTGTTTGTTCGAACTATCGCGGTTGGCATTCTGTCGGTGACAATGACGGGCTGTGGTAAAAGTGATTTGGTAGATTTGCAGGAACGTGAGCTGAACGATGCTCGTGTTGCTGCAGCACAAAATCCTTCACTGGGCGCAGGAGTACCTGATGGTTCCAGTGATGGCGAAACCGGAGGTGGTGCAACCGGCGGTACTGATACGAGCGGTGACGGCTCGACTGATTCCGGGTCCGCAGACGGTACTTCTGACAGTGGCACCACAGATGAAGCGTCAGCGGGTACTGATGGTGGCTCAACTGATGGCTCTACCGATTCTGGTGGAAGCGATGGGGGTACGTCAGGTCAAAGCCCTAATGCTGTAGATCTGAGCTTATACAATCTTGTCTTTAATGATGAGTTCCAAGGCAATTCAATTGATAGTGCAAAGTGGAATACAGCCTTGCCCTGGGGGCCTGATCTGGTTGTTTATGACCAGCTTCAATACTATGTAGACCAACAGAACATGTCTGATTTCGGCTATAACCCGTTTAGTTTTGATGGCGAAAACCTGACAATCTCTGCCATCGAAACGCCAGATTCACTGCGTGCTTCTTCAAACGAACAGGCTTGGTTGTCAGGCGTATTGACGAGCGCAGAAAAGTTCGATTTTACCTATGGATATGTCGAGGCTCGCGTCGACTTGCAATCCGGCCGCGGCATTTGGCCAAGTTTTTGGATGCTCAGTTCTGAGTTTGAAGGCTTGAAACCTGAACTATTCATAATGGAATATGATGGTGCTAAGCCAGATAGTATCTTTCACAATTATAACTATCAGGATGCCGATGGAAATCTTCGATCTCCCGGGCAATGGGAAGTTGTGCTGCCAGGTATTTCCGATGGGTTTCATACCATAGGGTTAGCATGGAGTCCTGAAGAACTTCTTTACTACATAGATGGTGAGCCTCGCTACAGAATTGTCGGTGAAAATGTGTCAAGCCAGGATATGTATATGATTTTGAATCTGGCGATGGGTGGTATCTGGCCGGGTGCACCTGATGGTACGACTGTTACACCAGCAACCCTGTCAGTAGACTACGTCCGCGTCTATCAATTACGCTAGAGAAACTGACTAACTGACTAACTGACTAACTGACTAACGGCCTTGGCAAACGGACGCCTTTCAACGCCGGTTTTGTTAGCTTGAACCTACTGGCTTGAACGTTCTAATACGACAAAAGCAGCTACTGTGTCGCCTTCGTCTGTCAAGCTCACCCAAAAACCATCGATGCCCTGTGCGCTGCAGCGCTCTGCCGCAGCGCCGGATACCCTGAGTAGCGGCTTCCCCAGGTCATCGTGTTCGACATAAAAGTCCTTGAGTAAAACGCCCGAACGTTCGCCAGTACCCAAGGCTTTGACAGCCGCTTCCTTTACGGCAAATCGCTTAGCTAGAAAGCGTTCCTGACAGGCATGATCTGAGTAGGACTGAAGTTCTTTTTCATGCAAAATTCGCCGGGCAAACCTCTCGCCAAAACGCGCATGCACTTTTACGACGCGGCTGATAGTCGCCAGATCAATGCCTATACCGGCAATCATGGCAATAAACTCGTTACATGAGAGGCAATGCTCATCAGTATTGTTGACCGGCTTCGCTTGTTAACGATGGCGCGCCTCTACCATGAGTCGTTTCATTTTACTGATAGCCGTGGGCAGTCCCCAGTAGAGAGCACGGGAAACCAGGCTATGACCTATGTTCAATTCATTGATGGATTCGATCTCGGCAACCGACTGTACATTGTCATAATGCAAGCCATGGCCTGCATTGACAATGAGGCCTAGGCTGAAGGCGTAATCACAACAAGAGACAATGCGGGCCAGCTCGGCCGTAGTTTCAGCCGGACCCTGTGCCTCTGAATAGCGCCCCGTGTGCAGTTCGATAACGGGAGCGCCGACACGTGCAGCAGCCTCGATTTGGGCTTCTTCCGGATCGATAAACAAGGATGTCTGAATGCCTGCCTGTTGCAGACTCGCGACGTATTCGGTTAAAAATGCCTGATTGGCAGCAACCTGCATACCGCCCTCGGTGGTGAGTTCTTCACGTTTCTCTGGTACCAGACACACATCTTTTGGTTTGACCCTGATAGCTATATCGCGCATCTCATCGGTAGCAGCCATTTCAAGATTCAATTTGGTTTGTGCGCTGCCGGCAAATCGCTCTATATCGTGATCCTGAATATGGCGGCGATCTTCACGCAAATGCATGGTAATGCCATCGGCACCTGCAAGTTCAGCCTGCAAAGCCGCATGCACGGGGTCTGGATAGCCTGAGCCACGTGCCTCTCTAACAGTAGCAACATGATCGACATTTACTCCCAAATAAATTGGTTGTTTCAAAACAAGACTCGATAAGAATGTATGCGTAGTTTAACGCAGTGATAAAAATGCGCTTAGTGATCTGCGCCTTGCCGGGCGAGTGGCGTATGCCAGTTGAAGATGCAGATAGCTAAATTCGCAGCGGGCGACACTGTCGCGCCAGACTACAACACGGTAGTGATGATCATTTTCCTGTTGCAAAACCAGTACAAGTAAGCCCGCACTGCGATAGCCAGCCGGTATAAGCATGCCGTTGATAGTTTTACCTGAAGCAGTTTTTTCGACCCACAGACCAGTGTCTTCCTGATGTTGCAATGATTTAGCTTCGAATAATTTAGGCCACTTGAGAATGAGCAGACAAACAACGGTCACCGCGCAGGCCAACTGCATGATCGCAGGTATAGGGGTTGCCACTATGGCGTAGAGCGCACAGGCAAAAAAGAAACACAGCAGTGCCTGGTGGTATCGGCTTGGTTTAAGTTCTGCCACCCAGGGTGGCTGTGATTTTGTCAAGTACGATTTGATAACGGGCCTCCCTGGCCTTGCCGCTTACCAATTTAAAGAGTTCAGGGTCCTGCAATTCCTGCAGCTGTTCAAAGATAGCACGCTCGTCGGACGAGGCATGCTCGTAGTGGTTGTCCAAATAGGCTAGCATCGCCTCATCGAGTTCTCGCATACCGCGCCGGCAACGCCAGCGCAGTTTGGACAGATTCGGTGCATCAGTGCTCATGCGGGTTGAGCCCTACAATCGGCGTTTAACCAGCATCTTCTTGGTTTCTGCAATTGCCTTGGCCGGGTTCAATCCTTTCGGGCAGACCTGGGTGCAGTTCATGATGGTGTGGCAGCGATAGAGTTTGAAAGGATCTTCCAGATCATCTAATCGCTCACCGGTTGCGTCATCGCGACTATCAACCAGCCATCGGTATGATGCGAGAAGAGCAGCAGGGCCCAGGTAACGCTCCGGGTTCCACCAGTAGCTGGGACAGCTGGTAGAGCAGCAGGCGCAAAGAATACACTCGTAAGCACCATCTATTTTGTCTCGATCTTCAGGCGATTGCAGACGTTCTCGATCAGGTGGAGCAGGGGTGTCAGATTTCAGCCAAGGTTCGATAGACGCGTACTGTGCATAGAAATTGGTCAGGTCGGATACCAAGTCTTTTATGATGGGTTGATGCGGCAGAGGGTAGATGGTTATATCACCCTCAAAGTCAGCGATAGCGGTCGTGCATGCCAAGCCATTTGTACCGCCCATATTCATTGCACAGGAGCCACAGATGCCCTCGCGGCATGATCGCCTGAAGGTAAGCGTAGAGTCCATCTCGCTTTTAATTTTGATAATCGCATCCAGGATCATCGGTCCGCAGTTTTCAACATCTACATCGAAAGTATCCACACGCGGGTTTTCTCCGGTGTCCGGATCATAGCGATAAACCTTAAACCTACGAGTATTGCTTGCACCGGCAGGAGCTGCGAAATGGTTTCCGCTTTGTTTTACGATTGAATTGGCGGGTAGTTTAAATTCTGCCATTGTGTTCTCCTTGATACTTGGTTGTATTAGTCAGCATTGAGAGCGGCAAACTAATAAACTCGCTGCTTGGGTGGGATAACTTCACACTCATCGGTCAGCGTATACATATGAACTGGTCGGTAGTCTATCGAGACATTTGCACGCTCATCCGTCCAGGTTAGGGTGTGTTTCATCCAGTCTTCATCATTGCGGTCTTCGAAATCATCTCTGGCATGAGCGCCTCGGCTCTCTGGACGATTATGTGCACCATGAATGATGGTTTGCGCCTGTACTAACAGGTTTTCCAGCTCGAGCGTCTCGACGAGGTCGGTGTTCCAGATGAGATTTTTATCATTAACCTGCACATCGTCAAACTCGTCAACAATGCCACGCATTTTATCGATGCCTTCTTTAAGGCTATCGCCGGTTCGGAACACGGCGGCATGTTTTTGCATAGTGCGCTGCATGCGATCCCTAACAGCTGCGGTTCCTGTTTCGCCTTTGTTGAAGCGCACACGATCAAGATGGTCGAGTACAGGTGCTGTTGCCTCTTCGCCAAGAGGTTTGTGTGGAGCGCCCGGCTTGACTAGCTCTGCAGCACGTAAGGCTGCCGCACGGCCAAAAACAACAATATCAAGAAGAGAGTTACTGCCCAGCCTATTCGCACCATGTACTGACACGCAGGCAGCTTCACCAATCGCCATCAGGCCGGGTACGACAGTATCCGGATCGCCATCTTTGAGAGTAACCACCTCGCCGTGATAGTTAGTTGGTATGCCCCCCATGTTGTAATGCACTGTCGGGATGACGGGTATAGGATTTTTGGTGACATCGACCCCTGCAAAAATTTGTGCTGACTCAGAAATTCCTGGCAGGCGCTTGTCGATCACGTCGCCGCCCAAGTGCTGCAAATTCAGAAAAATATGGTCATTGTCTGCACCCACTCCACGGCCGGCGTTGATCTCCATGGTCATGGATCGACTAACTACATCGCGTGAGGCAAGATCTTTGGCATTGGGTGCGTAACGCTCCATGAAGCGTTCTCCGTCACTGTTTGTCAGATAACCACCTTCGCCGCGAACACCCTCGGTAATCAACACTCCAGCCCCATAGATACCGGTGGGGTGGAATTGAACGAATTCCATATCCTGAAGTGGTAAACCAGCGCGCAGAACCATGGCATTGCCATCACCCGTGCAAGTATGTGCAGAGGTAGCCGAGAAGTAGGTTCGTCCACAACCGCCTGTTGCCAGAACAACCTGATGAGCGCGAAATCGATGCAACTCACCCGTTGCCAGATCCAGAGACACCACGCCACGACATACTCCTTCATCCATGATGAGATCGGTAGCAAAGTGTTCGATATAGAATTCAGCATTGTGTTTTAGGGATTGCTGATAGAGCGTATGCAATATTGCATGTCCTGTTCTATCGGCCGCTGCGCAGGTTCGCTGAGCGGCAGGTCCCTCGCCGAAATCGGTAGTCATTCCGCCGAACGGGCGCTGATAGATCTTGCCCTCATCAGTTCGCGAAAAGGGTACGCCGAAGTGTTCCAATTCGATAACGGCAGGCATCGCCTCACGGCACATGTACTCAATGGAGTCTTGATCGCCCAGCCAGTCGGAGCCCTTGATCGTGTCGAACATATGCCAGGTCCAGTGGTCCTCGCCCATGTTACCCAGAGCCGCGCTCATTCCTCCTTGTGCCGCGACTGTGTGTGACCGGGTCGGAAATACTTTGGTAACACAGGCCGTGGAGAGTCCTTGAGCAGCCATTCCCAGCGTGGCTCGAAGACCAGCACCGCCGGCACCTACCACTATAACGTCGTAGGTGTGATCGTGAATTTTGTATGCGTTCGTCATAGTTATCTGTCTGTCCTAACTGTTGTTGTTACGAGTCAGGCAGCGAATGCGATTCGCATGACTGAAAACACGCCTGTGACGCAGAGCGCAGCGCCGATGAACGTAACTGCAATAATGGCGGCAGTTCGGGGGCCGTGAGAGCCTACGTAGTCCTCAATGACTACTTGAAGTCCTAGCCTTGCATGGAAGAATCCAGAGATCAGGAACAGGATCATCACTATGGCACTGAACGGTTGCGACAACCATTCTCGAATTGCGAGGTAGTCCATACTCGGCAACGAGGCAATCGAAAACCCTAACCAGAGCACCAGGGGTATCAGCGCAATCGCTGTTAATCGCTGTTTCCAGAAATGGTCGGTGCCTTCTTTGGCGGAACCGAGGCCTTTTACCTGTGAAAGCGGTGTTCTGTATTTACTCATGCTGCTGCTGCCACCATCCAGGTTACTACTGACATGACAAGAGCTGCGATAACGCAGACATTGCCGGATTTTTTCGCTATCTCAAGATCGAAGCCGTGACCTACATCCCAGAACAGGTGCCGAATACCGTTACACATGTGGTAGTACAAGGTGATCGTGAATCCGAAGAGCACTAGCTTACCGAACCATGAATTGGCAATGCCAGACATGAAAGCATAACTCTCAGGTGTGCCAGAAGCACTCGCGATGAGCAGCACGAGAAGCACGATGGCCAGACTGTTGGCTACACCCGTGGCTCTGTGCGTAATGGACAGATACGCTGTGAGTGGTAATTTATAGTGTTGCAAATGCGGGGAGAGCGGTCGCTTATCGTTCGAGGCCATACGCATGTTATCCAAAGTGTTGGCAGGCTGAACCTGCAGTGGAATTAGACTGTTTTTAAATGATCTAGAAATCTGTGCAGCGACCCTTTTTTTCCCAGTCACCATAGCGTGTTGGTTCCGGGCCATCTTGGCCGCCATGTTCACGGGGGCGATCTGATGGTAAATCATCGAGGGTGGCGGCCGCATTCTGAGCGACATGAGTCACTGATGGCGGTGTGTTAGCCGGCGCAGCTTGGCTCGCTCCTGACTTAGGATCTGATTCAGGGCAAGATTCAGTGAGTTTTAAGTCCTGAGTGTCTTTTTCTTCTTTTATCATTGAATGTGAATCGTATTGAGAACGGCCAGCAATGCCATAGTAACAAGCGATGCGGGTACAATTCCTTAATTTGCGAGGATTATGCCGATTTTTCAGCAGGATAAAGGATAGGGTCTTAGTCTTATGGTTAAAGAATGGGTGGAAACACTCCGTGACAGTGGTATTAACGACGACATTGGTGCTGTGGATTTGATCAATCAGGTCGATGCGGTTCCAACCGCTGGCGTGCAAATGGTTGATTTGTCAAAATTCAGGATCGTTGAGATCACTGGAAATGATGCATCAAACTTCCTTCAAGGGCAGTTTTGCAATGACCTCTCGCAGGTGTCCTCCACACGAGCTCAGTTAACAGGTTACTGCACGCCCAAGGGCAGACTGCTTGCTTTGCCCATCATCGTAGGATTTGAGGGGGGATTTCGCCTCCTTGTTTCAAATGACGTTGCAGATGGCTTTATCAAGCGTCTGAGTATGTTCGTCATGCGCTCCGATGTAACCATATCCGAGCGCGATGATTGGATTTGTACAGGAATAATTGCTGACGAGTCTGACAGTCTGGGAGCAGCAGCCCAGCACTTGGGTGCCCGTCCTTTAAGTCCACTGGATGCAGCAAGTAATGAGTCACAACAGCTTATCCGCTGGCATGATGACTTTTCGGGTGGTGCTTCATCACAGGATTCGCAGCCTGGTCGAGCAAGATTCCTGTTTTTGGCAAGCATTGACGATCAAACATCCATCTGGGCTTCTTCACCCGATCTAGACAAGCGATCCCAGGCCACCTGGCGTTTGGGCGACATCACTGCCGGTGTACCGACTATGGGAGAAGGCACGATCGAAGCCTTTGTACCTCAGATGCTGAACCTGCAGCACATTGACGCACTGAGTTTTACCAAGGGATGTTATCCGGGGCAGGAGATAGTGGCTCGAATGCAATACCTCGGCAAGCTGAAGCGCCATATGCGGCTCTTTAGAGGTTTACTTGCAAAAGACACAAACGTTCCAGTAGCCGGGGATAGCCTCAGCGCCGGCGAAGACGCCGATGCGGGAACCGTTGTCGATGCCATAGCTTACGACCAAAAAGATCTTTTCATTCTAGCTGTGACCAAAGTTTCGGCGAATTCAGCCGTATTTGCTTGGTCAGATACTCAGTTGCAAGCGATTGATCTGCCCTATGGGCTGCCATCGCTTGATGAGGCAAAAGCTGATGCGAGCTAAGGGGTGCCGCTGATCTACAGGGCCGCTAACATGGTCGAAGCTCAGTTGATCGTGGATGAATTAAAAGCAGGGGGCATGCAGGCAAGCGTCACCGGGTCGTATTTGAGTGGAGCAATTGGCGAGTTGCCTCCCACTGAGGTTATCGGTGTGTGGCTGGAGCAGGTGCAGCATCAGCAACGAGCACGAGAATTAATTGACGAATTTGAATCGAGCCGTAAAAAACCGAGTCGTGACTGGCGGTGTTCTGCCTGTCAAGAATGGTCTGGAAGCGAGTTCGGGGCGTGCTGGCAATGCGGCCAGATACGCCCTTTCAGTGACCAGTAGGCCCTAGGTAGGATCTTGGCAATTCAGCGTTAATGCAATGATGCAAATAGTTTGCGCCTGTACTGCCCCACCAGCGGGTCATCACCCAGAACATTGAACAGGGCAAGCAGCTTGATGCGAGGCGCACCGTCGTTGTAGCCGGCATCGGTTTGAACTAGCTTGAGCAGGTGATCCATGGCCACCTGCACATTGCCCGCAAGCGCTTCTGCGATGGCCAGCTTGTATCTTATCTCGCTGTTTGAAGGGTCGCTTTCAAGTTGTGATTGCAGCACTTTTGGGCTGACACTTGAATCACTCTCTCTGGCAAGTTCCAGAATTCCGGCCAGTCGTTGCCCTTTAGGGCCTTCTCTTTCGGCTTCCGGCAAGGCCTTCAAACAGCTCTCGGCGGTATCCAGATCGGCGGTACTGATGCAAATTTGTCCGAGTGCCAGGAGTATTTCGGGATTTTCCGGTTCGTCTGCTTGAGCCTGTTGCAACAACTCACGGGCCTCGATGCTTTGACCATTCTCAAAAAGAGCCATCGCCGTGTTGACGCGATTGTCACCAGATTCTTCTTCTTCGGCTGATTCTTCTTCAGCCTCAAGTGCTGGCCCAACATGCGTTTCCAGGAATGTTCTTACTTCTGCTTCGGATAAGGCCCCCATAAATTCATCCACCAACTGGCGGTCCTTGAACAGCTTGACAGTCGGCAAGCTTCTGATGCCTAGCTGCTGAGCAATCCCCGGGTGGGCTTCAGTATCCAGTTTGGCCAACGTGAAGGCACCATTGTATTCGATGGCCAGTTTTTCCAGTATCGGCATCAGTGCTTTGCAGGGGCCACACCAATCAGCCCAGAAATCAACCAGAACGGGTGCTTGATCAGAGCCTTCCACGACCACCTGCATGAAATTTTGTTCGTCTAATTGAACAATATGTGGAGATTCTGACATTAGGTTCTCGGATTCTTTAAGATTGTTAGTTGGTCAAGTGTGTCGTCTTGTGTCGCTTTATTCAAGATCGGGCAGCAACTTTGTTGACGCATTTAACCCCTGAAGCGGCGAGTGGTTGCGCCATACGCTACACTCAGCCGTCGCGCAATCACCTGCGCCAATCTCAATCTCAGAAGAAAAACTGAATAGTGCCATCGTGAGTGATAAATATACTGCTTCGTCTATCGAGGTACTCAGCGGGCTCGACCCGGTACGCAAGCGACCGGGTATGTACACCGATACACAGCGCCCGAATCATCTAGCACAGGAAGTTATCGACAATAGCGTTGATGAAGCTCTGGCGGGTCACGCATCTGACATCAGAGTGACATTGTTCAAAGATGGATCTCTGGAAGTTATTGACGATGGGCGTGGTATGCCTGTTGATATGCATCCCAAATTGAAGAAACCCGGGGTAGAGGTCATCCTCACCACCTTGCATGCAGGTGGCAAATTCTCTAATGACAATTACCGCTTCTCTGGTGGGTTACATGGTGTAGGTGTGTCTGTGGTGAATGCCCTGTCAAAGAAGCTTGAGGTGTCCATTCGACGAAAAGGTCATGAATTTCTTGCCACTTTCAAGAACGGTAATGTGGACCAGAAACTGAAACCATCAGGAACCGTGGGTCAGCGTAATACTGGAACACGCATCCGTTTTTGGCCCGACAAGAAGTATTTTGATTCAGACAAAATATCGCTGCCTCGCCTCAGACATCTCTTGAGGGCAAAGGCAGTGTTGTGTCCTCGTTTAAGAGTGCGTCTGGTTGATGAGGCCAGTGGCGAAAAAGATGAATGGTTTTACGAAGATGGACTCATTGATTATCTGACCAGCGCGCTGCAGGGTTTTGATCGATTACCCGAGCAACCACTTTCAGCCAGCATGACCTCCAGTACCGAAACTGCCGACTGGGCAGTAGCATGGCTACCTGAAGGTGGTGAGGGTGTTCACGAAAGCTACGTCAACCTCGTGCCCACCGCGCAAGGGGGAACTCACGTAAACGGATTACGCACGGGTTTGACTGATGCGGTGCGTGATTTTGCCGACTTGCGTAATTTATTACCGCGTGGCGTAAAAATCACACCTGATGATGTTTGGGACAAGGTCAACTATGTCTTGTCGGTCAAGCTGGAGGATCCGCAGTTTTCGGGGCAAACTAAAGAGCGTTTGTCTTCGCGTGAGTGCGTGGTATTCATTTCGGGTGTCGTAAAGGATCACACAGCGCAGTGGTTAAACCAGCATCCTGAAACCGGTGATCAGATTGCGGCTTTGGCTATAGCAAGCGCTCAGGCGCGTGCGCGAGTAGGTAAAAAAGTTGTCAGAAAGAAGCTCACGAGTGGTCCGGCTCTGCCTGGAAAATTGGCAGATTGCAGTTCGACCGATTTAAGCCGCACTGAGTTGTTTCTGGTGGAGGGCGATTCTGCCGGTGGGTCTGCCAAGCAGGCACGTGATAGGACCTTTCAGGCAATCATGCCGCTGCGAGGGAAAATTTTAAACACCTGGGAGGCTGGAATCGAACAGATTTTAGGATCGCAGGAGGTGCACGACATCTCAGTGGCTATCGGTATCGAACCGGGCTCCGCAGATTTGGACAAATTGCGTTACGGCAAAATATGTATTCTGGCGGACGCAGACTCGGATGGTGCACATATCGCGACCTTGCTGTGTGCTTTGTTCGTTCGACATTTTCGTGCACTGGTACAAGCTGGCCATGTCTATGTCGCAATGCCACCGCTTTATCGAATCGATGTCGGCAAACAGGTTTTCTATGCCGTGGATGAGGCTGAGCGCACTGGCATTATGGCCCGTATCGAGGCAGAAAAACTCAAGGGCAAGGTGTCGGTCACACGCTTTAAGGGGCTTGGAGAAATGAATCCTCTGCAGTTGCGAGAGACCTCGGTAGCGCCTGACACCAGACGCTTGATTCGTCTGACAATTGCTGATGGCGATGATACCAATAAGACCATGGACATGATGCTTGCGAAAAAGCGCGCCGGTGATCGCAAGAAATGGCTTGAAACCAAGGGTGATTTGGCAGATGTTCAGCTATGAGTAAACCGGCAGGGGCAACTTTTTCTGCGGATTATCTTTTCGATTCTGCACCCGAACCCGGCCAGCTTGGGTCTGTTTGCGCGGATATTGAGTGGGCCAGGCTGCCTTTGCCGTTTGCGTTGAACCATGTTAACTGCTGGTTGCTCGGTGAACCCGGAGAGCAGGTGCTTGTTGATACCGGGGTTGCGAACAAAGGCACACTGGATCTCTGGCAAAAATCGCTGGGATCTGCCAACGGTGTTGATGAACTAAGACTGCCAAAACAACTGTTGGTGACACACTTTCATCCGGATCATATGGGTTTGGCCGGGTGGTTCAGCAGCCAGGGCGTGGCTGTGTTGGGCAGTGAAATAGAGGTTTCTGTATCCCTGCGTGTATGGGCAATTGATGACGCAAGTTATGGTGAACTCTACGGAACCTGGTATGCGGGTCATGGTTTACCCCGCAAGGTAGTAGAAGCGGTAAGGAACAGTGGCAATCGTTACCGGGGAATTGTCCATGAGCCTCCATCGGAATCTCAATGGCGGTACCTGAAAAATGGTCAAAAAATCGAACTGGGCAATTTTGAATATGAAGTCATTACCGGTCGCGGTCACGCGCCCGATATGTTGATGCTCTATCGAGATGCAGATCATGTTCTGATAGCCGCTGATCAAGTGTTACCCGCCATCACGCCTAACGTCAGTGTCATGCCTCAGCTTACGGATACCAATCCATTAGAGAGTTTTTTGCAAACCTTGACTGCGCTGCGCGAATTACCGGAGGACACATTAGTGCTGCCTTCTCACGGTCTTCCGTTCAAAGGACTCAGAGAACGCCTGGATTTTCTTGCCGAGCATCATGAGCACAGACTGGCTGACATAATGTCTGCCTGCGATCGCCCCATCTGCGCCTACGAACTATTTGATGTGCTATTTCGGCGTGAACTTGATGCACAGCAAACCGCTTTTGCGCTGGGTGAAAGCCTTGCACACCTTCGCTATCTTGAGCATCAGGGGCTACTCAAATCGGAAGTGCAGGATGGTGTTTGTCGATTTATTCGTAGTTAAGTAAGAATGGCTGTTGTGCTAGACAAGCACGGGCATGCCCGCGTAACATCTACGTAATCTAGGTACGGGGAAATCTGGCTATCACAGCAGCTTTTCCCGTTTTTGTGTGCGCACCACTGGAACCTCTAACGCCTGTGTCCCGATCAGCCATATTAGTCCTTGCCGATGGCACCTGTTTCAGAGGTACAGCTATCGGTGTTGATGGAATTTCCGTTGGGGAGGTTGTGTTCAATACGGCCATGACTGGCTATCAGGAGATCCTCACTGATCCGTCTTATGCCGAGCAGATCGTCACGCTTACCTATCCTCACATTGGCAACACGGGCGCTAACTCTGAGGACATGGAATCGTCTTCGGTTTACTGCAAGGGTCTGGTCATTAGAGACCTGCCGCGACTGCATAGTAACTTTCGGGCCGAGCAGAGTCTTGACGGGTTTTTAAAGCAACACAATGTGTTGGCGATTTCTGACATTGACACCCGTGCCCTAACGCGGCATCTGCGCGACAAAGGAGCGCAGAATGGTTGCATCATGGCAGGCGAGGCACTCGACCCGGCTAAGGCACAAGCAGCGGCTGCCAGTTTTCCCGGCCTCGCTGGTATGGATTTAGCCAAGGTCGTTACCTGCGATACACCCTATAGATGGTCCACCGGTAGCTGGTCTCTTGATCAACCCTCATCAAATGCAGAGCAGCCAGCCAGCGAGCTCGATACAGGAAAAAAGCCCACGCATATTGTTGCCATGGACTTTGGTGTTAAGAGAAATATCCTACGCCTGTTCGTTGATCGTGGCTGTGCTGTCACGGTGGTGCCTGCAACTTATACCGCTGAACAGATAAGAGCACTCAAGCCGGACGGTTTGTTTTTATCCAACGGCCCGGGTGATCCGGAACCTTGCGACTATGCAATCGATACTATCAGTCAATTGTTGTCCGACAATTTACCAACGTTTGGTATTTGTCTTGGGCATCAGCTACTGGCCCTTGCCTCGGGTGCGAAAACTATAAAAATGAAGTTTGGTCATCATGGCGCTAATCATCCTGTTCTCGATACGGCCAGTGGTCGGGTTATGATAAGCAGCCAGAATCATGGTTTTGCAGTTGATTCCGACTCTCTTAACGAGACGCTCGCGATTACGCATGTTTCGCTGTTCGACCAATCATTGCAAGGTCTTCGCAGGCTGGACAAACCTGCCATGGGATTTCAGGGGCACCCTGAAGCTAGCCCCGGGCCTCATGATGTAGTTGATTTGTTCGACCAGTTTTTAAAGCTATTACCTGCCGCCTAAGCGCGTTCTTTCGTCTACGTCTCGAAGATACCATGCCAAAACGCACGGATATAAAAAGCGTCTTGATCATTGGCGCCGGCCCAATAGTCATTGGACAGGCCTGCGAATTTGACTACTCCGGTGCGCAAGCATGCAAAGCCTTGCGCGAAGAAGGCTATCGCGTCATTCTCGTAAACTCCAATCCGGCCACGATCATGACTGACCCGTCGATGGCCGATGCTATTTACATCGAGCCAATTGATTGGCGCGTTGTTCAACGTATCATTGAACGCGAGAAGCCGGATGCACTGCTGCCCACTATGGGAGGGCAGACGGCTTTGAACTGTGCGCTGGATCTTGCTCGAGAAGGTGTGTTGGACGAGCATGGCGTTGAAATGATTGGTGCTCGACCGGCGGCCATCGACATGGCCGAGGATCGAGAAAAATTTCGCGTAGCGATGGGTGAGATTGGCTTATCAACACCCAGGGCTGCGATCGCTCATACCATGGATGAGGCCTGGGAAGGCCACCAGTCTATCGGTTTTCCCTGCATCATCAGGCCTTCATTCACAATGGGCGGCAGTGGTGGTGGTATCGCCTATAACCGCGAAGAATTTGAGGCTATCGTTACGCGTGGTCTGGACCTGTCGCGAACAACCGAAGTGCTACTCGAAGAGTCTGTGCTTGGTTGGAAAGAGTACGAGATGGAAGTAGTGCGTGATCAAGCAGATAACGTGATCATAGTGTGTTCCATAGAGAATCTGGATCCTATGGGTATCCACACTGGAGATTCCATCACAGTAGCACCTGCGCAAACACTCACCGATAAGGAATACCAGATAATGCGCGATGCTTCTTGCGCTGTGTTACGCAAGATCGGTGTTGATACGGGTGGATCAAATGTGCAATTTGCCATCAACCCGAAAAATGGCGCCATGATCATCATCGAGATGAATCCGCGTGTTTCGCGCTCATCTGCACTTGCTTCTAAAGCAACCGGCTTTCCAATCGCTCGTATTGCCGCCAAGCTCGCCGTGGGTTATACACTCAATGAGTTAAGCAATGAGATCACCGGCGGAACAACTCCGGCATCATTTGAACCCAGTATCGATTATGTGGTGACCAAAGTGCCTCGCTTCACGTTTGAAAAGTTCCCAACTGCGGATAATCGTCTGACCACACAAATGAAGTCTGTGGGGGAAGTCATGGCTATTGGCAGAACGTTCAAGGAGTCGCTGCAGAAAGCACTGCGGGGATTAGAAATTGATGTTAGCGGATTTGACGAAATTCTACCTTCTGATTTACCGCAGGAAGATCGGCAGGCAACGATTGAAAAGGAAATCCGGCAGGCGCGTGAGCGAAGACTCTGGTATGTAGCTGAAGCCTTTCGCAGTGGACAATCAATTGACCAGTTATTCGAAGCTACTGCTATTGATCCTTGGTTTTTGTGTCAGATCAAGGAGATCATAGACACCGAGCTAGCAGTAGCTCAGCGCTCGATCGAGTCTCTAACCGAAGCTGATACCCGAGCTCTGAAGAGAGATGGCTTCAGTGATACTCGACTGGCATCTTTAATGGGTGTCTCGGAGACTGACTTTCGAGCGCATCGCCAAGCCATGGGGGTGAATCCGGTATTCAAACGGGTTGACTCATGTGCAGCAGAGTTTGCCAGCACGACTGCGTATATGTATTCCACCTACGAGCAGTTCTGCGAATCTGATCCTTCGAATAAAAAGAAGATCATGGTGCTCGGCGGTGGCCCCAATCGTATTGGTCAGGGTATTGAGTTTGATTATTGCTGTGTACATGCCGCACTTGCATTAAGAGAGGATGGCTATGAAACCATCATGGTCAACTGTAACCCTGAAACAGTATCAACTGATTTTGATACGTCTGATCGCCTGTATTTTGAACCGTTAACGTTGGAAGACGTGTTAGCGGTTATCGATATTGAAAAACCGGTGGGCGTGATCGTGCAATATGGTGGTCAGACGCCGCTTAAGCTGGCGCGTGATTTACTGGCAGCTGGTGCACCTGTTATTGGTACTTCCCCTGATTCTATTGATCTGGCTGAAGACAGAGAGCGATTTCAGCAACTCATCAACAAACTCGGTCTTACCCAGCCTCCCAATCGTACTGCGCGCACAGAAGAGGATGCTTTGCGCTTAGCTGACGAGATCGGTTACCCATTGGTGGTAAGGCCCAGCTATGTTCTTGGTGGGCGTGCGATGGAAATCGTACAGGATGCTAAAGAATTGTCGCGTTATATGAGCGAGGCAGTCAGTGTGTCAAACGACTCGCCGGTATTGCTTGATCGATTTTTGAATGATGCTGTTGAGGTTGATGTAGATGCAATCTGCGACGGTGAGGATGTCGTCATTGGTGGGATCATGGAACATATCGAGGAGGCTGGTATACATTCGGGTGACTCAGCTTGTTCATTGCCACCATTCACACTAAGTGATGAGCGCTGTGATGAGCTGTCTCGTCAAGTCGAACAGATGGCTAAAGGATTGGGCGTGGTAGGGCTCATGAACACCCAGTTTGCGATTCAGGGCGATACTGTGTATGTGCTTGAGGTGAACCCTCGAGCATCCCGAACCGTGCCGTTCGTGTCAAAAGCAACAGGTGTCCCCTTGGCCAAGGTTGCCGCCCGATGTATGGCAGGACAGTCTTTGCAAGCGCAAGGTATGCTCGAGTTGCCGCAACCGAGTTACTTCAGTGTTAAAGAGTCGGTTTTTCCATTTGCAAAATTTCCGGGTGTGGATCCGCTGCTGGGGCCTGAAATGAAGTCAACCGGTGAAGTAATGGGCTCAGGCAAAACGTTTGGAGAAGCTTTCTTCAAGGCATCTTTAGGTGCATCTGTTGAGTTACCGCAATCGGGACTGGCATTTATCAGCGTACGAAATCAAGACAAGTCTGGCGTTATCGCTGTTGCACTTAGTCTGATTGATGCTGGATTTTCGCTGATAGCCACCGATGGCACTCAAGCCGCAATTAGTGCCGCTGGAATCGAATGTCAACGGATAAACAAATTGCAGCAGGGACAACCTCATATTCTTGATCAGATCAAAAACGATGCTGTAAATTTGATCATCAACACAACCGATGGCCGACAAGCTATTGCTGATTCGTATTACATCCGTCAGCAGGCAATTGGCCGTAAGATTCCGTATACAACCACCCTGTCAGGTGCGAGTGCATTCTGTGCTGCTTTATCTCATTCGACCCAAGGTGAAGTGTATCGGCTCAGTGATATACATCTGGAGACAGCATGAACAAGGTTCCTATGACTAAACGCGGTGAGACTTTGCTGCGCGAAGAGCTAGCCGACTTAAAAGGTGTTCAGCGTCCCAACGTCATACAGGCGATCGCTGAAGCACGTGAACATGGCGATCTGAAGGAAAATGCTGAGTACCATGCGGCGCGTGAGCAGCAGAGTTTCATTGAAGGGAGAATCAAAGAGATAGAGGCCAAGTTGTCTCTGGCTCAGGTTATTGATGTGACTACGCTTGCAAGCAGCACAAAGGTGGTTTTTGGTGCGACGGTAGATCTGCTTGATCTGGACACCGACGAAGAAATAACCTACCAGATCGTGGGTGACGATGAAGCTGATTTAAAAGCACGACGCATCAGTTTCGGTTCTCCCGTGGCCAAGGCTTTGATCGGGAAATTAGAGGGTGATGAGGTGGGCGTCAACACCCCTAAGGGAGTCCGGGAATACGAGATTCTTACTGTTAAGTATATTTGAATACGGTCACAAAATTGCAAAAGTTAACTAATGAGCATTTGTTCATGAGCCGATATGGTTCTCAGCAAAGGTCATTATATGTGGCACAATATGCCGTGTAATTGACGGCATAGGCAGCCCAATCCTAAGTCAGTTCTGTGTTGTGCCCTTTGTGACGTTTATGGATTTTATGAACCCCACTAATAAACAGGAAAGTACGGCTTCCCGTCGTCGTTTTTTGCGTAAAACGACAGCGATGGGCCTTGTGGCGGGCGGCTTCGGTATAGCGGGTTTTTCGGGCATGGGGCAGGCTCTTGCAGCAACCGAAGCACAAAATCCAAACGAAACGTCTCAAATTGATCAGCTAAACCGCTCAGAGTCGCGTCGTCTGCACGTCGTTAACGCGCACACCTGGGAGGACCTGGATGTTGTTTATTACACGCATGGAATCCACATAGACGAAAATATCGCGCAGCTTAACCATTTGATGCGTGACAGACGCGCGAATGTTGCCAGACCAATCGATACGGCTCTCTACGATCAACTCTATTTGCTGTCCAAAATTCTGGATACCAGCGAAGGTGTGCACGTACTATCAGGTTATCGAACGCCCGAGACCAATGCTAAGCTTCGCAGGCGCTCATCCGGCGTGGCCAAATACAGCCTCCATATGGAGGGCAGGGCAGCGGATATCTACTTTCCTGGCGTATCTGCCAAAGAGCTTCAGCAGGCTGCATTGACCATGCAGGCCGGAGGCGTTGGGCTCTATAGCAAGTCGAACTTTGTCCATGTTGACACTGGGCAAATTCGTAACTGGGGCAGCTAGAGCCTTTTTTAACTCCCCACGGAGTTTTTCCGGACACACAATAGCTCTCCGGCAATCGGCTACGCACAGCTGGCCAGGCACAGCCTTTTTCATCGCAGTGGCAACTGAGCTCATTGTTTGAGCGTCCAGATTAATTGTCCGCTACTTTGAGCACCACTTTTTGTGGACCATGAATCCAGGATCGCCATCGCTCTCGGCTCAATGCCGACTGCGCTGCAAATCCTGTTAAACAACTGTGATCTGTACCTCAGCTGTGATTCAGAGTAGAAATCAAGTCATCCCAACTGTCATAGTATTGGCAGCAAGAAGCGATTTGTCAGAGATATGACGTTTCGCAATAGTCAGTATCGTTGGGAGACGTACAGTGAAATCGAAAATATCATTTCGGGATTGGTTTGGATCAGTGGTGGTTTCGGGCGCCATGTGTTCGGCAATCGCTGCTGCAATGCTTGTTTCTTCGCCTGCGAACGCCGGGAAATTTGGGGTTCGGGTTGTGGATGATTCTGGCGATCCGGTTGCCGGGGCGTCGGTCTGCGTGGGCTTGCCTGGAAACTACAAACAATTTGGTGCTCTGTTCACTGACGCTGATGGACAGGCGATAACAGAGGTGCCTAACATTCCTTTCGTGGTAACCGTATCCAAGACCCGGTTTAGTGGAACACGCATGGCTGAGCCGGCTAGAGGCTATAATCTGATTAAACAGGTTACTTTGTCTGAGGGAGTGCCCGGTCCGCGATGTCGTGCTGGAAGTACTCTTGCTTCAGCCAATCCACCCTCTGTTGTTATCGGTGATGTAAGTGTCAACGAGGGAACCTTCAGTACAACGCTTAAGCCGGTTGTGTCGGGTGAGCCTGATCACTACCGAGTCAGTACATCAGCAGAGTTTTCGGATGCAAACTGGCAGAAATTCGACTCAAGCATAGCGTTGTCTTCAGCTTTGTCTGACGAGGCTAGGGTGTTTTTGCAATTGCGTCGCTTTGAAGGTAGCTCCAGCGGTTGGGTCGAGGCTCGATCAAGAGTGGTAACTGTTCAGTTGCCAATTGCTCAGTAACATCACTGTCGATAGACTATCTGGAATCCTTAGCCAAAGCCTCGATTTCTTCGAGACTTAATGCCCTGGCTTCCTCTTCAAGCATAACGGGTATGCCATCTCTAATAGGGAAGGCTAAAGCGGCCTGTCTAGACCAAAGCTCATCATCACGTTTGATTAGTTTGCCTTTGGTAACCGGGCAAACCAGAATATCAAGAAGTTTTTTATCCATGGCACTGAGTCTATCGCAGACTCAGTGCAACGTGTCCGATCTGCAGGTAGTGAAGTGCACTAGCCGGCCAGTGGCAGTGCGTAGCTTGGTTGATAGTTAAGCTGAAATCTGGATAGAATCTGCTCGACTAGAGTGTGATCTGGTTCGACAGGAAACTCGAAAGCGTCAATACCGGCCCTGGCCATAAAGAGAATCTGATCCACGCGCACGTCACCAGTGGCCCGTAACTCTCCCGCGAACGACAGTTGCTTGCGCAATACTCTAGCCTGGCTATATCCTCGGCCGTCGGTGTACACCGGAAAATCAATCGAGATGAGTTGTAACTGATCCAAATAGGGAGCTAAGGGTGTGACATCATCGTCGCTATTTAGCCAGACACCTGAGATGATCCGGTGCTGCTTTGATTCAATGTCCAGAAATCGAGCTAGACTGCAAAGAAGCGGATGTTCTGACGAATCGCTAGCGGGCAAGGCGTCTTCGTCTGCAAGACGCACCCAGGCATTTTCGTTGACCCAATGGCCATTACGCAGCAGTGGCATAAACTTTCTCCTTAAAGGGGGTGGGGCCTAATCTCACGACGACATCGTGAAAGCTCTCTCCCGGATCTCGATTGATTACGTAAGCCTGAAGCAATAGCTCAATGGCATTAGCTACTTGGTCTTTGGCGATGGCCTTGCCCAATCGCTGGCCAAGTTTGGCTGCATTGCCGGCATGCCCGCCCACTGTGAGCTGGTACCATTCCACGCCACCTTTGTCGACACCTAGAATGCCAATATCACCGATATGATGATGTCCACAGGCATTCATGCATCCTGAGATCTTGATGCTGATATCACCCAGTTCATGTTGGTAGTCCAAATCCTCAAATCGCTGGTAGATCTGGTCGTATATCGCAAGGGTGCCCGCATTGGCGAGTGAGCAATAATCCAAACCCGGGCACACAATCATGTCGGTGAGTTTGCCAAGGTTGGGTGTTGCTAGTTTTACTTGCTTAAGTTCATTCCAAAGATCAAACAGGCAATCAATCGGCACATGGGCCAGCACGAGATTTTGTTCGTGGGTAGTTCGTATTTCACCGAGACTAAATTCATCTGCCAATTGAGCTATGCGATCCATTTGATCAGCTGTTATGTCCCCTGCGGGTAGGCCTGGTGCCTTGAGTGAAACATAAACTATTCTACGACCACTATCGCGATGTGCACGAGTATTGGATTGATACCATTGATTAAACAGAGGGTTGTTTAGCGTCTGTTCCGGATGTAGCCAGATCAGGTTTTTATCTTGTGGTTCAGATTCTTGATCTGCATCGGTCGCATCGCCTGCCTGCACTAGTTGTCCAAGCATGGGAGCAACAGGAAACTGTGCTTTTAATTTGTCGATGTCGGCCTTTGAGAATGTATCGTCGCTATGCTGCGAGTCGTGCCATTGCGCTTCGACCTTTTCGCGAAATGTGTCGATTCCCAAAGCGTTAACAAGGATTTTTATCCTTGCTTTGTACAGGTTGTCACGTCGACCTTCCAGATTGTAAACGCGCAATATAGCAGCCAGGTAAGTGAGTAGATGCTCGCTTGGCAAGAAGGATCGAATGGTTTGTCCGATGTAAGGGGTGCGACCCAGACCACCGCCAACCAGTACTTCAAAACCAGTCTCACCGAGTTCGTTTTTTATCAGGCGTAAGCCGATATCGTGCACCTGGATAGCGGCTCTGTCACTGGTGGCACCAGTGACAGCGATCTTGAATTTTCTTGGCAGCCAGTTGAATTCAGGGTGAAGAGTAGACCACTGACGTATAAGCTCGCACCACGGACGCGGATCTTCGACTTCATCAGCCACCGCACCTGCTAGTGGATCAGTGGTGGTATTGCGAATGCAGTTGCCGCTGGTCTGAATCGCGTGCATGTCGACGTCTGCCAATTCAGCTAGCAGGTCAGGCACGTCTGCCAGTTCTGGCCAGTTATATTGAATGTTCTGACGCGTGGTAATATGCCCATAGTCCTTGTCGTACACGCGAGCGATGTGTGCCAGTTTTCTTAGCTGTTTGCTGGAGAGCAACCCATAAGGAATTGCCACACGAAGCATGTACGCCTTTCTTTGCAGGTATAGCCCATTGCGTAAGCGCAACTGCTTGAATTCGTCTTCCTCTAGCTCACCGTTCAGGTAGCGCCCGGTTTGTTCACGAAACTCCGCTACACGATCGTTTAGGAAGTGACGGTCATACTCAGTATATTGATACATATCTATGCCGCCTCTACGTCGTTTTCGGAGTAGGGGTCATCAACTCCCAGTCTTTCATGCATAACCGGACTTGTAGTTGTGTACTGTAAATGAACCTTTTTGCCCGGGTTTAGCTGCTCTTTGATTGCGAACGCTGCAAGGGCGGCTTCATGGAAGCCCGACAGGATCAGTTTTTTCTTTCCCGGGTACCAGTTAATGTCACCAACCGCAAATAAACCGGCTTCGCTTGATTGAAATTTCTCGGTATCCACGCGAATCTGGTTGCCTTTGAGATCAAGTCCCCATTGGGCGATCGGCCCAAGTTTTGGGGACAATCCAAAAAACACGAGCAAATGATCAAGCTCAACCCGACGAGCGACACCGTCAGCCCCAGTTACCTCGATACTCCTTAGTGGTGCCACAGCTGCATTACTGGAAGTTGTCTCAGCTGTGGAAAATCGACTCACGTTACCGATGAGAAATTGCATCTCGTAGTTATCGCATAACTCTTTCATGCGAGATACCGACGCAGGTGAAGCTTTGAATTTATCCGAACGATGAATCAGCAAAACACTATTGGCACGCTCATGCATATCCAGGGCCCAATCCAGCGCTGAATCTCCACCTCCAAGAATCACTATGTCTTTACCAGCATGAAGCTCAGGATCTTTTATGGAATAGAACACATCCTGTCCAATGCGCTCCTCTATACCGGGTAACTTTAATCTGACGGGAGCGAAGGAGCCAACCCCTCCAGCTACTATCACGGATTTAGCGAGAAAGTGCTGATCCTGAGTGGTATGGAGGTAGAAACGCCCGTCTGTTTGGCGCTCCAGGACATCTACTTGCTGATTAAAATGGAACGTAGGATCAAATGGCGCTATCTGCTCTAATAAGCGATCAATCAGTTCCTGTGCGCCAATTGTAGGGTAGGCTGGAATGTCGTAAATTGGTTTGTTGGGGTAGAGCTCTGCGCATTGACCGCCCGGTTTTGGCAGCGACTCGATTACATGAGTCTGTATGTCGAGTAAGCCTAATTCGAATACCTGAAACAAGCCACAAGGTCCGGCGCCAATAATGACAACATCGGTTTCGATCATCATGGAAAAGCATCTGCTTGAACAAGGAAGGCCTTATTGGAGCAGGCCTGGCAGATTTTGTTAAAGGCTTTTTTGCTATTTAGTTATTCAGTTAAGCTATAAGCAGATTTTTGGTCTGTGTTTTTTTGTATGTTGCTGAAAAATAAACTGTATTTGAGTTTATGGAGAGAGCTGAATCAGCAGAAGTTTACGCAGATGTAAAAAAGCCACCGAATTGTCGTTCGGTGGCTTTGCTGTAACTACGCATTAACTAACTACGTTTAATGAGTCGAGCTGAAATTAATCCTCCGGGCCACTGGCTGTGATCTCGGCGGGCGATTGCTCGCCGCGCCCTTTGTCCTGCCAGTAGGTGCGTTGTGTGAGGTTGTTAAAGTCAGCATCTACAGGTTGTTCGGTACTAACAAGAACGGTAGTTCCGATTTCATTGCCGCTTTCAGTAATCAAGGCAGTCGGTGGGGGTGGTATCCCACCTTGTTTTAATTGCTTTTTACGATCTTCTTTGGTGAATTCTTCAGTTTTATACGTGACCTGATTTCCTTCTTCTTCCTCATCGGTACCGCCGCTTTCAGATTCGTCATTTCCGTCGTCATCAAGATCAAGCGTGGGTGCACCATTCATTACATCCACCACATAGATGGATCCACCACCTATTGCCGGCGAGCAGGCATCTCCTGTTGACTCTGGTTCATACGAAGTAAAGACTACCTGGTTGTTGATCGTGATACTGTTACCCATGATCTTTTCTCCGTTGCCCTCCAGTTCCAGCATCCAGCCATAGTGGTTGTACACAGGATCAAGATCATCAGTTACATTGGCCAAGTCGTCTTCGGTCAAAGGCTTCCAGTCCGGTGAGTTTACCGTGCCTGTATTTTTACCGTAACCCTCAGGTTTTGTATACACACTATGTGAGCGGATCATATAGAAACGATCTTCAACGACATCATTGAGCGGGTGAGCGCGCCATCCAGACCCCAGACTCACAGATAGAAAACGTTTGCCGTCTTGTGCAATTAAGGCAACATCCGGCTCATTGTAGAGTCTTCGTGCCTGATTAGCACTACTACCGTTAAGCTTGGCAAGAACACCGCCGTCTACCAAATCACCGCTCTGATGAAAAGGTGTAAAGTCAAAGCGCCAGAGCTGTCCTCCCATATCACCCACATACATCTGATCTGCCATATCATCCAGATTGATATCAATAACCCGTATGTCTGCAGGGATGCTGTAGTCCATATCGGCGAATTGTTTGTCACCACCGGCTTCACCTGATCCAACCCATAGGCGTTGACCTGTTTCTGCATCGACAATGTAGATAGCAGCGCCGCTATCATCAGTTGGCTGAGATGCTGACAGCGTAGCCGGATTGGGATCCTGAGTGGTTGCATAGCCCCCGCCAAAGATCAGAACCTTTTTGACAGTATTGTTTATCATGAGTGAGGTCGGAACCATTCGCGACCAGGTTTGCCCGAGTTCTGCGAAATCGCCCGTACCGCCTTTGATCTGCCACACAAGCTTAGGGTTCAACCGATCAGATACATCAAATGCATAATAGTCGCTGCCGCCGCGGCGCATACCTACAAATAAGTAGGCTTTTTCACCAGCGTCTACAGTGACATTGTTGTTGTCGTCTTCGTGCCAGACTGATAGATCGCCATCCAGACCATAAGGGTGTTTTGTTGATTGCTGGTTTTCATAAAATGGTGCTATGTTTTTCAACAATTCTTTGGGCATGATGGAATAAAGCTCGGTTCCATTCTCATGCTCAATCGCGTGTAACATGCCTTCATTGGTTGCAACAAATATGGTCGTGTGTGTATTAGCTCCATTCTCATAATTCAAGATAACGGGGCGTGCATGCATGGGATCGCCGATGTGCGTGCGTACCTCATCTACATCCCCATTCAAGTTGTTGTCCAGGATATCGACTCCGCGCGCCCATTTCAGGAGATCGGTACGGTATGCGTTTCTTTCTGCAGCATTGCCATACGTACTGGCAATACCCAGATCGGCTTCGGTGATTTCAACGTTATCTTCGTGTAGCAGATACTTACTTTGAGATGGCAAGTTGATTCCACCAGTAGGAATAGAATTGTTTGTATAGGTGAACATACGCCTGGAACCCACATTATTGGGTCCTGCCAACGAGATCTTACTGGCCACTCCACCTGCAGGTACTGAGCTACCATCGGGAGCGTCACTCCACCAGCTTTTTGCGCCATCTTTGAAGAAGCCGCTGGTGTCATCAATGGCAAGATCGAAATTAGCATCCTGGATAGTGACTTCACCATTGCCATTTGCACCAAGGTGATAGCGTTTCAAGTTACCAGACCAGCTAGGACGAGCGTCTGGCTTGAACAGCGCAAAATAAATATCGTTTCTATGCGTCAGGCGATTGAACTGATTCACAGTTGCACCTGGAGCAACAAAACTGGTATCGACTGCCAAAACATCACCAAGAATATCCTGAAAAACTGCGACCAGCTCTTCGGATGAAGCAGCATCGTAATACGTGCCACCACCTGCGCCTGCCAAGTCTGCCAGGAAGCTACTGTTGATATTGAATCCAATAGTATAAGTGCTGATGTTTTGCATTCTGGCTATGTTTTGATTGTGATCTGTCTCTTCCAACCAGGTAGCCAATTCACGACCACAAGCCTCATTACCACTTGAAGGATCGCATGAAGGTGCTCCGATCAAAGACTTTACTTTGGAGATTGCTGTGTTACTGGTGGGCACACCATCAGAAAGAAAAACAATGTGATTGGTCTGACAGCTATCAGCCAAAGGTGATTTGTAGGTTGCTGATCCGGTGATCTCCTCATGTGTACAGCTAGAACCTTCCAGATTTGCATCACTACAGCCTGCAGGTCGGCTTACAGAACCTCCTGTATAACTATCTGGATGAGAAACTCGGTGATATCGGTGACGGTAGTAACCACGTTCAGTTCCATAATCTACAGGGCCACCCAGCATGTACTGAACGGCTTCGTAGTATGCTGCGACGATTGGCGTACCACCGGTTGCGCTTAGCTCGTTAACCACTTTTTTCATATCATCTCTAGCGGTGTTATATACAATCTGACCACCACCGGATGAGCCTATATTCGTCCTGTATTCAACGCTGAGTTTTGCTGCAGCTGGTTGCTCTCCATCGTACGACTCGAAATAACGCCGCCCTGTTCCCGTACTGCCTTCGCTAATTCTAAATGCCATATCATTGTTTGACAGCCAGCCAGGGCGATCAACAATCGTTTGTACCAATGTTGATAGGTCGGGAGTGGAGACCTTTTCGTTAACAGCCCAAATGTCTGAACTGGTTATTGGCCAGGCCACTGTTGCAGCAGCAGTTGCTTGATTGGCAATCCACCAATTATCAATTATCAGTGGGGGCGCACTGTCGGTGTTTTCGATTTCAAACGTTAAATCCAGCGTATCGTTACGAGAATCGTCAACCTCAAATTGAATCGAGGCGTTTTCAATAATGGAACCCTGAGGAATTGCAAGGTTAGTAAAACGGAGTCGATTCAGAACTCTGCTGTTCGAACCGTTTCCCCGGCGTGGCATACGAACTTGAGTTCGATCCGCTCTGATTTTACCGTTGTGAAGCCTTTGTTCAGCATCATCGATGCTGCTGTCTATCTGAGCTAGAGCGCGTTTCCTAACGCAGCCTTGATTGGCCGGTATACTTTCTGAGTCGTAGGTGATTCTCAACAGAGCTGCTCTACTTGGACTGTTGTTGTAGGAATACGCCCTGCGTTCACCGGTACCCTCTACGATGAATCCGAGTGAATTACCTCCGCACCAGTTGGGACGATCAGCAATTTCCTGAACAATGGCACTTAAATCCGGAGATTGATAGATGTTTCCGGTCGTCCAGGCTTCTGGGTCCCAGGCAACAGATTCGCTTGTTTTTACAGAATCCCTTAAGTAATAGTTGGTCGTAGCGATAACGGGTGCGTCATCTATGTCATGTCCGTGGATTGTGAGGTCAGCATCGCCACTATTGTTGGCGGTTGACGTAAATTCTATTGACGCACTTGTGATGGTGGCGCCTGACGGAATCTCGATATCCTGAAATCTATAACCAACCAGCTGTGGATTGTTGCCTGATTGGCCCATGCTGAGATGGTTTCCCCATTGTTCCATGCCTCCATTGTTAACGTACTGCTCCATGTCGTCATCTTCCTGAGCAATTCGAGATACCAAATTCACACTGCCGCAGTCATTGTTTGGACAGATGGGTTCTTCGATGCCTGTAACCGGGTACAACACAGACCCACCACCATAAAATCCGTTCATACGCATCAAACCGACGTTTACGTTGGTTGAATTATCAAGGATGGTATTGAGTGCGGATTTCATGCGCTCCAGGCGAGTGCCTGAGTAGCCACCATCTCCTGAATTCATTGACCCTGAAGTATCTAACACAAACAGCACATTCGGGTGCACATTAGTATTGGGATCTACCTGCCCAAAAAAAACTTCAGTGTCATCTGCATAGGCAGTTGAATAGAGAGAAGCCACACTGATTAGCAAGCCACTGGCCAGGGCAAATACTTTTGTACTCAACGGCTTTGACGTTAGATTGGACGACTTGATACTGTTCATATGCCTACCTCTATGAGGTTGAAACTAAATGACTAAAAAGAAAAAAATAACGGATGTTCAACTACCAGGTGGTGCGATGCGATATGCGCCTTGTTCGACACTCGATTGAGAACGGACACTTGGAATGGCGCTCACACCTCTGGCAACAAATCGATGGCTTATAAAGGTGCTTGCCCCTTCGCCCATTGAGAATCCTTCTGCTATACCTTCACCCATGTATTTGAGTGTGGATACTGATTCAAGGCCTATGTCCAGGCGCACTGCCGCTATGGGCAGAACGACCGGATCTTTTCCCTTTCCATTGTTGATTGTCACTGCCAGACTGTTTCTATCGTTCAGTGCCAGATCTGCGGCTGATTCCGCTGCCTGAAAGGTGGTCGAAGACTGGATAGCATTGACCGCCATTCTGTTTTCCAATGTTGAGCTGCGCATAACGGATACGCCCATGACCGACAACATGAAAATCATGATCATGGCCACCAATAGAGCGCTACCGCGCTCAGAATGTCGAATTTTCATTCTCAAGCTCCTGTATCAGTCGCGGCGATTTCTGATTTTAACTGTGGTGTTGAAGGCAAGTCTGAATCGCTGATCTTTTTCATGAACATCAAGGCCGTTGCCTGCGCTGGCATCTTTGGCGGCGATTGGCTGACCAGCCAGTACATAGGTATTAGTATCGTCAGATTGTGAAATTCGATCGTACGAATTCATGAGCAATCCGATACGAATACTCTCCACGGCTTTTGGGTCGTACAGAGCGTCATCGGGCAGGACATAGCTTAGACCCTGAGCACTGACACGAACTCCAAAGGCAATACGCATGTTTTCAACGCCTCTGACCAGTTCGGTAGGCGGATTGTTAACAGGATCCCCGTAAGGCAGAGATTGCTGATACAGAGCGGTAATTGGGTCTCCATCATCATTGGTCAGCCCAGTGTCCCCTACGTAATACACGCTGGAAACAAAACGCATAAACTTCGTTTCATTGTCAGTGCCGGGACCGCCGTTGTAGGCCTGTGTGAGTGCGCCACTGTTATTCTCCGGTGCACTGTGCCCAACCGTGGCTGTATTGGTTCCTTCGACAACAGAGCTGGCCCTGAAGATGTCTGCGATTACACAATTACCGATGAGGGCATAGTCTCCTGCTGTTAGATTGAAATCAATATCATTAGCCCCCGGTGTTGTATCAACAACAATAGGACCTGTTGCATCCGGGACACCCCCGACGCTTACCTGTTGAGCTAAGGGATAAGTATCAGGAGAGCCGAACTGCAGCGTCAGAGAATGCGTGCCAGCTATGGCTGAATGATTTGCAGGTACAAAGCCCAATGGAGGTGAGGGTTGCCAAAGACTACCTGCGCCAACTATAGAGCCCATCGCTGCAGTCGCATGAAAATCAGCTGTGGGCAGGGTTGCAGCCAGCAGATTGGCTGGTCCACTATTGATATCCACGCAGCCCTGGAATCCTGCCATTCTGATGTCTTTGGCCAGCGTATCAAGAGCAAAACGTGCATTTTCCTGTATATCTGCCATCGCAGAATTAAGATCGCTACTGCGCTTGTTACCAGCGAACACAGAAATCATACCGGCCAAAAGTATTAAGCCCAATGCCATGGCAACGAGCAACTCCACCAGCGAGAATGCTCTTATTGCATGGACGTGTAAGTGCTGTGTTTTCCGGATGCTGGACATTCTTACGCCGCCGCTCATGAATCCTCACTCTCTAGCGCAAATTGCACACGTAGGCTTTGTTCGGTATCTTCGCCACCCACAACTTCATTCCAGGTCATAGTCACACTGAAAATATCGTTGCCTAAATCGGCTATGCTTCCACTTGCAGTTGTTGTGTCTGAGCTTGGAAGGGCTGGCACAAATCCGCTGAGACCATCCATCGAGTACAAGTTGGCACTCCAGTCATGAATATCCTGTCGTGCTATGCCCAGTGGGCTACATTGGATCTCATCACAGTTGGGATCTGCTGCATCTGACGATGTAGTTACGCTGGTGTAGAACCCATCAGCAACACCGTCTATATTGCCCCTCATGCGATCGATCATGTCGCTAGCGAGGAAATATGCCTGCGACTGGTAATAAGCACTCTGGCTATAACGCATACCTTCTACTTGCATTCGCGCGGCAGCAAGAAATCCCATGGAAATCAAAACCACCGCGACAAGGATTTCAATTAAACCTACGCCGCTTTGCTTTGTTGGATTGAAAAACGCCTGCTTAGATATTGAAGCAGGTGTTCGATAAGACTTAAAACTGCTGTATAAGATATCCATAGTCTTAAGATGGATCAGGGCAGTGGTTACTAATAGGTTGATTGAAAACATCTCTTGGCGCATCACTGCCAGTGCTTACCCGTCCGCGTCGAATATCACCGGTAAGTACAATGTTGATAGCTCTGGATGAAACAGCGCCCCTATCAGCATCGCATACAAGCACTGATGCGCTTCTCCATTGCGTGCCGCCTCGTTGTTGATAGCGCACAAAGGAAACTTCTTCCGCGTCACCCGCTGAGTTTGTTGGTGAACCTATAGCAACAATTGTATTATCGCCTTTGATAGCTGGTTCAATCTGAATTATTTCATCTGCAGTATCTACTTTGGCTTCCGTTTCACCTGAAACACGGGTGTTGTCTATAAAAACCAGCCAACCGTTTTCCCAGTCACTCTTCCCCCCACATTCCTCGGAACCTTTGTTCTTGCGAGGACACACGGTTACTTGCCCCGGGCCCTTAACAGCTTCGGAGCGTGCGAGATAGAGCGAACCCACCAGCGAGTTGTACTGAGAGCTGATCCGGCTTTCTTTCACCGCCGCGGCAAAGCTTGGAACGCCCACAGCTAGTAGGATGCCAGCAATGGCAACAGCCACCATTAGCTCTATTAGTGTGAATCCTTTAATAGCTTTTCTCTCCATGGGGAGGGTAGCGGCCCTGGTACATGTAGATTTAGAGAGTTGCTTGCCTTCTGTGCCATATCGCGACCGAGCTATCATTTTCACGTAACCGTTACCTGAATCAACTGGTAACTCGTCTCACAATGGGCGCTTGAAGCGGTGTCCGCGTTGATTGGCGTTATCTATTAGCGCGGGAGGTGGCCATGAGGTGGATCGGTCAGATCTACTAAAAATTTCTCCCTCAGACAAACATCTTATAATCAGAAATCAGAAATCAGAAATCAGAAATTGTGGCGACACTTAATGTTGAAAACAGTGCGCTTATTAGAATAGAGAGTGTTTTAGCTTACTGATCTGATACTGTTTAGTTGGGAACTAAAACAGGGCAGTGCCGTGCCGAGCAAAGTGTATTGCTTAGTTTGGCCAGCAATCTGTAGTATCTGGATCAGGAGTTTTTTCACCCCTATGATCGAGTGTCATAACACTGCAGCTTGCATCATTCGCCTGACTATTTTGCCCTGTAGCTGTGATCGTAAACGTGGTTGCGTCACTGACGAGAGTGATTGCATAGTAAGCCTCTGGCGATTCTGCTGCTGTGAGCGCGCAGCCGGCGTAAGAGTACCTTGTCGATTTGCACCTTTCCATCGTCTGAATTTCTTGCAACAAAGCTAAATGCCCATCAGAGCGACGACTCTTTTCTACAAATTGTCCGTATTGTGGATAGGCGAGGGCAGACAATATTCCGATAATCGCAACTACAATTAATATCTCAATCAATGTAAAACCGTTGTTGCTTTTTATCGTTTTCATATTGATTGTCATGGTTGCCTGGGTCATCTTTGGCATCTCTGCCGGAGTGGTGGGCGAGTTGCAGTAATGATTAACTGCACAAAACATATCGACACTTGCACCCTGAGGCATTACCCCTGAGCTGCTGCAATCTGACCAAACTGTGTGGTGATCCGCATTTTTTTAGTCATTCTCAGTCTGACTAGACAGCTTGAACACAGAGTGTGTCGCATGAATCCCGCTTTTATCCAGTTTTATTGAGCATCCATTCACACGGACGAACTGTACCTCTGCGAGTCTGCTTCATTCGGTTAGCTAGAGGTCGATAATTGCTTGAGAAAGGGGATGTAGGGTTTCATCTATCGAACATCGCGATGTGTCATCAGAGGAACTGGACACTTGATTAAAGAAGGAAGTAATTAGGTAATGCGCCGAAATTCAGGATTCACCTTGGTTGAATTGCTGATAGCTCTAGCCGTTACTGGCGTGCTGTTGAGCGTTGCCACGCCTGGATTTCAGTCATTCATGCAAGGTGCGCGACAGGTGACATCCTACAATAAAGTTGCCAGTGTTCTTCGCTTTGCCCGGTCCGAAGCAATCAAGCGTTCTGTGGCTGTGAGTGTCTGCCCTAGAGCCTCTAATACAACCTGTGGCACCGACTGGTCGGAAGGAATGCTGGTGTACGACGACGCAATGGCAAACGGTACGCCGGGTGTTCTGGATGGGACAGATTCAGTGGTGAGAGTGATCAAAATGAACTCTGCAGGTGTTACCGTTTCTGCATCTGCCATTATCAGGCCCCAGACCAGCTCAAGCGTACAGAATTCTATTCGGTTTAACGGACGAGGCCAGTCAAATTGGGCAAACGGTACCTGGTTGCTATGTGATGGGCGTGGTGATAAGGAAGCTCGAGCTCTAATTATCGGTGGGGCCGGTATCAGCAGACGGGCGCACGACACACCTACCTCTAATAGCATTGTTGTTGACGCCAGTGGCGTAGCGGTTAGTTGCTGATGGTTTTCCAAAACATAAACAGCACAAGAAAGCCGATCCGATTAATGATGCGGGCTATGCTGAACAAGCAACAGGGTGTCGGTCTAATTGAGGTTCTTGTTGCTCTGATCATTTTGTCCATTGGGTTTCTCGTCTCCGCCAACATGCAGATAAGAGGGATGCGATCTAATCAGCATGCTTATCACCAATCGCAGGCCACTTTATTGTTAGGAGAAATGATGGATCGGATGCGTAATAACCGTGCAGGTACGGCTGCGGGCGATTACGATGATAGATCCACAGGTGCATTGACTAAGCCTACCTGTTTTAATACAGGTTGCGATCCTGCGGGAATAGCAGACTTGGACATGTTCGAGTGGAGCGCAAATTTGCAACCGCTAAGAAGTGAGAGCAACTTTGTCGCGATGCTACCTCCAGCCCCGGATGGTGTTCCAGCGGTAGGATCTATTTCTGATCCGGATGTAAACGGTGTGTATACCTTGTCAGTGACATGGCAGCAGGTAGAAGGTGGCTCGACAACCACTGAAAGTGTTCAATTGAATTTCGTGCCATGAACAGATCCAATAGCCGCACGCAGAAAAAATTGACTAACGCTTCGCGCTCAGAGCAGAAACAGCGTGGCCTGTCGCTTGTCGAGTTAATGATTGGTATGGTGCTGGGTATCGTGGTTGTCGGTGGTTGCATAACCATATTTACCGGCGTGGTCCGCTCATCTTCTGTTAATCAGACAGTGTCCACCTTGCAAAGCAAAGCAAGATTTGCGATCGATATGATTGGGCACGATGTTCGTTCTGCTGGATTCCTCGGCTGTGCGTCATCAGAGGAAACGGAGCTGAATATCGCTACGCCGAAAGCTCCAACTAACAATCTGGATCAGACGGCTATTACTGGTGCTGTTGTAGGTGCTACTGATTGGACGCCGGCAATACCTGCCGGGTTTATTCCACCCACTGGAGTGGGCGCGCCTGTTGAAGGCACTCAAGCCTTGAGCGTTCAATCTGCTCAGTATAGAGGTAGTCCTCTGGCTAGTAGCATGAGCGGGCAAAGTGCATCCATTGAGTTGGCAGCACCTCTTGGCGTGTCAGTGTATAGCGGTGATTTGATGATTGTCTCTGATTGCACACGTGCAGACCTCTTTGAGGTGAGCAGTGTATCCGGCCCGGTTTCGGGAAAAACTATCCAGCCCGCTGACTCGTTGGCCAAGGCGTACGCTTTGTCGGTGGATTTCCCTGCAAATACGCGTGCGATGCTGTTTAGTAGCTCGATATACTATATCGGAGATACCCAACGAGTTACTGAGCAAGGTGATGCGGTTTATTCACTTTTTCAACAAACCTACCCGTATGCTGCGTCCAACCCACCTCTTGAATTAATTGAGGGTGTTGATCAAATGCAATTAGAGTTTGGCGTTCGCTTAGCAACCAATGCTATAGCTTACATGGAACCTGATGATGCAGGCTTCGACCCTGCTGCTATCGAAACAGTACGCGTTGGCTTGCTCATGTCTTCCATGAAATCGTTTTCCGATGTCGATGATACGCGTGAATTTACGCTGGTTGGAAGGGCAGTAGTCCCTGCAAGCGCTACCGCTACCAATGCAACGTATCCTGCGGATAAGAGAATGCGAATGCCTTTTAATGCCACCTTTAGTGTGCGCAACCGCAACATGCAATAATGCGATGAAACAATTTAACTTACAAAAGAAAAATGAATCGGGCGCTGCACTGGTTGTTGCTCTTATTCTGGTTCTAGTAAGTACCCTGATGGGCGTGTCGGCAATGCAGGTTAGTGATGTTGAAAACCAACTGGTTAACAACACTAAGTATCGACAGGTTACGTTTCGAGCCGCCGAGGCCGCAGGGGAACAACTATTTACCATGCCCAACCTGATCACGTTGGCGAATGATTTTTCCGCAACAGTTGAATCGACAAATAGTATCGATCCCAAGGTAACTGTTAGCGCATCACTACAACCCTTTGGTGAAGGCCCAGCCACTGGTTACTCGCTGGGCGGGCAAAATGGTTTCTCGTCGTTGAAATTTGCGTCCAACGCTACCGCCACACTACCCGCGGTTGATAGTTCGAGCACTGTTGTGCAGGGCGTGCAGCGACTCACTCTTGCCTCTGAGCGCTAATTAGCTCCGACTCCAAGGCGCTGTTCGCCAGTCTCTGGCATTGTACTATGCTGATCAGTAGTGATTGTAAGATGAGGCAAAGCTTAACGTGGCATATCAATTGGGTCTGGATACCGGTGGCACCTACACAGATGCTGTTCTGGTTGACGATGATCAAAAGATAATCGCGACCGCCAAGTCGCTCACCACACACACGGATCTCTTAATTGGACTCACAGCTGCGGTTGAAGCGATTATCGATGGAGATATAGCTGCCAATATCTCCCTGGTATCTTTATCGACAACCTTGGCTACCAATGCTTTGGTGGAAGGACGTGGTCGTGCCGTAGGTTTGATTCTAATTGGTTTTTCACCTAGTCAAATGCTGAGGGCTAATCTTAATCAGGCTCTGGGCGGTGATCCTCATGTATTTGTTGCGGGCGGACATACGGCAGACGGACGTGCCATATGTGATTTGGACAGTGCTGCCTGCAAACAGTTTGTCGAGGAAAATGCGACGAATGTCGAGGCGTTTGCAGTTTGCGGTATGTTTGCGGTTAGAAATTCAGCCCATGAAATTCAAGTACGTACCCTTATTCAATCCATGACAGACAAACCTGTTAGTTGTGCTCATCAACTCAGCTCTGGGCTTGACGCACCCCGCCGGGCATTAACAGCCTTGTTAAACGCGCGACTGATACCGATGATCAGTGCTTTGCTGGGCGCCGCAAACGCCTTGCTCAGGCAATATGATGTTTCTGCACCGCTAATGATCGTTAAGGGCGATGGATCATTGATAAGCTATGAAGTCGCTTTACACACGCCTGTGGAAACGATTCTCAGCGGTCCAGCTGCCAGCGTGGTTGGTGCACAGTTTCTGTGTGATGAAACTGATCTTCTGGTTTCGGACATGGGTGGTACCACCACCGATGTCGCGTTGATTCGCGAGGCTCAGCCTAGGTTGGATCCACAGGGCGCTACTGTGGGGGGCTGGCGTACCATGGTGAACGCTGTCGATGTACGTACATTTGGTCTCGGCGGCGATAGTGCTATTCGCTTTGACCGTGAACAGCATGATTTTACCGTCGGGCCTCAGCGAGTGGTGCCTTTGAGTTTATTGACTCTTCAATACCCGGAATTGCTGTCTGTGCTCGAAGCACAACTGGAACTGCCAAACAGCACGACGCATAGTGCTCAATTTGTTGTGGCACATGCGACACAAGCAAACGACTTAACCTACCAGCAGAATGAACTGTTTGAAAAAATACAAAGTGGTCCTATTGCAGTTCAGTCACTGTTTAAAGATCAGACGCTTGATCGAGCCCTGCTTAAACTTGAGCAACGGGGTATTGTTTTACGCTCAGGATTCACGCCTAGCGATGCCAGCCATATAGCGGGGCGACAATCAGGGTGGGAGACACGCGGTGCATCCCTCGGCGCTAAACTCTTAATGCGCTACTCTGGCGAAAATCTCGGAATGGTTTTCGATAGCACTTGCGACTTTGCTGATTTCATTATCGAAAAGGTGTCCCAGGCAAGTGCTATCGCGCTACTCGACGCCGTGGCCGCACAAGCCACCCAACGTAGTGGATTGAGTGAGTCGCAAAAAGAACTCATAACAAGTGGTTTTTTAGCTGAGGACCCAGGCTTGATTTCATTGCAAACCTGTCTAAATGTACCAATAGTAGCTCTGGGTGCTCCGGCCAGCGCCTATTATGGTCGCGCTGCAAAACTCCTCAATACTCGTGTTGAGTTGCCCGAACATGCAGGTGTTGCCAATGCTATTGGTGCAGTTGTTGGAACTGTAAGGCAGCGGCAGCTATTGGTGATTACACCTGCGGGAGGAAAGCGAGTTAGCGTTCTGTTTCCGGAAGGCCCTGAGGAGTTCGACTCCCTTGAAGCAGGCGCTGCCGCTGCTGAAGAGAAAGCTATGCAACTTGCCACCTCCAAAGCAGATCTTGCAGGTGCAGATAGCGTTACGGTTTCATGTCAGCGCGATGATACTGTGGTGACAGATGGTCAGGAATCGGTATTTTTTGAGAGCAAGATAACAGCGACGGCTGTTGGGCGTCCGTCGCGATCCAGATAAGTCTATTTGATCAGAACGGTAGCAGGACTTATTCCTGCATTAGGCTTGTTACAAAGTATGAGAGATCTATATTCGCGCTGGTTGTGGCCGATAGCTGCAATTGATCTTAACAACTCTCAACACACTGCCTGACGGAGGCAAATATGTCAGCTAATACTGCTGAAAAAGTAGACAATTATCCTGCCCTGGCTGAAATGGGCATCACACGGTTCCATGAAATTTCTCACTACAAACTAGGTGGAAAAAGTAGTAGCGAGGATGTGTTGCGTATTAAGTATGAACGAGCTAAAGGGTCGCTGCTGCCCGATAGCCGCAAATACAAATTTGGCCGCTCAATCAAAACAGTAATCGCGGATGGAGGCACTGCTCGTATGGAGCAAACCTACGAGATCTCCCCGTTTCTGCTCGCAGCCGTCGCCGAATTAGATTCGCTGATAAGCGCGCGAGAAAAGAACTCTGTTTCTGCTAAGTCGAAGTCTGGCAAGTCTTGTTCGAAGCTAGCTATGATCAGTGATGTGGATCAAATTGAGCAGCTGCTTGGTGAATCCATGACATCTGCAGATACGCTTGCTGCCAAAGCCAAATTAGCGAATCTTCGTCAGCAATTGCAAGCTCTGTAGTCGCTTGTGCTCATCCAGAAAGACAACAGTGTGATGTTAATCGAAAAGCACACACTGTTGTCCTGGCAAGACGATGCTACTGGTTAGCGCTAGCGCTTGGGAACATAAATATCGGTAACTGTGCCTTCGGCTACTTCGGCCGCAAAGTTCAGTGTTTCGGACAACGTCGGGTGAGGGTGTATCGTTAGAGCCAGATCTTCTATATCAGCGCCCATTTCAAGCGCCAGAACGGCTTCAGCAATTAGCTCTCCTGCATTTGGACCCACCATGCCGGCACCCAGCAGCTGCTTGTTCTCAGGATCATAGAGTACTTTTGTAACACCTTCGCTACGCCCCATGCTCAATGAACGGCCGCTGGCAGCCCAGGGAAAGCTGGCTTTTTCAAACGGTATATTCTGTTCCTTTGCAGCTGTTTCTGTTAAGCCCATCCACGCAACTTCAGGATCCGTGTAGGCAACTGATGGGATGGTTTTAGCATCGAAGTAAGATTTTTTCCCCGCCGCGACTTCCGCCGCGACCTTGCCTTCATGGGTAGCCTTGTGGGCTAACATTGGTTGTCCCACGATGTCGCCAATCGCAAATATGTGTTCTACGTTGGTGCGTTGTTGTGAATCCGTAGGTATGAAGCCGCGTTCATCCACCGTCACACCTGCAAGCTCTGCATTGAGTTCTTTGCCATTGGGGCTACGGCCTACAGCAAGTAAGACGCGGTCGAATGTATCGCTAGAGGGGGCCTTACCACCTTCAAAAGACACGGTTAAACCGTCACTCGCAGAGCTCATGCCAGTGACTTTGGAGCCGGTAAAGATGGCTTCAAATTCAGTGCGCAGACGTTTTTCGAGCGGTCTGACAAGATCCCGATCACAGCCGGGCATCAAGCCATCCGATAACTCAACAACGGTGACCTGCGAGCCCAGGCCAGCATAAACGCAGCCCATTTCCAGGCCAATGATTCCACCACCTATTACCAACAGTCTTTTGGGGATATCGGCAAGTTGCAGCGCACCAGTGGAATCCATCAGGCGATCATCGTCATAGGGAAATCCAGGTATGCGAATACTCTTTGAGCCTGCAGCAATAATGGCATTTTTGAATCCGACGGTGCGGGATTCAGCGTTCGCCTCATCTGCTTGAATGACCAGTGAATGCGTGGAGTTGAATTTTGCTACACCATGGGCAACGGTCACTTTTCGTTGTTTAGCCAGCCCAGCCAGCCCACCAGTTAGTTTGCTTATCACGCCTTCTTTGAAACCGCGGAGTTTGTCTATGTCAATTTTCGGTTCTCCGAAATCGACTCCGTGTGCAGCCATCTCCTGTGTTTCCTGGATAATCGCTGCTGTATGCAACAGCGCTTTGGAAGGA
>JBGCEO010000009.1:0-57198 GCA_045106475.1 Granulosicoccus sp.
GCAGGCGCCATTCAGACGGTTAGCAATTCTGCACAACTTAAGAAGCCTGCGCTTGATGCATCGATCGCTAAGTGGCGCGTCATACTGGAATTGGAAGCGCGAAATCTGCTTAAGCCTATGGCACCTACTCAGACTTCATCATCCTCCGCCAAGGTTGACTCTTCCCTGTATGGCCTGATCGGTAGATTTTTCTCTCGCAAGGCTTAAGCCTGCGAGGGTAAACATTTCTACCTTTGATTATTTACTTCTGCGCGTTCTGAAGGGATCACTCCCAGACGCTCTGTAAGCGTTTGCGTACTAGCTGAATGCAGCTATACAGGCACCCATAATCAAGCCGGGAGCCAGCCCCAAACCAACTACAGCCAGACCGTTGATAGCCAACCCTGCCGTAACATCACCCGCAGGCTTAAGCTCTAAGGTTTCTACCGGATCATCAAAAAACATCAGCTTGATCACACGCAAATAATAATAAGCCCCTACTACTGACATAATCACACCGAGTATTGCCAGCCAGGTAAATCCTGCCGACACCGCTGCCTGCAACACAGAGAGCTTGGCATAAAAACCAACCATTGGCGGAACACCCGCCAAAGAAATCATGGCAAGCATCATCACACCTGCCAACAGGACATTGCGTTTTCCCAAACCCGCCAGATCACTCAGCATCTCGGCTTCGTGCCCCTCTCTGGAGAGCGTTAGCAACACTCCAAAGGCCGCTAATGTAGTGAAGGCGTAAGTGATGGCATAGAACATAGAAGCGCTATACCCATCTGCGGTAGCACCGACAATACCCATGAGTAAGAAGCCAACATGAGAAATCGTACTGTAAGCCAGCATACGTTTGATGTTGGTTTGGGCAATCGCGATTAAGTTGCCTATCACCATTGATAAAGCGGCCATGATTGCCAGCATCTGTTGCCAGTCTGCATTCAGAGATTCAAGCCCACCCACCAACAATCTGATCAACATGGCGAAGGCTGCGATTTTGGGGGCTGTGGCTATAAACATCGTCACTGAGGTAGGTGCTCCCTCGTACACATCGGGCACCCACATGTGAAAAGGTACGGCACCTAGTTTGAATGCTATACCTACGATAAGAAAGGTCAGGCCAAAGCGTGCACCAATGGTTCGTTCGGTCGATAGCACTTCTGACTCCCCGGCCAATATATCGCCAATGACATGCAGGTTTAGCGACCCGGTTGCGCCGTAGATCATTGACATGCCGTATAGCAACATGCCGGAGGCTAAGGCACCCAGAACAAAATACTTCATGGCTGCTTCGGATGCTGCACTGTTATCGCGATGAAGGGCCACCATTGCATATTGCGACAAAGCCAGTAGTTCCAGGCCAAGATACACCGTCAACATATGCGTAGCGGAGACCATGATCATCATTCCGGATACTGCAAACAGTCCAAGAATAAAGTATTCACTTCGGGCTATTTTCCGATCCCCAATGTAGTCTCGTGAGTAAAGGAAAATACCGATAGCAATGACCAGAACCCAGCTTTTTAAACTTGCACTCAAAGCATCTGCTGTGTAGGCACCTTTGAATCCTGTTATTGCCTCGTCGCCTATTTGCGAGAAAGACAAAAACAGCGTGACGACAAGGGTTAGCTGCGATAACCAGTAAACAGTGTTTGATTTCGCTTGAACAAACAATCCGACGACTAGCACCGCACAGGTGGCAGACAACAGAAAGATCTCAGGTGTTGCGATCTGTAGATTGTCCATGAGGTGCTCAGTACTTGGAGGTTGAAATGTGTTGCACGAGATTCTCAATGGATGCGTGCATAACGCTACCAATCACATTTGGCCAAACACCTATCAACAATACAAAGATTGCTAACAAGGCCAGCATCCAGAACTCGCGAGAGTTTATATCTGTCAGCGCTGCGACTTTGTCGTTTCCAATGGGACCCATGATGACGCGCTTTACCATCCAGAGGGTATAGGCGGCACCTAGTATCAACGTGCTGGCTGCCAGAAAGGCAATCCAGAAGTTTGTTTTGAAACTGGCAAGAATTACCATGAACTCACCGACAAACCCTGATGTGCCCGGCAAACCCGCGTTAGCCATAGCAAAGAACACCATAAAGGCGGCAAAAATTGGCATCGTATTGATAACACCACCGTAGTCAGAGATTTCACGGCTGTGTATACGGTCGTACATCACACCCACACACAGAAACATGGCCGCAGAAATAAAACCGTGCGAAATCATTTGCACGATCGCACCTTCAAGCCCTAATGCAACGCCGGCCTCGTCACCTTTTGCGATAAGTCGAAACGCGATAAATATTCCCAGGGTGACAAATCCCATATGAGAGATCGAAGAATAAGCAATTAGCTTTTTCATATCTCGCTGAGCAAGTGCCACAAAGCCAATGTAAACCACAGCAACGAGAGAGATAGCGATCATGAAGGTATCCAATCGAGCACTCGCATCAGGTGTGATCGGTAGACTGAATCGCAGAAACCCGTAACCACCCATTTTCAACATGATGGCGGCAAGTACCGCAGATCCAGCCGTAGGTGCCTCTACGTGGGCATCCGGCAACCAGGTGTGTACCGGCCACATTGGGATTTTTACTGCAAAAGCCGCAAGAAAGGCCAGGAAGATCCAGAACTGCTGATCTTTGCCTAGCTCAAGAGTATGCATACCCAGAATGTTGAAGGTACCGCCTTCCCGATACATATAGATCAATGCAATGAGCATGAAGACTGATCCGAGAAATGTATACAGGAAGAACTTGATCGTGGCATACACACGGCGTGGCCCGCCCCAGATGCCAATGATCAAAAACATCGGTATCAGAGTGGCTTCAAAGAAGATGTAGAACAGGATGGCATCCAACGATGAAAACACGCCAACCATCAGGCCGGTCATGATGGAAAAAGCACCCAGATACATCGCAGGCCTGTCTTTGATTACTTCCCAGGCAGACATAACGACAATCACATTTATCAATGTAGTCAGGATGATCAACGGCATGGAGATACCATCGACTCCTAGCTGATAGTTGATATCAAAACCAGGTAACCAGGCAGCAGACTCCTTGAACTGCATAACAGCAGTACTGGCATCAAAGCCAAAGTACAAAGGCAAGCTCACCAGTAAAGTCAAAATCGATGCACTGGCCGCAAGCTTGCGCGCGGGACCATCGCCCAAAGCAATGATGACCAGCCCCGCAATGATGGGGATCCAGATCGTCAGACTTAGAATAGGAAGGCTCAATGTAGCAATCTCAATCAGGAGACGAAATCAGACGAATAAAAACCAGGTCAGCATAGCTAGTAGACCTAGAATCATGGCAAAGGCATAGTGAAACAACATGCCACTTTGAATATGGCGTGCGACGCCTGCTAAGAAACCGACAGTGTTAGCACTGCCGTTAACGAGAGCACCGTCAATGACAGCTACGTCGCCCTTCTCCCAGAGCTGACGCCCCAAGCCCACACTCCCACGCGCAAATACCGCTTGATTGAAATCATCAAAGCCATACTTGTTATCGAGTGTACGTCGCAGAAAACCTAGTTTTGAATCCAGAAAAGCTGGAATCGACGGCGCAATGATATAGAACAACCAAGCCGTTAGAACACCAGCGGCAGCCAAATACACTGCGGGAGTCTGAAACGCATGTGTGATGAACTGAAGCGGTCCATGGTAGCTCTCTCCCACTTTGCCCAGCACATCATGCTCAGGCGCTACAAAAATTATGTCTTTAAAGTAGTCGCCGAAAACCTGTGAACTAACCGTCAGCAGACCGATAATGACTGAAGGTATAGCGAGAAGAATAAGTGGAATCGTGATTACCTTCGGCGATTCATGTGCATGTTCAGCGGTGTGCGCATCCATTCGCGTTTCACCATGAAACACCAGAAAGAACAATCGGAATGAATAGAAGGCAGTAACGAACACACCGCCCAAAACAGCCCAGTAGGCAAGAGATGCGCCCGGCAGCGAGGATGCATGAACTGCCTCGATAATGATGTCTTTCGAATAGAAGCCGGAGAATGCAGGAAAACCAATCAAGGCAAGGGATCCAATCAGTGACGTCCAATAAGTGATAGGCATGAATTTACGCAAGCCACCCATTTTTCGTATGTCCTGCTCATGGTGCAATGCAACGATAACCGACCCCGCAGCCAGAAACAGAAGCGCCTTGAAAAAAGCGTGGGTCATCAAATGGAACATGGCAGCAGAGTACGCAGATACACCCAGCGCCACTGTCATGTACCCCAGTTGAGACAAGGTTGAATAGGCAACTACGCGCTTGATGTCATTTTGCACCATGCCTATCAAACCCATGAAAAACGCAGTAAATGCACCCACCAACACAATGAACGTCAGGGCTGTCTCAGACAACTCAAACATCGGTGACATGCGGGAGACCATGAAGATACCGGCTGTAACCATCGTTGCTGCATGGATCAATGCCGAGATGGGCGTTGGACCTTCCATGGAATCAGGCAACCAGACGTGCAGAGGTGCTTGTGCAGATTTACCCATGGCTCCGATAAACAGCAATATGCATAAGACGGTCATGACATTCCAATGTGCATCGCCCACCAGATTAATGGTTTGGTCTGCCAGTGCAGGAGCCGCTGCAAAAGCGTCATAGTAATCAAGACTATTGGTATACATAACGATACCCGCTATACCCAGCACAAAACCAAAGTCGCCTACACGGTTAACCAGAAAGGCCTTCATATTGGCGAAGATTGCTGTCTCTTTTTTGTAGTAGAAACCAATCAACAAGTAAGACACCGTGCCAACCGCTTCCCAGCCAAAAAACAACTGCAGGAAATTATTGGACATCACCAGCATGAGCATCGAAAACGTAAATAGAGAGATATAACAGAAGAAACGCTGATAACCATCGTCATCGTGCATATACCCAATGGTGTAGATATGGACCATGAGCGAGACGAAGTTCACGACCAGCAACATCAGAACGGTTAAGTTATCAACAAGGAAGCCGATCTCAAATCGGATATTTCCACTGATCAGCCAGGTATAAAGAGTCTCGTTAAACGGTGCAGCCTGACCTATCACGACATGAAAAAACGCATAAACAGATAACAGCAGTGAAAATGCCACCCCCGCGATTGTCACGCGATGAGAATTGTCACGACCGATCTTGCGACCAAACAAGCCCGTTACTACCGCGGCTAGCAATGGGGCTAAGGGAATAAGTGTATAGAGTAGCTTCACGTGGGCTAGCCTTTCAACGCATCAAGATCAGCAACGTTGATGGTCGACCGGTTTCGGAACAACACCACCAATATGGCAAGGCCAATGGCCGCCTCTGCCGCTGCAACGGTCAGTATAAAAAATACAAAAATCTGCCCGGCACCATCGCCCAGAAAATAAGAGAAGGCCACAAAATTCATGTTGACCGACAGCAGCATCAGTTCGATGCACATCAGCAGAATGATGACATTCTTTCTATTCAGGAAAATGCCAACCACACTTAAGCAGAATAACAAGGCACCTAGCGCAAGGTAATGAGACAGTGAAATCATGGCTTATCAGGCTCTATCAAGGACGCTTTTCAGAAGGCATCTGAACAACTCGCAAACGATCCTGTTTGCGCACCTCAACCTGTTGAGAAGGTGTTTGATACTTTGTGTTGGGCCTGCGACGCATAGTCAGGGAAATCGCAGCCACAATCGCGACCAGCAGAATAATGGCTGCCACTTCAAACTGAAACAGATATTCGTCGTAAAGCAATCTGCCTAATCGCTCTGTGTTGCTCATGGCTTCCGCAGAAGCTCGCTCAGGAGCAGGGAATTGCTCGCTCTTGAAGTATCGCTGAGTAATTAGAAAGACCATTTCAATGAGCATGATCACACCAACCAGGATGCCCACGGGCAGATATTTTACAAAGCCCTCACGCAGTGGCTCAACGTTCACATCCAGCATCATAACCACAAACAGGAAAAGCACCATCACAGCGCCGACATAGACAAGAACCAGGGTGATTGCCAGAAATTCCGCTTCGAGCAACAACCAGATTGCAGCGCAGGTAAAAAAAGTCAGCACCAAAAACATAGCCGCATGCACCGGATTACGCACCGTGATCACACGCGCAGCGGCAAAGATCATGATCGCTGCGAAAAGGTAGAAAACGACTAGTTCGAAAGTCACGAGATATTCCCTGGTTCTAACGAAAGCGAGTTAAAGCGAAGTGTTGAAGCATCGAGTGATTAACGAAATGCCGAATCAGCTGCGCGGTCGGCCGCAATCTGTGCTTCATATTTATCGCCTATGGCCAACAACTTGTCTTTGGTCATGATTTGCTCACCCCGGTTCTCGAAGTGATATTCAAAGATACGTGTTTCAACAATCGAATCAACAGGGCAAGCCTCTTCGCAGAATCCGCAGAATATGCACTTAAACAAATCGATGTCGTAGCGAGTTGTTCGACGGCTGCCATCATCTCTCTGATCCGAATCAATCGTAATGGCCAGAGCCGGGCACACTGCTTCGCAAAGCTTACAGGCAATGCAACGCTCTTCGCCATTGGGGTAGCGTCGCAGCGCATGCAAACCACGAAAGCGATGAGACTGAGGGGTTTTCTCTTCAGGGTACTGGATCGTTATATTACCAGAAACAAAATACCTGCCCGTCAGACTCAAACCCTTTAGCAACTCCCACAGTGTAAAGCTTTTGACGTATTTGCTGATTTGTCCAGTCATGCTATATATCTCCTATGCAGCAGCACGAACGGTGCTAAACCAGGGGCCTACTTCGAAGTAGATCGCAAAGCCGACTACAGCAATCCAAACAATCGTTACAGGGATGAACACTTTCCAACCCAAGCGCATAATCTGATCATAACGATAGCGTGGAAAAGTCGCACGCAGCCATAGAAACAAAAACAGCATAGCTGCAGTTTTGATCAGGAACCAGTGGATTCCATCCCCGACACCATCAATCGGTGACAACCAGCCACCCAGGAACATCAATGCAGCCAGGGCAGCAATCATTATCATGTTCGCGTATTCGGCTAAAAAGAACAAGGCAAACGCAAAGCCCGAATAGTCGACATGAAATCCAGCAACAATTTCCGATTCACCCTCTGCTACATCAAACGGCGCTCGATTGGTTTCAGCCACACCTGAGATAAAGTAAACAACGGCGAGCGGGAACAACGGAAACAGGTACCAGTTGAAAAACCCACCACTCTGAGCACGAACAATGTCTCCCAGGTTCAAGCTACCTGCCATCATCAAAACACCGATCAATGCAAACCCCATCGCGATCTCGTAGGCAACAATTTGGGCTGCTGAACGCATGGCACCGAGAAATGCGTATTTTGAATTTGATGCCCAGCCGGCAATGATGACGCCATAAACACCCAGTGATGTCATCGCTAACACGTAAAGCAACCCGGCATTGATGTCAGCCAGCGCCCAGCCATCTGCAAACGGTATAACGGCCCAGGCAGCCAGCGCTGGCGCAAGCGATAAAATCGGCGCGCTCAGAAACAGAAATCTGGACGCATTGGTCGGAACAATTACCTCTTTGCAGAGCAGCTTGAACACGTCGGCAAAGGGTTGACCAAGTCCTCTGAATCCAACGCGATTCGGACCGACCCGCACTTGCATTGAGCCAATCACCTTGCGCTCCGCAAGCGTTAAATAAGCCACGCACAGAATAAGGGGCACAAGAACCAGGACAATCTTGAACAGGGTCACGATGGTGAGTATCAGCGCATCCATCAGACTCTACTCACCTCTATCTCGCCAAACACTTCACCCAGAGCGCTCGTTTGAGCCAAACCCGAAGGAACCCAGACGCATCCCTCGGGTACATCATTGTCAAGCTTGAGGGGTAAGGATACTGTTGAACCGTTTTGACTGACGCTGATGGTATCGCCCTCGCTCAAAGATCTTTTTTGCATCTCAGAGTGTGGCATTGATGCAAAAGCCTGTTTGCCATCCACAGATTTCTGCAAGGGCTGCGACCTGCGCACGATGGGGTCAGTTGCGTAGATTGGCGTCTCCCCTGCTCTAAGAAGATCACTATCCGACGGTTCAGCAAAGGCCGGTGTGGACGCGAAATCAGTAATATTCCCAAGCTTCACGTTTCCACAGTGGCTTTGCAGTTCGCGAGTAATATCCTCAGGGCTATCGTATGCAAAACCGTCGAGTTCCAGCTCATCAGCCAGCACTCTGAAAATTTTCCATGCCGGCCTGGCATCACCCGGTGGACTGGTCGCACCGCGCATGGATTGCCAGGTTCCGTTGGCGTTCACGTAGGTACCAAAAGTTTCGGTGAAACTTGCCGCCGGCAACACCACATCGGCATGCTCGCGTAAACCTTCGCTGATGAATGCGCTGATGGCAACCACACCACTGGCAGCAGATAACGCCTTTTGCGCATGCACCGGATTAGCTGCATCAAACTCCAGCTCACAACCTACAAGTAGATAAGTCTTAAGTCCAGACTCGAGCATCTCATAGGCATGCTTACCTGTCTTGGAATCACGACTCGCCTCATGGATCGAGTTCTGCGCAAGAGACTGACCACCCGCAGCTCTGTGTGGTACAACGCCGGCTAGCCATGCACCTGCTGTATTTGCACGCTCTGGAAACATGCCAAGAGTTGCACCTGTCACCTTAGCCAGTGCATTCGCAAGATACTGTAATTGTGAATACGCCGGGTGATGAACCGAGATATTTCCCAGAAATACAGCTGATCGTTCGCCATTGTTCAGTGCATCGGCTATACGCTGATGAGATTCGCCACAAGCACCCGAAGCAGCATCGCCCATTGAAGGCAAATCGGCACCGGCAGCCTTTGCTACACAATACAACTCAGTCACCATATGATCATAGCGTGTGGTGATCATTTCAGCGGCATCAAAGTGCAAAGGAAAATGTTTGGGGTTGATAAAGCTGATCTTTGCGCCCTTCAACGCTGATTTGCGAAGTCGCAATGCGGCTATAGGTTGATCTTTACGGATGTTAGAGCCAATCAGCAATGCCGCATCCAGTGTTTCCAGATCGTTTAGCTGCATGCCTAACCAAGGCATAGGCGGGGCTTTATCCTGTGCTGAGAAATCTCGTTGGCCCAGTCGATGGTCAATATTATTAGTACCTAAAGCGCGGCCCATCTTCTGACTCAAGTACAGCTCTTCCAAGGTGATACTGGGTGATGCAAGCACGCCTAAATCCGCTCCAGAGCGTTGCAACAACGTGGCGGCAGTAGACAAGGCCGTCGCCCAGTCGCTCGTCTGCAATTGCCCATCGACTCGTACCATTGGTGCTGATAAGCGATCTGAACTGCTTAATCCCTGATAACTGAAGCGATCTCTATCGGCTATCCACACTTCGTTGATTGCTTCATTGTCTCTGGGTACAACCCGGTTGATGCTGCCGCCATCCATATGCACAAATACATTGGAGCCGACCGAATCATGCGGTGACACTGATGCCTGTTGAGACAACTCCCAGGATCGTGCTGTGTAGCGCGATGGACGTGCCGTCAATGCACCTACAGGGCATATGTCTATGACATTTCCCGATACCTCGGAGACAACTGACTTTTCGATATACGTACCAATGCGAACATTTTCACCACGACCCGTAGCGCCTAGTTCACGTACCCCGGCGATCTCTTCACCGAATCTGACGCAACGTGTGCAGTGAATACACCGCGTCATTTCGGTGGCAATCAATGGCCCTATATATTTATCAAAGACAACCCGCTTGCCCTCTGTGTATTGCGATGCGCTACTGCCATAACCCATGGCTACATCCTGAAGTTCGCACTCCCCGCCCTGATCACAAATAGGACAATCCAGCGGGTGATTAATGAGCAGAAACTCCATGGTGCCCTTTTGCGCATCTCGCGCAAGCTTCGACGCGGTATGTACAACCATGTCAGGCATCACGGGTGTTGCACAAGCTGGCAGGGGTTTGGGCGCTTTCTCAACCTCTACCAGACACATGCGACAATTCGCCGCGACTGACAATTTCTTGTGATAGCAAAATCTAGGAACATCGATGCCTGCTGCATCAGTTACTTCGATCAGCATCTGACCACGTTTGGCCACCAACGGCTTGCCGTTGACGGTTATCTGAACTGTGTCATCACTCATTAATCGTATTCTGCAGTCGGTCTATCTGGAACAGATATCTAAGGTGAAGGGACAGGCTTGAGCTATTGCCGGACATCAGGCTACAGCACCCAGCTTCTCGGATACAATGCTGCGCCCGTTCTCTATGTAGTACTCAAATTCGTGCCGGTAATGCTTAACAAAGCTCTGCACCGGCATGGCAGCTGCATCACCTAAGGCACATATAGTACGACCTGCAATCTTGCCTGCTACATCTTCGAGTTTGTCGATGTCTTCAGGCAAACCTTTGCCTTCGACAATGCGGGTGAGCATACGATACAACCAACCGGTGCCCTCCCGACAGGGCGTGCACTGACCACAACTCTCCGAATAGTAGAAACGCGAGATGCGTCTTAAGGCCTGCACCATGTCTGTAGTTTCGTTCATGACAATAACCGCTCCCGAACCCAACATGGATCCTGCGACCTTGGATATCGAGTCGTAATCCATATTGGTCTGCATCATGAGTTCGCCGGGAACAACAGGGACCGAAGAACCACCCGGAATAACAGCCTTCAACGGAATATCGTCCTTCATGCCACCGCATAGTTCAAGCAAGGTCGAAAAAGGTGTACCCAGATTGATTTCGAAATTGCCCGGTTTTGCGACATGACCGGATACAGAAAAGCATTTTTGCCCACCGGCTGTTTCGATGCCCATGCTCTTGAACCACTCTGCGCCGTTTCTTATGATGGCCGGCACACTGGCAACAGACTCCGTGTTGTTGATGGTAGTTGGGCGACCATAGAGACCATAACCCGCAGGAAAAGGCGGTTTGAAACGTGGCTGGCCTTTTTTACCTTCCAGCGATTCAAGTAATGCAGTTTCTTCACCGCATATATAGGCACCCGCACCCAAGGTCCCGATAACTTCAATATCAATGCCGCTACCTTTTATATCCTTACCTGCCCAACCATTATCGTAAGCCGCCTTGATGGCTTGCATAAAATGCTGATAGACCTCATCCATGAACTCCCCACGCATGTAGTTGTAACTCACCGATGCGCGAATGGCGTAGGCGCCGATCAGCATGCCTTCGACCAGGGCGTGGGGATTAAATCGAATGAGATCGCGATCCTTGCAGGTACCGGGTTCTGATTCATCCGAATTCACGACAAAATAACTCTGGCCGCCGTTCTTGGGCATGAAGCTCCACTTCAGCCCGGTGGGAAACCCTGCGCCGCCTCGTCCGCGGAGTCCGGAGTCTTTAACGATTTGAACCACATCATCAGGTTCGAGCTTTTCATCCAGAATACGTTGCCAGGACTGGTAGCCCCCCAGGCTAAGATAGTTCTCGTAGGTCCAAGGTTCATCAAACTGCAACGTGGTGTAGCACACCTGATTCATCGGCGGCAGGGATGCAGGTAGCGTGTTATCGCTCATAGTTGTCTCCGCGGGTAGATGAATTTAGTCGAGTGCATCGAGTATCTCATCAACAGAATCAGGCGTTAGATTGGTGTGGTAGACGTGATCAACCTGCATCATCGGCCCACCTGAGCAGGCCGCCAGGCACTCCTCTTCCACTTTCAAATAGATCTTGCCATCGCTGGTCGATTCACCCAGCTTGATACCGTACTTATTTTCAACATGGTTAACGATGGTGTCAGAGCCCATTAACATACAGCTGATATTGGTGCAGATGGCAATACAATGCCGCCCGACAGGCTGAGTTTCAAACATTGAATAAAAGCTGGCAACCTCATAGACGGCAATAGCGGGCATCTCCAACTTTTCGGCTACCTCATCCATCAACTCAGTGGTGAGCCAGCCGTGGTTCTGGTGCTGGGCAATACTTAATGCAGCTAGCACTGCGCTTTGCTTCTGATTGTCAGGGAAACGTGTCAGCCACTCATTGATCTCTTCGATCGAGTGCTCATTCAACACAGTCTCAGGTGTCGGTAAGCTGATATCGGCCAATGCTGAACTCATGGTTGCCTACTCTTCTTCAGTCTATTTTTGTTTCGAGTGCCTAGCGGTCAACTTCGCCAAATACTATGTCCTGCGTTCCTATCAAAGCCACCACATCCGATAGCATATGCCCGCGAGCCATCTCATCCAGTGCAGACAGGTGGGCGAAACCGGGAGCTCTGACTTTTAGGCGATACGGTTTGTTCGCACCATCAGAAATGAGAAAACAACCGAACTCACCCTTAGGGTGTTCTACAGCTGCATAAGCTTCTCCTGCAGGCAGGCAAAACCCCTCGGTAAACAGTTTGAAATGATGAATGAGCGATTCCATATCACCTTTCATCTCGCCTCTTTTGGGTGGCGCTATCTTGTGATCTTCTGTAATTACAGGCCCCGGATTGCTTCGCAACCATTCCACACATTGCTGGATAATCCGATTGGATTGCCGCATCTCTTCGATACGCACCAGATACCTGTCATAACTATCGCCATTGCTGCCGACTGGAATGTCAAATTCCATCCGGTCATAAACTTCGTAGGGCTGCTTTTTGCGCAAATCCCACTCGATGTTTGAGCCGCGAAGCATTGGACCAGTAAATCCCAATTGCAATGCACGTTCTGGAGTGACCACGCCAATGCCAACGGTACGCTGCTTCCAGATCCTGTTGTCAGTCAGCAAAGTTTCATATTCGTCAACATACTTCGGAAAGCGCTGGGTGAAGTCCTGAATAAAATCGAGCATCGAACCCTGTCTGGATTCGTTGAGTTTGGCAGCAGCTGATTTACTGGTGAAACGGGAAGCTTCGTATTGAGGCATGCGATCGGGCAAATCACGTGCAACACCACCAGGCCGATAATAGGTGGCGTGCAATCGAGCCCCTGATACCGCCTCGTAGCAATCCATCAGATCTTCCCGCTCACGAAAGCAATAAAGAAAGATAGACATCGCACCAATATCCAGTCCATGCGCGCCCAGCCACATAAGATGGTTGAGAATTCGAGTGATCTCGTCGAACATGACACGAATGTATTGAGCGCGCTCCGGAACTTCGACACCCAGTAATTTCTCAATGGCCATCACATAGCCATGCTCATTACACATCATGGAGACGTAGTCGAGTCGGTCCATGTAACCGATGGTCTGGTTATAAGGCTTGGACTCTGCCAGTTTTTCGGTGCCTCGATGCAAAAGGCCGATGTGCGGGTCTGCACGCTCAACCACCTCGCCGTCCATCTCGAGTACTAGTCGCAGTACACCATGGGCAGCTGGATGCTGTGGTCCAAAGTTAAGGGTATAGTTGCGTATTTCCGGCATCGTGTTATTTAGAGTTGTCTGACTCAGCAGCGGGTAACTCGCCTGAGACATATCGTGCATCATCACGAATGACCCGTGGGACCAACACACGAGGCTCGATACTGACAGGCTGATAAACGACTCGTTCCTTGACGGGGTCGTATCGCATTTCAACGTTGCCTATTAGAGGGAAATCCTTGCGAAAAGGATGGCCGGTGAATCCATAGTCGGTCAAAATGCGACGCAAATCCGGGTGTCCGTCGAACAGGATGCCAAAGAGATCAAACGCTTCTCTCTCGTACCAATTTGCACAACTCCAAATGGAGGTGAGCGAAGGTATGACCGGCATCTCATCGTTGGCAGCTGCACATCTTAGACGCAAACGAATGTTGTGATCCAGGGAAAGCAGATGATAGGCGACCACGAAACGCGGGGTGTCTGATGCTGGAAGATCAAGACTGTTGTCGAAGGTTAGGCTGCCCGTTGAGGATGCATTAACAGCGCGACTGAAACTGGCCATGTTTTCGGTATCAGTGGACCACTCAGCCTGGCCATAGGTGGCATAGTCAACACCAGCCAGATCACTCAACTGTTTAAACGCGAGAGCCGGATCATCACGTAGTTTTAATGCGGTCTCAATCAACTGCTCAGGCGATACATCCATAACGATGAGATCGAGCGAACGTTCAATGGAGCTATTGGCAGGAAAAGCGCTGGCAAGAGTTTCCAGCATGTTATCCAGGCGTGATGACATGGTTATCAGCGAGCGATTGTGTTGGTAGTGCGGATCTTGTTCTGCAACTGCAAAATACCGTACAGCAGGGCTTCAGCAGTGGGTGGACAACCGGGCACATAGACATCTACCGGCACAATCCGATCACAGCCTCTGACAACTGCATAGGAGTAATGGTAATAACCACCACCATTGGCACAGCTGCCCATAGATATAACCCATTTTGGATCAGGCATTTGGTCGTAGACCTTGCGCAAGGCCGGCGCCATCTTGTTTACCAGCGTACCTGCCACAATCATCACGTCGGACTGCCTGGGGCTGGGTCGAAAAATGATGCCGAAACGATCCAGGTCGTACCGTGCTGCTCCGGCGTGCATCATCTCGACAGCGCAGCAGGCAAGCCCAAAGGTCATTGGCCACATTGAGCCGGTTCTGGCCCAGTTGATAAGTTTATCGGCGGAGGTTGTGACAAATCCTTCCTCCAGCACGCCCTCTATGCCCATTTTACTATTCCCATTCAAGCGCGCCTTTCTTCCATTCGTAGATAAACCCGATAACCAGAATGAAAAGAAAGATGCCCATAGCGGCAAATGCAGTACCCGAAATGGTGTCGAGAGTGACAGCCCAAGGGATCAGAAACGCGATTTCCAGATCGAAAATGATAAACAGGATAGCGACCAGGTAGTAACGCACATCAAACTTCATGCGAGCATCTTCAAATGCTTCAAAACCACATTCGTATGGAGAGTTTTTTTCCTTGCCCGGATTAGAGGGGCCAATCAGCCGACCAGCCGTTAATAACCCTACACCCAGACCCAAACCGATGAGTATGAATAACAAAACTGGAAAGTAGTTGGCTAGCAATTGCAGCTCCGCAAACAGGTGTGATTAATCCTGACCGATGAGTGGTATTGACGACTAAATACGGTAAGGCAGCACCAAGGGATTACATCAAATCACCCTTGAGTCTGACCGACTTCCCGATTATCGCAGAAATCACGACCGAGTTGGCGTTCAAAAGGAACTGGTTTTGAAACCACCTGCAGCGCGGGTGGTTGAGAAGCTTCTTTTTTAAGTCAACGCGCTACTGAAACTGCATAAGAGCTACGTTGATGGTGCCGACACCCGGACTCGAACCGGGACAGCTTGCGCCACTACCCCCTCAAGATAGCGTGTCTACCAATTCCACCATGTCGGCATAAGGGACAGGCCGATTCGGCCAGCCGTGAATAATAGCCTAAAACTATCTCGCTGTGTGCACTCCCCACAGCTTTGACAACCTGTCTAATACTACAAAACGCGTCGTGGACATCTCGCTGAGCCACTGACGAAGTTCGACCAGACGATTATTCGGCTGGTTTGGGTTCGCCTACAGGCGCCGGCAGATCAGAGTCAGATCCAGCCTGAGGAGCAGCCGCACCACTATCGTTGACAAGACCGGGCAGATCGTTTGGTGCTACAGGAGCCTCCTCAATCAAGCCCGGAGTATCTGTAACCGAGCGAACCGTAGCATCTCGATTGGCTGCCAGGTAAAACAGGAACAAACTGGTTAAGAAGAACAGGAAAGCCAGAAGTGTGGTGGCGCGAGTTAGGAAAGAGGCAGAACCACTCGCACCGAAAACCGTTGCGGACGCACCACTGCCAAAAGCAGCACCGGCATCGGCACCTTTTCCGTGTTGGATAAGCACAAGGCCGATGACACCAACTGCTAAAACTACGTGAATTACTAACGCCAGGGATTGCATGTTTTTCTCTATGTTTTTGTTGGAACTGATCTAATCAGAACCGACCGGTATGAAATTGATCCATCAGTTGCGAACAATAGTTGCAGATATATTGTTGCAGATAAAATTCAAGCAGCAGCTTCGCAAATAGCCAGAAAGGACTGGGCATCGAGAGCCGCACCCCCTATCAAACCACCATCGATATCAACTTGAGCAAATAGTGTGGCCGCATTGTCAGGTTTAACACTGCCGCCGTATAAAATTCTCAGGCTTTCGGCCACAGACTTGTCGTGATCAGAAATTTTGGCACGTATGAGTGCGTGGACAGCTTGCGCCTGATCAGGACTGGCTGTCTTGCCGGTACCAATAGCCCAGACAGGCTCGTATGCCACGACCATATTGGCGAATGCGTCGATACCTGCGGTATTCAACACTGCATCCAGCTGTTCAGAGATGACCGATTCCAATTGACCAGCTTCGCGCTGCTCCAGAGTCTCACCCACACAAAGAATGGGAGTCATGCCTGCCTCTTGAACACTGCTGCATTTTTCAGCAACGAGCGCACTGGTTTCATGGAACAGAGCTCGGCGCTCCGAATGACCCAGAACCACGAACTCACAACCAAATTCAGCCAGCATCTGTGCTGATACTTCTCCGGTAAATGCCCCGGATTGCGCACTTGAACAGTTTTGCGCGCCCAGGTGAACGGCAGAATTTCCAACCACGCCCAGCACGTCAGCTAAATGAACTGAAGTCGGGCAGACCAGCACTTGCACGGCAAGCGAGCCACAGCCCTCAGACACAGCCGCGGCCAGTTCCAGAACCGACGCTCTGCTTCCGTTTAACTTCCAGTTTCCCGCAATAAGTGGCTGGCGATTGGCCAAAACGGACTACCCCAATGATGAAAAGCCGCGAAGAATAACCTAGCTAGCGCCCATTAGTCCAGTAAATCAGTACGGGAGCCGGCAATAGATGTCGTGACACAAGTCTAGTCGAGCGCGTCACCAACCGCTGAAGCAACGTTTTCGCAGATACGTTGGACATCATTGGCGACCTTTCCTTCGACCATAACGCGCACCAGTGGTTCGGTACCTGAAGGTCGAAGCAATACGCGACCACTGGTACCCAGATCAGCTTCAGCCTGCTTTACGGCCTGTTGAATCTTAGTGTTTTCATCAAGATTTACCTTCTTGGTCACAGGTACATTCAAGAGCACTTGTGGATAGAGTTGCATATCCGCGCGCAGTTTCGCGAGAGATTCACCCGATGATCTCATTACTGCCAGCACAGCAAGCGCCGCCACGATGGCATCGCCTGTGGTGACTCGATCCAGACAAATAATGTGGCCGGAGTTTTCTCCACCCAGTTCCCAGCCTTGTGCTCTTAACAATTCCATCACATAACGATCACCCACCGAGGCACGGGCAAAAGGAATATCCAATTTTCCGAAGGCATGCTCCAAAGCCAGGTTGGTCATCAAAGTACCAGCGACACCCCCTTTAAGCGAGCCATCACTGTGGCGCGCTTTAGCCAATACATAAAGAATCTCGTCGCCGTCAACAATTTCACCGCGATGGTCCACCATGATCAAGCGGTCGCCGTCACCATCGAGTGCAATTCCGACATCGGCGCGTTCCAGTAGAACATGTGCGCGAAGATTATCCGGCGCAGTTGCTCCACACTCTTTGTTGATGTTCAAGCCGTTGGGGTCTGCACCCACAGCCACAACATTTGCGCCTAACTCATCAAAAACCTCACGCGCAATGTGATAGGCCGCACCATTGGCGGTATCCACGACTATTTTCATACCACCCAGACGCAGCGACGATGGGAAAGTACTTTTGCAAAATTCGATATAACGCCCTGCTGCATCATCGACTCTACGGGCTCTACCAAGATCGCTGGAGTCGACCGTAGTCATCTCCGCCTTCATCATTGCCTCGATCTCCAACTCCACATCATCGGGCAGCTTGGAGCCTTCTGTGGAGAAAAATTTCAGACCGTTATCGTAGAAAGGGTTGTGCGAAGCACTAATGACTATACCTGCGGCTGCGCGAAAGGTACTCGTTAGATAAGCCACAGCGGGCGTCGGCATTGGCCCTAAAAGGCGGCTATTGATCCCGGCTGATGCAAGCCCGGCTTCTAATGCTGATTCAAACAGGTAGCCCGATATTCGAGTGTCTTTACCGATCAACACTTCGCGGTTGCCTTTAGACGCAAGCACCTTCCCCGCAGCCCACCCCAGCTTCATGACCACCTGTGGTGTCATGGGGTACTGGCCAACTCGCCCTCGAATGCCGTCAGTTCCAAAAAACTCTCTAGCCATTAATCAAGTCCTGTTTTTAAGCTTACTCATACAAAATCAAATTGCCTGAACTGCGTTATGAACAGCTAATGCCTGCACCGTTTGCTCGACATCATGAACCCTTACTATAGAAGCTCCTTGCTGAACACATAGCAGCGCAGCACTCACCGACGCAGTAATACGACACGTAGCATCGTCACCCAGTATCTGCGCAAACATTCGCTTACGTGATAAACCAGTCAGCACGGGCGCATGTTCACACAGTGCTCCTAACCGCTTCAATAGAGTCAGGTTATGGGTCAGGGTTTTACCAAAACCGAAACCCGGATCAAGAATAACCTGCGACTCATCAAAACCTGCATCGATGCAGACCTGCCGCCGACTCAATAAAAATTCACTCACCTCACTGACAACATCCACATACTGCGGATCCACCTGCATGGTGCGCGGCTCCCCTAACATATGCATCAGGCATACCGGAAGAGCTGATTCCCGGGCCACACGAAGCGCCCCGTCCTCACGCAGCGCTCGTACGTCATTGATCATGCCAATACCAGCATTGATGGCAGTCTGCATAACGGTGGCATTACTGGAGTCGAGCGATATTATTGTGTCAAATCGACTGTTTACTGCTTCTATCACAGGTAACACCCTGTCTATTTCCTGCTGCACAGTCACGGAAGCAGCACCCGGGCGCGTGGACTCGCCCCCCACATCAATAATATCGGCACCGGCCAGAATCATTGATTCGGCTTGCCTAATGGCAGCGTCGAACTGAACGAATTGCCCCCCATCTGAAAAGGAATCCGGAGTTACATTGAGGATTCCCATGACTCGAGGTTTATCGAGCAATAGGGTTTTAGCCCCGCAGTGCAGCTTGGGCACCTTGCTGTTGGTTGCAGAGTTCATACAATTGTTTACTTGAGGAAGAGCATGCAAACAAAAAAGAGCCGCTTCAGCGGCCCTTTTCTATTGTCTTATAAACCTCTCGGCGAGGCTGCAATCCAGCCTAGTGCAAGCTCGGCGATGGGTCCGCTGGATCAGCTTCGTCGTCATCAACAGCTTTGCCATCGGTTTCTTTTTTCTTATCCGTTTCTTCGCTTCCGGAAGATGGTTTACCGGCAGCTGTACCATTGGAGTCGTCTCCACCCCAATCGGCAGGTTCGCCCGGTTCACGCCGGTCCATCAGACGATCGATTTGGCCCAAATCTATGGTTTCATATTTGAGAAGAGCATCGGACATCGCATGCAATATGTCCATATTCTCTTTCAGGATTTTCTCTGCCGCTTCGTAGTTGTCATCGATTAAGCGTCGTATCTCCAAATCGATAGACTGAACGGTTTCACCGGACATCGGATTGGTCTTACCTGAGGTTCGACCGAGGAATACCTCACCCTCTTCCTCACTGTAAGCCAACGGCCCAAGCTTGTCAGACAATCCCCAGCGAGTGACCATATTGCGGGCTATCTCAGTCGCTCGCTCAATGTCATTGGATGCGCCGGTAGTGACCATATCTTCACCAAATATCAGCTCCTCGGCGATTCTTCCGCCATAGAGTGTTGCGATCTGGCTTTGCAGTTTCTTTTTGCTGTGGCTATATCTGTCCTCTTCAGGCAAGAACATCGTGATACCCAATGCCCGGCCTCGAGGAATGATACTGACTTTGTATACCGGATCATGCTCTGGAACCAGGCGGCCAACGATGGCGTGCCCGGCTTCATGGTAAGCAGTAAGCTTTTTCTCTTGATCGTTCATGACCATGGACTTGCGTTCGGCGCCCATCATTATCTTGTCTTTTGCGCGCTCAAAATCGCCCATATCAACCTGACGCTCATCGGCTCTGGCAGCAAACAAAGCAGCTTCGTTAACCAGGTTGGCCAAGTCGGCACCTGAGAATCCAGGCGTGCCTCGTGCGATAAGTTCCGGGCGTACATCGTCTGCCAACGGTACCTTCGCCATGTGAACACGTAGGATTTGTTCTCGACCGCGCACATCGGGAAGTGGCACAACCACCTGGCGATCAAACCTGCCAGGCCGTAAAAGTGCCGGATCAAGCACGTCAGGTCTGTTGGTCGCCGCAATGACAATAACGCCTTCATTGCCTTCGAAACCATCCATTTCTACCAACAACTGGTTAAGCGTCTGCTCCCGCTCGTCATGACCACCGCCAAGACCGGCTCCTCGATGGCGACCAACCGCATCGATCTCATCAATAAATATGATGCAAGGCGAGTGTTTCTTGGCTTGCTCGAACATGTCTCTGACTCGGCTTGCGCCAACCCCGACGAACATCTCGACAAAATCAGAACCGGAAATGGTGAAAAAAGGCACCTTTGCTTCGCCAGCGATAGCCTTTGCAAGCAACGTTTTACCCGTACCAGGAGAGCCGACCATCAGCACACCACGCGGAATTTTGCCACCCAGTTTCTGAAACTTGCCTGGATCTCGCAAAAATTCGACCAGCTCTGATACCTCGGACTTGGCTTCTTCAACCCCGGCAACGTCTGCGAAGGTAACTTTAACTTGATCTTCGTTGAGCAGACGTGCCTTGCTTTTGCCAAACGACATAGCACCGCGGCCGCCACCGCCACCTTGCATCTGGCGCATGAAAAACAACCACACTCCGATCAAAATTATGAACGGGAACCAGCTGATCAGGATACTGAGCAGCATGCTTGGATTTTCAGGAGGAACACGCTCGAATTCCACGCCTGCCCTGTTGAGCTCACCGATCAGAGAACTGTTGTCAGTTTCGGGGCTGAACGTGGTAAAAGGCTTGCCGCCATCCCTGATACCTGTAATCTTAACGTCATCAAATTTGACCTGATCTACCTGACCAGTGTTAACACTTTGCAAGAAATCAGAGTACGAAATGGTATCCGTAGCCTGCCTTTGACCGCCGAGATTGTTGAACACAGTCATTAAAATGACTGCAATAACAACCCACAACAGCACGTTTTTTAGTAAATCACTCAAAGACTTAGCCTCGCGAAGCCTGGATTTCCAAGCTTTCTATTAACCTCGGGACGAGCGGTTTCCCACCCATCATATCAAGTTCCTTGCCACTACATACACCTCACGGCTGCGAGGTCGCGACGCGGCAGGCTTTCTAACTTTTACGAGCCGAAAACGACTCCGTACCTGTTTCATGAAAGGATCGAATCCTTCTCCCTGAAAAACCTTTACCGCAAATGCGCCATTAACCGCTAAAAAATCGCTCGCTGACTCTAATGCCAGCTCCACAAGCCCCATGGCGCGGGCTTGGTCAGACACGCCTACCCCACTCAAGTTAGGCGCCATATCCGACAAAACAAGATCTGCCTTGTTATTTTTCATCGCAGCAGCAATCTGATTTGCTGTCACCTGCTCTGTAAAGTCGCCCTGAATAAAACTAACGCCCGGTAATGAATCCATCGGCAGAATATCCGATGCCACGATCCGAGCACTGGTGCCGGCCTTTCTGGATAGAAACTGTGTCCAGCCACCGGGAGCTGCCCCTAACTCTAATATTGTAGATCCCGGCTTTATAAGCTTATCTTTTTCATCAAGTTCGATAAGCTTGTACACTGCCCTGGACCGATAACCATCTGCTGCAGCCTGTTTTACATAGATATCATTTGCATGTTCCTGTAACCATCGATTGCTGCTTTTATTGCCTCCTCGACCCAAAACGTTTGTACCTTTACACTTGATTGTGGTCCGGGGAGATTATCCGGCCATAAGGATTGTAGGGTGTTTATCGATTGCTGCCAGTTCTGGCTTCAGTCCAGAATGAAACTACAGCATACGCCAGCAAAGTCTACCTACTAACCAGCATAATTTAATGAAAAAAACTCGCCCCCTGGATAAGGCCACCGTCAAGTATTTGCGTTCTCTGGCGCATGCCCTGAAACCGGTCGTCAGACTTGGGCAACATGGTTTGACCGATGCGGTAGTCAAAGAGCTCGATGGCGCTTTGAGCCATCATGAGCTTGTCAAGATAAAACTGAGTGTCTCTGAACGTGAAGCACGACTAGTCCAACTTGATGCAATCTGCAAGGCCGTCGATGCAAGCTGTGTTCAGCAGATTGGTCACACCGCTACACTGTTTCGCCGCAATCAGAAAAAACCGGTTATCGAATTAGCACTGGCCAAGCGCTAAATTATATTCCCAATCCAAATCAGCAAACGGCGCATTTCTGCTATGCCAAAGCTCTATTCACATTCTAATCTCCCGCACGACTTTTTTTCGGGAGATGCACACTGACTTTAAGTCCGCCCAAACGTGCCGAGGAGGTTAAATCCAGCCGACCATCGTATGTCTCCACAATGTCTTTGACAATCGACAGGCCCAGGCCATGTCCATCGACTGATTCGTCCAGCCTAACGCCTCTTCCTGTGAGTTGGCCCAACTTCTCCGGAGAACATCCAGGCCCATCATCCTCAACTTCGATCAATATGCCTTTGGCACTGCGAAGATTCAGGATGACAACCGACTCTCCCCACTTGACAGCATTGTCTAGCAGGTTGCCAATCAGCTCCAACATGTCCTGGCGATCGTGCACCAGTTCTACCTCAGGACCGATGTGGTAGCGAACATCTATTCGCTTGTCAGAATAAACCTGTTCGAGCAAACCTATGAGTGCGGGAATTTCAACATCAACCTTGAATCGTTGGCCGATCGTGCCCCGGCCTGCAAGTCTGGCGCGTTTTAGTTCGCTTTCTATGAGCTGTGTGATGAGCTCTGCGTTCTGTGCGATAGCAGCCTGTTCAGTTTTTCCTATCTGCTCGGCCTCTACAGAACGAAGCAACAGATTTAACGGCCCTTTAAGAGAATGTGCAAGATTACCCACAGCGTTACGCGATTGCCTTAGACGCTGATCAAAACGCCTTAGAAGCCGGTTAAACTCACTCACCAGCGGCATTATTTCCGCTGGAACATCCTCAGACAAGGAAACAGCCTGACCATGTTCCAGCCGCAACATATCTCGTCGAATCGCATCAAGCTTTTCTACAGAGCGGCGCACAACAGCCCGTTGAACAGCCAGTAAGGCTAGCAACAACATCAACGCTATAACGGCTGAAAACCATTGAAAAACGCGCAAACGTTCTTCAATCGGGCTTATATCTTCGGCTACAAACACAGTATATTCATACCCGCTATTAGCAAAGCCGCCTGACCAGAAAAGTAAGGTTTCACCTGCAGCGCCAATTCTACGTTGCCTGATCTGTTCACCCGGCGCCAGTTCTTCCACCTCGAATAGCTGGTCCCAGGCAGAGCGCGATGAGAGCATTGTCTCTCCTGATCGCACGATGAAGTAATGCCCGGATGCAGGTAATTCATACGCCGGGTCAAGTTTGTAATTACCTAATCGCAGCCCAGCTACGGTGGCACCGTCTGAAGGGCTGGAAGCCTGATCGGGCAGTTCAATAACCGACTCGACACTCTTCGCCTGCGCCTCAAGCCGACTGTAGACAAAACTCTGGGTTAACAGTCGACTACCCAGAGTCGCCGTCCACCAAAACACGAACATCAGAATAACCAGACTGCTAATCAGGCCAACCTGCAGGCTGCGTTCGAGGGAGTTCAAACGGCCGGGTCATTGAAAATATAACCCTGGCCGCGTTTGGTCAGAATCATATGCGTACCGATTTTTTCTCGCAGCCTTCGTATGTACACCTCAATCAGGTTGCTGTCGCGTTCAGAATCCTGATCGTAGACGTGCTCAGACAACCGAGTCTTGGACAGAATCTGACCACTGTTAAGCATCATATAACGCAGAAGACGAAATTCGGTTCCAGTCAGTTGAAATGTTTGCCCTTCATCGACCTCAACCTGCTGCACATCCTCATCCAACCGCAAAGAACGTGTCTCAATTCGTTGCGAGGTGCGGCCATGACGCCGATAAATCAGCGCACGTATTCGTGCGATCAGCTCTTCAACGTGAAACGGTTTGCCCAGGTAATCGTCTGCTCCGGACTTGAACCCATCTACTCGTTCATACCAGGCATCTCTAGCGGTAAGCACGATCACAGGAACCCGGTTACCCCGCTCCCGCCAGGCTTGCAATACATCCATGCCCGGTTTTTGCGGTAGGCCCAGATCAAGCACCACCGCATCATAGGGCTCTGTATCGCCTAGATGCTCCGCATCGATGCCATTGTCTGCAACATCCACAGCGAAACCGGCACGAACAAGATCGCTCCTGACGTATGAGACCAACTCCGGATCATCTTCGACGACAAGCAGGCGCATGTCGGGTCCATTCAAGCAAAGTGAGCGCCTATTATACCGCTCACTCAAAGTTATTAGGTCGACTAGTCAGCCTAACCCTTACATCGCCGGGAATAGTCTCGTGGATGATAAATCAACTGCACATGTCAAAGAGCAGGCGCACAACACCCGCGATCCTGTCTTGCTCCTGTTCTGCCAGAAATCGCCATGATCGCAAACTCAACAATTAGCAGGAGAAAGATCATACGCTCGCCTTGAATACCAAAACTGATATGGAGCTATTTATTCGAAGGTACGTCAAATAGCCGTGTAAACAGGAATTTGGGTAGTTTCCAGCCCAAATTGGAGCCATCAAACGGGCTTGGAACAATAAAGATGTTCTCAGGGCTGGCAATTTGCTCCATTTTCAGTACGATAAGCATAGAGTGCGCAAGCCGAGCGACACAGAAGAAACATGTCCCGAAATCACAAGTTCTTTTTTGATCAAGACGGTAGCCCGAAAGCACGCGGGCCTGCCGCTGAGAAAATATTCATGAATTTTCTCGAAGTTGACGTCCAGGGCAGTGACTACATATGCCGGGATTTGATGGATGATCTCACTGCCATTGAGGATGAATCTGACGATTCAAGAGAGTTCATCGGTAACGCCCACCATGTCACGATCACGCCGGAGGGTGTGATGATCATGCCAAATCTGCCTGAGTCCGAGACAGGAGCCGAACCCACAGAGCAGAATGGCGAAGAAGCTGTGAAAAGTTCTGCCGATCAAGGCTATCTCGTGGCATTGAAACACTTCCGAGAGATACTTGAAGACTGGGAGGCGTTTATCCTCGATGATCAACTGGATGACCCGATGGTCGACGACGAGTTCCTGTAAGCAAACCTTGCTTCTCTAACAGGCTCACCGGCTCATGAACAGGCTTGCCAGCTCAAGGGGGGATCCTTCAAGTATGCGTCACTTGAGCGATAGGTCGGTTCGCCCGTAAACGGCTCAGAATCGTTATACATCTCATAGTAGTGATACGCTTAGGCAAACAAAATAAAGAGGAACGACCATGAGTAATCTTCTCGACACGCTGTTCGCCGACGATAACAAAGCCGCTATGGAGCAATTACAGAAGAATTTTGATCTCTCCGAGCAGGAAACTCGAACTGCTGTTGAAGAATTGATTCCGGCCTTGTCGCGCGGCTTGGAGAAAAACACGCAAAGTACTCCCGGCATGGATGATCTTCTGGAGGCCCTGCGCACTGGCAAGCATGAGCGGTATATGGAAAAACCCAACTCGCTTGGAGCGCCAGAAACGACAAAAGACGGAAACGACATTCTTGGCCATATCTTTGGTGATAAAAAAGTGAGTCGGGAAGTGGCCAATCGTGTTTCAAAAAAATCCGGTTTGAGTAGCACTTTACTGAAGAAAATGCTGCCGGTCGTCGCTTCGCTGGTGATGGGTGCACTGAGCAAGAAGGTCCTCGGAGGAGGTCGCAGCGGTGGCGTTTCAACCCGGTCAGGTTCGGGCGGCTTATTGACGTCCCTTCTTGATAGCGATCGTGATGGTTCTATATGGGATGATGTATTGGGCATGGCTGCACGTACGATGCTGCGCTAGACACATCACGCTTTACTAAAAACCTTATTTCCGGAAACAACGCCAATGTTAAAGCAACTTATTCTGGATGCAGAGCGATGCACCAGCTGCGTACAATGCGAACTCGCCTGTTCTTTAGAGCACGAAGGTCTGTTTGCACCGGCGTTTTCACGAATCAAGGTTTTCGAATTCGAACACGGTCGCCGAAATGTTCCCTACACCTGTACCCAGTGTGATGAGGCTTGGTGCATGCACGCATGCCCCACTGATGCAATCAGTATTAATCACGAACTGGGTACCAAGGTAGTCAACGAGTCTATGTGCGTGGGTTGTAAGGTCTGCACGATGGCATGTCCCTACGGCACCATCAACTACAACACAAAAAGTGGCAAGGTCACCAAATGCAATCTCTGTGACGGGGAGCCCAAATGCGCTGAAGCCTGCCCTACCGGGGCTATCGTTTATGGAGTACCCGCATGAGCTGGCATAACCGAGTACTGCATGTAGATCTGACAAACCATAAAACACGCGTCGAGCCATTAAATGAGCAGTGGAAGGCAGACTACCTGGGTTCACGCGGGCTTGCGTCAAAGTACTTGATGGAATTGATGGACCCTGCTGCCGATGCGATGTCACCGGAGAATGTCCTAATTTTTGCTACTGGTCCGCTTACTGGCACCATGGCATCAACTGGCGGCAGATATGCTGTCGTTACAAAAGGTCCGCTAACCAACGCTATCGCTTGCTCTAACTCAGGCGGCAAATTTGGTGCAGAGCTCAAGTTTGCCGGGTATGACTTGTTGATTCTGGAGGGGCGCTCTGAAACACCGGTTTACTTACTCATACAGGACGATCAAGTAGAGATTCTTCCAGCAGATGAGTACTGGGGAAAGACTGTCTGGCACACAGAAGAGACCATAAAATCATTGCATCAAGATCCACAGATAAAGGTGGCTTCAATCGGAGTTGCGGGTGAGGTCGGCGTTAAGTACGCCTGCGTAGTTAACGACTTGCACCGGGCAGCCGGTCGTTCCGGTGTGGGTGCTGTGATGGGCTCTAAACACCTCAAAGCTATAGCCGTCAGAGGCACTCAGGGTGTGCCGGTAAAAAATGCACCCAATTTTATGAAGGCGGTTAAACACACCCACGAACTCCTGGTCAACGATGAAGGTCGCAAGGACCTGACCAACTACGGCACCAATGCAATGATTGACACCATGAATGCATTCGGTGGCCTGCCCACCAATAATTTTCAGGAAGTCACGTTCGAGGGCACTGAAAAACTAAATCCTGCAGCTATGAGTGCTGTTAATGAAAACGGGCACACCAATCTGATAACCAACAAGGCCTGTTTTGGTTGCACCATCGGATGCGGTCGCATTGCACATATCGACAAGAACCACTGGGCCATCAGAGACCGTCCTGAGTATCATCATGCCTCAGGCGGTTTGGAGTACGAAACCGCTTTTGCGTTTGGTCCGGTTGTAGGCGTAGATGATATCGACGCCCTGACTTTTGCTGGCTACTTAATGAACGAACACGGCATGGATCCGATCTCGTTTGGTGTAACCCTGGCTGCTGCAATGGAGCTATTTGAGCTTGGAATCATCACCACCGAACACACTGAAGGCGTTGAACTGAGATTCGGTAGTGCAGAAGCACTGACGGTCATGGCAGAAAAAACCGGCCTCGATCAAGGGTTTGGCAAACTGCTAGGACTGGGCGCAAAGCGTTTGTGCGAACACTTCGGCAGACCAGAGCTGGCAATGGTTGTGAAAGGCCAGGAATTTGCCGGCTATGACTCACGTGCCCTGCAAGGTATGGGACTGGGGTATGCCACGAGCAATCGCGGTGCCTGCCATCTCAAACACGATGTATTCGCAGAGGATATGGCAGACACCACTGGCAATGGCAAAGCAGCTCCCTGCAAGCAATCGCAGGACAAAATAGCGATGGTTGACTCGATTGGTATCTGCATATTTACTTTAAGCGCTTGGGATGTTGACGCGCTGCAACAACAGGTCAGTGCTGCCTGCGGCGATGAATGGACTAACGAGCGCTTGATTGAAACCGGCGAACGTATTTGGAATCTAGAAAGATTGTTTAATCTGCGTGCAGGTTTAGGCAAAGCAGACGACACTCTTCCCCCACGCCTACTGGAAACTCCGTGCCCCGGGGGTGTTGCCAAAGGCCAGGTAGCTCAACTGGACATCATGCTGCCCGAGTACTATCAACTTCGAGGCTGGAACGACATGGGTCAGCCCTCGCAGGAAACTCTGACGCGACTGGGCCTGGACGAATATCGTGCACATTGATGTAACTCTCGGTGGAGCTTTGGTTGAGTATCTTCCCGAGGGACATCAAGGCAATCGCCTGAAGCTCTCTTTAGTGACCGGAGTCACCCTGGCAGATGTTTTAAACGATCTAGGTATTTCGATGGATCAGCGAATGCTGGTCATCCTTAATGGCACTGTAGTGCATGCTGAAAATTTCACTCAAGCCAAACTAAACGATGAAGATAAGCTCTCACTAATGCCACCCATTCAGGCTGGCTAGCGCTTAAAAATACGCACTGGCACGTCTTACATTTCTGCCGTGTAATTCCAGCTCTACTGGAAATTTGCCGCTTACCACTACATCTTCTAACGGTAGTTAATGTGTTAGCTGCGCTAGACGCAGGGTGTTACTCCGGGTTGTGAACCACAGAAAAACCTTCTATACCTATGTGACGCCTGACACATTTACGGGTGTATATCTTTTTAAATTTGTCATGCGGGAGAAAAACATGAACCGTGATTTACAAAATGTGACTCGCACGCTGCACGAGCTGATCAAAAACCTGCCAGCGATAAAAGCACATTGCAGCGCAGAGGTTTTAAGACGACATCTGCAGCTCATTGCTCATTTTCAACGCCAGTACGACATGATGATGACACCTGCTACGACCTAGCAGTCAGCCAACAAGAATAGTTCTCAACAACAGTAAATTACTGATTCTTAACGAATTGACATTCTGATACAGTTGGTGATTGAACATCCATTTGTAAAGCTTGTCGTATAATATGCCGACAATATATAAATCGTTTTTTTCATTTGGATGACGCAAAACATGACAGATATTAAACGCCGTAAGTTTGTGAGCCTGATGGGCGTCAGTGCAGCAGTAGTTCCAGTTAGTGCGTTGGTAGCCAGTCTGCCAAGCAGAGCTGATGACGGAACCGTTGACCCTGATTCTGCTCAAGCAAAGGCTCTGCAGTACGTGAGCGAATCTGAAAAAGGCGATCAGATTTGTGGCAATTGCACATTGTATTCAGGTGCAGAAGGTGCTGACAAAGGCCCCTGCCCTCTATTTCCAGGCGTTAATGTGATGCGTGCAGGTTGGTGTAGCGCCTACGTACCGCAAGCGTAAGGACCCAATTCTTCCAATAGAATTTGCAGCGCCTGCCACTCGTGGCAGGCGTTTTTGCGTCAGGGCTGGTGAAATTAGAAGCACCACCATTCAAGCATCAGTGGTGAAAACGATGAGTGCTTTTACTGATTCTGTAGCATGGATGCCGTAATGAGGTAGCTGACCGGGTAGCTTACTGAGGTGGGCTCCATGGCACGACGGGTAGATCTGACTTCAACCAGGATTGAATGCCATCGGTCACATTGTGAACCTGAGAATAACCTAGCCGCTTATCCAGCAATTCGGCGATTTTGGATGATCGCACACCTCGAGCGCAGATCAGGACAACAGGCTGATCCGGCTTGATCAATTTATCCAGATCACTTAACCAGGCGTTAACATCGTAACGACCGCGCTTATCAAAAAAAGTGATGCCATGGCTTCCTTCAAGTATTCCGGTATGCAACCACTCATCATCTCGACGCACATCAATAATGGTCGCACCACTATCTTTGAGCTTCTGCAATGCTGCGTTATCTATTTCTATAACATCTGCGGATACGAAAGCAGGTGACATGAGCACGAGCAGTACAAGTAGTATTCGATTCACTGACACCATGCTAACCTCTTAATACAGGATTTTTTCTGACCCCGGCCAAGCATGGGAGTTCAACATGACTGGCATGAAAAAACAAGCAGCCCGCAAAGCTGCAAACACCGAAAAACACTGAGGTTGAACAATGGCCACGAGCCTACTGACATTGCTTGACGACGTTGCATCGATTCTTGACGACGTTGCGGCCATGACCAAGATTGCAACCCGAAAAACGGCAGGCGTACTGGGCGACGATCTCGCCTTGAATGCGCAACAAGTCTCAGGCGTAAAAGCAGATCGAGAGTTGCCCGTCGTCTGGGCTGTAGCAAAGGGTTCTGCCTATAACAAAGTGATTCTGGTGCCGGTCGCACTGCTAATAAGTGCTTTGGCCCCATGGTTAATTACGCCATTGCTGATGCTTGGCGGTTTATATCTGTGTTTTGAGGGCGTGGAAAAGCTGGCTCACAAGTTTTTGCATCCAGCGGAAGCTGCTGAAGAAAAACAACAGCTTCGTGAGGCGATCGCCGATGAAAGCGTGGATTTAGTCGAGCTGGAAAAAAACAAGATCAAAGGCGCTATCAGAACGGACTTTGTCCTGTCTGCAGAAATTATCGTCATCTCATTAGGAACGGTTGCGGCTTCTGAATTCAGCGTACGGGTTGCCACACTGATTGCGATTTCGATGATCATGACAATCGGCGTTTACGGACTGGTTGCCGGAATCGTAAAACTCGATGATGCAGGCTTAGCGCTCAGCCAACCTGCCGATGGTAGTCATCCAAACCCGGTAAGCGCAGCGCTCGGCAAAGGCATTCTATGGTTTGCACCGCTCTTGATGAAATTTCTAGCGGTTGTGGGTACCGCAGCTATGTTTATGGTTGGTGGAGGTATTCTAACTCACGGCTTTCACTGGCTCTCGGAGGGTATTGCTTCAGCAGCAAGTAGTGTATCCAACCTACCTGTGTTCGCCGATATAAAAGGCATTGGTACTGTGGCAGAACAACTGACAGCCACACTCCTGAATATGGGCGTCGGGCTGGTTGCAGGCGCTGCGGCCCTGGGCTTGTTTATGCTTGTTCAAAAGATTCGTGGCGTGGATCACTAGCGCACTTCTGACAACACCCTCCACTACTCTTTTTTCATTTGCACAGGCTCTACTTCAGATTCACCTGAGTCGGGTTCAAGCAAACCTATGCTGCGAGCACGCTCTTCCCATTGCTTGCGAGCAAGCGCCTGCATGTCAGTGGCATTATCCTGCTCATCAACAATTTCTAACCCTAACAATGTCTCAATGACATCCTCCATTGAAACCAGTCCTGCGGTGCCACCAAAGTCATCCACGACTAAGGCAATATGCTCTCGCTTAGCGGTGAAATGACTGAATAGCTCAGGGATAGGAAATGACTCTTTAACAACCAGCACTTCCCGGCGGATGGAGGCGAGTACCTCGTCGCCCTTGCCCTCAAGCAGCTTTGTTAAAATGGTATCTTTGAGCACATAGCCGGTAACCTTGTCCTGGGATCCTTCGTATACAGGTATTCGCGAAAAACGCAGATTAGGATGCTGGTCGTGAAACTCGCTGATTGATTGAGTCTCATCGGCAGAGATCATAACGGTGCGAGGTGTCATAACGTTCTTTGCATAGATCGTATTAAAGCGCAGCAGGTTGCGTAAAATATTTGACTCGCCTTCATCGAAAACACCTTGCTGCGAGCCCAGTTCAGCCATGGCGCCGAAATCTGCACGGCTCAACACAGACGCTTTCTTATCTTTCTTCAGCGCTTTGGTAATAATCTGACTGATGAAAACCAACGGCGCTAGCACCCACATGATTACTTTCAAACAGCGAACCGTAAAGGATGTCAGTTCGCGCCAATAATTAGCGCCGATTGTTTTAGGTATGATCTCGGAGAGTAACAGGATGGCCAACGTCATGAGGACAGGCACAACGGCAGTGGACATGAAAGAGGCACCCCAGATCTTGGTTGCCTGCGCGCCGACACCTATCGCCCCAACCGTATGTGCGATGGTGTTAAGCGTTAATATGGCCGCCAATGGCCGATCTATATTTTCCTTGAAGGACTGCAGAGATTTGCCTACCTCGTTATCTTCCTGCAGTTGCATCTGCGCATAAGAGGGAGTAATGCTGAGTAATACAGCCTCCCAAATAGAACACAAGAACGAAAATATAATTGAAACCAGTAAAAATACAATCAACAATGTATACATGTAGTGCTTAAACCACCCGAGTCTGGCGAGTACGCTCACGAACTTGGATGGTACCCGAAGTAGTCATTGCCCGCCCTCCTTTTGGAATACCGATAGACCATGACCCCTGACGCAAATGATTTCTGGTTCCTTCCACTAGGCGGATGTGGCGAGATCGGAATGAACATGAATTTATACGGTCATGACGAGCAGTGGCTGATGGTGGATTGCGGGGTCACTTTTCGAGATGCCGATGGCAGTAACGCAAGTGGTTATGACGTTCAGATGCCCGACCCTAGTTTTGTCGCCGAACGACATGAGCAGTTGCAAGCTCTGCTGCTTACCCATGCCCATGAAGATCACATTGGCGCGGTAGCACACCTATGGAAGCGTTTGCGCTGCCCTGTGTATGCCACACCATTTACCGCTGAAATGCTGCGCAGGAAGCTAGCCGAACATGGCTTAGAGAACAAAGCCCCCGTCCATCTGGTGGAACCAGGGGAACGAATGACCATTGGCGTGTTCGACATTGAATGGATACCGAATACACATTCTATTCCCAGCCCCTGTGGTGTTGTCATCCGGACGGTCGCTGGCAATGCGTTCCACACCGCAGATTGGAAGCTGGACCCACAGCCGGTTGTAGGCCATCACTATGATGAGTCAATTTACAGAGCACTGGGTGAGGCAGGCGTTCAAGCAATGGTCTGTGACTCCACCTGTGCGAACCAGGCCGGGCATTCTCTTTCAGAAGGTGCTTTGTATCAGGGTTTACGTCACCACATAGAAAAAGCATCGGGTCGGGTCATCGTCGCCTGCTTTGGCAGCAACATCGCGCGACTGCATACCCTGTCTAAAATAGCTGAAGCCACCGGACGACATCTAGGCCTGCTAGGACGTTCTTTAATCAATACCGCATCTGCTGCCCGCAGCACCGGTCTCTGGCCAGATGTCACCACACTGGTGCAGTCGGATCACCTTGGCTATCTTCCAAGAGAAACCTTACTGTTAGTGGCAACCGGTAGTCAGGGCGAGACGCGAACAGCCCTGAATCGACTGAGTCAAGACAGCTTTCGCGATCTATCGCTTGATGCAGGCGACACAGTCATATTCAGTGCGCGCGCCATACCTGGAAATGAAAAATCGATCGAACAAATGATCGCCAGATTGGAGGCCAGGGGCATCCATGTGGTAACACCCGAAACTTCCGAGCTACCCATACACGCCTCAGGGCACCCAGGAGCAGACGAGTTAAAAACGCTGTACAGCTGGGTCAAACCTCAGCTGCTGATCCCGGTTCATGGAGAATCCGAGCATATGATTGCACAGACCGAACTAGCGAAATCTGCCGGAATTCCTCGTCAATTGAACGGTCGCAACGGAGACCTGTTCATCATCAGCCCTACCACCGCAATTCGTCGCAATGCGATTCAAACGGGACGTTTGGGCGTGGGCAGGCAATCCCTGGAACAAATCGCAGGTTAAATAATGCGCTGGTTAAACATAAACTACGCGCTTAAGCAGACTTAGCCGCGATTTATAAGCTGGCCACAGCCTCAAGTTCTCTAGGATAAGCTTTGATCGCTGAACTGACGAGCTGGGGCTTTTCAAGTCGAACAAGCCGATAGCCCACACGGCGAATTCTCTTGAGTTCCCAGCCATCCTTCTCCACCAATCGTAGCTTTTTACGTACACGACAGGCGGCTGTGTCGATTCTGCGCGTATCCATGCCTGGCGGTAAGGACCAAACGGACGTCATAAGCTCGCTGTTACCGACGACTCTCTCTTTGTTAGAAAACAGATAGTAGGCAAGATCATATTCTTTGGGGCTCAAATCTACCGGTTTGTCGGCGCGACTTACCTTTCTTTTTTGCACGTCAAAATGAATATCGCCATACATGAAAGACTTCCGAGTCAATCTGCCATGCTGCCGCAAGGCAGCTTCCAGCCTTACCTGCAGAAGCGTCCTTGAATCACGTAAATTAAAAACATGATGCGCCCCGTTCTCCAGCATCGGGACTACTGTTTGTTCGGCAATACAATCGGAAACCACTAAAACACGTGCACCAGGGGCGTTTGACACTATCGATGAGCATAAGGCATCGGAATTTATATCGCGGTGACATATGACAGTAGCGAAGTACTGATCGCCAGATTGCTCAGATGAACCTGAAGCCATTGCTACTATGTCATTGCACAAGGAAGAGCGATAACCCGCCTTCAATAACAAATCAGCCATAAGCTGCGAATCAGCTTTATGTTCGGCTACGACTAGAATCTCTCCCAAGCAATTAGTAGGGACACTAGTTAAATGCGATCTTGCAAAACTATCCTGTACTACAGCAACCATGCATCTACTCCATCGAGCAGTTGATGCGCGCGCAGCTCTCCATCTGAGATGATCTCAGTAAGCAACAAGCACTTTATGAAAGAGGATTAACGACATCGACCACTTGCAATCCGGCGTATTTACGGACCAATGTCGTGAGGCAAAACACGCCGCGTACGCCTTGCGGTTCCATACTTGTATTACAACTTTCAAGTACGTTTGCCCTGTTCTTAAGTATACACATGGGAACTTTTATGTCGAACGTATGACACCCTGTTTTACGTCGATTCCAATGCAGATTTTTACGCGCGAGAACCCTATATCTCCGCAGCGGTGTAGGTAAAAGTACGTATTGACACGTCTATTCAATGACATACGTAATCGGGGTTGATTATTTGGCTTTAGATTCCCAAATTTACAGCACGCATCTGGTCCAAATTAATTTAATACACTGGCCCCATAACTTGATCGAAAACTTGAAGCGTAATGCCTTTCAAATGCTGTGTTTTCGACCATACAACTAACAAATTTTATAGAATTATATTTAATATACGTATTTACTTGCCTGATTAGACGCATTCAACTGATTGTCTGAGAAAAGATACAGACGATATTTTGACGCTAAATCGGGTATTTAGACAGAAATGCCGCACTATATTCGTGCATCAAAAGATGCGGAAATTGCCCCTGCAAGCCGGGGACTCGATTGAAGCTACCCTCACTGCCGATGAAAAAGACTGCAACGGTTGGATGATGCGCGGTAGTTCAGTCGGTTTTGTCCCTGCAATCATCACCCAGCCGGGTCAGTTTAGGCACTCTCTCTCTTTACTATTTGACCAAGAAACCGGTCAAGCTTTGATGGCTCTTTGTTACCCCTTAACACGCTTACAAGCGCTTCAGCCATTTTAGAAATCGGCTGCCGGTAGGTAGTGAGCTTATAGTGCGGGCTCGACGCCTGTGGCACATCATCAAAACCTGTAACCGCAATATCCTCCGGTACGCTTAGGTTAAATTCATATCGAATGGCATCAATGGCCCCCATGGCCAAAGAATCATTTTCACAAACCAGAATGTCTGGCCAGTCGCTGGATTTCAGTTTGGCCAAATACGTATACACGTGACGGTAGGCCAGCACGGGATCGTAACTTCCGACCACTGTGCAATTGGCATCTACCCCTTTCGCTTCTCTCCAAAGGCTTAAAAAAGTTTCCTTGCGCAAAAGATGTGCTGAACGAGTTTGAGGTCCTGCGACAAACAGTGGACGTTGGTATTGCTTTTCTAAAACGTATCGGGTGATCTCATTCATGGCAGCAATATCATCGCAACAAATCGAGATAGTGCCTGCCCTCTCGGATGCACGCGCGAATACAACAAGCTTTCGTACGCGTTGGGTATGAAGCGCAGTGGACAGAATCTGGTCCGTAAACTGGCTGCCAATAAGCACGGCTGCATCCACACGGCGCTGGCTGGATTTGAGCAAAGCGGCGGAGGCATCGTCCTGCCCCTGAGTATTAACCAGCAACGTATCCCAGCCCTGTTCCCGCAGTATGCGGGTTAATCGCTCCATCATGACTAATTTATGCGGGTTGGCAAAATCGTCGACCAGCAAGGACACGAGATTGCTCTGATCCGAAGCCAGACTAGCTGCTAGCAAATCAGGCACATAACCCAGGCTCTCCGCCGCCGCCATCACCTTTTCGCGACTTTTTAGCGAAATCGACGCATCCTGTTTAAACGCACGATTAACGGTCCAACGAGATACACCTGCCAGTGCTGCCACGTTTTCAGCTGTCACGATGCTTGGCACTTCATCAGACGCCACGGTATCCCCGACTTTAAATAGAGAGACAGATCTTAGCATCACTGGAACACGCCCTAACTGCCCCAGTTGCCTGGGGACAGTACAGCGAATTTATTTCTTAGCCTTTGAGATCAATCACCTAGACGGATTCAACGATGGTGAGCTAGAGCCATCCCCAACCTACTGGGGCAGTTAGATAAATGCACCCGTGTGCAAAAAAATGTTGCACACGGGTGCAAAACTGTTTAAGGTACGCCTCAAATTGTCGCTCTGGAGCAACTCACCATGCTAAAAGTAGGTCTTCTTGGAGCTGGAAGAATCGGTGCCGTGCATGCACGCGCTATCGCATCACATCCTGACTGTGTGCTCAGCTCGATCTCGGATATTTACCCCGAAAGCGCTGAAAAGCTTGCTGCGCAATTTGGTGCACAAGCCGTGACCTCTGATGAGATCATCGCAGATCCTTCTATCAACGCAGTCCTCATCGCTACCTCTACAGATACACATTCTGATCTGATCGAGGCGGCAACCGCCACTGGCAAGGCAGTGCTGTGCGAAAAACCAATCGACCTGAGCCTTGAGCGCGCACGCGCGTGCCAAAGCGCTGTTGCAGAAAGAGAGACACCAGTGATGCTCGGCTTCAATCGTCGATTCGATCCAAGTTTCAGTGCGCTTCAAAGAGCCGTAGCGGCGGGCGAAATCGGTAAAAGAGAACTACTGTCCATCACCTCGTTTGATCCATCTCCGCCCCCGATCGACTACATAAAAGTCTCCGGTGGTCTTTTTCGCGACATGATGATTCATGACTTCGATATGGCCAACTTTATTATGGGCACACTACCGGAGATCGTTACTTCAACGGCCAGCTCAATTGTGGATCCTGAAATAGGCAAAGCCGGTGATGTAGATACAGCGGTTGTTACTTTATCGTATTCCGATGGATCGCTGGCAGTGATTAAAAATTCGCGGCGAGCGGCGTACGGCTATGACCAGCGTATTGAGCTTCTCGGTTCCGAAGGACTATTGCAAGTCGAGAACATGATCGAAAACACCGTGGTCAAATCAACCACCAGTGGTGTAACCAGCGCTAAGCCAACCTACTTCTTCCTGGAGCGCTACATGCCGGCATACGAAGCCGAATGGGATGCATTTGTCAAAGCAATCAATGACGGTGCAGATCTTCCAGTCACGATCAACGATGGCATTGCAGCATTGGCTATGGCAGAAGCGGCCACACAATCTGCTAAGTCCGGATTACCCGTCAGGTTAAAAGACATAGTCTGATTATGTTCATGCTTTGCATGAACATAGGTGGACAAAAGATCGCGCCGACAGATCAGTCGGTAGTCACCTAATTCGGCCTTTGCCGAATCGAAGCAGAGTCTCAGCGTCTCTGTATAAAAACTAAACCCTATTCCACATACACGGAGTATCAATGAATAACTTACTAAAAGGCGTCCTGACTAGTTGCGCTATTGCAGTTGCAACACCGGCTGTTGCTCAGGATATTATTGTTGTCGCCCATGGCCAGGCAAATGATCCGTTCTGGTCGGTGGTCAAGAACGGCGTAGAAGAAGCTGGTAAAGACACAGGTATCAACGTTGATTATCGTTCGCCTGAAACATTCGACATGGTAGCCATGTCTCAGTTAATTGACGCTGCTGTAAACCAAGAGCCTGACGGATTGATCGTATCGATCCCTGATGCTGACGCACTGGGCCCATCCATTGAGCGGGCAGTTGCTGCAGGCATACCCGTTATTTCAATTAACTCCGGTTCAGATGTATCAAAGGATCTCGGCGCGCTGTTGCACGTTGGCCAAGACGAATATGACGCAGGTAAAGCAGCCGGTGAGCTTTTAGCTTCTCAAGGCGGCACGAATGCCATATGCGTTAACCAGGAAGTAGGCAATGTTGCTCTTGATCTTCGCTGCCAGGGTTTTTCTGATGGTTTCGGTAACACTTCAACTGTTCTGCCCACCGGTAACGATCCAACTGAGATCCAATCAAAGGTAACGGCTGCACTGGCATCAGACGAGTCTATCGATACGATTATGGCATTGGGTGCTTCCACCGCAGGTGAGCCATCTGTCGCTGCTGCTAAGGCTTCCGGTCGAGATATCAAAGTTGCATCATTCGATCTATCTGCAAGCTACCTTCAATCAATCGTTGATGGCGACGCCGCATTCGGAATTGACCAACAGCAGTTTCTTCAAGGCTACCTGTCAGTTAATTTCATGGCTCTGCATGCAAAATACGGTTTGATGCCTGGTGGCAATGTCCCTTCAGGTCCAAACCTGATCACCGCCGATAAGGCAGCACAGGTTATCGATCTGTCGTCAAAAGGTATTCGCTAATCTAACTCTCGATTTCCAAGTTATATTGTGAACGGTGCATCTGCACCGTTCCCTTCAGCCAAAGGGGTGAGCCACACATGAGTGAAGTTGATCAAGCAGCCGCCGATGAGCGGTTAAAGGCAGAATCGTTTTTCTCGAAATTCATCAAACGACCAGAGCTAGGTGCGATTGCCGGGGTCGTGCTCGTTGTAATATTTTTTGCATTAACGGCTGACAAATCCATGTTCAGCTTATCAGGCATCATGAATTTCATGACGCCCGCTTCGCAATTGGGGATTTTGGCCATCGGGGCCGCGTTGTTAATGATTGGCGGCGAGTTCGATCTGTCAATAGGTTCCATGGTCGCATTTGCCGGTTTGTTTTTTGGCGTATGCGTGATCAACTGGGAATTGCCGCTTTTGATGGCCATTCCCATGACATTCATCTTTGCCGCTTGTGTTGGTGCTATCAATGGCAGCATCGTAATTCGTAGTGGCCTGCCCTCCTTTATTGTTACGTTGGCATTTCTGTTTATTCTTCGCGGGCTGTCTCTCGTTGGCCTGAAGATGGCAACGGGTGGATCCACGCAACTACGCGGTGTGCGTGATGCCATCGAAGGGGACTGGCTTGCACCTTTTTTTTCAGGTGATGCGTTTCCCGGCTTGTTCAGTTGGCTCGCAGAGCAAGGGTTGGTGGAAACGTTCAAAAACGGTTCACCAAAAATACCCGGTATCCCTGTTGAAATTCTTTGGTTCCTGTTCATTGCAGTAGCTGCCACTTATATTCTATTAAGACTACCGGTTGGAAACTGGATATTTGCAGCGGGAGGTGACAGCACTGCTGCATCAAACTCCGGTGTGCCAGTCAACCGGGTGAAGATCGCCCTTTTCATGCTAACCGCTTGTTGCGCTGCCCTGGTGGCAATCATCACCGTTATGGATGCCGGCTCGACAGATGCTCGGCGCGGCTTCCAGAAAGAGTTTGAAGCGATAATCGCAGCCGTTATTGGTGGTTGCTTACTTACCGGCGGCTATGGTTCGGCGATTGGTGCTTTCTTTGGCGCTATAATTTTCGGCATGGTGGTCATCGGGCTGACCTACACTGGTTTTGATCAGGATTGGTTTCAGGTTTTTCTTGGCGGCATGCTACTTATTGCAGTTCTGTTCAACAACGCGATTCGCAAGCGCGTAACAGGAGAACGTTGAGATGAGTACAGTTACAAGCACCAATCAACACGATACTGGCGAAGCCAAACCCATCGTCGAGATGAAAAATATCGAGAAGCATTTCGGCAACATCATTGCGCTGGCAGGCGTTAGTTTCGAAGTTCGAGCTGGCGAATGTCACTGCTTGCTAGGTGATAACGGAGCTGGTAAATCTACTTTTATCAAGACCATGTCCGGGGTGCACAAACCCACCCATGGAGAGATCTTGTTCGAAGGTAAACCGATGAATTTCTCCACACCCCGTGATGCTATGGAAGCTGGTATTGCTACGGTATTCCAGGATCTTGCCATGATCCCATTAATGAGCGTCACACGAAATTTCTTCATGGGCCGCGAACCCACTAAGGGCAATGGGCTATTCAAGCGTTTCGATGTTGAGCATGCCAATGCGACGACGATGGAAAAGATGCGCAAGATGGGGATCAATCTGCGTGGACCCGACCAGGCAGTAGGCACACTTTCCGGTGGAGAGCGACAGACAGTAGCCATTGCGAGAGCCGTACATTTTGGCGCCAAGGTACTGATTCTTGATGAACCCACATCAGCGCTAGGAGTCCGGCAAACATCCAATGTACTGGCCACCATTGATTCCGTGCGCAATCAGGGAATCGGTGTAGTATTCATTAGCCATAATGTTCGCCATGCATTGGCCGTGGGAGATCGCTTCACTGTATTGAATCGCGGTAAAACACTCGGCACTGCAAAGCGTGGAGAAATCACCCCTGAAGAGCTTCAGGATCTGATGGCAGGTGGCCAGGAAATGGCGCAGCTGGAAGGATCTTTGGGTGGCACAGTATAGGGAATCAAATAGATTCACCTGGAGTACTAATTCTACTGCGATGTTCAGCTAAAGCCGATTATCGAAGAATTAGTAAAAGGTTGTTACTCACGGAAGCCTTATTAAAATATCCGTGCATTAAACCGGTAGTAGGATGCAGTGACTAAAGAACTCGATCTCATAACCATTGGCCGTTCTTCGGTAGATTTGTATGGCGCACAGATAGGTGGTCGTCTGGAAGACATGCGATCTTTTGACAAATACATTGGTGGCAGTCCAACCAATATAGCCTGCGGTACCGCCCGCCTGGGTCTCAAGTCTGCGGTTATTACCGGTGTAGGTGACGAACACATGGGCCGTTTCATTTGCGAAGAACTTAAACGGGAGGGGGTGGACACCAGTGGCATCAAAGTAGATCCGGACCGATTGACTGCACTGGTGCTACTGGGCATTCGTGATCAGGAACAGTTTCCGCTCATTTTCTATCGCGAAAATTGCGCCGATATGGGACTCACTGAAGATGACATTCAACCGGACTTCATTCGCAAAGCCCGTGCAGTCGTCGCCACAGGTACACACCTCAGTCACCCGCAAGTCGCCTCAGCAACTTGCAAAGCACTGACCATCGCTCGATCTGAAGGAATGCAGACAGCATTGGACATAGACTATCGCCCTAACCTTTGGGGCGTTGCCGGGCATGGCGAGGGCGAAAGCCGCTTTGTTGCCAGCGAAAAGGTTACCAGTCAACTGCAAACCACCCTGCATCTGTTTGATCTGATCGTCGGCACCGAAGAAGAGTTTCACATTGCTGGTGGAAGCACCGATACTCTGGCAGCACTTCGAGCTGTGCGCTTGGTCTCCGACGCAACACTTGTGTGCAAACGCGGCGCCAGTGGCGCCGTTGCCTTTACCGGTGAAATTCCTGACTCTCTGGACAAGGGAGAATCGGGCCCGGGCTATCCCATTGAGGTGTTCAATGTTCTGGGCGCTGGTGATGGATTTATGTCAGGGCTACTTAAGGGCTGGCTCGATAATGAAGACTGGCCGACCAGCCTCAAGTATGCCAACGCATGCGGTGCCTTCGCCGTTAGTCGTCACGGATGCACTCCTGCTTATCCATCGTGGGATGAACTCCAATACTTTTTCGATCGTGGTATTCAACGCCCTGACCTTCGAAATGATGCTGCGTTGGAGCAGGTGCATTGGGCTACCAACCGGCATCTTGAATGGCCCACGATGCGCATTTTTGCCTTTGACCATCGAATGCAGTTAGAAGAGCTCGACGGCGCTAGCCCGGAAAAAATTGGTCATTTTAAAACCCTGTGCCTGCAAGCCACCCACCAGGTTGCAGACGGACGACCAGGCTTTGGCCTACTGTGTGATGACCGTTTAGGACGCGATGCGCTCTATCAAGCTGCAGGTAGCGGACTGTGGATCGGTCGCCCAGTTGAATTGCCAGGCTCTAGACCACTAACCTTGGAACCGGGAATTGGGCCAGACTTTGGCGGCCTATCCGAGTGGCCCCGCGATCAAGTCGTCAAGGTACTGTGCTTTTGTCATCCAGACGATGATGAGGCGATGTGGCTATCGCATGAATCTACCATCGTAAAACTCTATAACACGTGTAGACGTAATCGCCTGGAATTTTTACTCGAAGTGATACCCTCAAAGGCAGGCGTTGTTCAAGATGACACAACGGCGCAGGTGATACAGCGCTTCTACGATGTAGGAGTTTATCCCGACTGGTGGAAGCTTGAACCGATGCTAACGGCCGATGCCTGGCAACAGACTATCGAAGCCATTGAACGCAACGATACCCATACTCGCGGCATTGTGATTCTTGGACTGGGAGAAAGTGAAGAGAAACTGGCTGCCAGTTTCGAGATCGCGTCTCAGTATCCATTGGTCAAAGGTTTTGCTGTCGGTCGTACCATCTTTGCTGACACTGCTCGCAAATGGCTACTCGACGAAGTGAAGGATGATGATGCCATTGAGGTAATGGCACAAACCTATCAACGGCTTTGCGCAATCTGGGACAAAGCCAGAGAAAAGGTAAAAAGCACATGAGCAAAACGATAAGACTAACCGCAGCACAAGCACTGGTGCGCTACCTGAGCGCTCAGTTAACAGAAGATGGCGACCCTTTCATCGCCGGTGTTTGGGCAATATTCGGTCACGGCAACGTCGCGGGGCTCGGAGAAGCCCTGTATGCATCACGAAAAGAGCTGCCCACCTATCGCGGGCATAATGAGCAGACAATGGCTCACGCCGCCATCGCCTATTCCAAACAGCTTTGTCGGCGACGTGCCATGGCAGTAAGCTCATCTATTGGTCCGGGGGCAACCAACATGGTCACGGCCGCTGCGTTGGCACATGTAAACCGCCTACCAGTGCTATTGCTACCCGGAGATGTGTTTGCAAACCGCGGACCGGACCCTGTTCTTCAACAAATAGAAGATTTCAGCGATGGCACTGTCCCTGCCAACGATTGTTTTAAACCGGTCAGCCGATACTTTGATCGGATAACCAGACCCGAGCAGCTCCTCACAGCATTGCCTCGTGCTTTTCGCACCATGACAGATGCCAGCGACTGCGGACCGGTTACGCTTTGCATGTGCCAGGATGTACAGGCCGAGGCGTATGACTATCCCTTAAGCTTCTTCGAACCAACGGTGTGGTATCAGCGTCGTATACGCCCAGACCAACAGGAACTGCAACGGGTTGTCGAAAGACTACGCGCGGCTAAACACCCGGTAATTGTTGCTGGCGGTGGCGTTCACTACTCGGGAGCGACACTTCTATTAAAAGACTTTGCTGAAACATTCAACATACCCGTAGTCGAAACACAGGCTGGGAAATCTGCTCTCCCCTGGGACCACACCCTAAACATGGGCCCGGTAGGAGTCACTGGCTGCGAGCCTGCCAACACACTGTGTGAGCGCGCTGATCTGGTACTCGGAGTCGGCACGCGTTTCCAGGATTTTACGACCGGCTCATGGGGTATATTTAAGAATCCCTCTTGTACGCTCGTTAGTTTGAACACAGCTGCTTATGATGCACAAAAACATAAGGCTATGCCCATTCAAGCAGATGCGATGGCGGGCCTGCATGAGCTTAAAGACGCATTGTCAGGCTACCGGGCACCAGCTCCTGACGTCTCAAAAGATGACTGGTTTACCCAAGTGGATATGCTGACCGATCCTCCTAAGCAAACAAACGCATTAGCCACCGATATGCAGGTAATAGGTGCGGTACAACGCTCAGCAAGTGAAGACACCGTCGTTATGTGTGCAGCGGGCACTATGCCTGGTGAATTACACAAGCTATGGAAAGCAAGCTTGCCCGGTTCCTATCACATGGAGTACGGATTCAGTTGTATGGGTTACGAAATCGCGGGTGCCATGGGCATCAAGATGGCTGATCCAAAACGAGATGTCATCTGCTTCACCGGCGACGGCACTTATATGATGGCCAATTCGGAAATGGCAACAGCAGCTATGATGGGAATCAGTTTCACTGTGGTTGTAACAGACAACAGAGGATTTGGCTGCATCAACCGTTTGCAAATGGGCACAGGAGGAGCTGAATTCAACAATCTGCTCGATCATACAATCCACGAGCAAGCATCAGCGATCAACTTCACACAACACGCCGCGTCGATGGGTGCAACATCATTGATGGTTTCCTCTGTTGCCGAACTCGAGGAGGCTTTAGCAAACCGCGAGGGTATCAAAGGTCCCTACGTTATTGTGATCGATACCGATCCCTACCCGTCAACACCCAATGGCGGTTATTGGTGGGACGTAGCCGTACCGGAGGTCAGTGAACGCGACGAAGTCATAGCACAGCGCACCTCCTACGAGGAAGCTCTAAAAGAGAGAAATTCTCAGTGAGTATCAAAGTAGGTATCTCACCTATTGCGTGGCAGAACGACGACCTTCCGGATTTAACAGCAGCCTATTCGATGGATCAGGCCTTGTCTGAAGCTAGTGACATTGGTTATATGGGGGTTGAACGTGGCCGCAGAATGCCTGCCGAAACCGACAAGCTGAGCGCCTACCTGCAGCAGAACAACCTTGAGCTATGCGGTGGCTGGTGTTCCGGAAATCTGATGGTCAATTCTGTTGCTGATGAAATCAAGGCGATTTCACAGCAGGTTGAACAATTCGTTGCGCTACGCTCACCCTGCCTTGTCTATGCAGAATGTTCTAACACCATACAAGGTGATCGAGATACGCCAGTAAACAACCGCCCCAGACTCTCTCGAACCGAAATAGAACACTACGCATCAAAACTCTCTGAAGTAGGTAAATGGATGACGGAGCAAGGTATGGTTCTGGCCTATCACCACCATATGGGTTCCATGATTGAGAGTCAGGAAGACATCGACTGCCTGATGAGCGCCAGTACAGATGACGTCAGCCTGCTGTTTGATACCGGACATCTGCACTTTGGCGGTGGCGACATCATGGCAACACTCGAAACATGGGGTCATCGTATAAAGCATGTTCACTTCAAGGACGTTCGAGAAAGCATCACTCACAAAATGCGTGTAGAGAACCGTAGCTTCTTAGATGCGGTGATTGCCGGGGCCTTCACGGTGCCCGGAGATCCTCAGGGCTGTATCGACTTTCAGGCTGTCACCGACAAATTGAAGCAAATGGACTACGCTGGCTGGATTGTTGTTGAAGCTGAACAGGACCCGTCACTAGCTGCACCTTATGAATACTCAAAGCTTGGTTACGCGCATATCGTCGAGATCTGCAAGAACTCGGGCCTTAGCATTGCAACCAGAAACTGACAATCCAGGAGACTGCCATCATGCCTGAGCTTTTAAAAAAGCCATTCGGTACTCACGGCAAAGTACATGAGATCACACCTTCCAGCGCCGGTTGGCGTTATGTTGGTTTTTCTCTGTATCGACTCAAGGCAGGCGAAACCGCCACAGAGCCAACTGGCGATACTGAAGTTATTCTTGTCATGGTTGAAGGCAAAGCCCATGTTCTTGGGGCCGATCAGGATTGGGGAATTCTTGGAGAACGTATGGATGTGTTTGAAAAGACGGCACCCCATTGTCTCTACTTACCCAACGGTAGCCAATGGCAGGCAAAGGCTGAGACCGACTGCGTAATAGCGGTTTGCGCAGCCCCCGGTAAAGGTGGTCATGCAGCCAGAAGAATTGGTCCTGATGGTATACAACTAACCGCACGTGGCAAGGGCAACAATACCCGGCATATCAATAACATCGCCATGGAGAACGAAGACTACTGCGATTCATTACTGGTTACCGAGGTGTTTACACCACCTGGCCACTGGTCTTCATACCCAAGCCACCGGCATGACGAAGACGACTTCCCGCGTATCACTTACCTGGAAGAAACCTACTATCACCGTCTCAAACCGGCAGCAGGTTTTGGTATACAACGCGTCTATACAGATGATGGACAACTCGACGAGACCATGGCTGTTAGCGATGGTGATGTTGTGCTCGTACCGCGGGGCCATCATCCTTGTGCAGCGCCTTATGGCTTTGAGATGTACTACCTCAACGTGATGGCAGGACCTTTACGCAAATGGCGTTTTGTGCCTGCACCGGAGGTGGAGTGGATAATGGAACAAGATGCCTGACATCTGCCGACGCTTACCGCTCAGTTACTTAGGCGTTTAAGCAAGCCTTCTCTGTGTCGTTAACCAGAAAGCTAATTCTATAGGGATTAGCTAGTTGGCCAACATAATTTTGAGCCGTTGAACTCAAAAACGATGCGCTGACTTGTCCACCGCGAGCGAAAGAAAATCCACTACCGCTTTAACACGTCGGCTGTTCTTCAGGCTTTCGTGCCAAACCATCCAATACGTTCTCGAAAGCGTTGCATCATCGGGCATGACTTGAACCAAGGCAGGATCATTGCGCGCCATAAAGTCGTGAAGTACACCAATTCCTGCGCCCGCACGAACAGCTTCAAACTGTCCAATAACACCAGAGATTTCGATACTTGATCGCCAATCGGCGACTATCTGCTTGTTGTACTCAAGTTCAGTAGAGAAGATAAGATCTTCAACGTATCCGACCAGACGATGTTCGGCCAGATCTGATAATTTCTGTGGCATACCGTACTGCTTTATATATTTTTTGGACGCGTACAAACTTAAGGAATAGTCGGTGAGCTTTTTAATTCGTAACCGCCCTTTCTTGGGCCGCCCTATCGTGATCGCTATATCAGCCTCTCGCTGGGACAAAGAGAACACGCGAGGCATGGGGACGAGTTGAATCTGCAGCTCCGGATGTTTATCAGACAGCAGATGAAGCCTTGGTGCAACAAAACCCACACCGAAACCATCTGGTGCACCTAAGCGGACCGTACCTGTGAGTAATTGCGAATCATCCTTTAAGACAGAGCTTGCTTGAATCATCTCTGTTTCGATTCGCTGAGCATGAGTCAGTAGCGTTTGACCGGCTGGTAAGAGTTCGCAGCCGGTTGGCGAGCGATCGAACAGCTTTTTACCCAAGGTGTGCTCAAGACTGCTGACTCGCCGGTTAAGAGTTGCCTGCGACACATCGAGTTTTTTCGAGGCAGCCAGTATCTGTCCTTCACGAGCGACCGCTAGAAAGTACTTTAGATCGTCCCAATTCATTATCCATATATGGAGAACCAATAATAGTTTATAAGTATATATATGAATTACGATAATCGATAGTCTTTAATCTCCAACCATGGGAGATCAGAGATGATAGACATAGCGCATTACATAAACGGATCAACGACGACAGGCTCATCTACCCGCAGGCAAAGCGTATATGATCCATCCACTGGCGAAACAGATAAGGAGGTTCTGCTTGCATCGGCCGTTGACGTGGATACCGCTGTGCAAGCTGCTAAGGCGGCATGGCCAAACTGGTCCAAAACGCCGGCCCTTCGACGCGCACGCATACTGGATCGCTTCAAATCTATGCTCTGGGATCGCGCTGATGAACTAGCAAGCATTCTCGCCTCGGAACATGGCAAAACACACGATGATGCATTGGGTGAAGTTACCCGAGGCCTGGAAGTCGTAGAGTTCGCTATCGGCGCACCCAGTTTTTTGAAAGGAGACTTTTCCGAAAATGTGGGATCGGGTGTCGACAGTCATAATATTCGTCAGTCACTGGGTGTGTGTGCAGGCATCACACCGTTTAACTTTCCTGCCATGGTTCCGATGTGGATGTTTCCTGTCTCTTTGGCCTGCGGCAATACATTTGTGTTAAAGCCATCTGAACGAGTTCCCTCAGCGGCTCTGAAAATGGCTGAGTGGTTAAGCGAAGCCGGGCTGCCCGATGGTGTATTTAATGTTGTGCAAGGTGACAAGGAAGCGGTTGATGCTCTATTGAATCACCCTGATGTTAAAGCCATTAGTTTTGTTGGTTCTACGCCTGTCGCTAAGTACATCTACACCACAGGTACGGCTAATGGAAAGCGAGTTCAAGCACTGGGAGGGGCAAAAAATCACGCCATCATCATGCCTGACGCCGATCTTGATATGACAGCTAATGCGTTAATGGGTGCCGCTTATGGTTCGGCAGGTGAGCGCTGCATGGCAATATCAGTAGCAGTTCCCGTCAGTGATGCCGTAGCCGATGCGCTTATCGAGAAGCTGGTACCTAAAATAGAAGCACTCAAAGTGGGCCCAACCTCAGACAAGGATTCGGAAATGGGGCCACTGATAACGGCAGATCACCTTGCTAAGGTAAGCGGATACATCGATGCAGGTGAGACTGATGGCGCTAAGGTCGTGGTAGACGGTAGGAGTTTCCAGCAATCGATGCAAGGCTTTGAGCAAGGCTACTATATCGGCGGCACACTACTGGATAACGTTACCCCGGACATGTCTGTGTGGAAAGATGAGATCTTCGGACCGGTGCTATCGGTGGTAAGAAAAAACACGTATCAGGAGGCACTTGATCTGGTCCACAGTCATCAATTCGCTAACGGTACTGCTATTTTTACACGTGATGGTGATACCGCACGCGCATTCAGCCAAGATGTTGAAGTGGGTATGATCGGAATCAATGTGCCGATACCGGTGCCTATGGCATTCCACAGTTTTGGTGGCTGGAAGGCCTCCATCTTTGGTGACCATCACATGCACGGTATGGAGGGTGTACGATTCTATACCCGAATAAAAACTACAACGACTCGTTGGCCAGATGGGCAACGCAGCGATGCTGAATTCGTGATGCCTACCTTAGGATAAGACTAACTTTCACAGGCTCGAATCCAGTGTTGTATTTGCTCAAGAGAGTCCTGAATGTGAACATAAAAAAGGGCCGGAATTACAATTCCGGCCCCTTTTCTACAAATGACACTTCTAGAATTAGCTGCTAACTAACTAACTAAAAAATTACAACTGGCCACGAATCTCGCCACCAGGGAAGTCATCGCTGTGTACATTAAAGTACAGACCTTCATCCTCATAGGCTTCAAGCTGTTCTTCTGTCAGTGAGCTTGGCACAGGCGTACGCCAGATTCCAGGGTTGCCGGGGTCTTGTTCCAGACCAATAATCACGTCACCATTTTCGCCTTCTGGCGCCATGTGAATATGCGCCATCGTAGCGTCATCAAGGCCGTCAACAAAAATGGTTGCCGATATGGCCAATGATTCTGAATTGACTGTGGATACACCCACACCACTGGCATCGGAAACAACCGGGGGTACTTCCTCATCACCTGAAAGCTCTGAGTCTTCGAACAGGATACCTTCGGGAATAATCTGCCCACGAACTTCACCACCGGGGTTGGCTTCTGTGTGCACATTTATGTATAGCGCACCTTCAGCTAGTGCCGCCAATTGACCGGCGTCGAGCACAGTACCATCAGGAACACTCCAGAGGCTACCGTCCTCATTACCGGTAAGCGCAAACAGAACATCACCGTTTATCCCAGCAAAAGCCTGGTGGATATGTGCCATTGTAGCCGCCCCCGTCAATCCACTGACTGAGACTGAACCCTCTATCGTGCCTGCGGCTCGATCGATGTTCAGATTACCTTCACCCATGGCAGTCTCAGAGCCAACAGGCGGCGCTTCTTGCTCACCAGACAATGGGATAACGAAGTTTGAAATTCCATCCTCGCCGACAGTTTCCTGAACAGCGTCGTCATCGCCGTCATCGTCGTCTCCTTCCATCTCCATCATGTCCATATCGCCGTTATCAGCAGCGGGCGCGTCATCGTCACTACTACAGGCCGCTAAACCCAGAATCATGGTGGCGCACAGGACAGATCTGAAAATCAGAGTTAGGGGTTTTCTCAGTTTCATTGTTATGGTGTATCTCCGTTGGTTAAAGGCTCAAAGCCACTGTTTTCCTTGCAAAATCGCATTTGCGAATGAGCATATTAACGCCTTGCACGCGTAAAATCGAGACTTCTAACATCCGCTGAATCTAAAATGCCTCGAAAAAATCGCCCACATACACCTGATGGCCGATATCTGGTGTCCAAAGGTGTGCTGAAGCGCTGCACTAACCCCGAGCTTGATGACACCGTCAGACGGCAGCAGCTAAAACTGCTGATGCAAGCTCGTATGAAAAATGATCGTACTGCTGCGCTAAAAGCTAAAGAGGCTCTTGGCGAAGCTGGCGCTGTATGGTGGACCGATGGCACAGAGGATTTTAGTGGTTGTGCCCCTTCCACAACACCCTACGCTGTATGGTGGAATTCGCTGGACGAATCAGAGCGTGTAGCAGGGAATTAGTCGGGTTGCACTGCTGAGTTTATCTGCTGAATGCAACGAATATAAGTGCGACGAATATATTCGAGCTTTAACGCTAGCGAAAGCGATATAGCAAAACATGATGGGTAACGCTAGTGAGCGTGCCACATTCATAACGCACGGGCAATTTGCCGGTACGTTGGGATTTAGCTCTTTCACCATAGAAACCCCAAAAAGTTGACAAGATCTCATATTGCTTGCTACAAAAGTCGAATGGATTGATGGCGATTGAACAACGTCCAAACACCACGCAATGGAGAAAGGTGGGATTTATGATACTTACACTTAATTTCAAACTATCTGACTTGTGTAGTAAATATCTTCCAACGGTGCTATTGGCATCCCTTTCTCTTCCCTGTCACCCCGCGGCAATCCATGATGCGGTTAAAGTTGGTAATTTAGACGAAGTTGTCGCATTGCTTGATGCTGGTGCCGATATAAATGAAAGTGACTATTTTGTTGGCGGGCCATTATTTATAGCTGCGGGGCGGCCAGATACAGAAGTTGTTAGAGTATTACTCGAACGCGGTGCCGATCCAGATCTAGTGGGTGAATCCGGCGACAATACTCCACTACATCAGGCAGCTATTGCTGGTATCAACGACAATATTGAACTGCTAATCAAAGCGTCAGCCAACATGGAGAATCTAAACGCCCGTGGAGATTCAGCACTACACTTAGCGAGTGCAGACGGGAATCTCAGCGCGATGAAGTTACTGATGAACGCTGGTGCTGATATTGATGCAGTGAATGATGTTAATCAAACAACACCAATACAGGCAGCCACTTTGAATGGTCAGATAGAGGCCGTGAGATACCTGGTAACGAATGGCGCTGGATTAGATGTAAAAGATGCGCAGGGCCGCGGCTTACTGCACAATGCCGCTGTTAGCTACTCTTACACTGCCGTCGGAGATGCATCACTGGTAACCTACTTATTTGAAAACGGCGCTCCATACGTTAATGAGGCGTTAGAATGGGCTTTGGAACACAAGGGCCATACCGCGGACGATTCCACATTGATCATTGAAGAATTAAAACGGTTGTCTAAATTGTAGATCAATCTCAAGAGTAGCTATAAATACGTAGTGTAATATTACATCAACTGGCACTTTGGGCTGAGCGATGCCCTCGCCTGCAAGCAATCTCTAGGTAATTTTTCTGAGTATGAACTTTCAATTTCTTTCTCAACTCTAAGAAACTTACTTAAGGCAACATGGGGTGAAAACGCTTCTTCGGAAATAAATAGTGAATAATTTCGTGATCTTTTTTCAGTTTGTTGATTGGCTCTTTTGAGCCAGAGAGAATTGCAAGATTCAAGCTATTGTGAGGCATTGCTCATTACCGATTTTTTGAAAATCGATAGTCGTTGAACGTGACAGTGCCCATAATCCCGGAGCAAAAAAAGACTCGAGATATATGGTCTTTCGCATACATTAAGTGTTTTCGAACACGAAATTAAATCGCTATCTGAGCACATTTTAAAAGTACTCCGAGCTGCTGAACGACGCAGTTGGCCGAACGGAGATCAGCAGATTCTGGTTGACGCATGTTTAAAACGCACTTGCTGACTGGCCAATCATGAGTTGAGTTCTGCCGTCTCTGACATGACCTTTATCCGAAAGTCACTGCCGAGAAAACAAAGAAAACGCGATGCAAATCCGGGGCGGTTCTGGCCGTCATTGCGCTCGCTCACTTCAACATCGAAATATTCGCATCAGAACGCTACTGCTGATGCCAGCTCTGGTGCCCAAACCGGTATAGGCGTCAGCTTCATGTTGGCAATGTCCCATCCACAACGCTGTTGACTGTTACTGATAATTGGCACACCATGCAATCTTCTGCAATATTTTGCGGCTTTATGCATGATATTAAATATACCTGATATACGACAGTTGGACCTTGCTCAGCGCCTGAGAGACGGCCAACAGATTGTGGCAAGCGAGGCTGCCAAGGAATACGGGGTTTCGTTAGACACAATTCGTCGTGACATTCTCGCGCTTGAGGCTGACGGCAAGGCACAGCGAGTTCGAGGAGGAGCTGTGCCAATTGCGCCCCCTGCAAGAGCGTTTCACACACGCCTAACGGAGGACGCTCCGATCAGCCCAGACCTAGTTAAAGCGGCAATTCGACAAATTGGTGACGCCCGCACACTCCTAGTTGATGGAGGTCGGACCGTGCTGGGAGTCGTCGAGAGCTTACCTGCACAAGAAGGACGTCTGGTGATCACGCCGCCGCCATGGGTCGCTATCGCCTGCCAGAACAGCGGCATATCCGTATTCTTGCTGGGCGGCAAGTTACATCCTCAGGGCGGGATTGCGACAGGTGAACTCGCGCTGGAACGTGTAGGGGGAGTCTCTGCAGACATCGCGATCCTGGGAGCCTGTGGCATCGACGAAGGTTTTGGACTGAGTTCAGACGACCACGATGAAGCACTGATGAAGCGGGCTATGCACGCGGCGTCAAACCGCACCATCGTCGTGACCGAAAGATCAAAGGTTGGGCGCCGAGCACGACATCACACTCTCTCGATATCGGATATTGACACGATTGTCACAGACGCGTGCACAGAAGGAACCCTTAGCACCTCAGCTTCGAATCTAGTAATCGAATAATGGCAAAAAAAACAGGCAGTGCCATGTCAGCAAGCAAGTGTTCTCCACCAGATTACGTGGAGACTGCTTCTGCGCGTCTGGCTACACGGCTAGCGTTTTTCGCAGCGGGATTCTCGATGGCTTGCTGCGCCCCGCTTTTCCCTTTCTTTAAAGAGACTGTCTCCGCAGACAAAGCGCAGTTCGGTGTGCTGCTACTTTGCCTTGGTTTGGGTTCACTCATTGCAATGCCTGTCACCGGGATGATAGCAGCACGTCGCGGAGCACGGCCTTTGATCTTGTTGGGTGGTTTTGGATTAGTTATTCTGCTGCCGCTTATGTCGTTGGCGGAGTCACCATGGGTGCTCGGCGCAACGCTGCTCGTGTTTGGTGCATCGCTCGGAACGATTGACGTCGCGATGAACGTCCACGGTGCTGAGGTTGAGGGGCTTGAAAAGCGACCACTGATGTCAAACTTTCACGCTCATTGGAGCATTGGTGGTTTTTTTGGTGCTGGGTTCATTACCGTGATGTTGTCACTTTCGGTGCCGGTTGTCATCTGCGCTGTTCTTGGTGCCGCAATAGCACTTGTCACAATGCTTGCAGCCCGCCCGAAATTTCTGAGCGTTGCTGGGAAAGAACCGGAGCCTTTTGTTCTACCGCGTGGTGTTGTTCTGCTACTTGCAATTCTGGCGGGGATAACATTTCTGGTCGAAGGAGCCGTACTCGACTGGGGAGCCCTACTGGTTATCGATAGACAACTCGCTGCAGCAGAAAACGCGGGCATAGGTTACATTCTGTTTTCCCTCGCGATGTTGGTAGCACGTCTCACAGGTGATCACATAGTGAACCGACTAGGTCCTCTTGCAACGCTTATTTTGGGAGGTTTGGCAACTATGCTGGGGCTCACCACTGTATTAACCGCATCCGTCGGGTTCACTGCACTATTGGGATTTGTGCTAATAGGGCTGGGCGCGGCGAACTTGGTGCCAGTTCTTTTCAGTGCAGCCGGACGTCAATCAATAATGCCACCTGGTATCGCTATAGCTACGGTGACTACAACGGGCTACGCGGGAATACTCTTGGGTCCAGCCCTTATCGGTTTCGTATCCGACGCAACATCGCTGGTTATTGCGTTTTGGATGCTTACGCTACTGATTTTAGTCGTGCCTGTTTCGGCTCGCTGGGTCGTTCGAGCATAAAAAAGGATTTTTAAACATATAGTTCCCAGGGCGTGTTTGATGCTTCGCTAGATTGAAATCAATCTGTGGGATTTTCACAATAACGGATTTCTTGCTGTCATGCTTTAAAGCGGCCTTTCCGCTCAGGAACTAGCGACGCAGGTTTGGGCCGAAAGCTGGGGTACAAACACTGACCGAATTCTTTTTGCAGCACAATAAGCTACCGTCCGCTACAAGCTGTTTGCCAACTAGGCAAAATCCTCAACGTTAAAATATCAGCAAATCAGGTCAGTCCTCAAAGCTGCCGGTGCCAATGTTGCAGTTTGGTGATCGCGACTGAAAATATGTACCGCCTGTGTGTGCCCAAGGCAGAAACTCACTACGCCCCTGCCCCCTAATCGATTAGAGATTCAGTGCTTTGTCTACAAAGCACACCTGAGGGAAGCATTCTGGCTGATGCGTATCGTACTTGCCATGAGGCTTGAGCACCCATGCCGGATGGGGCTGTATCTCTTGTCCTGCATTCATGAGCTTTTGGAATCGTCCAAAAAACATACCCCATACATCGCCATCCTTTGGTGGTAGTGAACGATCATTTCGAAGCCATTCCATGCTTGACCATGGTAAGGCAAGTTCAGCCGTCCATCCGTCATCGACATCGCTGTTGTCGTTTAAGGTACCTTGTACCTGTACAGCCACTTCTAGCCTAGGAAATTCACAATCCCGAAATGCCCATCTTGCACCACGTTTATGAGTACCATCCCAAAATGAATCAGGGTTTCTATCAAAATCCCCCGCAAATGAGTAAGCATTTCGATCTATTAGGTCAAATTCTGGAACGTCAAAACGGCTACCCCTTTTGTAAGCGTCTCGCCAGATAAAAAACATTTCGTAGATGGTGCCTATCGCATTAAACTCAAGCTCGTAATAGCAGTCGCCACCATCAATAAACAATTCAATATCATTTTCTTTAAACAGTGTATCGCCCCGGTTTTTCAATTCGGCTGCCACAAACGGTTCTTCAACCCAGAATCCGATATATAAAAAATCATCATTCCAGGTGCAGGCCATGCGCGTATCGTAAAAGCCCGGATCACCAGATGCCATGTCTACAAATCGTTGTGACTTCCTTGCTTTCAGCCAGACAGGCTTATTAAGATCGCCGTCGATCGTGATGTTTTCGTCGGTTCGGTAGGCGATGTAGTCATGTTTTATGTTTGTCATGGTTTCTTGTCAAGAAAGTTGAATTGAGAGAGCTGATTTTCCAAGATAATCTGCGACATCAGAGGCGTGATCGCGCATGGTCGCGCACCGCACCGCCGAATGCTTCAAATAGCCTGCGCGACGCAAAATCGCTTTCAGCCCAATATTCAGGATGCCACTGCACTCCAATAGCGAACCCTTTAGCGCCAATAACAGATACAGCTTCGACGGTACCGTCCTCATTGGCTATCGCTTCTACTTGTAGTTGCGATGCTAGATCACCTATCGCCTGGCTATGTAGCGAATTTACTTTCGCTCTCGCGCCGATTATCCCGACTAAGCATCCGTCTTTTCGGGCGGTGACGCTATGAGCCATAGCAAATTGATCGTCCCTGACTTGTGTCTCAGGAGCTCGATGGTCTAGCATCCCATCGTCATCTTGAATTTTAGGTTTTAGAGATCCACCGAAGGCAACGTTCAGCTCTTGAATTCCTCTGCATATCGCAAACAATGGCACACCTTTCTCTACAGCTGCACGTGCGAGCGGCAGTGTGGTTGCGTCTCGTCTTTGATCATAGGGTTCGTATCTTTCGTGCGGTTCTACACCATAATTTGAAGGGTGTACGTTTGCTTTTGAACCTGTAAGCATGACTCCATCGACACGATCAAGTAGAGCATCGAAATCAATGTTAGCCCCAAGCGCCGGTACAAATAAGGGTAAAAGCTTTGCAGTCTTACAGACCGCCATCATGTATTGATCAGGAACGCAGTGCCAGACTTCACCATCGAATTCCCGGATATCGGCAACGATGACTACTATAGGGTGCATAGAAATCCTCCAGCTTCCATTATTGTGGCCTCATCTTTTATCGTTTCTTGAGCTCAGGCTTATTAAATCCAATTAACGACACACATTCTTCCGTATTTATCGCTTATTATTCCTAAATACTCTGACTATATTGCGCGGATCGAATGGTCGAGCTCTAGTGAAAATCGGAGGACTAAACATCAACAACCCAAACCTTGAAAAGATGGAGAGACTGGTTGATGAATATTTCGATCGGGATGTTCATTCGTTGGAAAGGAGTATTACGCTACAAGCTCGTAAGGCGTCCTCTATTCCGGAGCCAGCCCACTTCCATCCGTCAATCGAGATAAATTATCTACAAGAATGCGATATGACCTATTCGTTCTCGGGCCATAAGGTGGAGATAAAGCGCATGCGTTTCTGTGTTTTCTGGGCTGCACATCCTCACCGAAAAGTTCATGTATCTGATAACGGCAAAATGACAAATGTGTACGTGTCATTATCGGAGTTTCTGCAATGGTCGTTACCTTGCGAATTTGTGAATAAGCTACTCAGTGGCGCCGTATTGATGACTAAACAAGAACACGATGGAGATACAGCTCTTGCAAACCGATTTGCGGCAGAAGTTAACTCTGATGATACGCTTTGGCAACGCCTTCACGGGCGAGAAATGCAGGCAAGGTTGCATCGAATGGCATTGGAAGGTTGGGACGTTGTTTTTCAGCCTAAATATACACAGAAGACTACCTTAATCGGAGGGCGTGCCACAGCTCATTTTGAGAAAATGCTGAGGTTTGTCGCGATTAATTTTGCAAGTGATATTGGCGTTGCTGAGGTGGCCGCTGCTGCGGATTTATCACCGAGTTATGCTATTGCTCTGTTCAAACAAATGCTTGGCAGAACCATCATGGGTCACATTAGGGATATGAGAATTGTTCGTGCCAAGATGCTACTCGTAGAGACAGACACAAAAATTATCGCTATCGCTATGGAATGTGGGTTTGGTTCGCTATCAACCTTCTATAAATGTTTTCAGGACCACTGCGGCCAATCTCCCGTAGCATTTAGAAAATCGCCCAATCGGATAAATTAATGAGCGCTATGCAAAGAGCT
>JBGCEO010000010.1:0-88835 GCA_045106475.1 Granulosicoccus sp.
TGTTCGAGGCTGTTTCTTCTGCCAGCCAGACGTTTGGCTGTTGCACGCTCAGAGGTGTTGCGAGCCTTGGATTCAATATCCTTGGCATCAAGCGGCTTCAGGGAGTTCTTTTTCTTGACGCCAGCTTTGGAGATGACCCGGGCAGACGTAGCATCTTGTGAAAACAAGTGCTTAAGATCCGGACGATCCATATTGTTAGAGGGTTTTTTCATTCGGGCACTGAACGTCCATGAAAAATGGAGAGTCAAAATGATGACTTACCAAAACTATCACATCACTGTAGCTCAATATCTGAGAGCAGGTATTTACAATTTGGTATTTGGAATTAAATTGCATCTTTATTACCCTGAACTCGAACGTCATGCTACATATCGTTACTGATCTATAAACAGATGTGACGTATTGTGCCCCAGCACTTGCAAGCTGAATTTATACCCCTATCTGCACTCTACAACTACCGTAATTGTCAATTTCAAGCGAACACAGGCCAAAATGATGAACTCGATCACAATTAGAGCAGTTACAGCGCTGTTTGCGTTTGGATTGTTAACAGGCTGCGCTGCCACAACACGCACATTAGATCCTGATGTAGAAAAACACTACGATGCCAGCTACGACTTTTCTGACAAGAAGCAGATCGTGCAGACTCTCACGGATAGTCTGTTGAGTTCACCAGGCGTGATAACCGAACCTGAAAAACCCGTCATTATCGTGTATGGCGTTGACAACGAAACCTCAGAACACATCAGCACTAGCGGCATAACAGACGATATTCGCCTGGCTCTGATTAAGTCAGGACAGTATCGTTTCCTGAACCGCAAACAGCGCGATAATCTGCTCGAAGAGACAGACTATCAATACGCGGGCTTTGTGCCACCTGAAGAGAGAGTCACCGAAGGACGGCAATTGGGTGCGGACTATATTTTGTCGGGCACGCTGCGTTCGATCTCGAAAAAACAACCTCGACAGTTCCGCCTGAACAAGCGCACACTCATTTATTACTCAATGAATCTAGAGCTCACCAATCTGCAAACGGGCGAAATCTCCTGGGCTGACAACGTCGAGATTGCGCGTGAAGCATCTCGCCCCATTATTGGCTGGTAATTCTCTACAGCCGAGGTACTAACTGCCCGTGTCTCTCGTACCCGGATTCAGCAGTGCGAGCGTGTTTTTGCGCCTGCTGCTTCTGCTGTCGATTTTGCTGCTTCAAGCATGCGCAACCTCAAGCGCTCTGAATGTAGCGCGCGACCAGTTCAGACACGGTGGCACCAGCGAGGCGTTGCAGACGCTGGCGGAAGCTGATATTTCCCGGCGCGATCGCTTGCTTCTGTATCTGGATACGGCGCTTATAGCCCAGGCAGCGGGCAATTACGTTGATAGTATTGAAGCCTTTGAGCGCGCAATATCACTGATTGACGAACTGGACTACGTTAGCGCCAGAGACCAGTCGGCTGCTCTGCTGACTAACGATTGGGCAATCCGCTACAGTGGTGAGTACAGCGAACGTTTGTGGGTGCATACCTTCCAGATGCTCAATTATCTGTTGCTTGATAGCGCGCAGGGCGCAGCCGTCGAGGCACGCCGTGCAGTCGAACTCTACGAAGAGTTTGCAGATGTACTGAAAAATGATCTTTTCACTCGATCATTGATGGCCGTAAGCTTCGATGCCGCTGGCCAATACGATAGTGCGCAAGTCGAATACCGAAAGCTGGCAGCAGACTTTAACCTGGCAAAACCTGAAAGACTCAGAAAAAAAGACAGTGAGCTCATTCTATTTGTTGCAACTGGCTTCATAGAACCCAAACTGCCAGGAGATTTGTTTATAGACTATGACGCACGAATATCGTTTCCGTTTTATCCCGAAACGTACACAAATCCACCCAATGTTTCGGTTGAAGCCAACTCGCAAACGCTGCAATCTAATCAGGTAGATACTACCCTGGTTGCCATATCTCGCAGCGCTCTGCACAGTAGAGGCAAGTCTGTTGCTGCACGTCATGCCCTTCGACTTGCAGCCAAATACACTGTAGCCGAAGCAATAGAAGACGAAAACGAACTGGTAGGTGGTTTAGCCAGATTTCTTCTTGCCGCCCTTGAACAAGCCGATACACGCAGTTGGGAGACCCTGCCAGCCTATCTTTCGCTAATTCGCGTTCCAATGACAGCCGGAGAACATCAGCTTACGATCACCATCGATGGAAGTGATAGTAGTTATTCGGGCGTGCAGCAAAAGCGCGTGATCGATCTCGCGCTAGCCCCCGGTGAAAGGCACTACCAATTGATTAGAACGGGGGTAAGCTCACAAGGTTCACCGCATCAGTAGCTGGCCCAACTCAAGCGCAAAATCAACGGCGCGATACGGTAAAAAACAGCTTGCAACGCTAACTGGATTCTGTGCTAGTCTTAAGTTTCAAACCGCAACGCAACGGAGGTGATCAAATGTCTAGTGTTTTGATTTATGACGGGTCTGCTATGAGTGTAGCGCGATCTAATTAACGTTTTATTGCGTGAAGTTCTAGCTGGCTGACTCGTTAGCCAAGGCACGGAGCCGCCTCATCAGGCGGCTTTTTTATGCATATAACAAAAGAATCATTGTCTCAATCTACTCCACTATCTGCGTTTCAAAAACACCTGGCACAGACACTTCGAGTATCTTTACATCACTTGAGATATCACCAATCTTGTAGGGATCATCTGGTGGCACAGTGAAAGCATCACCTGCAACCAACAACTGTTTGTCGATTCTTACGCTTCCGGAAAGCACGTAGGAAAACAACACATCTGCCGAATGGGTAGTTGTATAGCTCTGCCCTGCATGCGTAGCTTTTAGTAGTTTTGCACCAGCCAAATTACCTGATGCGTTGGCTGTTCCAGAATCAGAAGAGAGAAAGCCAGGCAAGCGATGCGGCATCCAGTGCGCGTTGGCACTTTTATGATGGCAGAAGTACTGATCATCAAACAAACGATGCGAATCCACACGCTGATTAGGAAGCTTCATATCATCATCAAGAGCCGTGATATGTTCAGCGGGCATGCCTATTTCGATAAGTTCCAGGCCATTGGATGTTTCCATGACACGGTGTCTAATGTGCGGAGGCTGCGTGACACAATCTCCTGCCTTAAGGGTGATTGGTTGTCCCTGGTCTTCGTACACAAGTGTGATCCAACCCTGCACGCAGAAGACTAATTGAAAACTTGTCGTGTGATAGTGCACGCGATCCGCTACCGGACCACCATTAGGTATTCTGATGTGAGATGCAATGATACCTCCTCCCAGCCTACTGGGAATCAGATCCCGCGTATGTGTGCCCGCACGCCCCACCACCCACGGTGAGCTACCTCGCAAGGTGCAGATCTCTTTACGATAGTTCTCAAAAGATTGTGGGGCAACATTCTTGATGCGCTCCCAAACAACAGCTGTGCCGCTAGGTGAGTACTGAGTCTGTGTTTGTTGATCTTCGCTTTTAATCAGCAGACAACCGGGCTGAACATCTGCTAATTCTGTGTCTAGTCGCAAGGACACTCCCAGTCCGATCAATTCGGCTACGACAGGCTTGACTGCCGGATAAACGCTGTGCAGCCGCAGCCCAACCACCTGCGTATAGAACTTGATGTCGGCTTCCAGATCACTACTGGGTAATACACTGAACGCCTGATTTTCGCGCTTTTTAGCCATACTTTTCAAAGGTGCCTTTAAATCTAGAGAACTTCAAGACGCAACAGCCGTCCACCTGATCGGTCTTCAAGCAGGTATACAAGCCCATCCGGCCCCTGCTCGACTTCCCTGATGCGTTTACCCATCTCAAAGCGTTCCAATTCAATGGCAGGCTGACCCAGTTTCACTCTAACCAATGATTGCGAGGACAAACCACCAATCAATGCCGTGCCCTTCCATCCAGGATAGCGATCACCGGAGTAGATAACCAAACCCGAAGGAGAAATCACGGGTGACCAACTGATAGCAGGCGCATTAAACTCTGGCCTGGTATCGTGATCGGGAATATTGATTCCACTGTAATGCCTGCCGTTGGATACGATTGGATACCCATAGTTTGCACCGGCGATTACCAGGTTAAGTTCGTCACCTCCTCTGGGACCCATTTCATGCACCCACAATTGACCCGAGCGATCGAACGCTATGCCCAACGGGTTACGGTGACCCAGTGAAAAGAACTCTCTTGCCAAGCCACCCATCTGCGAGAATGGATTATCGTCAGGAACACTACCATCATCATTTAGCCTGATCACCTTGCCCAGGTTCTGTGACATATCCTGCGCTGGATCAAATTTTTGTCTCTCACCTGAAGTCACAAACAAAAAACCATCCGCAGAGAACGCCAAACGATGCCCGTAGTGGCCTTCGCCTTTAACCTTTGGGTTCTGCCGCCAGATGATCTGTAAATCAGATAATTCCAGAGGGGTTGAATCTGTATCAAGTATTGCACTCGCAACAACAGCCCCACTCCGACCCTGCTCACGCTCTACAAAGCTGATGTACAAGCGTTGATTATTAGCAAAGTCAGGATGGGTAATAATATCGCCCAACCCACCTTGGCCCTGGGCTGAAATGCTTGGCAATCCCCCAACTTGTTGCTTGGTGACCTGCAGCTCTCCCGCTTGATCAGATTCATTTGATGCATCGTTAGCCGCGTTGGAATCAAACGCCACACCGCTGCTTAGCAACCAGAGCTGCCCGCCTTTTTCGGTAACCAGCAACTGCCCTTCAGGCAAAAAGGTCATTGCCCAGGGCGAATCAAAATCGGCAAGTGGCGTGGCCGTAAGCGATGCCCCAGCGCTACTGGACACTGAAAATGCAGTTTCGAGTTTGCCATCAGATGCACAGGCGTTCAAAGCGGGCAGCAACAGCATGATTTTCAATACAGATGAGCCTGGCACCCATCGAGGCTGTCTTCGGGGCAGCGGGCGCATGCTTAGCTGAGCAACCGTTACCGGAGATCGCCAGTTCAGAATTAGTTTGCGTTTCATCAATTTCTCCTGCTGCCAAGCGTAGCCATTTAGATCTGAGCGCTTAAATCCCCGCGCTGGTTGGTCACGGTCAATCCAGGCTGGGTATACTTGCATCTTACCCTGCTGATTAACGATACCGTGTCCCAAGAAGAAGCGAACAAAAAACCAAGACCCTTTGTCGATCTAATTATCAGTATCGTCATACCTTCGGTCATCCTCATGAAAATGAGCGGTGAAGACAAGCTGGGCCCCACCATGGCCCTTATTGTTGCTCTAGCTTTCCCGATTGGATACGGACTCTACGAACTATTCTTTAACGGCAAAAAAAATGGGATGGCTTTGCTCGGCGTCATTAGTGTGTTGCTAACAGGCGGGATCGGGCTACTCAAAATCGATGCTCAGTGGCTAGCCGTGAAAGAGGCTGCCATTCCCTTGTGCATCGGTATCGGCGTTTTGGTGGCGAACAAGTTGGGATATCCGCTGGTCAAAAAACTATTGTTCAATCCAACCATCATGAATATCGAAAAAATAGACGAAGAACTTGATCGTAAGCAAAATCGTCAGCAATTCGAGACCCGATTGGATCGTGCAAATACCTTACTGGCAGGAACGTTTTTGTTCAGTGCAGTTATGAATTACTTTTTGGCAAAGACTATTGTCACCAGTGAAAGTGGCACCGCTGCTTTCAACGAAGAGCTTGGGCGAATGACACTTCTAAGCTACCCGGTAATAGCTATACCGTCCATGATCATGATGCTAGGCATATTCTGGTTTATCTGGAAAACGGTAAACCGACTGACCGGATTGAGCCTGGAAGAAATTATGGTGGGTGAGGAAGACAAAAAATAAAAAAGCGCCAGAGCATTGCATAGCACTGGCGCTTTTTTTGTTTAAGCCGATTAGAGATTGTTACTTTATTTGCGCTTAACCGTTCGCAGATGGCAAGGTCAGAGCCAAAAACATAGGCGATGTATTACGCTGCACCAACACAGGAATTGCTTCATTGCCAGGTGCTTTGGCAACCAATGACTCAAGCTGCTCAACGCTTTCAACGAGCTCCCGATTTATCGCGATAATCACATCACCTTCGCGTATACCCGCAACCTCCGCTGCACCATCAGTGGCGATCTTTGCCACTACCACACCGTTTTTTATTCCCAGTTCTGATTTCATTTCATCGGGCACTTCTGCAACCTCTACACCCAATCGAGATTCGTCAACCGGGTTAGAGGGCATGACGGCACTCACTCTCTGATCTGCGTCCAACGGCTCGATGATGATATCCAACGATTCGGTTTTGCCGTTTCGTAATACCTCCACGGTCACTGAACTACCAGGCGTTACCGATCCGACCAGTGGTGGCAATGCACTGGAATACTTAACCTGCTTACCATTGAACTTGAGAATGATATCGCCGCTTGTCAAACCACCCTTATCCGCAGGGCTATCTTGTGTCACTTGTGCGATCAATGCGCCAGAGGGTTTGTCCAAACCAAAAGATCTAGCCAATGCCTGATCTACATTTTGAATGGCAACTCCTAACCAACCCCGAGTAGCAAAACCCTTGTCCTTTAACTGATCCGCAATAGACATAGCTACATTGATTGGAATTGAAAACGACAAGCCCTGGTAGCCACCCGAGCGCGAGTAGATCTGAGAATTCACACCAACAACTTCTCCATCGGTGTTAAATAACGGACCGCCTGAATTACCGGGGTTCACAGCAACATCTGTTTGAATAAAGGGTACGTAGGTGTCATCCGGAAGACTGCGAGCCAGCGCTGACACAATGCCCTGTGTTGCAGTATGTTCAAAACCAAACGGTGAACCAATGGCCAGCACCCACTCTCCAACTCGTAATTCTTCTGAGTTTCCTATTCTTACAACCGGTAAATCACTGGCATCCAGTTTGAGCAATGCGATGTCTGTAGTCCGGTCACTGCCTATCAGTGTGGCCTGATATTCTCGTTGATCCTGCAACCCCACACGAATTTCTGTGGCGTTGTTCACGACATGTGCGTTAGTGATGACATAACCATCTTCAGAGATGATGAATCCGCTGCCAAAACCAGTACCTTGTCTCGGTTGTGGAGACGGGTTTTGCGGCAATTGTTCAAAAAACCGCCGAAATTGCTCAGGTATCTGTTCAGGATCAAAACCGGGTATGCCGCTACTAGCCGACTGAGGGGCTTGGGATAACACAGAAATCTTGACGACTGCGTCACCCTCTGCCTCTACTAGGCCACTGAAATCAGGCAAAGTGCCCGCCCAGGATTTCGTTACAGCAAGAATGGGCAGCAAAGCTAACCAGAAGAGTGTGTTTCGATATATTCTGGACGAACTGAATAAGCGTGACTTGATTGAAGGTAGTCGAAAACGCAGTTCGCCTCCCGTCGCCGGGGTAGCGGTACTGTTGTAATCGAGTGTGGTATTCATGGTCTTGTACTCCGTGTTTATCACTTTTTACTGAATCTCAAGGGGATTGACTTGTATTGACGATTCCAATTTGCGGACGTTTCATTACACGTCTGTCATTCACTAACACTGTTGTATGAACAGTTTCGCTTTTAAACAACATGGGGGCTTTATGCGGATTTTGCTAGTTGAAGACGACACCGAGGCGGCGGCGTATCTAGTTAAGGGACTGACCGAAAGCGGGCATCTTGTCGAGCACGCTGCCGACGGCGAGCGCGGTTTACAAATGGCGATAGCCAACGCCTACGATTCAATGATCATTGATCGCATGCTTCCAAAGCGTGACGGTTTATCGGTTATCGAAGAACTGAGACGTATGGGGAATATGGCCCCGGTACTGATACTTAGCGCGCTGGACGATGTTGATGAGCGTGTAACGGGGCTGAAGGCTGGTGGCGATGACTACCTCACAAAACCCTATCAGCTGAGCGAGCTCACCGCTCGTTTGCAGGCGCTAACCAGGCGCGCTCAAACCGGCGTTCAAGGCACGGTTCTACACGTCGGCGATTTGACGCTGGATCTGATAAAACACAAAGTCACCCGCTCAGGACGAAACATAAATTTACAACCCAGAGAGTTCCGTTTGCTTGAATATCTCATGCAGCACACCGGCCAGGTCGTTACCCGCAGCATGTTGCTAGAGAACGTTTGGGACTATCACTTCGACCCGCAGACCAATGTTATTGATGTGCAGATCAGTCGTCTGCGCAGCAAAATAGATAAGGATTTCGACACCGCTCTACTGCACACAGTGCGTGGCGCAGGATACAAATTGCAGGAAGCCGCCACAACGGCAGACGCCGGCTAGTTTGTTAATAGTGGATTCGTTCGAGTCAGTGGCCAATAGTGCTCTTCTCGATCGAATCCACCTTCTTGATGCTAATACGCTGTCATTCTCCAAATGAAGAGCGCTACACTAGTCACATGTTGTCGCACTCATCCAAACCATTAATATGCTCGCCGGATCAGCAGGCGCTCTTTGATGCCAAAAGCGATGCTTGCGTGTGAACAGTTCACCTATCGATGCGTTGAATACTTCGCAGCCTGAACATTCCTCCACCGGTGATCAGCCGGGCACAGCGTCAAACTCTGACTATCCTTCGCAGGTTACAGATCAATCAAAGAAAGATTCTCAATCCGCTGATAATCACCCAAACAGCGCTACCCAGTCTGTACCCGCTCCTGCAAATCCAGCTTCAAGCAAAAAGAACCGGTCGGGCATTCTCAAGCTGTTTGATCAACGAAGATTATTCCGAACCTCCGCTTTTCGATTGGCACTGATTTACGCGACTCTATTCAGTGCTCTATCGGCCGCCACTTTGGGATTTATCTACTGGTCTACGCGCGATCAGATCGAATCTCAAGTTGATGCGCGCCTGCGTCTTGAAACCGATTACCTGATAAACCTGTATAAGTCCGGTGCATTGCCAGAACTCCTTGAAGCTATTCAGCGACGCAATCAGATTGATACCTATGGCAGATTTTACTATCTGGCCAACAACGAAGTAGCCGAGACCACCAGCACCCAGTCTGAGGATGGCTTGCCTATCAGACTGAAATCGGTTCGTTCTCATACAACTCGCAATATGGGTGATGTGGCAGATTTACCACCGGGTAGTCCACGAGCATTCAACCCGGTTCGCGTTGCTGAAACCAAACTGTCCAACGGATTGAAGCTGACCATTGGTCATGAGATAAGCGATGAGAAAGCACTGCTGGACCACACGTTTGCATTGGTGGCCGGTGCAACTTTGCTGACGCTGCTCTTTTCACTGATAGGTGGCCTTTGGATAGGCACCAGTGTTCTTCGCCGAATCGACTCGGTTAGCAGAACCGCATCGGAGATCATGAGTGGAGATTTATCGCAACGCTTGCGCGTGACAGCACGTGATGATGAGTTTGATGAAATATCAACCAAGCTCAACCAGATGCTAAATCGAATCGAAGATCTGATGAAGAGCATGCAACAGGTGACCAACAATGTTGCGCATGATTTAAGGAGCCCATTGACCCGTTTGCGCAATCGACTGGAAGTTACGCTTCTGGAAGAGCGTGATCCGGAAAACTATCGGCTGGTAATGGATGAGGCCATTGGCGATGCAGACAGCCTGATTCACACATTCAACGCTATGCTCAGTATTGCCCGGCTTGAAGCAGGCATTGATTCTTCTCAGTGGACTGAAACCCGTATGGGTGATTTGGCCAGCGAACTGGCTGAACTCTATGAAGCAGTGGCTGAAGAGGAAGAATTTCTCGATTTTTACAGCGACATAAAAAACAATCCCGTGTTTCATTGTAATCGACACCTGATTGGACAGGCAGTTACCAATCTTTTGGATAACGCCATTAAATACACGCCACAACCGGGTATTGTTCGATTGGGTATCGAAGGCAACAACGACGAATTTACAATTACCGTTTCAGACAACGGACCCGGCATTCCAGAGGATGAACGTGAGCGCGTATTCGAACGTTTTGTCAGACTTGAAAACGAACGAAACTCACCTGGCAACGGTCTTGGTTTGAGTCTGGTACAGGCAGTCATTCGACTACACGCAGCCACACTTGAACTCAGCGATAATGAGCCTGGTTTAAAGGTGGTTATGCGGTTTAGAAAGAAGCGCTAATCTCGCTGCTGCAAATTCTCTTGCACGTTTAAGAAAACTTCGTCTGATTGCTCTACATACCAGGCCCAATATATGGTTGATTCAGGTACCGTCGGAGCTATTTTCAGTTCAATTGGCTCGCCACGATCAAGCTTTTGTAGAGCTTCTGCCTGTGATGGCTTGATTCGAACACCTCGCGCTACTCCATTTTCATCAAACCACAGATAGTGGCGACCCTGCGCGCCCGACTTAACAACAGACAATCCTGTAAAAATACCCGAAGCCACTTCGCTTTGTTCGAAAATCGGCTCACCACCAGATTGCTCTGACTCCTTGTCATAATAGAAATACAAGCCGGTAACCAACATGATGATTGGCAGAGCCGTTAGCACAGAATGGATTGGGTTGCGTTCCTTGGGCACATACACATCTTCAGGATTGGGAGGTGGCGGCCAGTTATAGCGTTTTTTTTTGGCAGGCTTTACCGCTGCACTGCTGAATCTTGCACTGGAAGAAACATCATCATTCCGCCTTTTGCTGTTGTGCTCGTCATTCAACGTTTTGCACCTGTTCGCGCATCTGTTCGATGAGCACTTTCATATCGACACTGGCAGCGGTGGTTACAGAATCGTGTGACTTTGAACTCAATGTATTGGCTTCCCGATTAAATTCTTGCATTAGAAAATCCAGGCGCCGACCAATAGCCTCTTTACGCTTGAGAACCTTCTCAAGTTCGACAACATGGGCATCCAGTCGATCCAACTCCTCATCCACATCCAGGCGTTGAGCAGCATAAACCAGCTCCTGCTCCAGTCGTGTGGCATCGTACTCCATATCCAGTGCTTCGAGCTTGGCGATCAGTTTTTCCCGTTGACGTGCAAGTAGCTCAGGCCTTGCCTTTCTAACCACGTTTACAAGTTCTGAAATTGACTGCGTCTTCGCACTCAGTAGAGCTGCGATGTGCACCCCTTCTCGCTCGCGAGATTCTAAGAAGTCATCCAGCGCGCGCTCGAAGGTGGCCATAGCATTTTGCGCCATATCATCAAGAGATTCACGATCAGGTACCATGACGCCTGGCCACTGCAACAACGTTAACGGGTCTGCAGACTTAGCTGAGCCGGTTAATTCTGAAACGCGATCCGCAGCTGCAGCCAACTGTTGCAACAATGGCTCATTGAGAGACAGAGCTGACGATGGCGGTGATGACTCGTCGCGCCGAATATTGATTTCTATCTTGCCTCGATGCAGGCGCGACGCTACCTGCTCTCGAATGAGCGGCTCCAGCGAGCGCAGAGACTCCGGCAATCTGACACTTGTATCCAGATATCGATGATTGACCGATCGAATCTCACAGACAAACTGATCATTCTGCCTGGCAGAGCCACTGCGCCCAAAGGCGGTCATACTGCGCAACATATCGATCATTCTCCCGAGTATTGTTCCCTGCCAGTTATCATTACACGATTGATCAACTGCAGGATTCGATTTTTACTAACACTGAGCTGTGCAAATCGCAGAGTAGTCGATTTACTGGTTCAAGCGAAAAAGGTAACTGGTATAAAAGCGTGTGCCGGCTACTGAGCAGGTATACTCTGCCGCCCTACAGGCTGTGATCATGCTTGCGATAGAACACTGTCTTATCGCCTATTGAAACCGGCAAAACACACTTAATCAATTATCAGGAAGTGCCCATGCGACCCAGCGGAAGAGCCATCGACGAGCTGCGTACCCTAAAATTCACCAGACAATACACCAAGCATGCCGCCGGATCGACTTTGATCGAAATGGGGGATACTAAAGTGCTGTGTACTGCTTGTATCGACAATCGCACTCCACCTTGGCTCAAAGGCACAGGCAGTGGATGGGTCACAGCTGAATACGGCATGTTACCCGGGGCCACGCACACGCGAGCCCGTCGCGAGGCAGCGGCTGGCAAGCAATCAGGCCGCACACAGGAAATACAGCGATTGATTGGCCGTTCGTTGCGAGCAGCTGTTGATCTGGATGCATTGGGCGAACGCACAATCACCGTCGACTGCGATGTACTGCAAGCGGATGGCGGCACACGCACTGCATCCATTACCGGTGCTTATGTCGCGTTGAGTGACGCCATGAATCAGCTGCTGGAGCAGAGAAAAATAAAACACAATCCGATCCATGGTCAGATTGCAGCGATCTCCGTGGGCATCGTAAAAGGTCAGGCGGTTCTGGATCTGGACTATGCCGAGGACTCTACCGCTGAAACCGACATGAACGTCGTGATGAACGAAGCTGGCGGTTTTATCGAGCTGCAGGGCACTGCGGAGGGTCATGCATTTCGCGACAATGAACTGCAGGAAATGATGTCACTGGCTAAACACGGCATAACGCAACTGGTGGCAGCGCAAAGCGCATCACTCGCAAACTGATAGCCAGACTAGCGTCCTGCATTGGCTAATCGATCAATCAACAACCAACCTGACACTATGGACACAGGCAACAGCGTGGTATTTGCCAGCGCTAATCCAGGCAAAATCAAAGAACTTCACGAGCTGCTGGGCCCACTGGGTCTGAATGTCGTTGCACAAGGTGAATATGACATCGAATCCGTCGAAGAGACCGCGCTGACTTTCGTGGAAAATGCCTTGCTCAAGGCAAGACATGCCACACGTATCGCGGGCAAGCCTGCAATAGCTGATGATTCGGGTCTGGAGGTTGATTTTCTCGATGGTGCGCCAGGTTTGTATTCCGCGCGCCATGCACAGATGCACGGCGCAGGCAGTGGCGATGTTGCAAACTACGAGTTCTTACTCAAACAGCTTCAGAATGTGCCGGATGAACAGCGAAGCGCCAGATTTCGTAGCGTTGTGGTTTTCCTGCGACATGAACATGATCCATCGCCTTTGATTGCCGAGCAAACCTGGGAAGGACACATTCTGCGTGCAGCTGAAGGCGACGGCGGATTTGGCTACGACCCGGTTTTTTGCAATCACGATACGCATACTGCGGCATCGTTGCTCGATAAACACACCAAGAACAGTCTGAGTCATCGTGGCAAGGCGGTAGCCCTTCTGGTCGAACAGCTACGCACTCTGCGCGCCTAAACTATCAATCACGGCATGAACCTGTGCAGATCGTTTACTGAGTTACCACCGCTGTCGCTCTATGTGCATATCCCCTGGTGCATCAGAAAGTGTCCTTATTGCGATTTCAACTCACACGAAAAAAAAAGTGACTTGCCGGAAGAGCAATATGTAGATGCATTGCTGGAAGACCTTGCCAGTGAAATGCCCTCGGTCTGGGGAAGAACCATCAGTACCGTGTTTATTGGAGGTGGTACACCTAGCTTATTTAGCGCACAGGCTCTGGATAAGCTGATGAGTGGCATACGTGCGTTGACAGGACTTTCACCCAGCGCTGAAGTTACTCTGGAAGCCAATCCCGGCACATTTGAACAGCAACGTTTCAAAGACTATCGATCGCTGGGAATCAATCGATTGTCCATCGGCGTGCAAAGTTTCAATGCACAGGCACTGTCAGCATTGGGGCGGGTCCACTCATCACAAGAAGCAATACGAGCAGTAGACATCGCACACAAGGCAGGTTTTGAACAGATCAATCTCGACATTATGTTCGGCCTGCCTGACCAGAGCCTTGCTGCGGCACTTAGCGATATACAACAGGCTGTTGAGCTGTCAACAACACACTTGTCCTGCTATGAACTCACCCTGGAGCCCAACACACTGTTTGCACGCTTTCCGCCGGCCGTTCCTGATGAGGATGTGCGAGCTACGATGCAGCAGTCGATCATCGATGTTTTAAGCGGTGCGGGTTTCGAACGATATGAAATTTCCGCTTATGCTCGGCAAACGGCTCCTTACTCTACAAGCTCAAACGGCGACCCTGTACCGGGCTCCAAACACCGCTCTCAACACAATCTCAACTACTGGCAATTCGGTGACTACATCGGTATCGGGGCCGGCGCGCACGGAAAAATAAGCTCAGCGGCTGAGGGCACGATAACGCGCCGATGGAAGCAGAAGCACCCCAATCGGTATCTGAATTCAAGCTCCAGTGATGAGCGGCTTGGAGATCAGAAGATCATCCCGATTGAAGAAACTGCGCTTGAATTCATGATGAACGCATTGCGCTTGACACAAGGATTTGCGCTTCCACTTTTTGAACTGAACACAGGTGTCTCTTTGATGCACTGGCAACATACAATTGAGCAGGCAAGAGATCGCGGCTTATTGCAACAAAATGGATTGAACCTGCAGGCGACTCCAATGGGCATCAACTGGCTCAATGACGTGCTCGAATTGTTTCTTCCGGATGATCAGCCCAAAACAGGACACAACTTGTCATCAAAAACAGAGTTGCCTGGTGAAAGCAGCGCGAGACGCTACCCAATCATCCCGCTAAATCTTAAAAAAGACTAGCAGCTGACTAGTTGCCTGAAGATTGCAACATACGCATCAACTGCGAAGGATCTATGCCCGAACCGCCGCCACTGTCTGATTCGCCAGAGCGGAACTGCCCGGCTACGCCCGGCAATGTGCCACCCAGCTCTTTCTTCACCTCAGCGATCGCTTCGGAGTCTGCCTTAGATTGATCGCTCTGCCTGCCGCTGCGCCTCTGCCTTGAGCTCGCTTCCGTATTGTCTGAATTGCCCGCCGGCTGAAAACTCTCATCTTCACCGGATGATTGACCTGAGCCACGTTCATTTGTATCGCGGCGTGCGATAACGGGCGCGCGTACTGGTGCGACGACATTGACATTAGGATTAACAGTCATCGTCTGGGCGCTAACGTGCTCAGGTGCCGAGGTGCTGTAATGTGTGACACCGTCCGCATCCTGCCAGGTAAATACCTGGGTTCGCTCCAGCTTGCCAGACCCATTCTCGGCTGAGGCTGCACTGGATAAGGTGCCGACAGCGCGGCTGGCATCATTCTGCACGCCCGAGAATACGGCAACCGCTCGCTCGACACTGCCCGAAGCTATTGATTTCCACATGGCAGCAGGATCACCACCGCGCATATACACACCGTAGGTGAATACACCCGCCACCGCTATCAGGGGCACCATCGCCTTGAAACTCAATTTAGCTACCAGTCGCCAAAGCATGGTCATTTCCGCCACAATTTTGGATTCTAGCGGCCCATATTTCATCGGCTTTACCCCGAAGCTTGCAATTTGCGGGTTATGGCCCTAGTATCCGGTTCCATTTTTTATAACCGGGAGGTTGATTATGAAACCGGAAATCCATCCCGAATACAAACAAATCACCGTCAGCTGCAGCTGCGGCAACAGTTTCATGACGGGTTCTACGTCAGGTCGTGATTTGAGTATCGAAGTTTGTTCCTCTTGCCATCCGTTCTATACGGGTAAGCAGAAGGTTATGGACACGGCCGGGCAGGTGGACAAATTCCGACGTCGTTACGGCGCTAAGTAAGCTGCTTACGACGTTCAGCTGCCCTTGCAGGGTGTGCGCTGACCTATCGAAAAAGGCACCTCCAATGGTGCCTTTTTTTGTGCGATTGCTAAAAACTTCCCGCCTTTCGATCGACTCCGTTGCCTGGACAGTATCGATTGCCCTGGCGTGCGGCGTCCTGATTGCAATGCCTGCAGCACTGGCAGCAGCTAAGAGCGACATGACACAACGTCCCGAGTGCTTGCTCAGGAATAAGCTGGAAGCGGTCAGCATCAAGAGAGTCACCGATGGCGATACCGTTGTACTCAGCGACGAGCGTCGCGTGCGCCTGATTGGAATCAATACACTGGAACTCAATGAAAAAAATGCAAGTGATCGTGCCTGGGCCAAGGAGGCCAGCGCTTCACTCGAGGCTTTTGTCTCCGGCGGATCAATACAAATTGTGCCTGGCATCGAAACGCATGATCGACACGGTCGCCTACTTGCCCATCTGCTAAGAAGCGATGGCGTAAATGCAAGCCATCAACTGGTGAGTCAGGGCCTGGCAATAGCCATTGCTGTCGGTAAAAATACTCGCTGCGCGATTGAACTACAAACCTTAGAACAATCAGCAAGAGAAACTGAGTCGGGGCTCTGGCGCAATCCCGGAGCATGGCGCGTAACAAAAGACAGACTTACTGGACGGGAACGCGGCTTTCGCATTGTGCATAGCAGAGTCATACGTAGCGATCACCATGGTAAACGTCGAACTTTGTTGCTTGAAAACGGTTTGCTTGTCAAAGTGGGTAGGCACTGGCCGGTAAAAAATAGATCACAACAAAAAATGCTTGATTCAATAGTAGGGAAAAAAATCAGGGTCAAGGGTTGGCTAGGTGTTCACGCGGGCAAGTCTGTCATCACACTTGACCATCCCGGTAACATCCTTGTGTTTGAACACTGATGCTGTACCTCGTTGACTCCAGCATTTACATCTTTCGCGGCTGGCAGACAGTGCCTTTGGATGTGCGCAACCGCTTCGGTGAACCCGACAATGCAGTTCAGGGTTTTGCAGAAACCCTGTGTCATATTATAGAAAATCATCAACCCGAACTAATGGTTTGTGCCTTTGATGAATGCTTCAGACAAGGAATACGCAACCAGCTTTATCCACCCTATAAAGCAGATAGACCATCAGCACCTGTTGATCTAGCACCTCAATTTGCACGTTGCAAGACGTTGGCTAAAACATTAGGTATCCCGACTTTTGGCAGCGATACTATCGAGGCCGATGACATCATCGGACAGTTCGCAAGCATTGCCTGTGAGCAGAACATTCCCGTCACAATCGTATCCGGCGACAAAGATCTTGCACAATTCGTAACACCTGAAGACTTCTATTGGGACCTGGGACGAAACCCTGTTACGAATTACGCAGGGCTGCAAAAACGTTTCAAAATACGACCCGAACAAATAGCCGACTGGCTTGCCCTGAGTGGAGACAAAAGTGACAACATTCCGGGGGTGTCCGGCGTGGGACCCAAAACAGCTGCCAGGCTTTTAAATAAATGGGAAGACCTGCCAACCTTACTGGCAAACCTGGGGGAAGTATCCATGATGAAATTCAGGGGAGCGCCACGGGTCAGTCGTTTACTTTATGAAAATAAAGAATCCATTTACCTTGCGCGTTCGCTGACCGGGCTTATCCGCGATGAGCGGCTTCCAGATTCTCTCAGCGCATTTAAACGCAAACGCCTTGAACAGCAGGATCTGCAAGAATCGTTGCATCAAATCGGCTTTGACGGCGCACATGCTGCGCGTATCGCAAAACGCGTAAGCTCTGAAGTATGCGCTGAATAAAACTGGCATGAGCACCCGCACAAAGGGCAAACAAATACTGCTATTCAACAAACCTTTTGGCGTGTTGAGTCAGTTTACCGATGCGCAACATCGCCAGACCCTGGCAGATTACATCAGTGTGCCCGGCTACTATCCGGCTGGCCGATTGGACAAAGACAGCGAAGGCCTGTTACTACTCACGAACGACGGCGCTCTGCAGGCGCGCATAAGCCATCCTGCCTTTAAGTTACCCAAAACCTATCTGGTACAGGTAGACGGGGATATCTCTGATGCGGCGCTCAATACCTTAAGCAATGGCGTCATTCTTAAGGATGGTCCAGCGAAAGCCTTGACGGCCAGACGAGTCGATCAACCCCCGAATCTGTGGCCTCGAACACCACCCATCAGAGTACGACAGCAGATCCCAACCAGCTGGGTTGAGATCACGTTAAACGAGGGACGCAACCGACAGATTCGCCGAATGACCGCTGCCGTCAATCACCCGACTCTAAGGCTAATCAGAATTTGTATCGGTAGTTGCTCAGTATGGGCACTGGAGCCCGGTACCCATCGCTTCGACGATGTCTCACTTTTATCTTCATCACCCCACTGAAAAACTAAGGGCGCCTGATCTGAAAACCAGACCTGGTTCACCCTAAACGTACGCTCACGTAGTACGAGGGCACTCAAAGGGGCTGCGCTGATACACTGATCAGATGTCATTACAGTTTGCATCTTTACGCCAACCTGGCTCCGCACACCTTTTTGTTTTATGGGTGCTTTTGCTGTTGGCCAAGCCATCTGTGCTGTTCGCGAACCAAGAACCCTCATTGATTGCTTACCCGGCAGTCGTGTCTTCGATTGAGAATGATCTGACAATCGACATCGAATCGCTGCACCATTCCTGGCGCATACAGCTCAAAGAAAAATCATTGCTCGGTAGCGTATCTTCGGTGCAGGTAGCGCTTTACGATTTACCAGAGTTTTTTAACGGCTCTGTAGTGGGTGAGAGCGATTCATGGGTCCGCTTGGCACGAAGCTCATCCGACTCAGTACTTACAGGCCATATTTATAGCGATGGAGTTCTGTTTGAATTGCAGCACAGGGAAGATCTCGGCGGACAGGCCATTGCACGTATGGCAGATGCCAACAACCCGTATGCCAAAAGCACTACAGAAGAAATCAAAAGACTGGCTATCGGAAACAGAGCAATTGCAGGTAGTAGCTTGCCACTGAGCAAGGCGATTAAGGTGGGTATCGTGGTAGACAGCCGCTACAACGAACAACACAATGGTCGCGGACTCGCTCATGCCTTAGGCGTCATGAACGGAGTCGATGGTCTCTATCAGGATCAACTGGGGTTGGCGGTTGTAGTTGAGAGCTTTCGGGTATACGAAACATCTGATTCAGACCCCCTGTACGAGCTGACAGATTCTGCTGATGAATTACTCGAACGCTACAGAAATGAGCGTTTGAACGATTCCGAACTGAGTTCTGAACTTGCATTGGTACATTTGTTCAGTGGTTTTAGAGATGACCAAAAAGTTATAGGTCTTGGCTGGATTAATACGGCATGCAGCTTGAACGGTTACGACCTGAGCCTGTCCACACCGTTTCCTTTCGATATCCTGCTGGCGGCGCATGAAATCGCACACAATCTGGGGGCAATCCACGACGATGATGCTCAGTGTATGAGCGATGAAGGAATTTCCGGTGCCGAGATCATGTGGTCCGAACTCTCTGGCAGCACCCGGCCTAACTTTTCATCCTGCAGTCTCGTCAGGTTGAACCAGACCATCAATACCGGCGCCTGCATACGTAATAATATCGATATGGGCATAGGGCTGGATGCATCGACCGCCAGTAGCAACCCTGAGCTGCAAACAATTCAGGTTAGCGTGCTAAACAAAGACGCCACACGAGCCGCCAGCCAGGTCAAAAGCCTGACAACATTTCCTATCGGCACCACTTTACTGAACGTACCAGCGGGATGCTCAACACTCGGTGCAACATTGTCCTGTCAACACGGAACAATCGATGCGAAACAAACCAGTGTGCTCTCTGCTGATGCTTTATTCAGCTCGATAAGCAATCCAGTGATTACAACCGAGCTCAACCTCGACCTGTTTATGGATACTCGTCATCAAGATAATCGAGCAGCCATTCAAATTAGCCAGGATAGCGCTTTAATCAGTGATGCTATTGCTAATCCAGAGGCATCGCCAGCCTCGGGAGATCCAGCAACAACTAACGTTAATCAACTGTTTGGCGAATCTGACAATGATCAGAACGCGTCAACGAGTGTTACTGGAGGAAGTTCAGGTATAAAGGCTGGCAGTACCAGTGCTCTTATGGCACTAATACTGGGTCTGTGCCTGCTCTTGCGCAGATACTGGCAAGCTAGCTGTCAAATCCGCCGAAGCGAGCAAGATTTAAAACTTGCGTTCAACGGAATAGCTTGCAATCCGCTCTAGAGCATTCCGATACTCGGTACCGGGCAACACAGACAAAGCATCAATCGCAGCCTGGGCAGACTGACCGGCACGATCCATGGATTTTTGCAAAGAATCAGTCTGCTCGATAACGTCCAGCACCTCAGGCAAGCGAACGAGGTCAGCATTACTGATCACATCTGCAACCATCTCGGCCTGCGAAGTTGTTCCATCTCGCATCGCGTAAATGAGTGGCAGCGTCGTTTTACCCTCTCCCAAATCGTCACCTATGTTCTTGCCCATGGTGTCACTGTCGCTGCGGTAGTCCAGCACATCATCAGCTATCTGAAACGCTGTGCCCAGATGCATGCCATAGCTAGCCAGAGCTGACCTGATGGGCTGAGACTCACCCGCCAGCAAAGCCCCCAACTCCGTGGCAGCCTGAAAAAGCCTTGCAGTCTTAGCTTCAATAACGGCGATGTACTGCTCTTCGCTTACCCCGGGTTCACGCACATTCATCAGCTGCATGACCTCACCTTCGGCAATACGATTAGTGGTAGATGCCAGGATGCTCATAACCTCAAGGCTCTGCACATCCACCATCATTTCAAAGGATCGAGAGTAGAGAAAATCACCGACTAAAACAGCCGCTTCATTGCCCCATACTGCATTGGCCGTGTCTTGACCTCGTCGCAATTCCGATGCATCCACGACATCATCATGCAGCAAGGTAGCCGTGTGTATGAACTCGACAATAGCTGCGACAGTAACGACATTTTGATGGCTGGACGCCTTAGCGTCTGCAGTCAGTCCACACGCGCTTGCCGCTAGTAACACCAGTTGAGGGCGAAGGCGCTTACCTCCGCTGCCAATGATATAAGCGGATAGCTGGTTTATCAGCACCACATCTGAGGCTAGCCTGGTTCGAATCAACTCATCCACGCCGGCCATTCCCGCTCCAACCAGCTCGCGACAAGCGTCTATAGACAAGACCTCTTCACCGGCAATATCTGGACTCCTGTGTTTGGTCGGGGTTACAACATCGGATTCGGGCATGTTCATCTTCTGACAATCATTTGTTAAAGCGCAAAACCAGCCACCTTTAGCAAGGATACAGAGATTGTAACCATTGGGCTTCCGCCACGCTCAGCAATTGAGCGGCAACGTTACATTGCATTTCGCCAAAATGACGTCTGATGGCCTGCTAATTCCATTTTCGCCCCTATTCGGTAAGTAAATCCACACTGAACCCGGGCTTTCTTCTGAATCGGCCGAAGGTATACAATTCAGCACACAGTTTGCATACTTCACATTCAACTGTTATTGACTATCCAAGTCAGTTGCTGTTAAGCTAGTGGGCTTTTCGCGGTTTCGCATCCGCACATCATGCGCAAGCCCATTGCGGGCTCATAGTTCAGGACCAGTAATCATGTACGCGGTAGTCAAAACCGGTGGCAAGCAGTATCGAGTAAGTCAGGGTGATCGCCTCAAAGTAGAGTCACTCAAAGCTGAGGAAGGCTCAGAGGTTAGCCTCGATGAGGTTCTTATGGTTGGCAGTGGCGAATCAGTCACTGTTGGTGCTCCGACAGTTGCCAATGCGTCTGTCAGTGCCAAGGTTCTAACCCATGGCCGTGGCGACAAGGTTCGAATCATTAAGTTTCGCCGACGTAAGCATCACCGAAAGCAGGCGGGACATCGCCAAAATTACACAGAATTGGAAATCACCGGCATAAACGCTGGCTAACCATCGCAGAACAAGGTAAGTAGTCATGGCACATAAGAAAGCAGGCGGTAGTACTCGAAACGGTCGCGATTCGGAGTCCAAACGACTCGGCGTGAAGAAGTTTGGTGGCGAAGCGGTACTAGCAGGCAACATCATTGTTAGACAGCGCGGCACTCGATTCCATGCCGGTGTCAATACAGGCGTTGGAAAAGACCACACGATTTTTGCCAAAAGCGATGGTGTCGTATCCTTTGCAGTTCGCGGTGCGAACAACCGAAAATTCGTAGATATCGTTCCGGCAGCCGCTGAAGGCTGAAGCCCTCGGCAGTTCATGGGACGTCAGCGAAACCCGCCCAGTGCGGGTTTTTCTTTGCCTTGAGAGAACAGCGTGAAATTCGTAGACGAAGCTCGTATCAATGTTATCGCCGGCGATGGCGGTAACGGCGCGCTCGGATTTCGCCGGGAAAAATACATCCCTCGCGGCGGTCCTGATGGCGGCGACGGCGGCGACGGCGGTAGCGTCTACCTGCAAGCCACCGAGAGTCTCAATACGCTGGCTGACTTCAGACATCAGCGCACTTATCTTGCGCAACGCGGTGAAAACGGTCGTGGAGCTAATTGTTCTGGCGCTGGCGGTAAAGATTGCATCGTCGAAGTGCCCGTTGGCACGGTGGCAAAAGACCGTGAAACAGAGCAGATTATCGCCGACCTTCAGCATGCCGGCCAAAAAGTAGAAGTAGCCAAGGGCGGCTGGCACGGTTTGGGAAATGCCAGGTTTAAGAGCTCAACCAATCAGGCACCCAGAAAAACAACCAATGGAACTCCTGGCGAACGCCGTGAGATTCAGCTCGAATTGCGAGTGCTCGCTGATGTGGGCCTGCTAGGCCAGCCCAATGCCGGCAAATCCACACTGATACGCCAGGTATCCTCAGCCCGCCCCAAGGTGGCCGATTACCCGTTCACCACCCTGCACCCCAACCTGGGGGTTGTCAGTATCGAGCCCCATCGCAGTTTTGTCATGGCTGACATACCGGGATTGATAGAGGGCGCTGCAGAAGGTCATGGCCTGGGGGTTCGCTTCCTGAAGCATTTGAGTCGCACCCGGTTATTGCTGCATCTGATCGACGTGCTGCCGGTAGATCAAAGCGACCCCGTGCAAAGCGGCCTGTCCATCGTTAAAGAACTTCGCAAGCACAGTGAAGTACTATTTGAAAAAGAACGCTGGCTGGTCCTCAACAAAAGCGATCTGGTACCAGAGGATGAAATCGAGGCCCACTGTGCCGCCATCATAAAAGGCCTTAATTGGACTGGCCCCATCTATCGAATATCAGCAGCCACCGGACACGGCACCAAACAGCTCAGTGCGGACATCATGAATCGCCTTGAAAGACTTCGCGAAGAAGCAGACGAGAAAAAGGCTAAAGAGCAGGCCAGGCTGCAATCCGACACACAACCGGATGCAGCAACTGCAAGAGACCACTCTTCCACATCTCGCGATGCGTGAACGATTAAAAAGCGCCAATCGCTGGGTAGTAAAAGTGGGTAGCTCTCTGCTCACTGCGGATGGCAAGGGTCTTGACCAGAGCATCATCGATAACTGGACCTCCCAGATCGCCAGTCTGATGCAGAACGGTGTAGAAGTCGTCCTGGTGTCCAGCGGATCGATTGCAGAAGGGGTCGCACGCTTGAAGCTTAGCCAGCGCCCCACTCGTGTTGATGAATTGCAGGCAGCCGCTGCCGTTGGCCAAATGGGTTTGATTCGCGCTTATGAGTCGGGATTCGAACGATATGATCGCCTGACTGCGCAGATTCTGCTAACGCATGATGATCTGGCAGACCGGCGTCGCTACCTGAACGCACGTGCAACCTTGTCAACCTTGCTGCGTCGTGGCGTTCTGCCGATCGTTAATGAAAACGACACAGTTATAACTGATGAAATTCGTCTTGGCGACAACGACACACTAGGCGCACAGGTAGCCAACCTGATCGATGCCGATGTATTGATATTACTCACTGACCAATCTGGGCTGTTTGATAAGGACCCTCGCAATAACGCCGATGCGGTTCTTCTGGAAAGGGCTAACGCCAGCGACCCGGCCATCCTTGCCCTCGCCGGCCCGGCAGGCTCCTCCTTGGGTAGTGGTGGCATGCGCACCAAAGTGCTGGCAGCTGACAGGGCAGCACAGAATGGCGCAACTACCGTAATAGCTGATGGCCGCGAAACCGATGTTCTTCTCAGACTAAAAGAGGGTGAAGCGATTGGCACAATGCTCACAAGCGAGCAAAAACCGCGTGATGCCCGCAAACGATGGTTGGCCGATCAGCTTAGATCCAAAGGCTCACTAACACTTGATGAAGGGGCATGCTCAGTCCTGCGCACACGCGGATCAAGCCTGCTGGCTGTAGGCGTGAAACGATGTGACGGCAATTTTTCACGAGGCGATCTTGTCACATGCCTGGACAATAACGGCAAGGAAGTGGCCCGCGGCCTGATCAATTACAACTCTGTTGACACGCAGCGGCTACTGGGACAATCAAGCGAGCTATTCGAACAACTGCTGGGGTTCTCCGGTGAACCTGAGCTGGTTCACCGCGATAACATGATTGTGCTCCGGTGAGGAGACACGCAGCAGGCAATTGCCTGCCGAGATGCTTAAGCCAGAGCGCGAACCTGGCTGTTGAAACGGCTTTTGTAACGAGCAGCCTTGTTCTTGTGGATCAGACCCTTGCGAGCCATGTGATCAAGAACAGGAGTTGCTTCTTTGAGCGCAGTTTCAGCAGCGCTTTTGTCACCAGCAGCAATAGCTGTAAACACCCGCTTTACCATAGTGCGCATCATGGAGCGCTGGCTAGCGTTGCGCTGGCGAGATTTTTCGGCTTGGCGAACGCGTTTGCGTGCCTGAGCAGTGTTGGCCACGGACTATCCTCTAACTTGTCTATACTGAATTCAGCCGCACATTATCCACCGGGTTCAGGAAAAGGTCAATGGCTGGTTCGGTGAAGCAGGCAAATCTTATGCGATCTGGGACGATCGTCGGCTTAATGACACTGCTCTCGCGCATTCTGGGCTTTGTGCGCGATCAGGTTCTGGCCATCGTGTTCGGGGCAGGCGCAACCACCGATGTCTTTCTGGTTGCTTTCAAGATTCCAAACTTTTTGCGCAGATTGTTCGCCGAAGGCGCTTTTGCACAAGCATTTGTACCGGTTTTCACCGAATACAAAGAAACCCGAAGTAGAGAAGCAATGCTGGACCTGGCTGCTCATGTTTCAGGCACGCTGGCTATCGTTCTGCTGATTGTCAGCACGCTCGGCGTTATGTTGAGCCCCTTATTAATCATGTTATTTGCACCGGGCTTTCTCGATGAGCCAGATCGCTTCGAGCTTGCCACCCACATGCTCAGAATAACTTTCCCCTATCTGTTTTTCGTTAGCCTGCTGGCCTATGCGGGCAGCCTGTTCAACACTTTCGGTAAGTTTGCCATTCCCTCTTTCACTCCTGTTCTTCTCAACATTTGCATGATAGGCGCAGCACTTCTGCTTAGTCCGCACTTCGATACTCCTATCATCGCCCTGGCCTGGGGTGTGTTTGCCGCTGGCGTTTTACAGCTGGGCTTGCAGCTACCATTCTTATGGAAGATGGGATTGTTGCCGCGCCCTCGCTGGAACTGGCAACACTCCGGAGTGAGAAGAATTCTAAAACTCATGGCCCCCGCGGTGCTGGGCTCATCGGTTGCTCAGATAAACCTACTGCTGGATACGATTATTGCCTCATTTCTGGCCGTTGGGAGTCTCAGCTGGCTCTACTATAGCGATCGCCTGATGGAGTTTCCTTTGGGCTTGCTGGGTGTCACATTGGGGACGGTCATTCTCCCACGCCTCTCCAGAGACTATTCGACACAAAGCCCGGACAATTTTCAGCGCACCCTGGACTGGGCGATTCGGCTCATCATCCTGCTCGGACTGCCAGCTGCCATTGGCCTGATGCTGCTATCAGAGCCCATGTTAATGACTCTATTTGGCTATGGAGAATTTACGCCCCGAGACGCACAGATGGCCAGCTATAGCCTTGTTGCATATGGCATTGGGCTACCCGCATTCTTACTGATCAAGATATTCGCGCCAGCCTTTTTCGCTCGACAGAACACGAAGACACCGGTTCGCATTGGCATTATCGCGCTGGTCTCCAATATGGTCTACAACCTGTTATTCGTTCTACCTATGATCTGGTTAGATTTTATCGCGCCGCATACCGGGCTCGCCATTGCAAGCTCTCTAGCCGCTTGGCAGCAGGCAATCATGTTGTATCGACAGCTTGCAATTGATGATATCTACCGAATATCACCGGCTGTCACCCACTTTGCACTGCGGGCAGTACCCGCGCTCATGGCGCTTAGCCTGGTGCTGGTGTATTGGGCTGATACTAACTGGATATTGAGAGATGCATGGGGGCGTTTAAGCCTACTACTGGGTATAATCTTAGCCGGCGCTACTTGCTACGCCATCGGATTATTGCTGACGGGCATTCGGCCCAAACATCTGGCCAGCCCATGACTTTTCAATTGATTCGCGGCTTGAGCCGATGGCCCGACATAACAGACACTGTTGTCACGATTGGCAATTTTGACGGCGCACACCTGGGCCATCAGGCCATGTTTGAAGCAACGATCGCAGCAGCCCGACAGCACCAGCTGCCTGCAACTGTCATTAGCTTTGATCCCTTGCCACACGAGTACTTTTCTCCCGAAAAGTCACCGCCAAGGCTGCAAGGACTGCGAGATCGAGTAAGAAGCATTGCCAAGGCCGGCATTGATCGACTGTTATTGTTGAGCTTCGACAAAGAGCTTGCCGCACAACACGCTGATGAGTTTATTGCTGAGGTGCTTGTAGACAAGCTTCGTGCAAGGCATATGGTTATTGGTGATGATTTTCGCTTTGGCCACAAGCGTCTGGGTACCATCGAAAGCTTGTATAGCGCCGCTGAGACATTTGGCTACAGTGTTCAGCAAAGTCCTACCCGTTCACATGCCGGCTCGAGAATATCGAGCACGCGGATACGCGAACATTTGACCCAAGGGCGGCTTGAAGAGGCAAGCTCCCTGCTAGGGAGGCCTTATCGCATAAGCGGACGTGTGATTCATGGCGAGAAATTGGGCAGACAACTAGGGTTTCCCACAGCCAATGTAGGATTGAGTACTCATCGCCCACCGCTGCGAGGAGTGTTCGCCGTAACCGCCCTGAACGAAGAGTCAGGCGAACGTTTTAATGCGGTAGCTAACCTCGGCGAACGACCAACACTGGGTGGCCGCAAGCTACTACTGGAAGTACATGCCCTGGATACATCCGTGCAGTGGTACGGTCAGCATCTTGCTGTTGATTTCGTATCCAGATTGCGAGAAGAGCAACGATTTAACACCATAGATGAGTTAAAAACGCAGATTGCACGAGATGCAGATGCTGCAAGGGAACTGTTGGTGCATAGATGACATACACTAACCAATGTTCATAGAGCGCAGACAGCCATTGCATGCGCCCTCAATTCTGACGAAGCAAGACACGTGACCGATTACAAAAAAACGCTGAATCTACCCAAAACCGATTTCCCGATGCGGGGAAATCTGGCCAAACGCGAGCCAGAAATGCTGGCACGCTGGAATGAAGATTCTCTATATCAGCACATTAGAGAACAATGTGCCGGACGCCCCAAATTCATCCTGCACGACGGTCCTCCCTATGCAAACGGGGATATTCACATTGGGCATGTAGTGAACAAAGTGATAAAAGACATGATCGTCAAGTCCAAGCAGCTCGCGGGATTTGACTCACCCTATGTGCCTGGCTGGGATTGCCATGGGCTACCCATCGAGAACAAAGTCGAAGGGCTCATCGGCAAACCGGGTGACAAGGTTACCGAATCTGAATTTCGTGCTCGCTGCCGCGAATACGCCACCGAGCAAATTGCCAACCAGAGCGCGGAGTTTCAGCGCCTGGGTATTCTCGGTAACTGGCAGGCCCCTTACCTGACGATGAATTTCAGCAATGAGGCCAATATCGTACGAACGCTTGGCAAGATCATCGAAGCCGGGCATGTTTACAAAGGCACCAAACCGGTTTACTGGAGCTGGGGTGCTCATTCGGCCATGGCAGAGGCTGAGATCGAATACGAGGATAAAACCTCCACTGCAATTGATGTTCGCTTTGAACCTCGAAACAAAGCAGCAATGCTCGCGATTTTCAATACAGAAGACGACGGCAGTGAAGTCAACATTGTTATCTGGACTACCACGCCGTGGACTATTCCCGGCAACCTGGCAGTTACATTGCACCCAGAGCTTCAATACGCTTTGGTTGCAGTAAATGGAGAAAGAATGATCATCGCCGACGCGATGGTTGATGATGTCATGGCACGTTATGAATTCAGCGAATACGCTGTTGTGGCGACAGCCAGTGGCGAGGCACTTGCCGGTCAACAGCTCAAGCACCCGCTCTATGATCGTGATTCACTTTTAATCCTGGGCGATTATGTAACGACGGATGCTGGAACGGGCGCAGTACACACCGCTCCCGATCATGGCGTTGACGATTTCTATGCTGCTAAAAAGCATGGTCTGGGACTTCTCGATTCAGTTAATGATCACGGCGTCTTTCGGGATCATGTCGAATTGTTCGGCGGCGAGCATGTCATGAAAGTAGATGCTCACCTGATAGAAGAGCTGCAGAGTCGAGGCCGCTTGGTCAAACACGCAAAGTATCAACACAGCTATCCTTTTTGCTGGCGAACCAAGACACCGATAATTTTTAGGGCAACGCCACAATGGTTTGTGGGTATGGACACCGAAGCGCTTCGTAAGGACACCCTGGCGGAAATTGATAAAGTCCAGTGGATTCCAGATTGGGGACAGTCGCGTATTCACGGGATGATTGCCGGACGTCCCGACTGGTGCATATCGCGTCAGCGTTATTGGGGCGTACCGATCACCTTGTTCCTGAACAAAGAAACAGGTGAATTACATCCTGACACCGCAGAGCTGATAGAAAAAGCTGCACAAAAGATCGAGCAAGGCGGCATCCAGGCCTGGTTTGATCTTGACCCTGAAGAGTTGCTGGGCGATGCAGCCAACGACTACGACAAAGTTAACGATGTATTGGATGTGTGGTTTGATTCAGGCACATCCTGGATGCATGTGCTGCAGCAGGACGACCAACTGGAATATCCAGCTGATATCTACCTGGAGGGATCCGATCAGCATCGTGGCTGGTTTCATTCGTCAATACTGACAAGCGTTGCCATCAATCGTCATGCACCTTACAAGCAAGTGCTTACGCATGGTTTTACGGTGGATCAAAAAGGACGCAAGATGTCCAAGTCCCTGGGCAATATTATTGCCCCGCAAAAACTTCTGAAAACACTGGGTGCGGATATCATTCGATTGTGGGTGTGCTCAGCGGACTACCGCGGCGAGATGACAGTATCCAACGAAATACTTGATCGTATGGCTGATGCTTATCGTCGAATCAGAAATACAGCGCGGTATTTGTTAAGTGCCATCGATGATTTTGACCCGGATACAGATACAGTCGCTCCCGAGAACATGCTGGCTATTGATCGCTGGGCAGTAGACTGCGCATTACGCACTCAGGCCAGCGTGCATGAGGCCTATGAAGCCTATCAATTCCACACGGTCTATCAAACGATACATCATTTCTGCTCGGTCGATATGTCCAGCTTCTATCTGGATATTATCAAGGATCGTCAGTACACCATGCCGGTTAATAGTCTGGGACGCAGATCTGCCCAGAGCGCCATGTACATGATTACTGATGCACTGACTCGATGGATATCGCCTGTGCTTAGCTTTACCAGCGATGAAATCTGGCAACATCTTCGCCAACAGTCGGAAACCGATAAGAACCAACGGGCACCCACTGTATTTACGCAAACGTATCTGGATACGCTATATCCCCTGGGTGAAGATACAGCCGTTAACCAGGAGCAGTGGCAAACCTTGATACAGGTCCGAGATGCAGTATCAAAGTCCTTAGAAAACCTGCGCACTGCCGGTGACATTGGTGGAGCACTTGAGGCATCGGTTACTGTCTATGCATCGGATTCAATTGCAGAGGCACTGGCCACAGTGGGCGACGAATTACGATTCATTTTTATCACGTCCACAGCCGAGGTTAAAGCTTTGCAAGACAAACCAGCTGAGCTGGAAACGCTTTCGAGCAATGGCCATGACTACGCCATTACAACAGTCAAGGCCAATGGTGAAAAATGCGTGCGTTGCTGGCACATTCGCGAAGATGTGGGCAGCGATAAAGATCACCCGGAAGTCTGTGGTCGTTGCATCAGCAATGTGCATGGCTCCGGCGAACACAGAGCGATCGCCTAAACAATGCCCCACTTTCTGCGCTACGCCATTGTTATCGTCATCGTTGTATCTGACCAGATCACCAAAATCTGGGCGGATCGCTCACTGGATATGTATGAGCAGGTTCCGATTACCGGCTTTTTCAACATAACCAAGGCTTACAACTATGGAGCAGCGTTCAGCTTTCTTGACAACGAGGGTGGTTGGCAGCGATGGTTCTTTACTGCCATTAGCTTGATCGTCAGTATTGTACTGACTGTCTGGCTTTACCGAATGACGAAGGCCGAACGGTGGCTAAGCCTGTCCATTGCGCTGATCCTCGGCGGCGCGGTAGGCAACCTGATTGATCGAATGTGGTACGGCTATGTGGTGGATTTTATCCAGGTCTACTGGAATACAAGCTACTTCCCATCTTTCAACATTGCTGATGCCGCGATTTCCTGTGGCACAGCGCTTCTACTCGTTCTGACCATATTCGAGAAAAAAGAGGAGAGTACGGCAGAAAGCTGATTTCCACCTTGCTCATCACAAACCAATAAATGCATCTGGCTGCGTATCGCGCCATCAACCTAACGCCAAGCTACTACGAAAGCAAAGGTCCTAAACTATCATGCAAATTCTGTTAGCCAACCCACGCGGCTTTTGTGCCGGTGTAGATAGAGCCATTGAAATCGTCGAACGTGCCATCGAGATACACGGTGCACCCATCTATGTTCGTCATGAAGTTGTTCACAACAAATATGTTGTTGACGGCCTGCGCGAAAAGGGAGCCGTGTTTGTAGATGAACTAGACGAAGTTCCCGACGACTCCACGGTCATATTCAGCGCGCACGGTGTGTCCTATGCTGTCGAGAATGCTGCTAATGATCGAGGTCTGCAGGTATTCGATGCAACCTGCCCACTGGTAACCAAGGTTCATATGGAAGTTGTGAAATACGCCAGACAAGGAAAGGAGGTCATACTCATTGGCCATGCGGGCCACCCTGAGGTTGAAGGCACCATGGGGCGTTACGACACCAGTAACGGTGGTCGTATTATTCTGGTTGAGTCACCTGCCGATGTGGATACTCTCGAAGTAGACAACCCCGAAGAACTGGCGTTTGTATCTCAGACCACTTTATCGGTAGACGACACGCAGGCAATCATAGATGCATTACGCCTGCGCTTTCCGGCTATAGCTGCGCCCAACCGCGATGACATTTGCTATGCCACTCAAAATCGGCAGGATGCTGTTAAGAAGCTGTGCGAAGAGGTGGATTTACTGTTGGTAGTGGGTGCCAGCAATAGCTCAAACTCCAATCGACTTGCCGAGCTGGGCGAGCGTGCAGGCGTAGATTCGCGACTGATTACACGGGCGATCGACATACAGCCAGACTGGTTGAAAGGCAAGCAGAAAGTAGGCGTTACTGCTGGTGCATCAGCTCCCGAAATTCTGGTCAATGAAGTCATCGAGCGATTGCGAAGCGAAGGCGGAGAGACCGCGATAGAATCTGAAGGTATTGAAGAGACCATTACCTTCTCCATTCCAAAAGCTTTGCGCAGGATGGATGTCAACACACCTGGCTGAACCACAATCCGGGTGAACGTTCGTAGTGCAAACCAAAAAAGAGCAATGTCATGAGTACAGACAGACAAGCAGGCGGATGCCAGTGCGGATCGGTTCGATACTCAACGTCACGTCAAGTGGTGCGTGCTATGGCCTGTCATTGCACGACCTGCAAACTACGAACAGGCTCAGCCTATGGCGTGGGAGTCTATTTTCAAGATGAAGATGTCAGCATAACCCAAGGCCAACTGAACACCTTCGAATTTCGATCCAATACGTCTGGCCGCTGGCTTAGAAACGAATTTTGTCCCAAGTGTGGCACCACCGTAACATGGACAACTGAGATGCGTCCGGGACTTAGAGGTATTGCGGGTGGAAGCTATGACGATCCCGATTGGTATCGTATTGAGGCACACATCTGGGCACATTCGGCCCGGTCAGATATGTGCTACCCCGAAGACATGGCGGTTTATCCGCAAGCCCTGAAGCAATAGGTATCAAATAGCGTTGAACGCAACTGAGTTCTTTAGCGTTTTGTGCTACCGCTAAGAGAAAACCGACGACACGCCATTAGCTGGCTTTAAGGAGCGCCTGCACCGTGATTAAACGGCTGGTTGCTGCTTTCACTATCTCACCTGGAGATGTCAAATCAATACCAGATTGTTGCAACCGTCTAGCTAACAGTAAATTATCCGCACTTGGGATGGAGCTATGCTCAGAATCCGGCATTTCTGATTGAATGATCAACAGGGCTGCAGTAACCAGGTCTGTGTACGTGATCTCACCATTGTGATTTCGGTACCAATCGCGTGCCGTATTGCAGGCTGATACAAACTCTTCAGGGAAATCCCAAGCACACATCAGCCACCCACTGACTATGACACGCAAGTTCTCTATAACCGCTGCCAGCTCCTGCTCATCGCTAAAGCGCTCTGCATGCTTATTGGCATAGGTGAGTATCAACAATTCGCCAACGTCGGCTGTGAGTGCCACCAACATAGCCACTTCCGGTTTCAGATGAGGCAATTCCTTAGCAAGCACTTGCACGATTGCTGATGAGAGTGCCGTGCGCTGAATATATCGAAGTAAACGCTTTTCGATAATGACACTCGATGGCACAAGAGTATTAGCTTGCAATAGGCTGGCAATATTTCGTTGTGTTTCTTCTACGCCTAACCGGGTGATGGCACCTCTTATACTGGAGGTAGATTCGCTCGCGCTTGCATCGATCTTGTTTGCCGCATTAACGATATGTGCTGACAGACCAGGATCACACTGAATAACCTCAGCCAATTCTGGAATACCGGCAACTCCGTTGTATGAAGCAAGAATTTTTGCGGCTGTATCTGAAGAACTAGCCAGCATCGCACTGTTGCTCTCCATTGCTTCGATGATATCGTCAAAGACCAGATTATCGAGTTCGCCAACCTGAATATCCATCACCTTGATGGCATTCTTCTGCTGTTCTCTGAGCAGAATATCCAGCTGCTCTCTTCCAAATTTGACTATCTTGGCAACTGTACTGGTTCGAGCACTCTGATACGCCCCTTTATCCAGAAATAGCGGCTGTAAGGCTTCGCTAGTACGTGCATTGATAACGCCGACTTCTTCTTTACCTGAATACAGTGTCAGTGATCCCTCGATCAAAAACATCATCCAACGGTGAGAATTTTCCGGTTTGATTTGATCGTTGCGTTGCACATGTACAACAGATGCCGTCTTGCAGATGGCCACACGATTGATCGAATTCAATTCGTTGACAGGAGATACGGCACCCGCCGCAGCCAGTACCAGAGTACCGTTCTCATCAGCATTAGAAGCTGCTGGAGTAGAATCGCTCTTGAAAACCATATGACCTGTATCTTCCGGTTAACCGCTCAAAGGGTGTTAGATGAAACGGTATGACTGCTGTTTAATGTGGCGGCCATCACATGAAAAAGTTAAGTAAAGCCTTCCCTGGCTTTACTATCGTGCGTTTAGTTCTTTGAAAATTAGAAGGTTGTTGAGCAACCGTCAATACCATCCAATCCGTCGAGCAGGCGAACATCTGTGCCGTATGGGCTGAGATAATTGGCCGTTGTATTGTCCTTGTCATTAGTTTCCGAACTAGGTAAAAACAATACGGTTCGAAAAGAATCATCAGCCTCGGCACCTAATGCTTCTGCACGAGCAGTGATTTCAACATAAGCCCACAATGAGTTACTCGCCGGGTATATCATTTCGAAAAACCCAGAGCCGTTGTTATCGGTCGTCAATGACCCACCTGAAAGGGTGGCATACTCATCACCGTCGACGGCTGCTAATGAAGCGGGATCTTGAGGGTCGAGCGAACCATTTCCATTGTAATCTTCTGTAGTGAGATCATCGGCGTCCAGAATTCGGTTTCCATTGGCATCTTCGGATAAGCAAGTTATTGAATCACCCTGTATAGCCCAGGAATCAGCCGTCCAGTTCTCAATCGAGCTGGAGAATTCCTGGCCTGCTTCATTAACCAAGGTCATTCGACCTTTACCGTACGTCAACGGACGAATGGATAACTTCACGGTGGCATCCTGAAGAGGGTTACCACTACCATCAGCCACCTGCACAAGGAAAGGCATCGCATACTGCGTACCTAATGGCTTAATGATGACTTCATTGGACGTGCCTATTGTTACGTTGAGAACGCGCTTAACGACGGTCAGATTTAGCTCATCGTTGATACTGGTATTCTTAACCTGTGCAACCACAACGATATCATCAACCTGTGTAGCGTTTTCACCTGCTGTGAAGGACACACTTGCAATACCCGCGCTATTAGTCTTTGCTGAGGCAGGATTTAACTGACCGCCCTTAAGATCGGAGCTGGTAAAATCGACGTCCTGGTTTTTAACCGGATTGCCATTAGCATCCGTGATCAGCGCCATGATAGTGCTTGTTTCATTGGTATGAACACGAGTTGAAGAAGCATCGATCTCCAACTGACTAGGTTGAGTTGCAACAAATTCAACATCAATACTGGTTTTAGGCGTACCAGTATTCGCAGCCTCTACCGTGATCTTTGCAGGTCCGGCACTACCAGATCTAATTTGAACCGTTGCCTGACCAGCCAGGTTTGTGCGAATTGTTGAGTTGCCAACAATCTCTCCAGCGGTTGTCGAGAAACGCAAATCCTGACCTGCGGTCGGTGCACCCTGACTCGTCCAGGTAACTAGAATATCGTTTACCGCAGCTACCGGGATCTCAGAATCCCGAACACCATCTGCGAATTGCAGTACATCTGCAGCAACCACAAATGAGTGAGATTCACGAACGGTTCCGTTCAGTGCAGTCACCTCAATCGTGTCACTGGAATTCTCTGTACCGATTGACACCGACACTCGACCATCAGGATCAGTTGTTGCCACAGCTGGCACAATAGAATTACCGGCCGTAGAAGTAACGGAGATCACCTGATTTGAAATAGGCTCACCGTTGCCGGCTGTCAAACGCATCACAAGCTCGGCACTATCACCCAGAACCAATGTCTCGGGACCACTCACATCGAGCTGACTGCCAGAGGCTGTGATTTGAATCGTGTCGGTAAAGCTCTCAGCGGAAACAGTAATAGTGATGGCCTGATTTTGGAAATCTTGAGGCAAACTCAAAGTTGCACGTGCCTCACCGTTCTCGTCAGTTGTGCCTGATACATTCTGCAGCACACCACCGGTTGAACTAAACGTCACATTCTGCGCAGCAACGGCATTTCTATCGCCGTTAGTGACTAGAGCAACCAGATTGGCTACATCAGTTCCACCAGTGCTTATGCTGTTGGCATCGCTGATCACATTCAGGTTCAATGTTTCCGGTGTCGCAGCACCCAAACCCGGAATACCAGAAGTTGTTTCCCCATTAGCGCCAAATGTCGTTTGACCATCTATCGATGAATCATCCGTGCGCTGACCGCATGAAGTTAGCGCAACAGAGCCTGCCACCAAGAGCATGCCCAGATATTTCTTATCCATAACTTTTATGTCTCGTGTACGCATGGCAATCTCCTATCGAAATCCACCGAAGTAGTACTGAAAGCCAATGGTTGCGGTGCTAAAGGCACCGTCATCAAAATCAAGCACGTTAAAATTCAGCGCAGTCGTCTCATTGCCAAATAAATTAATGCCAAATCCAAATGCGTTACCGGCATCACTGTTGTTAAACTGACTATCGATATCCAGAATTGCCTGACCGCCCATCACATACACGCCAGCGCGATCCCATCGATAGCCAAGACGGAGCATGGCGGCCTGGTAGGTAACAAGTGGTTCACTCAAGATACTGCCCGTCTGGTCAGAGGCTGATCCAGCGATTAATTCGACACCGATAAAATCGAGCAACTGAAGTCCCACGGAGGCGGTTACCGTGCCCAGGGACTTGTCACCACCGTTTGCAATATCGACGCTTCCATCGGAAAAACCTGCGCCAAAATACAACTTGGCGGCATCCGCATGTGCAGTGCCGGCCAGTAGGCCAAGGCTCAGCACCATACAGCTGAGTAGTCTTCTCATGAACCAAATCTCCAGTTAAAACTACGGCTTCTCGCTCCGCTGCGCAGAAGCACTAAAATTGACCGATGTTGCGGTTATTCCTCGGAAAATGAGAGTTCACCGGCAACCTGCCTATGGCATACACTCAAAATGTCGGCCAATTGGCGTAAATCCTTAAGGTTTTGTTAGTCCGAACACACTGCAGTACCAAATACACCCTGCCTTCAAAGACTAGGTATGATTGACAACACTGCGTATCCAACCACTAGACACCTTTGCTAAATCATCAAACTGTGCGAAAAAACGCCGTCTGTAGAGCTATGCCCACACTGGAGTTTTCCACTCTCAGATGGCTGGCCGGCATCTGCCTGCTCGCCACCCTACTGCTAGGCGCATGCAGCAAACGTACCGAGCTGGACATTTCTGGCCAGAATCTGACCTTCAAGACACTCAAGGGTGATGAAATAGCACTTAATCAAGCCACTGGCCCGGTGCTGATTAACTTCTGGTCAACCACTTGCGCCATCTGCCTGCACGAAATGCCAGACATGGCAAAGCTGTATGAAGACTATTCTGACAAAGGCTTGGAATTGATCGCTGTTGCCATGCCCTACGACCCGCCAAATAAGGTGCTGGAACTAGCTGAAGCCAGAAAACTACCGTTTCCTGTGGCACTGGATATTGAAGGTAAAGCCGTAGAGGCATTTGATTCGGTCAAGGGAACACCCACCAGTTATCTGTTGAATTCGGCAGGCGAGGTGGTGAAACGCTATATCGGTGCCATTAAATTCGATGGATTGCGAGAGGAGCTGGATAAGCTTCTTGCGCTGGGCTAAACCGCATGCTCTGGGTCAAATCTCTACACGTTATCTTCATGGTCACCTGGTTTGCAGGACTATTCTATCTTCCGCGTGTGTTTGTTTATCACGCCATGACAGACGCCGGCAATCAGGCTCAGAAGGATACCTTCAAGATAATGGAGCGCAAGCTCCTGGCGATTACCAACATAGGTGCGCTACTCACCGTTGTGTTCGGAACCTGGCTATTGCTGATGTGGCTACCCGGTTTAATGACCCTGGCCTGGATGAAACTAAAACTGTTGTTGGTTGTAGCGCTGTTCGCTTATCACCTGTATTGCGCAAAGCTTGTCAGAGTGTTTCGGGACGATCAAAACACGCACTCGCACGTCTGGTACCGTTGGTTTAATGAAGTACCTGTGGTATTTCTGGCAGGTATTGTCATCCTGGTCATTGTGCGACCCTTTAACTGAGTGTCGCCAAAGAAACTGCCATGACTAGCTTGCTGCGACTATCAGCTTTATGTGCCACAAATTAGTAAAGGTTCTAATTCCGCCAAAGCACGTTTGTATACTTTGCGTTTGAAAAAGATTACCTTTTTGGATGGCTCCCAATAGTCAATCCAGCACCAGTTATCAAACTCCGGCTTGGGGCTGCTGGCTAGGTCCACTGCCTCTTCATTACCCAGCATGCGCAACATATACCATATCTGCTTTTGGCCTATGCACAGGGGTGTCTGATTGCGCCGAACATAGCGTTTCGGCAATCGATACTTCAACCACTCGCGCGTGCAGCCAAGCACGTCAACATCACCAGGCTCCAGCCCCGTTTCTTCCTTGAGTTCGCGGTACATGGCTTCTTCAGGTGATTCTGACCGATCAATACCACCTTGCGGGAACTGCCATGCGTCTTGACCTACTCGACGCGCCCAGAAAACCCGACCATCGCTGTTACTTAGAATGATGCCGACATTCGCTCGATAGCCATCGCTGTCAATCATGTCGGTACTCATTATTATTTAGTTACCCTGGATTCTTCCAAAAAAAAGCTTAACTGGCAAATCTGCAAGCAGAGAACAAACCAGCGGCCCTTCTCAAAAGACCCCGTCGGGTATCCCGGGTGTATCAACGTCGGCCTCATGTGCGCGGCAAGGTGACACCCTGCTGACCTTGATACTTTCCACCCCTGTCAGCATAAGATGTCTCACACACCTCATCACTCTCGAAAAACAGCATCTGCGCAACACCTTCGTTGGCATAAATTTTTGCAGGCAACGGTGTGGTGTTGGAGAATTCCAGAGTCACGTGCCCTTCCCACTCAGGCTCCAGCGGCGTTACATTGACTATTATTCCGCAGCGCGCATAGGTACTTTTGCCCAGGCAAACGGTCAGCACATTTCTGGGAATGCGAAAATACTCAATGGTGCGCGCCAGCGCGAACGAGTTTGGCGGAATAATGCAGGTATCGGATTTGAGATCAACGAAACTATCAGGATCAAAGGCTTTGGGATCTACGATGGCATGGTTGATATTGGTGAAGATCTTGAATTCATCAGCGCAGCGCACGTCGTAGCCATAGCTTGATGTGCCAAACGACACAATGCGCTCGTTAGCCGCATCCACACGCACTTGCCCCGCTTCGTAGGGCTCAATCATGCCAGTGGATTCAGACATTCGCCGAATCCACTTATCCGACTTTATACTCATAAGATGATGGACCTTGTGATCAGGTGTTCTGAATGACGATATTGGGAAACTTTGCGCTGTAATCCTTGGCCTGCCGGGATAGTCGAGCAGCCGCATTGCGAGCGATCTGACGATAGATATCGGCTGTTCGGCCATTAGGTTCTGACACCACAGTTGGCTTGCCACTATCGGCCTGCAGGCGTATGCCCAGCTCAAGCGGCAAGCAGCCGAGTAAATCGATTCCGGCCTCATTGGCCATGGTCTGGCCGCCACCCTCACCAAAAATATGCTCTTCGTGACCACATTGGCTGCAGACATGTGTCGACATGTTTTCCACGATACCCAGGATGGGAACCTCTACCTTTTCGAACATTTTTAACCCTTTGCGAGCATCTAGCAGGGCAATATCCTGAGGTGTGGTGACAATGACAGCGCCGCTGACAGGTACCTTTTGAGCCAGTGTGAGCTGGGTATCGCCCGTACCGGGGGGCAGATCAATAATCAGGTAGTCCAGATCGCGCCAGCGCGTATCATTCAGCAGCTGTTCCAGCGCTTGAGTCACCATAGGGCCGCGCCAAATCATCGGTGTCTCTTCATCAATGAGAAAACCGATCGACATGGTTTGCACGCCATAGATTTCCATAGGCTCAAGACTCTTGCCATCGGCAGATTCCGGCTGACCCGACAAACCCATCATGCGCGGTTGGCTCGGCCCGTAGATATCGGCGTCCAGAAGACCGACCGTTGCCCCTTCTGAGGACAGCGCAAGGGCCAGGTTAACGGATGTAGTGGATTTGCCTACGCCACCCTTTCCCGAAGCAACGGCGATGATATTTTTGACGTTTTCGAGCCGTTTGACGCCATGCTGTACCGAATGGGCGATGATTTTCTGGGTGACATTGACCTCAACTTTGTTTGCCCCGGCCTTGCTGGCTAGCGTCTCCGAGACGCTCTTGCTCAGGGTATCTGCCCACCGTGCGCAAGGGTAGGGCATGCACAGGTCGATTGTTACGGTCTCACCCTCAACGCGGATATCCTTAACCACCTTGGCGGCAACGAGGCTGGCATTTAAATGAGGGTCAACGACCTGTTCGAGCGCCTGCTCGATGTTTTCACGCGAAACTTCAGACATCCTGCTAAACGACTCCCACTGAGTTAAACGGTATGAATGGTAAACTACAAGGTAACCCGAAACTATACACGCATGCGGACTGCGCGAAAGCCAACTTCTGCGCGCCCACTCGACCACAGTAGCAAATACCTGATGAACCGCCGTATTCTGGTAACCAGCGCCCTCCCCTATGCCAATGGCGCACTCCATATCGGGCACATGCTCGAATACATTCAGACCGATATCTGGGTGCGTTATCAGAGATTGATGGGGAATCACTGTCAATGGGTGTGGGCTGATGATGCCCATGGAACTCCCATCATGCTGAAGGCGCAAGCCGAGGGCATTGAACCCGAAGCACTCATTGCGCGCATCAAGACTGAGCATGAGCGTGACATAAAGGGCTTCTTGCTCTCGCCTGACAATTTTCACACCACCCACTCGGAAGAAAACCGAGAAATGGCTGAGTTGATCTATACGCGACTGCGTGATGCCGGGCATATCGTTAAACGAACCATCAAACAGCTGTATGACAGCGAACGCGATATGTTCTTACCGGATAGATTTGTGAAGGGAATCTGCCCAAATTGCGGCGCAGCCGACCAGTACGGGGATAATTGCGAAGTGTGCAGCGCGACCTATGACGCCACGGAACTCAAGGACCCCATCTCGCAGGTATCAGGTACAACGCCAGAACTGCGCGATTCAGAGCAGTACTTTTTTGCACTGAGTAAGTTCGGCGATATGCTCAAAGAATGGACGGCCAGCGGCACGCTTCAGCCTGAGGTTGCGAACAAATTAAAGGAGTGGCTGGAGTCCGGTCTGCAGGATTGGGATATCTCCCGTAACGCCCCGTACTTCGGCTTTGAAATCCCAGATGCCCCGGGTAAGTATTTTTACGTCTGGCTCGATGCCCCCATTGCCTACATAGCCAGTCACAAACATCTGGCAGAACGTACCGGCGAGAATTGGGAAGAAAGCTGGGCGCCCGGCTCCGACACCGAGATCTATCACTTCATCGGCAAAGACATAACCAATTTCCACTGCCTGTTCTGGCCTGCCATGCTCGAAGGGGCCGGCTTTAGAAAACCAAGCGGTGTTTTCTGCCATGGTTTTCTGACAATCGACAATCTAAAGATGTCCAAGTCACGAGGAACATCCGTGACGATCGAAACCTGGCTCAAGCATCTTCAGCCGGAGTATTTACGTTACTACTATGCCGCCAAATTGACAGGTAGCGTTGTAGATCTGAACATGAATTTCGACGATTTCACCACCAGGGTCAACGCTGATCTTGTCGGTAAAGTGGTGAATATAGCCAGCCGCTGTGCAGGCTTTATCAGTAAACGATTCGATGGCAAGTTGGCCGCGAGCTATCCAGATGAGCTACTCAATGACTATGCTCAGTTTACCAGCGCACAACACATCATCATGCAGTATTACGAGCAGCGCGAGTACGGCAAAGCTATGCGCGAGATCATGCTACTGGCTGAGCATGCGAACACCTACATCAACGATGCCGAGCCCTGGGTCAAGATAAAAGATCCGGATCAGGCTGAAGCGGTACAGCAAATCTGTACAGTGGGGCTTAACTACTTTCGCATTATCCTGACTTACTTGAGTCCGGTACTGCCGGGGCTTGCGAGTCAAACAGAGAGTTTTTTAAATACATCGTTGACTCTTGATGCACTCGACAAGCCACTCACAGATCATACGATCAATAAATACAAACCCATGATGACTCGGGTTGAAGCGTCACACATTGAAAAGATACTGGAAGAAACCAAAGCCAGTGATCCCAAGTCCGGTGCTAAGGCTGTCGCCGCTGCTGGCGGTGGCTCAGCCGAACTTGAGCCATTGAAACCTGAGATCGAGATCGATGATTTCGCTAAGATAGATTTACGCGTGGCTACGATAACCGACGCGCAAGCGGTTGAAGGCGCAGACAAACTTGTCCAGCTGACTCTGGATATAGGCATTGAAACACGCACGGTATTTGCCGGCATCAAGGCTGCGTATAAACCGCAAGACCTGATCGGTAGAACCACAGTGATGGTGGCCAACCTCAAACCACGAAAAATGCGCTTCGGTCTATCCAGCGGCATGGTGCTGGCTGCCGGGCCTGGCGGCGCTGATATTTTCATCCTTACGCCGGACGAAGGTGCGATGCCCGGCATGCGCGTTAAGTAGTTCCAATGCGCGATGTCGCGCTCATACTGCTGGGAACTGTACTGGTCAACAATTTTGTACTGGTACAGTTTCTTGGCTTATGCCCTTTCATGGGTGTATCCAGTCGTATCGATTCGGCACTGGGCATGGGAATCGCCACCACCTTCGTATTAACCTTATCTGCAACGCTCAGTTATCTTGTTAACACTTGGCTACTGATTCCTTTTGAGCTGGACTATCTGCGCATCTTGAGCTTTATTCTGGTTATCGCTCTGGTTGTGCAGTTCACTGAAATAGTCATTCGACGGCAAAGCCCGTTACTGCACAGAGTGCTGGGTCTGTACTTACCGCTGATTACAACTAACTGTGCCGTACTGGGTGTTGCTCTATTAAGCGCAAACCAACAGCACAGCTTAATGGCCGCCATGCTATACGGTTTTGGCGCAGCATTGGGCTTCACGGTGGTGTTGGTTCTGTTTTCCGTGCTGCGAGAACGTATCGAGTTGGCTGATGTTCCCGCCCCGTTCAAAGGCAGCGCAGTTGCCTTGATGAGTGCTGGCATTATGTCCTTAGCGTTTATGGGATTCAGCGGGCTCGACTGATGGACTCAGGATATTTCGCAATCGGTTTACTGATTCTTCTTTGCTTGTTGATTGGCGCTGCATTAGCCTGGTTGTCAGGGCTGGATGATTCGCCAGACAAATCCGATGGTCGTCGCGATTCGCTCGAACTACAAGATGACGCCACCACTCATCACAACAAGAAGATTGAGCAACTCATTGAAGCGGTCAATACCAAGTTACCGCAAACACAATGCGCTCAATGTGGTTACCCCGGATGCCGCCCCTATGCCACCGCAATTGTTGAAAACGACGCTGCGATCAATCAATGCCCACCCGGTGGAGACTCCCTGATTGTAGAGTTAGCTGAGTTACTCGGTAAACAACCCCTGCCGCTTGACTCTGAACGGGGTGATACCAAGCCACCCCAAGTGGCTATTATTGATGAAACAGCCTGCATTGGTTGTGTTCTTTGTATATCCGCCTGCCCGGTCGATGCGATAGTGGGTGCCGCGAAGTACATGCACACCGTCATCAGTGATCAATGTACCGGCTGTGAACTCTGTGTGCCACCCTGCCCGGTTGATTGTATAGAACTCAGGCCGGTGGCTCTGCCGCTTAGCCAATGGCGATGGCCCAAGCCCCAATGAACTGGCTGAGCACATTATTAGAAAAGTCATCTCGACCGATCGCTATTCGTGGCGGGCTTGCATTACCGCGTAACAAACCCGGCTTGCCCGAACACAGCGATATCACTGAATTGGAAGTGCCAAAGGAGCTGGTCATTCCACTACTCAATTATCACGGTGAAACTATCAAGCCCTATGTAAAAGCCGGCGATCCGGTTCGTGTGGGAGATAAATTGGCGGCAGGAATTATCGCCAGTGCAAACGGATTTGTTCAAGCCATAGAGTATCGCAGCGTCGTACACCCCTCACACAGGCAAGAACTCTGTGTGGTTATTCAAAGCAACCATACCGACAATCTCCATCAGCAGCCTGTTCATCCAATGCAAGATGAACTGACGCTTAATCGCATCGCCGATTGTGGCATTCACGGGCTGGGTGGGGCCGGATTTAGCGCCGCCGAGAAGTTTGACTCGGCCATGGCTCGATCCAAAGGCGTCAAGATCCTGCTTATCAATGCTGTTGAATGTGAACCCATGATCAGCTGCGATGAAGCACTGATGATGACCGAGGCAGAAGAAATTATCCATGCGGTGCATGCATTGATACGATTCACTGACTGTCAGCAGTGCATATTTGCTATAGAGAATGACAAGACGCTGGCAATAGAACAGATTACGCAAGCGTTACAAAGATCCTGCTCAACAGATAGTGCAGATAGTGCATTAAACGCTACTTCTTCTCCCGGTCCAATCACCACTGGCCCGCCAACCACCATAGAGCTAAAACTTCTCGCACCTATCTATCCTTCTGGAGCAGAACGACCGCTGATTGAGCGAGTCACGGATATCCGTATAGCACCGCCGGAAAGGCCGGCGCAGCATGGCATCGTTTGTATCAATGTAGCCACTGCGCTCGCCACATGGCGCGCGCAACACGGTTACCCTCTTGTTTCAAGGGTAGTCACTATTAACGGACGTCGTGCTAAAAAACCCACTAATGCAAGAGTCAGGTTCGGCACTAGTATTGCCCGGGCATTAGAGATGAGTGGCAATGGTGATTACCCGGCAGATTCTCGAATTCGAGTAGGAGGCCCCCTAAGCGGATTTGATGTGGCTGATCTTTCTGCACCCATAAGCACAACCAGTAATTGCATTGCTATAGAACCTCCGATACGTCCGACGGCGATATCTCCCTGTATCCGTTGCAGTGCTTGTAGTGAAGTATGCCCTGTGGACTTGCTACCTCAACAATTGTACTGGCATGCAAGTGGCGATGATTTCAACGGCTCTGCAGGCTTTGGCCTTGATAGCTGTATTGAGTGTGGATGTTGCGACCTTGTTTGCCCCTCTAACATCCCTCTGACCGCTACATTCAGGTATGCGCGCGGTGCGCTGCGCGAACAAGAACGACACGCTCAGCTTGCGTCACTTGCCGAGCAACGATACCAGCAAAGAGAACAACGGCAAGCTGAGCGGGCAACGTTGCGGGAAGAGAAGCGAAAAGCTGCTCAGGAGCGCTTGCAAACCAACAGCAAGGATCCTATTGCAGATGCACTCAAACGCGCTCAAGGACGCAGACGAGTCCCTAAAAAAGTGGCGACGTCCAAGCCTGATCGTAAACTATCCGATGATGATTCATCATGAACGCCCATTCACTGGATATCGAGAGTATTAACTACCGTCGAAGAAGCGTTCGATCGACCATGCTACAGGTCATGGTAGCGCTGCTGCCAGGCACTGCTCTCTACGCATACCTGATAAGCAGCAGCGTACTCAGTAACATTGTCATCGCCTGTTTGGCTGCACTTGGCACTGAGGCCCTGATACTGATCCTGCGCGGACGCAAATTATTACCTGCACTGGGTGATGGGAGCACACTGTTAGCTGCATGGCTGCTGGCTCTTTGTCTGCCGCCTTCGCTACCTGGAAGTCACGTCATTATCGGTGCCATCACTATGGTGGCATTAGGCAAACATCTGTTTGGCGGCCTGGGACACAACCCGTTCAATCCGGCCATGGTTGCCTACGCAGTTTTGCTTGTATCGTTTCCAGTCACGATGACTGATTGGCAATTCGAGAGCCCCTATCAGACGGTAAACACGCCTGGCTGGGATGCAGTAAGCAGCGCCACACCACTGGATCGCTTACGCGAACTCAAACTAAACAGTGATTTGAAAACACCTGATGCTGGTTCATCTACCAGTGCACTATCCTTGCAAAACAAGCTTGAACAACACAAGCAACTCGAAAAAATCGAAACACAAATCACCCAGTCTATATGGGGGTGGCTCAGTGCAAGCTGGCTGTTAGGTGGTCTATATCTTCTGGCAATTCGCGTTATAAGTTGGCACATACCGCTCTCGGTGTTAGCAACGCTAGCATTGATCTACCTCGTAATGGGTTTCGCTGAAAGCCCCACACTACTATCGCTCCTACCAGCCATGCTTTCCGGCTCATTGATTTTTGGCGCATTCTTTATCGCGACCGATCCTGTGACAGCAGCTACCAGCCCTTTGGGCAAGCTACTTTATGGTTGTGGTATCGGCATTTTTACTTTTGTGATTAGGGAGAACAGTGTTTACCCGGAGGGTTTTGCTTTTGCCGTTCTTCTGATGAACATGTGCGTACCTCTCATCGATCGCACCATTACGAGCTCTAACAGATCGGGCAAGCTGCCCAACCGCACATCATGAACGTACTCAAGCGAAGCGGCATAACGCTTGCGGTGTGTGTCGTAACAGCCCTGAGCTTACTCGCTGCTGCAAACAAGCTTACCCACAAACAGATAGAACGATCCCAACATGCCTGGCTTTCAAAAAGCCTGTTAGAAGTACTTCCCCCCGGGCCATACGACAATGATCCCCTTCAATCGCTTTCGAGGCTGGAGACATCAGCGCAAGGCGAAACTGCCGGGCCGCCCTTCTACCGCGTGTTTCAAAACGAGCAACCCTATGCAGCCGTTCTCGTTGTCACAACGCTAAATGGTTACAACGGCGCTATCGAGCTATTGATGGGTGTGCATTACAGCGGAGAGCTTGTGGGCGTAAGAATCATCAAACACAGAGAAACACCAGGGCTCGGAGACGATATAGAGTGGAAAAAATCGGACTGGGTGCAGGCTTTCGCTGGCAAGACTCTATCGAGAGCAACAGACTGGACAGTAAAAAAACAGGGCGGAAAGTTCGACTCATTTACCGGGGCAACTATCACACCCAAAGCCGTTGTTGCCGCAGTCCATGAAGCACTACAGTGGTTCATGCTCAACCGAGAGGCTGTATTTTCAGCATGACTTCTTCGGCGTTAAACTCAAGCAGATTGATCGCAGATGGTTTGTGGAACGAAAATCCAGCACTCGTCAAACTACTTGGCTTGTGCCCGCTCCTAGCTGTTAGCAACAATGTGATTAACGGGTTTAGCCTGGGACTGGCCACGCTGCTCACACTCGTGATCGCCAATCTCACTGTTTCGGCCATACGCCCGGTATTAATAAGTGCAATCAGAATTCCTATCTATGTACTGGTCATAGCAAGTACAGTGACCATCATCGAACTGACGATGAAAGCCTGGCTGCCCGCACTACATGCATCGCTGGGAATATTTCTTCCTCTGATAGTGACCAATTGCCTGATTATCGGGCGTGTCGAGGCATTCGCCTCTCGCCAATCCATAAAGAGCTCATTAATTGACGCCATTGCCATGGGTATCGGTTTTCTATGGGTGCTTGTTCTTCTGGGGGCGATTCGTGAATTAATTGGTCAAGGCACACTACTAGGCGATGTTGACGTACTACTAGGAGCATTCGCAAATGATTGGTCTTTGCGGTTTTTTCATGAAGATCATGGCATGCTGATCGCAGTGTTACCACCGGGTGCATTTTTTGGTCTGGGCTTGCTACTGGCTTTGAAAAACTGGATAAATCAAAGCTACAGCCGCGAACAAAACTCAAGCTCTGCTTCGCAATAAATCTACCGTCAGAAAATACTATGCTGTTTACCCAAGATAGAACCAAAACGCGTGAACTATTCAGACGTGCATGGAAAAAACACAGCAGCGGTGAGCCATTGGAACCACTGGAGAAACAAATCGCCTCTCTGCTCGAAGAGCATCCCGAATACCATTCCATGCTCGTGGGTAACGATGACATAGTGGATAAGGATTTCACCGGAGAAGATGGGCAGGAAAATCCGTTTATGCACCTCAGCTTGCATCTGGCGCTGCGTGAACAAGTTGGCACTGATCGCCCATCGGGAATTGCATCGATAACACGCTCGCTTTTGCTAAAGCACGGAGATGGTCACACAGTGGAGCACCTGATGATTGAACGTCTCGGTCTTTTTCTCTGGGAGTCGCAGCGTCAAGGTCGTGCGCCCGACGAAAAGGCTTATCTTGAAAGTCTAAAAGAGCTCCTGTAGTTAGATAGGAGGCTGCGAGAGCGATTGAGGTTCAGCCTAGGGATTAGCAGTCAATTGAGGATATTGAAGGTCCGACACTCGTTTCTGACTTGACCCATGGCCATAACTTAGAGCCAGGCTTCCTGGCAAACGCGACCCAGTTCTCGCAATCAATGCTACCGCGCTCCCAGATCGCAGTTGATCTTATAGTCGGCACCGCCGCGTAATTCAGATGTTTTGCATATCGTCGCTGTAGAAGGTGGTTGCCCACGATGGGCTTTTTTCATAGATCGAGAAGCACACACTCGAATTACCTGGCGAAAGAGTTCGGCATGAACAGAGTTGTCATCGCTGTATCACTCATATCCATACTCACAGGCACAGAAGTTTTAGCCAATGAGACTGGGATTAAAGGCGTTTCAGCTGAAGTAAACTATGAACGAAGCGGCCCAACAGCTAAAGCGGCTTTGTTCGCTGATGCCCCTGTCCCCAAACTAGGCGCAGCGCATGCAATCAGCCTTGCAACCGAGCTAAGTCGAGACCTCTCCGGACATGAGCTAGCCGCTCTGGAAAAATACGGCCCTTGGTTAACCGCAGAAGGTATCTCCAACAACGCACAGCAACTTATTCGTGCTATCCAGAATTCCCGTATTCACGGCTTTAATCCTAAGGCTTATGGTGAAACACAGATCATGAGAACGATGGATACGCTTACTCATATTGATACACAGCGAACAATCTCCAATAACCCGTTAGCGCATTTTGACCCTCGAATAGTACATTTGCGAGACAAACTGAACAGGCTGCTTGATGTGGGCTTCGCAAAACTAGTCACGCATCACGGGCAAGGGCTGGTGGACGCACGCGCGATACAAAAAGGGTTGTACCGAGACGTGCCAGTTGTTCCTTTGGACACATACAAACAAGCACTGAGCACTGGAGTAAAAAGTGTACGTGAAATAATCAGGAGCGCTCAACCTGCAAGCACTGAGTATCATCGCTTGACGCAGCGCATGCGTGACTTACTCACAGAATATGCATCAGGCATCGACAGAGTATCCATCGAGCCAACGGGTAACCTCTGGGCCACTCATAGACACGACGAGGTGTTTACTATCAAACGTCGTTTAATTGAGACTGGTGACTTACCCCTTAGCACCGTGTTGACACCTTTTTTTGATGCTGATCTGGTGGTTGCTCTTGAGCAATTCCAAAAACGTAACGGTCTTATATCGTCAGGCATTGTTGATCTGAAAACTCGTGAAGCGTTGAACTTTAGTATTAGAGATGAAATTACCGCCGTTTCTCTGTCCCTGGAGCGCTGGCGCTGGATGCCCAGAGACTTGGGAGACAAACATTTATTCGTCAATATTCCAGACTACCGAGTACTAGTGAAAGAGGGTGAAGAGAGCACACTTTCTATGGTGGCAGTGGTGGGTGCTGTAGAACACCCAACTCCTACATTTTCCAAGGACTTGAGCTACATGGAATTTAATCCAACATGGACCGTTCCAGCAAAAATAGCAAATCGCGAACTTCTACCTAAAGAGCGCCGCAAGCCGGGTTATCTGGCTTCGCGTAATTTCGATTACCTGAAGAGAGTAGGCAATAAGCTGGTAAAGGTACCTTCAACAGAAGTCACTCAGCAAGACTTCCAACAGAATCCATTTCCTTATGTGCTGCAGCAACGTGGAGGTCCTGGTAATGCTTTGGGTCGGATGAAATTTATGATGCCGAACCCTTATGCGATCTATTTGCATGATACCCAGGCAAAAAGACACTTTACACTCAATGATCGCGCATTCAGCCATGGCTGCATTCGACTAAGTGAACCCGATCGTCTGGCACAGCTGTTGTTAAAGAGCGACGGATATTCTGCAGCTAATATTGAACAGGCTCTAACAAAGAAAAATACCCATCGAGTTAGATTTCGAACACCGATCCCAACCCATCTAACCTACATAACCAGCTGGGTGGATGACACGGGCGCATGGCAAACTCGTCCAGATATTTATGGGCACAACCCGCCCCTGACATCAGCACTTCGCGCAAGCAACTCTTTGCTGTCGCTGATTTATAAAAACAGTTTTGGAGATATACTCAACACTATCGTATCAGCTGAGAACGATAGTTAGGCTGTTTACCTCTTAATATGGGTCATAGTCAACTGCCATGAGCAATATTGCTTTATGGCTTTATGGCTTTATGGCTTTATGGCTTTATGGCTTTATGGCTTTATGGCTTTATGGCTTTATGGTTTTATGGTTTTATGGTTTTTTTGCACGCTCCCATAAAGCGTCCAATTGCTCAATCCCTAGTGAGTTCAATGCTAGACCATCTTGGGCAGCCTGTATCTCTACCCGCTTAAAGCGCTCAGAGAATTTCATACTCGCCCGCGCGAGAGCTGTTTCAGAATCGGTTGAACAGTGACGTGCCAGGTTCACTACGGTGAAAAGTAGATCTCCTAATTCATCTTCAATTGCATCAGCGTGTCCCGAGGCGATTGCCTCTTGCACTTCGTTGATCTCTTCATCCAATTTATCCCAGACTTGATCCAACGATGGCCAATCAAAGCCAAGCCGCGCGGCACGCTTTTGGATCTTATCAGCACGCTTTAGGGCAGGAAGATTGATGGCAACACCGTCCAGAGCTGAAGCCTGGGCAGTAGTGCATGAACTGCTAGATGGTTGAGCTCGCTGCTTTGGTACTGAGTCAACGGGAAAGGCCTGGTTTGTAAGGGAATGTTGACGCTGATCCCGTTTCGCCTGTTTGGCCCTACGTTCTGTTGCTTTGATTGCCTCCCAGGCGCTTTTCAACTCGTCCTCAGTCTCATAAACGACATCAGCAAAAACATGCGGGTGTCGTCTAATCATCTTGTCGACAATAGATTGAGCCACATCGTCAAACGTAAAGGCAGATAGTTCGCTTGCCATCTGTGCATGGAAAACCACCTGGAACAGCAGATCGCCTAATTCATCCTGCAAATCATCTAGATCATGTCGCTCGATAGCATCGGCCACTTCATAGGCCTCCTCTATCGTAAAAGGCGCAATGCTATGAAAGTTCTGCTTGATGTCCCAGGCGCATCCCGAATCAGGGTCTCGCAGCTGGCGCATGATCTCTAGAAGCTGATCAAGAGGCTTGTCATTTGTATCCATGGTCTAACGCTAACACTATGTAGCGCGACCCTGGAACGAAAATGAGTAAAAAACTGTTGGCCGATGGAACCAAACTGGACCGAACAGCTAGAACGAAATACTCATGCCGAAGTGCGCGCTACGATCCAGGCGGACGTTATCGAAGTCATTAGTGTCAAAGCGTAATCGCCGATAGCCGAAGTACACACGCGCACGTGGCATAACTTCGACCTGCAATCTGGTAGTGATTTCACTGTATCGTTCAGCATCGGTGAAGCTGGTGATACTGGGGGCGTAGAAACCCTCAATGCTCAACTCAACCGGGTTATATGGCGACTGACGCAACAGTAAGCCTGCCTGAAAACCTAATCCAAGTGCGCCAACAGTTTCTTCTCGCCCCGCTGCAGCACGTGATTCCTCAACCTTGATTTCTCCGCCAATCAGCTTCATGCCGGCGCTAATCTGGTATTGGGAATTAACCGACTGCCTATAGCCTCTTGCCAACAGGGTAGCGTGCAGAATGTTCGCACCATCTTCTGTAATAAACGCCCCCAGTGCTATCTCAGAGCCGCCTGCTACTTCCTGGGCCTGGCTACCATAGAACAGCGGATCAGGGTTCAGAGTGAACGTCAGATTAGCTGTTTCATTGCTCAATGCCAGATCAAGACCACTTGCCAGCACAGTGGTGGATCCAAACAGCAGAAATAATCCTGCCAGTGCTTTTTTCATGCCTCACCCCGAGGAAATAAATTCGTTATCTACGGAGTCTAGACGCGATTTTCAGAGCCGCAAGGGAAGTTGCATGACAACGTCAAAGCTTCGGCATCCACTTTGCCAGATCGCTGACTCGATTTTCCAGGCGAGAGACGGAAACCTTCTCGTTAGTGCCTAAATCCTGTGCAAATAGTGATATTCGCAATTCTTCGAACGCCCATCTTAATTCTTGCAGGGTAAGTCGATACTCCGGGTCTTCATCCTTTTCAACAGGCAATGCCTTAAACGATTCCCAAACCGGCAGTAATTCGGCACGTCTACGTCGATCCTTATCCGGCGCCATGTCGATACTATCCAACCGCTTATCCATAGCCTGGAAGTAGACAGGCAGGCGCTTGAGACGAGTAAGCCCGGTATGGGTAACAAATCCGGGGTAGATGAGCTGGGAGATCTGATCCTTGATATCGCTGGCAGGTTCTATCCAGCTTAGCGACATAGAGCTCTCCAATCGCTTCGCAACCTGTCGATGCTGTTCAAACACCCGGCTGAGTGCCTCACACAATTCACCGGCCAACGGTACTAATTTCGCCCGGCCCGCATCCAGGCCAGACTGAAACTGATCACGTGTTCGCGGCAGCTCGTCCAGATTTATAAACGCTGCATCGATAGCCGCATCAACAATGTCATCTATCAGTAGCTGTTTTGAACCGAACGGGGTAAACCGCAAGCTCAGCACATTTATGTTTGGCAACTTTCTCTGCAGGTAACGCACTTCGTCCTTTAACACCTGTCTATACAAGGCGCGCACACCCAATGGCATTGCACTCATGGCAGCACTGGCGGTTGCAAAGAGCTTGATGCCGACTCCTTCCCGGTTTGCCAGCAAAGCAGGAAAACCTTGCAAGGTCATGCCGCTTTTTTCAATGTCCACAGAATCAGGCAGATCGCCAAAATTCCAATCGGATACTTGATCACGCTCGATACTATTGTCACTGAAGCGCAGCAAAGTTTCTTCCACTTCACCAATGTAAGCTTCTTGAAGCACACTCAGATCTCGACCACTGCGCAAGGACTGCCCGGCATCGCCTACCACGTCAAATCGCATCTTCAAATGCTCAGGCAGGTTACTCGAATCCCAATCCTCCTGAGTCACCTTTACACCGGTCATACGATGCAAGTGTCGGGACAACCCACCTAGCAGCGATCCCTCTTCAGGTGTCATGGCAGCTGATGCTGCTGATGCAAAATCTGGGGCAGGAACAAAATTGCGTCGAAGGTTCTTGGGAAGCGCCTTTATCAAAAGCACTATCTTTTCCTCGAGCATACCCGGCACCAACCACTCGCATCTTGCAGATGACACACGGTTCAGCACTTCTACAGGACACACAAGAGTTACGCCGTCATCCTCTTCGCCGGGAGCAAAATGATAACGCAGAGGCAAAACCATCCCACCCATTTCAATCTGATCCGGATAGTCCCTGCTGCTAACTTCCACTGCATCATCAGCTAAAAGCTGTTCTCGCTCAAAGTACAGCCCCCTGGCGTGCTCAGCTTCGTAGACTTTGCGCCATTTTTCGAATGAGCTTGAGGTACATACATCTTCAGGGATAAGCGAATCATAGAACCTGACCAGCTCCTCAGGATCAACCACAATGTCGCGTCGACGTGATTTCTCTTCAAGCGTTGTAACCTCATCAAGTAATTCCAGGTTGTATCGATGAAAATCACCCCGAGTAACCAGATTGCCTTCAACAAGAGCATCACGAATAAATATTTGACGAGACTCTTGTGGATTGATACGAGTGTAGTTCACACGTTTTTTTGGATTGATAATCAATCCATATAGGGTGGTCTGCGCCCAGGCACCGACGGTACCTTTTTTACGTTGCCAGTGAGCGTCACGGTAACTGTAATGTAGCAAGTGGTCGCCCAGGGCTTCTATCCACTCTGGTTGTATTGCGGCAATTTGCCGAGCATAGAGTTTGCTGGTTTCCGCAATTTCTGCGGCCATCATCCACTTCGGTCCTTTCTTGAACAATCCCGATCCCGGAAATATATTCAAGTGACGATTGCGTGTTCCCAGATAACCCTGCTTGTCTGTTTTTATTGCAACATTGGCCAGCAGACCTGCTAACAGCGCTCGATGAATATTGTCAGGCTGTGCCTCTCCTGTGCTTTGCGTTAGATTCAGATCCTTGCACAGACGCTCTAACTGACGACGAACATCCATCCACTCAATAATACGAAGCGCTGATAAAAAGCGTTGCCGGCACATCTTTCTGAATTGAGAGTTGGATAAATTTTCTTTTTGAACGGTGGCAAAATTCCAAAGATTCAGCCACGCCATGAAATCGGACGTTTCATGATTGAATTCTGCATGTTGCTCATCGGCTGCCTGTCGTTTGTCAAAGGGTCTTTCACGAGGATCCTGTACCGACAATGCACTCACTATAGTGAGAATTTCGCTAACACAACCTTCATCAGCCGAAGCAAGCAGCATTCGGCCCAGTCTTGGGTCTATAGGTAATCTAGCCAGCTGTTTACCCAGCGGCGTAAGCTCACGGTTGTCATTAAGCGCTGCCAGCTCTTGCAAGGTGCGGTAGCCATCATTGATAAATTTGGATTCGGGCGCTTCGACAAAAGGGAAGTCATCAATACGGCCAAGCTTCATGGATGCCATTTGCAAAATGACCGATGAAAGATTAGTACGCAAGATCTCGGGTTCGGTAAATTCTGCACGCGAATCAAAATCTTCTTCCGAGTACAGACGGATACAAACCCCAGGCGCCTCACGGCCACAACGCCCCATGCGCTGATTGGCGGATGCTTGCGATACTTTTTCAATGGGCAGTCTTTGTACCTTGCTTCTTACACTGTAACGAGAGATGCGGGCATAGCCCGGATCAACAACAGCTCTTATGCCGGGCACAGTAAGAGATGTCTCAGCCACGTTAGTTGCCAACACGATTCTGGGTGCGTTGTGTGATTGGAATATTCGATTTTGCTCGGCATTGGATAGGCGAGAAAACAGTGGCAGTATTTCTACGCCGCGAAATGCACGGTTGTGAGAACTCTGCTTGCCAAGGTGATCCGCCATTTCTCGAATATCACGCTCGCCACTGAGAAAAATCAGAATGTCATGCTGGCGCTCTTGCAACAGGGTTTCACAGGCGTTGCTAATCGCCGTGGGCATGTCAATATCATCAAGCGAATCCGATTCCGCTTCGGGAGGTTGATAACGCAGCTCAACTGGATAGGTTCGACCTTGAGCAGTAATGATGGGCGCATCATTAAAGTGTGCGGCAAAGCGTTCCGGATCTATCGTTGCTGATGTAATGATCAGTTTTAGATCTTTACGTCTTGCCAGCAGGCGCTTTAGATACCCCATGAGAAAATCGATATTCAGTGATCGCTCATGCGCCTCATCGATAATTAATGTGTCGTACTGGTTTAACCACGGATCATTCTGAATCTCTGCCAGCAATATGCCGTCAGTCATTAGTTTTATGTAGGTGCGATCGCTCACTTGATCGCTGAAGCGAATCTTGAATCCGACGGCATCACCCACGCTTGTATCCAGCTCACTGGCTATGCGCGCAGCAACCGTTCTTGCAGCGATTCTTCTTGGCTGGGTGTGCCCGATAAGTCCGCCAACACCCAAGCCTGCATCGAGGCAGATCTTGGGCAACTGCGTGGTTTTCCCTGAACCCGTTTCACCACAAAGGATTACCACCTGATGCGACTTTATCGCCGCAAGAATCTCATCACGCTGTTCAACGACCGGCAAGTCTGATGGATAGACAGGTACAGGAACATTTTCTGCCCGCCCCTTTCGTTTGGCCGCAGAGCGATCAACACGCTGCAGAAATCGTTGCAGATCTTTATCTTGCGTTGGCAAGCCTGCCAGGCGCGAAATACCACGACGCAGCTTGTGCTGGTCCAGCTGCAGACAGCCGTCCACCAAACGGTGCAACTCCCGCGCAGTCATTCCTTTCTCGGGGGCTTTCTCGGGTCGGACCACCATAACTCATTGATTAAAAAGCTGAATACAGCTCAAAATGGCCATATTCAGCACTTAGGAACAGGAATTCAACTCAATAGATCAGCGTTTATTGGCACTGCCTACGAGTCTTGTTATTGGCAAGTCTAGCCAAATGCAGGCAAAGCGCGATAGGGCCTGATTTGCCTGCAACTGTATTTCGCTGCATCTTCTCGAACCACGTAACACCCCGACTCAAGCCGCGCTCGACGACCCGGATTGCTGATGGAAAGCGCTCGCTTCATCATAAGCGCATACTCAAGATTACCTACTGCAACGCTGTCAGTCCAGAAAGATTGCCTATGTAGTTTACCCTCCACGAGCTGCTCATCAATCCATTTTTCGCGCATATCGAGCATTTGTTTTTGCGATTCGAAACCGAGCAGACGACAAAGACTTTTATGGTCTATCCGCCCGCCCCTCCTGCGTGGATGTTTGGATTCATGATACCCACTACAACTCCACTCTTCAGGGTGAGAGACTTCTCGGGCGCGAACCATGTTGAGGTCGATATAGGCCATGCAGCGCGCAAGATGGGCGTTAGTCTGGACCGCCGTGGCATGAAAACGATCCTCCCAGAAAGCGCCTCTACGACCATGTCTTTTATTAAATTCCTGAGCCGTTCTGCCGGAGACCAGTTGCATCGCAGCTGATATCGCATCATTGCCATGATCATGAACTAGCAAATGAATATGATTAGAGGTGACGATGTAGTTGAGTACGCTCAACCCATAACGCCTGCGCGCTTGATACAACCAATACAACCAGCGACGACGATCTGCTTGAAGATGAAGCAGGAACTGCTTCTGATGGCAGCGCTGCGTGATGTGCCAGACCTGCCCGGCGATAAAGTGGCGATTGGCTCGAGGCATGATGTTCCCTCCATGGAACGATTTAAGTTACGAATTGAACGGCCGCTTCCTGCAGTCATTCTTGACTATCGATTTGACACTAGGCCCGCTGCCAATACAACAGCTGCCAGGTAAAAGTGAGAAGGGATCGATGCTCTTCAAAGCACCTTATGGCCGTCGATGAAGTGCCTTTATGGCAGCATTTGAGCTGATTTTTGGGCGAAACGGGTTAACAAACAAGCACTTATGGTGGTCCGACCCAGTGCTACGTAAGAAACAAGCACTTATGGTGGTCCGACCCGGGTGCTAACCGGTGACGCGGATGACTTTGTAGTCGATGCCACCTTTGCGCAGGCGTTTTTTGGCGTTGGTTACCTTCACCTGATCGAAGAACGGCCCAATACGCACACGGTGTCCAACAGCCCCGCTGTTGTCCTGGCGAACAACGATGAAGGCATCGAGACCGAGAATCATGACAGCCGCTCTTGCACGCTCGGCTTCATCAGGGCGACGGAAGTTTCCAGCCTGCAGGAAGTAGGACTCCTGACCCAGACTGCTGGCGGGTATCTCTGCGTAGTTTTCAGCAGACAGATTTCGCGTATTCAGCCGTTGGGCCGAACCCGGAACCACCCTTGTAGCAGGAGGGATTACCACGAGCTTGGTTACATCTTCAACTACAACAGGGGCAGCTGCAGGCTTGCGTTCTACTTTTTGCCCTGGCAAAACCGAATAGAATTCGAAGCTATCACTGGCCGAGGTGCTGGCAAATAGTGCAGAGGAGCTATCTCTGCCAAGTGAATCATCAATCGGTAAGCGCGATAGCAGCATGACAAATCCAATGACGAACCCCACCAACAAACCCAGTGCCAGCACAAACAACCGGTTTCCAGGCGCGGCCTCAGTTTTTGGAGTACTTGCCATGAACTACATCACCTCAGGAGTCGACACACCAATTAGGGACAACCCATTGCTTAATACCTGCCTAACTGCCAGCAAAAGACATACCCGCGCGTGGCGCAGCTCGGCATCATCAACGAGCACTTTGTGCGCGTTGTAGTAACTATGTAGACCATTTGCGAGATCTCGCAAGTATCCTGTGAGCTGATGAGGCTCGTGAGTAACAGCGGCACGCTGAATCAGCTCCGGGTAGGTAGCCAGCAATCTCATCAATTCGGTTTCTGCTGATTCTCCAAGACGCCCCAGAGATGCCAGCCCCGAAGCCTGATCAAATTCAAGACCACGTTGGTCTAGCTGACGCATGACACTGCATATTCGTGCATAGGCATACTGGACGTAATAAACCGGATTATCGTTAGATTGAGATTTAGCCAGATCCAGATCAAAATCCAGATGTTGGGAATACTTGCGCATCACATAGAAAAATCGAGCGGCATCTTTCCCTACTTCATCACGTAGCTCACGAATGGTGACGAATGATCCAGATCGCGTAGACATTTGCACCCGTTCACCCCCACGAAACAGAATGGCAAATTGAATTAAAAGAAACTGAAGCTTCTCTCTTGAGTGTCCGAGGGCCTCGCAAGCTGCCAGCATTCTCGCGGTGTAACCATGATGATCCGCACCAAACACGTACAAAACCTCGTCGAATCCGCGCTGTAGCTTGTTGTCGATGTAGGCAATATCAGATGCAAAATACGTCGTTTGTCCATTTGCACGAACAACGGGGCGATCCTTATCGTCACCAAACTCGGTTGACTTAAACCAGCGAACCCCATCAATTTCGTAGAGATGGCCACCCGCTTCAAGCTTCTCCACGACACGCTTTACATCGTTTGTCAGACTGCGCTCACTAAACCACTCATCGTAATGAACGCCAAATTCACCCAGATCTTGCTTGATATCCTCCAGGATTGACTCAAGTGAGCGATCAAAAATCTGACGATAATGCTGTTCACCCAATAGCTGTTGCGCGCGTGCGATCAAGCCATCGATGTGTTTTTCCTTGTCACCGCCGGCCGGCTCATCAGCAACAACATCATCAAAAACCTGATCTGCTGGATGTTTGAAAAGAGCACCATGCTCATCAAACAGAGCTTGGCTAATTTCAAGGATATAGTCGCCTTTATACCCGTTTGAAGGAAATGTAAATTTTTCGTCACACAAACTCAAATAGCGTAACCAGACGCTTGTAGCGAGAATGTCCATCTGTCGCCCGGCGTCGTTGACGTAATACTCTCGTTGGACATCGAAACCGATGGTTTTTAGCAAATTGGCAATTGATGCGCCCAGTGCTGCGCCTCGTCCATGACCCACATGCAGGGGCCCGGTTGGGTTGGCAGATACAAATTCCACCTGAATCCGCTTGCCTGCACCATATTCGCTGCACCCGTATTGATCTGCCCTGTCTAGAACCGTTTTGACCACGGCCGATTGAGCATCGTCTGCCTGAAAGAAATTTATAAAACCGGGACCTGCGATGGTGACATCCCGAACTGCCTCGGACGCCGGCAATGCTGCGATGAGTAGTTCCGCAATTTCACGTGGCGAGCGTTTTGCCGGCTTGGCCAACATCATGGCAAGGTTAGTTGCAAAATCACCATGACTGGCGTCGCGAGTACGGGTCACGTTAATCGCAGGATTTACATCAGCGGGTATGGTGCCCTCGGATTGCAACGCAACAAGCGCATCGCGTAGCTGCTTTTCGATTTGGTCTTTCACAAGATCGTGCCATACAGAAATCAGGCAGCAGAGTTTAGCACTCGTCTGAATTCCAGTTGTCGGAAATCACGCTATTTGTTAGATCTGTGCGTCAACGCTTGAAAGGCCAGCGCTTGAAAGGAGCGCTGGCCCGGCACGGCCTCGATTAGATGTCTACAACAAGATTCATACTAGTCACACTATCGCTGCTAGAGCTCAGCGGACTATCACCGGATGACAGGTCGCTGTTGCTTCTGGAAAAGTGAGCAATCTTGAATGCCAGCTTTTCCGAAATCTTGAATGCAACACCCAATCCAATTTCAACAAAGGTATTGTCACTACCGAAGTCACTGCGCATATCAGCATTGAACGTTACGTTATCGTTGATTCGACTTAAGAAGTTAAGACCAAGGTAACCAATACCGCCATTGACATCATCTCCGAATACCAAATCGGTAGTTTTATTTCCGAAACCGATCTCCGCTGTCAGGAAACCCGTCTCATTTGAATAAAAACGATGACCTACACCAACAATCTGACGAGTGGCTGTATCAACGTTTGCAGGTTCATCCTGTTCCCAGTCAAGGATGCCGAAAAAGTACGTCTTGGGCGTGTAATAGAATTTAGGCTGGTAACCCAAAGCCAGACGATCAGAATTGTCACCTTTAACGATCGTACGCTGAGGCCTGCCATCATCACCAAGTATGGGGTCGCCATTTTGGTCCCGCTCTACCACTACTATCGAAGAGGTACCTTTAAATACTGAACCGAATACTAAGTGCTCCCATCGATTAACCGTTTTACCTAATCGAATAGAGCCGTTTACATTACTCGATTCCGCGTTACCAGTTGAACTGGTTGCTCCCAGAGATGCAGTGCCACTCCAACCGTCAAACGCGCTGCCAACGAGTGCCTTCGCATCGTCTTGAGCTACGGCAACAGAAGAGCAGAACAAAGCGCTTGTTACAACTATAGCGGCACCAATTTTCTGGATAGAGATTTGTTTTGTCATTTTAGAAGCTAGCATTGTTAAGGAAGCTACAGTATGACTTTGCTCAGCCACTTATTTTGCTGAGCCATGATGTTTAACAATCTATCTTCAACACATCGCTTTAAACATTTTTATATAGTCAAGCAACATAAACAAAGCATTGATGTTTAAAGAGAATCCATTTAAACAGAGCCTGTATATCGTTAACTTATTTATAGATAAATGTATATCAGTATAGATACCTACACACGCAGGAAACACTGATATCACATGCACAAGGTTGACTTGCTAGTTTATTTTCTGATAAGCAATGTCACAGTTAACTCGTATTAACTATTGCTCTGTATCACTCATCTATCTAAGTTCTTCATAGCAACTGTCTAAGCAGTATTAATCTTACTGGGCTGTGTTTACAACACAGCCAACATCTCGCAGCAAAGAATTTAATCGGTGTCGTAGTGACTATATGTCGGTATACAAAGCAACCTGTGCAACAGCTTTAAAGTTATCTATAGTCATCACGCACAGGTGCCAATACGTACATATACTCAAGCACATGACTAGGCCGCTTCCTCCACTCCTATAACCATGTCAGATGTGGCCTCGATGAACGAGCTTACATCCAATAGCTCGGTAACTTGACCTTGAATGGAAGCAGTACCCAAAACGCCTTGTCGACTGGATTTACCGCGAATCTCAAGAACCTCATCAACAACATCAACTATCTCTCTAACAACCAGCCCTATCTGCGAACCCTCGCTACCAAATACAACCACCTGGATTAATTCGGATTCTTCCTCGACATCGACTGTTTTACGTCGCTCATCAAGAAAATCGGAGAGTTGAACAAGTGGCAGAATCTGTCCTCGATACTGTACGACCTGTAAATCACCAGTAAACTCGGTATCCCTTACCTCGAATTGCTCCAAACGGGCCACTCGGTTTAAGGGAATAGCCAACTTACCGTTGTTAGCAGTATTTACAAGAAGCAAAGTTTCACTATGCCCTATGTTTTCGCTCTCATCTTTAGTTAACTTGCTAATGGTACGGTCAGCCTTAGCGCCAAGTACCTTGGCCCGCAACCCAATACCCATGGTATCCAGAATAAGAGCAACCCGTCCGTCTCCCATGATGGTTGCACCAGCGAATACTGGAATATTTTTTAGTGCTTCGGCCAATGGCTTTACCACGATCTCTTGAGTATCACTTATTTGATCGACTACAAGTCCGAAACGGCGCTTCTCAGCCTGTAACACAACAATATTTAGCGCTCCTTGTTCGGATGAGGCCAACATTAGTTCCTTATCGAGGTGCACCAAAGGGAGTAATTCACCACGAAGCCTATGTACAGGGCAACCATGTATGTGTTCAATCGCAGAGTGCTGATCCTCTTCATCTATTCGAATGAGTTCAATCAAATTGACCTGTGGAATTGCATAACGCTGATCAGCGGTAGATACAATTAAGGCCGGCACGATCGCTAACGTCAGAGGCACTCTAATTTTAAAAACTGTGCCGCGGCCCACTTCCGTATCGAGATCGATTGCCCCGCTTATTTTCTCAATGTTGGTTTTAACCACGTCCATCCCAACTCCACGACCTGAGATGTTAGTGACAGCTTCAGCAGTAGAAAGGCCCGGTAAAAATATCATTTTGCAGGCCTCCTGGTCCGTCATCGCATCGGCTTGTTCCCGCGTGACCACACCATTTTCAATGGCTTTCTTTTTAATGTTCTCGGCTTTAATACCGCCACCATCATCTGATATCTCTATATGAACCTGCCCTCCCTCATGGAAAGCTCTCAACCGTAATATACCCTCTGCGGGTTTTCCAGCAGCTAGCCGCACCTCTGGATCTTCTATGCCGTGGTCAACAGAGTTTCTAACTAAATGAGTAATGGGATCTTTCATTGCCTCAATCAAACTCTTATCCAGCTCAGTAGATTTACCTTCCATTTCTACCCGAATCTGTTTGCCGCAAGCCCTGGACAAATCTCTCACAACTCTGGGTAACTTGGCCCAAACGCTATGAATTGGTTGCATGCGGGTTTGCATGACACCTTCCTGAAGCTCACTAGTTATGAGATTTAAACGCTGAGCCGCGGCAACTACCTGACTATTCTCATGTACACCGACATACTCAACTATCTGATTTCTTGCCAGAACGAGTTCTCCGACTAGATTCATCAATGCATCAAGCACCGGAACATCAACGCGAATGGATGCTTCTACTACATTGGACGATGCTTTATCGTTTGCTGCCTCAGTCTTGATTGTGGCAGATGCAGACTGTTCGGCATTACTAGTCAGAGTAATTGATTTTTTAGGCGCTTGGACGGGTGTATTTTCGCCAGTCACCGGCAAGTGCACCAGCTTGCTCTTTGACTCTGTTGCTACATCACGAGTACTGACAAGCTTCCCATGATCATTTAGCTCACTTAATATACCGAGAAGTTTTCTATAACCCTTCTGCCCATCGTGCCCATGGTCGGCTATTTCCTGCAGCATGCCGCGCACGGCATCTACCATTCCCAGCAAACCAGTCGCTATTTCCTCACTGATACTGTATTCACCATCGCGAAGCTTGACTAGAAGGTTCTCACCTATATGTGTCACTTTCTCAAGTTTCTCAAACCCGAAAAATCCACAGGTACCCTTGATCGTGTGCATGGTTCTAAAAATCGACGACAATAGATCGCGATTGTCAGGGTCTTCTTCTAACTCAATCAACTCACTATCTACCTGATCAAGGTTCTCAAAACTTTCTTGCAGGAAATCTTTGAGAACCTCTTGCATCTCTTCATCCAGTTCAATGACAGGAGAAAGCGCTTCCAAGTCATCGTCTTGATCGGTAGGATTCTCCGTGCTCACTGCATCCACAGTAGGAGTGGTGTCGTCCCCAGTAGCTGCGTACTGAGCAGAAGTTTCGGCGTCTGCTTGTTTGCTATTATCACTGTCTTGTTTGAGTGTCCTTGCCTCCAATCTTGTAATAAGACTCCCATAGTCTCCAGCATCAGCACCCGTTGAATCTATTGTATCCAGCAGCTCGCCAACTGCATCGACCAGTTCCAGCAATAGACTACTTATCTCACTATCAATAGGGCATACGCCCTCTCGCACTTTGTCCAGCAAGTCTTCACCGATGTGAGTGACTTCCTCAAGGATCGGATAACCCAGAAAACCGCATCCTCCCTTAATGGTGTGGATAATTCTAAACACTCTGGATAGAGTCTCACTACAGGCAGGGTTTTCTTCCAGACTCACTAAATCCAGAGTTAATTGCGCCAGCCCTTCTCGGCTCTCCAGCAGAAACTCATTAGCAGTATCAACCATTGTGGATGCACCCGTTTTTGATTCGAATATTTTTCTGCTTAAACATGTAACCCAACGGCATTACCACGCTGTTACATGAGAGATCGACTCTATCTTTCTGTGCTTTGGACAAGCTCGCCTTAATCATCTAATTTCAGAACCATTCAGAGTGTGTTAACACATTCCCAACAAAGGTGATTGCGGGCCATCAAAGAGCCTGTAAATAGCAAACAGATATAGCTAAGCTATCAAGCACCGAGCACAAAGCTAAATTTTAGACGGACTCCCTTTGCTCTGTTATCGTCTAAATCGCTTTCACACTTGATGTATGAACAACATGCTACCGTTAGATAGGATCTTGGTTCAACACGCCTATTTTCAAACAGTAATAAGTAAATCAATCAATACTTAACTGAGCGAAAACACAGCATTGCGACACATTGCAAGCTTCCTGGGCCGCGTCAGGGCAAACAGTTACTTCAGCAGCTTATTCAACGCTGGGGCTAACAGGTGAAGATGGATATCGAAGTCATGAGCATTAGTGGAAAACGCTTTTCCTGGCATGCCCCAGACGGCACTACTAGCCTCGTCTTGAATCATCGTAAGCGCACCGCCTTCCTTCATCGCTTTGAGCCCCGCCGCACCATCTTCACCCATGCCAGTCATGAGAACACCTACTGAACAATGAGGAGCATATTGAGCAACACTCTCAAACAGCAGATCAATAGAAGGTCGGTGCCCATTGACAGGATCGCCCCCCCATAACCTCCATTGATACCCATCTCCATCGGCAAACAACTTCAGGTGTTGATCCCCTGGAGACAAATAGACTTGACCTGCAGCAAGCCTATCGCCGTGTTGTGCAACTCGCACATCCAATATAGACAGCTCATCAAGTCGCTTGGCAAATGACTCGATAAAGTTTGCCGGCATGTGTTGCGCAACGACCAAGACAGAACTGCGATCCTCGAAGCCTTTCAAGAACACTCCTAAAGCCTCGGGCCCTCCTGTAGATGCGCCGATTGCTATCAATTTATTGATTGTTGCACTAACGTTTTGAGCGCGGTCCAGTTTTTCACTGCATCTTGTTAAATCCGGAACTTCGCCAACCGTCGCTAATTTACTTTCCGACCTCAGGTTTACTGTGGCTGCTGATTTTACTTTCATAATCAGCTCGCTTATATAATCCTCTAGCGACACAGCACTCCTGGCGCTGTGCTTTGGCATAAAATCTACGGCACCCGCCTGCAGCGCGTCAATCGTCGCGGTAGCTCCGACGCTGGTCCACGAAGAGAACATAACAACGGGGATTGGATCAGTGCGCATTAGGTTCTTCAGGAACGTTACACCATCCATGCGAGGCATTTCGACATCCAGGGTAATAACATCCGGTCTGACTTTCTTTATAAGGTCTCTAGCTTCAAAAGGATCATGGGCCATCCCCACCACCTCCAAAGAAGGATCTTCAGAAAAGGTGGCTTCCAGGAATCTACAAACAGTGCGTGAATCATCAACAACAAGAACTTTGATTCTGGCATCAGTGTGTCTAGCGGCAGTGTTTTTCATGAGATATCTCTTACCATTGGAAATCTACATAACTCATAAATTCCCTGTTCTTAACTCAAACCGTTGATAAGAAAATAGGCAACAGATAAGCTCATCAATTGAAACATTGAGATCTGTCGATGCGTTGTGAGAATGTTAACTCACAGGTACTTGCTGATTTATAAAGCTGCATAGGTTGCTATCGACCCTGCCTCTAATCGCTTTATGGCTTAGAACAAGACTGTGTTAGCTACTATCGAGGGGTTAACTGAATTGTTACAATGCAAATATTGGCAGACTAAGAGACAGCTGCTGCAAGATCATTAAAATAAATCAACGGGGTCGACATCTATCGACCACCGGCAACGTCGAGCCCCGCTCATTCCATCAATTTCTACACACAGTTGCGACAAACTATCATTTAGCGTTGATCGTTTATCTGACTGTAAAAGCAGCTGAGCCCGATAACGGCCGCCCATCCGCTCCATAGGTGCAGGCGCTGGGCCCAGCACATCCAGCTTACCTCGCTTGTTGCACTCCATAAACTCCGCAATCTGTCGCAAGAACGCGTGTGCTTCACGACCGTCAGCGGCCTCAGCCCGCACCAAAGCCATAAATGAAAAGGGCGGTAGCTCCGCTAACTTTCGATCGTCCATCGCAATATCAGCAAAGGGTCCATAACCGTCTTTGACCAGCGTTTGCAGCATCGGGTTATCAGGATTTCGTGTTTGCACCAGAACTGCACCTGCGCGCTTTTCTCGCCCCGCTCTGCCGGCAACCTGCACCACGAGTTGACCCATATGTTCCAGGGAACGAAAATCGGTACCGAACAACCCGCGATCTGCATCCAGTATTCCCACCAATGTTAACTCCGGGAAGTGGTGACCCTTGGCCAGCATCTGTGTGCCCACCAGAATGCGCGCCTCGCCTGACGTCGCTCGCGCCAATTGATGCACTAGAGATCCTTTTGCTCTCGTGCTATCCCGATCAATGCGCGCGATAGGCACATCCGGAAAAACCTCTTCAAGAGCTTGGGCTATACGTTCTGTTCCATAACCTACTCTATCCAGATTCGCGGAGTTGCAGCTCTCGCAAGCAACAGGCAGCGGACGCTCAGAACCGCAATGATGACAACGCAGTTTCCCCATTCTTGCATGAACCGTCATGTGCGCATCACAGCGTCTGCAATCTGCAGGCGCACCACAGTCATTACACAGTAAAGTCGGCGCAAAGCCACGTCGGTTTATGAACACAAGCACTTGTCCATCCGCATCCAGATGTTGTCGAATCGCATCTATCAGGCGATCGCTCATCCCTTCAATCAGCTTTCGTCGCCGAATATCCATCAGCCCCATACCGGGTGGGACTGCATCACCAGCTCGTCGCGTTAATAGCAACTCGCTAAAGCGCCCTGCCAGGACATTGTTGAGGCTCTCGAACGAAGGCGTTGCAGAACCCAATACCACTGGGCAGCCATTGTTGCGGCCGCGCATCAATGCCAAGTCGCGAGCATGGTAGCGAAAACCATCCTGCTGCTTCAGGGACCCATCATGCTCTTCATCGACGATAATCAGGCCAAGCCGAGGTATCGGAGCAAGCACACTAGAGCGAGTGCCGATAATCACATCAGCATAGCCATGAGAGGCGCACAGCCAATTCTGCAAGCGCTCCGTATCGTTAAGAGCCGAATGCAAACTCACCAGACAACCGCTTAGTCTTTGCTCGAACCGGCTCATCAATTGAGGGGTGAGCGAGATCTCAGGTACCACAACCAGGATTTGCAAACCTTGTGCGATAGCCGCCTCAATGCAGCGTAAATAAACTTCCGTCTTACCACTCCCGGTAACGCCCTTGAGTAAAAACGGTTGGAAATTTCCTAGCTTGGCGGTGATGGCAGAGACAGCCACAGATTGTTCTTCAAACAAATCGGGGCCGCTGCTTACAGACTTGTTTTGTGGCACTTGAATGGCCAAATCGCAAGCTACCCAGCCTTTCGCAACCAATGGTTTCAAAGACGCGCGCCATCTCGGGCTGATTTGTGCGAGTACGTCTGAGGCCACCGGCTTGCCTGCCAGCTCAGATAGGTAATCTACCAATTGCTGCTGTACAACCGCCGCTTTGGGGACTTGCACGGATTCATCACCGGGTACCCATCGATAAAATTCACGTTGTGTAATCTCGGCAGGTTTACCTTTTCTCAACAATACTGGCAACGCCGCTGTCAGAACTTCCCCAATGGGGTGGTGATAATAGCGACTGGCCCAGTGCAACAGTTGCATTATGTCTGCAGACAAAACCGGTTCTACATCGTGCACCTGAGCAACTTTACGCAGCTTGGATTCTGGAACGGCACTTTTTGCAACAGGACCTATCACTATCCCGATGACCTGCCGCCGCCCAAACGGGACAGTGACACGTATGCCCGGCAAAATCGGCTGTGAGTCGGGCCAACGGTAGTCGAACACACCGTACAAGGGGGAAGGCACTGCTACTTGCACTAACAGATTCATTGACTTAGCGCTCAAACCTTACCCAAGCTGATTGTATGAGTTTAGAAATTGACGCCTCACCGGGCTGCCGACGACGCCAATTTTTTTGCACCTTATCCACAAAATCTGTGGATAACCTTGTGGACAAACAGTCCAAACGCTTGGCAAGCCCAGAAAATTTAACGCTCCTGTCAAATTGCATATTATTTGAACAAAAGCCATTAATTTAATAATTTCAATAAGTTACAGGTATATTATTAAGTAATATCATTAACAACTACACGAAACTATACAGCTCAGCAATGCCTTTTCAATGTTGTGCATAAGGTTTGGAAAAATATTTTGACGTCAAGCACCAATGACGACAAATTATGGTCATTTAACAGTTATTCGCAGTATAAGCAGGTGTTTTGGCGGCACAGCTGATCAATTTTACGACAATAAAATGGCAGTCGGAGAAAGAATCGAAAACTGAGCTGGTATCCAAAGTGTTGAGTTCAGTCCAACCCTTTTATTGACATGATTAAGTCCTGCACTGTATTGCGCGCATCACCAAATAACACGCGAGTGACCGGCGCAAACAAGAGGCGGTTTTCTACCCCGGCGTAGCCTGTTCCATCACCACGTTTCAACACGATCACGTGCTTGGCCCGGTCGACATCCAGAATGGGCATACCGTATAGAGGTGATTCCTTATCATCGCGCGCGGCAGGATTAACGATATCGTTAGCGCCTACGACCAACACCACGTCCACTTGAGAAAACTCGGCGTTGATATCGTTCAGGTCTTTGATTTTTTCGTACGGTACTCCGGCTTCAGCCAAGAGCACATTCATATGTCCGGGCATGCGACCAGCCACCGGGTGAATCGCAAAACCCGTTTTAACACCTCGCTCATCAAGCAGCTGAGTGAGTTCTCGCAGCTTGTGCTGCGCCTGAGCGGTTGCCATGCCATAGCCCGGTACAATCACCACGCGCCCCGCGTAAGCTATATCTACCGCTGCATCACGCGCATCTATTGTATTGACATGATCGCGCCTGCCAGGTTTGTCGTCACCGCCGGTAATGATGCCAAACCCTGAATACATGATTTCGCTGAGCCGTCGATTGACTGCCCTGGCCATCAGGCGAGTGAGAAGGGAGCCCGCTGCAAATACAATCGTACCGGCGACCATCATCGCCGGGTTGTCGAGCACAAATCCATCGAAAGCAACGGCAAGGCCTGTTAATGCGTTGTACAAGGAGATCAGCACCGGCATATCTGCTGCAGACGTAGGTAATGTCATGAGCAATCCAAACGATATTGCCAGTGCCACAAATAACAGCAATAGAACAGGATGGGCAGTGGCCGAGGTTGCCAGTATCAAACCAAGCAAAAGCACCAATGCGCCATTGGCCAGATAAGCTACCTGCCGTTTGGCAAAACCCTCACGCCGGGAAAAGAAGCCTCGCAACCGAAAAAATGCGAAAAAGGAACCGGCAAAGGCTATGCAACCAATCAAGCCGCTCAACACGGCCAAAGACTTGTGAACAGGCCCGTAGTCAGACACATGTAATAGTACTAGCATGGCTATGCCCGCGGCTGCTAAACCGCCCAAGCCATTGTATAAAGCTACCATCTGGGGGATATCGGTCATGTCCACTTTACGTGCATGCAACAGCGATAACAGCCCACCCAATATCATCGCAGCGACTATCAGTACATGGTTAGCACCCAGTTCCGGATGAAAAAACATCGAACTCACTGCTACAAACATACCAAGACCTGCACACCAGATACCGCTGCGCGCTCGCTTGGGAGAACTCAGCCTGCGCAAACCTATTACGAACATTACGGTTGCAAAAAACCAGGCAAGTTGCAAACCCAATGGCAAGGATTCGCTCATAACTTGTTACTCGGCTTGGACATGACAGCCGGTACACGTCGGTCCTCTTCGGCAGGACTATCGTCGTCTTCGCCACTTGAGTTGGATAGCTTGCTGTTTTTGCTATTGAACAATGCAAGCATGCGATCAGTCACAATGAAACCACCTATTACATTGGCCGATGCCGCCACCACTGCAATAAAACCAATGATCTGCTCCAATCCAGAGCTTGCGCTCGAAAGCGCAAGCATGGAACCACAGAGCACGATTCCATGAATGAAATTGGATCCAGACATCATTGGCGTATGCAAAATAGACGGAACTCGAGCAATAAGTACATAGCCAGCTACGGCCGCCAACAGCACCAGATAAAGCGCATCTACACCACTCATTCGCCTGTCTCCATCAAGCGCTGAGCTTGTTCCACCCAACGCTGCTCACTAATTTCATCAGCCAGTTCGAGCTGGACTGCAAGCTTTCGAACACCTTCTGCATCGAGTTCTGCAAGTTGACGCAATTGACGGAACCCGAAGGAATACAATCGTTCCTGAAGAGCTGGCCCTACACCCTCAATCAAAGTTAGTGCATCTGCAGGCGGTAACTCTTGCACAGCGAGTTCTTCGCCACTAGCAGTTTGTGATTCATCAACGCCATCAAGCATTCTCAAATCACTCAAGGCCTGCTCATCAATCATGTCATCTGGAGCGCCCAGTTCACTACCTGGAGAAACCCCATCCTCAGACGCTAAGAGCTCAGCCTCGTCTGTAACCCCTTGAGCACTGCTGACGCCAGAATCAGCTGATGCAGACATTGCAGCCGCTGCACCCGGCGCAGTCGTGGGTTGTCCGGATGTGGTATTGGAATCCATTTCCCCTGGCTTGGAATCAGTCGGTGCCGACTCAACAGATGATTCAGCATTAGATGAGTCTTTATCGGCATCGCTTGACTTGTCAGCAGCTTCTGATGCCTCGTCACTCAACCAGCCTGCTGATTGATCGGGTAACTCAGCCTGAGCATTACTTGTATCACCAAACTCTTCCAGTTCATCCTCAAGTAGCTTGGCTGTGGCTGCATCCGTAATGCTGCCATCATGCAGAAGCATGCAACGCGAAATAATGTCGTCTTCTGGATCAAGCACAACAGAACCGTCAGCAATTATCAGCTGCAACATGTTGTGTACATTACGTGCATACATCTCGCTGGCGTGCACGGCACCATGACTCGGTAGATTCAATGGCCCGACGATCAGCGTCTCATGATGGTAGTAATGCTCTCCTATTCGAGTTAGTTCGCAGTTGCCTCCCGTTGAAGCTGCCATATCGACAATGACCGATTCGGGAAGCATGCCATCAACCATATCTTCGGTAATGATGCGCGGGGCTTTTCGCCCAGGAATGGATGCTGCACAAATAACGACATGCGCCTGAGCCAGATGTTTGGCTAAGACATCATGTTGTTTCTGCTTTTCATCCTTACGCAGCGCTCTGGCAAAACCACCGGCACCCTCTACCTCCACGCCGGTATCGATCATACGTGCCCCCAGAGACTCAATCTGCTCCTTGGCTGCTCGCCTGATGTCGTAGGCCTCTACCTGTGCACCGAGTCTGCGTGAAGTGGCAATGGCCTGTAAACCTGCAACTCCAGCGCCCACAACCAACACCTTGGACGGACGGATGGTGCCGGCTGCTGTTGTCAGCATGGGAAACAATCTGGGCGACAATTCTGCAGCCAACAAAGCGGCCTTGTAACCGGCTACTGTTGCCTGCGATGAAAGAGCATCCATGGGCTGAGCGCGTGTGGTACGTGGCAGTTGATCCATCGCTAGAACCGTAATCTGCCGGCTACGCAGCGCTGCAAGCTCTTCAACATGCTGAAACGCCGACATGATACAGACCAGAACACAGTGCCTGGGCAGCGACTGAATCTCTTCCAAGGTGGGACACACCACCTTAACCACGATGTTTGCACCGCCTACTACTTCAGCAAAGCTGTCCATGACAGCTGCGCCATGGTAATCCTCATCCTGAAAACTTGCCGAATGACCACATTCCGCCTCAATGTGCACCTGTGCACCTGATTGAAGCAAACGCTCAACCCTTGATGGATCTAAAGCCACTCGGCGCTCGCTCGTGCGACGCTCTCGGGGTAATGCGATAATCAAGGACAAGAAACACCTCGGTCTTGACAGCTGATTGTTATGGGCACTGTTAGAGTCGTTATACTATGAAATCAGTGGGCAGTTTACTCTCCAGCAGCGCAGCTCGCGACTGAATTAAGATTTTCGGTCTCAGGGCCACGGTTCCAACTTTTCGGTTTTAGCGTACATATAACCTCAAACAAACGCATCAGGTACGGCGAAAGCCTCATGAAATACATAGGTACACCCGATTTCCAACATGGTACAGAAGAACGTCTTGGCGTTCTGCTGGTCAATCTAGGCACACCCGAAGCGCCAGAGACAGGGGCTGTGCGCCGCTATCTAGCAGAATTTCTAAGTGATCCTCGTATCATTGAATTACCAAGGTGGCTCTGGAATATTATCCTGCACGGGGTAATCCTGCGCGTTCGGCCCTCGCGTAGCGCCAAAGCCTATCAGGAAGTCTGGTCAGAGGAAACAGGCTCACCGCTACTTAGCATCTCCAAACAACAAACCGCTGCATTGCATGTCGCACTAAAACAGCGTTTTGGCGATCAGATTGTTGTTGAACTCGGTATGCGATACGGTAATCCGTCGATTGATAGCGCGATCGAAAAGCTGGCCAAAGCCAACGTGCGACGCTTGATTGTGCTTCCCATGTATCCGCAGTATTCGGGTACCACCACGGCCTCTGTTTTTGACGCTGTAACGAGCCGGATGCAAAAAACTCGCTGGATTCCTGAGCTACGGTTTATCAATCAATTCTGTGATCAACCGGATTTCATCAGCGCATTGGCACAGAGCGTACGCGAAAGCTGGGAACAGAATGGACGTGGCGATTTACTCATAACCTCCTATCACGGTATTCCCAAGCGCTATCTGACATCGGGAGATCCCTACCACTGCCTTTGCCATAAGACAACGAGATTGCTTGCCGACGAACTTGGACTTACCAGTGATCAATACCGGGTGGTATTCCAGTCCAGGGTAGGGCGTGAGGAATGGTTACGGCCCTACTGCGATGACACCATGAAGGGCCTGGCAGGGGAAGGATATAAATCGATTGATGTCATGAGCCCGGCGTTCTCGGCCGACTGCCTGGAAACGATTGAAGAGATCTGCGGTGAGAATCGCGAATACTTTGAGGAGCACGGTGGAGAACGGTTTCAATACATCCCTTGCTTGAATGATCGACCAGACCACATCAATGTCCTGGCTGATCTGGTTGAACGGCATGCCCAGGGGTGGCCTGAGACAGATACGACGCTGGATGCTGCTACTACTGCAGCTGAACTTGAGGTCTCTGCAAAGCTCGCTGAGAATCTTATTGAAAACCCACCTGCAAAGGTATAACTAAAAGCCCATTGGCGGGCGTTTGTCAGGCCGTACTTTCAAGAGCGGCATAACACAGACTCTGTATATCAAACCCTAGAGGAATGTTTGAGCCGAGAAACTGCGTCATGACAATACCGCTTAGGCTGTTGCTGCGATCAACCCAAAAGTGAGTTGATGCAGCTCCGGCCCACCCACCTTCTCCGGGTACGCTCAATTGGTCTGACGAACCAGGATCAACCATGATTCTACCTGCCAGACCCCATCCATACCCCATGTAGTCTTTTCCGCCTATATTGATAGGCATTTGAGCCGCTGTTAAACGATTCTGCCAAAGTAAATCGAGCATAGGAGCTGATAAAAGCTTACGACCTTCCAGAGTTCTTCCATGCATTAGACCATTGAGAAAAAGTTGATAATCGCCAATAGTTGAAAACAAGCCTATACCACCACGCAAAAAAGCATCAACTCCAGAGGATGGGTAGCTTTGTTCTACAACCATCGGTATGAGTTGATTGCGAGTACTTGAACTCTCTGCCACTTCGCCCAGCTCACGTTGACCAAACATATCGGCCAAACGATGTTGTTGATCGTCTTGAACTCGAAAGTCAGTCTCATGCATCAATAGCGGGGCAAATAGGGCTTGATGCAAATCTTCATCGAGTGCTTTATCACTGACTCGCTCAATTACATGCGCCAATACGTCGGTCGCATAGCTATAGTACCAGCGCTCACCCGGCTCAAAAGCCAGTGGTAAGCTAGCCAGAATATCAACAAGCTCTGACAATGGTCTGTGTCCATTTGCAGCCAGACCTGCATCTCGATACTGATCGGCAATGGGGCAATCAGGCAAAAAATCATAAGACAAGCCGGAGCGGTGCGTGAGCAAATCTTCTATGCTCATGGGACGCGAAGGCATCAGTTGCCTGCCATCTGCGCTGAGAACTTTTTGTTTAGCAAACGCCGGTATCCATCGACTCACAGGATCATCGAGCCGTAACTTTCCGTCTTCTACCAGTTGTAAGCAACGTAGCGATATCACGGGCTTAGTCATGGAGTACAGGCGATAAATAGCATCGCTCTGCAAGGGCTTGTTCCTGGCGTGATTGGCGTGCCCGAAGACGCCTTCATCGATCAGATTGTTTTGATGATGGAGTGACCAGGCAATGCCTGCAAATTGATCGGCCTCAATTTGATCTCGAACGTATTGATGAACAGCAGCGAGACGATCTACATCAAAGTTGTCAGTGTTCATTGTGTTTGGCTAGCGAGGTCGCGTATCCAGCTTTCGCTCGATAGCGCGAACGTGACTGCGTTGGGCATCGCTCAATTCCATACCCCTAAGTGCCAGAATTGCTGCGCGTCGAACCGGTTCCTGTTCCTGCTCGTTATTGAGAACAATAAATAGAGAGTCCATTACTTCAGGGCTGGGATCTTCATGATCTACCAGTGCATAGGCTGCCGACTTTCGTACGAAGTCGGTTGAATCGTCCAAGCCATCGATAAGCACCGATGTGTAGCGCGAGTCGGTGGTCCATCGCGAAAGTATATTGATACTGATAGCTCGCACCGAAGCATCATCATGCTGGGTTAGATACGCAACCTGTTCAGAAAGATTAGCGCGAACGGCATCGTCGATCTTGCCCGGCGATGACAAGGTAGTCAGTGTACTAACGAGAACTTCAGGTTCTACCTCTGTTGTCAATAAACCTGAAACGATATCCCGAGCATCATCGTTACCGGGTTGAACTTGTTGCAATAGCTCTAGACCGATGTCTCGTGATTGGGGATCACCTGAAAAAATCAATTCGCTTGCAGCCAGCGTAACCTCAGTTCCACCCACCTCACCCAGCAGGCGAGACAATTGTGCCAATCGCTCAAGATCGGTTTCCTGACGAAACTCATCAATAAGCTGCAGAAGCAATTGCGGTTCGGCCCGCAAACGATCTGCCAACTCGAGGAATGCTGAATCCGAAAGCGCTGATCGGCCAAGCGAGGCAATATCCAGGGCAGGAAGTTGTGTCGCAGAGGCGCCACCGCCGTCGGCCCGGTTCGACGCATCGAGCTCGATCAGCGAATCTTCAGTAGCAGATGGGTTTGCGTTGTGTGCATTGTCATCCGCAGCTTCACCCAGGGGGGCGTTGGCAGGCGCATCAGTAGACTCATTCTTCACTGAGAAAGGCGAGTCAGAGTCTTCCGAAGGTGAGGCTGAAATCTGTTTGGGTAGATTTTCACTGCTCACTAACGATGCTGGCTCTGGTTGATACCAGAGCCAGCCTATTCCGACAGCCACCAGCAGACAGATAACAGCTGCGATGGCGCGGGGATTTAGCACAACGGCCTTCTACACAAGCAAAGCAACACGCTTACAAGTCTATAAACGGAGAGCCAATGGAGAATGGTAATGTCTCAACCTGGTTAGGCTGATTTCTGGCCAAAGACCACCCAAGTCTCTCAACTGCCAGTCCATCTTCGGCAAATTGCGTCTGCTGATAGAACATCGGAATGCCCGCGCAGCGCCCTTCAGAGAAACCGTATGTATCCCTGCCGCCATTGACGCCATCGATTGTTCCTGCATCGAGCAAGTCCAGTTGAGCTTGCAGCACGGCCCAGGTTGCAGGACCCACTCTGCCATCATCAGCCAGACTTGGATCTGCCAACGCTTCACGACGCTGGAAATCAATCAGTGCTGTCTCACTACCCGGTCCAAATTCGCCATCAGCGAAGTTAGTGTAGCTAGCGCCGGCACCAAAGCCCTCACAATAGACTACGCGCTGAATACCCACAGCGAACAGGCTGTCTGCAAACTGTCCACCAATCGTTGATCGCTCAACTGTGCAGTTGTCGTTCCAGGCATTGTTGGAAGAATTGTTGTCTGTGCCTGACTCACTACCACAAGGCGTTGCATCAGTTACATCAACAAAACCATCACCGTCGTTGTCACCCGGCACTACGGGCTCTATAGGTGGATTGGCTTCAGCCTCGGTTAAACCGGAAACATCATCAAAGCCATCACCATCACGATCGATAAAGTTGTCTTCTACGTCCAGAATCAGATCGCCGTCGTCATCGTCATCTTCAGAGTTAATGGTTCCGTCATTGTCGGAGTCCAGGTCAGGAAATGGGCCTGATGTATCGCCACTGCCACCGCCGCCACAAGCGACCAGAAAGCTCGTCATTGCCGCAATCAGTAAGTATCGGCTGCTATTGCGGCCAACCCCAGAAAATAGTTTTACCATTTAGGTCTCCAAGAAAGAAATTGGTAGTAACTCTGGCCATGTCGATCTGCATTTGCGACGCCTAGTCACAATAATGCGGACGCTTCAATCAGCCTTCGCCGACACTAGTTTAGTCTATCTTTGCAAGTAATCACTAATTGAATAGGTGAACAGCTGTAAACGATCGTAGCTTGTAATATCCCGCCCCCCCTGGAAATCAGTATCCACAAGCTGCTGGAAAACTACGCCTCCACCACCTATTTAGACCCGCTGGATGGGCAAAGGCTACGCTGCTTTTTTGTCACCAGATAACATTTCAGTGACAGCTATTGCCAATGGATTATCGCCGCACAGAAAGTAGAACCAGGATTGCTCACATTTAACAGACTCTGCAGCAACAATCTGAGGTAACGAGAGATCACTGGGTTCAGGTAGCAGGCATTTGACCGAGCCGCCCAGCATATTATTCAGTTCAGTGAACGCATCGACGCGATCCATCGACTCGACATCAGTCAAGTTTAGATTGAACATATGAGAAGCGGCGCAATTTAAAAAATTGATTCCTGCCTTGATCAATACGGTTCCATTCCATGCACCGCTTATGGCGATTTTGCAAATCAGCGGTTCGTCCGATAAAAAGTCTGAAGCGCTCGCAGGCTCGACAGATAGATCAAACACGGTCATGCAAACTACTTCCAGCACTTCGTGTAAATCTTCTTCAGTTATTGCGCTCACTGAATTCTCCCGACTCATGAAAGTTTATAGTAGTGGCTACGATCGGTCGTCACGCGTTGGTAGTCAGTTTTCAGATTAAGGGTTGTTTCAGATTGCCCCAGAAACAGGCACCCTCCAGGTTTAAGTATTTCACCCGTTCTTTTCAAGACCCGGGTCTTCATTTCAGGATCAAAGTAGATCAACACGTTTCGAAGAAACACAACATCCATGGACTGCAAACCACCCCAGTCCCCGATCAGGTTCAACGTATCAAAACGCACAAGATCACGAATTTTAGGGGTAACCTGCCAGGCAAGCCCATTCTGCACAAAGTACTTTGTCAAATACTGTATAGGTAGACCACGATTAACCTCTAGCTTGTTGTAACGCCCCGAATCTGCTTTAGCTACTACCTCAGAAGACAAATCCGACGCAAAAATCGAAATTCGCGGTACCAGCTCAGGACATCTTTCATAGATAGCCATCGCAATGGTGTATGGCTCCTGTCCTGTTGAGCAAGCAGCGCACCAGATATTGATAGTGTCCGAATGCCGCTGGGCTATGCTGGGCAATAATTCGTTACATAAGGTTTCAAACGGATGGGAATCACGGAAAAATGACGTTTCGTTGGTTGTCATTGCCTCTACAACACGCCCTTCAAGTTCAGCATCCCTGCCCTTTCGCAAAGCAGCAAGCAGAACATGAATATCAGAAAAAGAGGTTTTTCTTGCCAAAGAACTCAATCGAGATTCAACCAGGTACTTCATATCCCGATCCAAGGCAATTGCAGATTGTCGATACACCAGCTTTCTTACTAGTTCGAAATCCCCGCAGTCTATATTCTTCATGCCCGACTGCTCGATGGAGTCGGTGTTCGTAGTGTTTCCAGCAGTTTGTTTTCTATGGGTTGCGAACGTGAATTTGCTTCAGCATTTCTAATACTGCGGCGGACTCGCGAAACTATTTCTGCGGCCATGCTCTTCAAAGGAACCTGAGCTTCAGCCAAACCGGCCTTAGCTATTAGCTTAGGCATTCCCCAGACCACTGAACTTTCCTGATCCTGAACCAGCAGGCGAGAACCCGCCGCATGTAAGGCCTGCGCGCCTTTTAATCCATCCTGCCCCATACCTGTCATGACGATACCCAGGCATTGGTCCTCATAAAGAGTTGAGATTGATCGAAATAAAACATCTACTGCGGGTCTACACGAATTCTCAGGAGGATTTTTGTTCAGACTGACAAAGACCCTCTTGTGCTTAGCGGATAGCACCATGTGGTTGTCTCCAGGCGCTATGTAGACCATGCCAGACTGTATGCTCTCTCCCTGCTTCGCCTCGACCACTTTGAGCGCACTTGCCTGATCAAGACGAGCGGCCAACTTAGCGGTAAATTCTGCTGGCATATGCTGAACAATCACGATGGGGACTTCCAGATCCACAGGTAGCTGAGGTAACAACTGTCCCAGCGCATCCGGCCCACCTGTTGAAACACCTATGGCCACTAGCTTTATCTGTGCGCACTCGACAAGCTCACTCTCTGGCAAATCAGAAAAATGAGGTTGCTCAGGCTCTACATGATCATCGGACAAATCACACTCAACGACATCTAAACCACAGAGCGCTTCCAACTTCGGGATAAAATCCTGTTCCAGCTTCTGTCTGATGTCCTCAATACCTCCACTGGATTGAGGTTTTACAGCACAATCGCCGGCGCCCAGCGCCAAGGCATCAAGCGCAGCATCTGATCCATCAACGGTTAGCGAGCTAACCATCATGGTAACGACGTCCGGCCAATGACGCTTAATCTCTGTCAGTGTCTGTATACCATCGAGTTCTGGCATTAGTATGTCGAGAGTGACAAGATCCGGTTTAAGATCCTGGACCATATCTAGCGCGACTCTGCCATTAGATGCTACACCTATGACCTCTAGACCCGGTCGCGCATTCACAGCATCAGAAAGAAGCCGTTGGAAAAGACAAGAATCGTCTACAACCAGGATGCGCTTGCTGGCCATCTCAGGCAGCTAGCAACCCGAGGAGTCGCATCTTGTCCACAATCACGTCATCAGTAAACGGTTTCATGACGTATTCGTTGGCACCTACTGCCATGGCCTTAACTACCCGAGACATTTCAGTCTCAGTTGTAACCATCATTATCCACAGGTCTTTGTTGGCGCTATCCGAACGCACGGCCTTAACAAAGTCATAGCCGTTCATCACAGGCATATTCCAATCAACCAATGCGATGCCTATATCGGGATTTTCCGCCAGTAATTCCAGTCCCTCAACTCCGTTTCCAGCCTGACTAACCTTGAACCCGATGTTAGTCAAGACGCGAGTTAAGATCGATCGCATTGCCCGAGAATCGTCTATAACCAATGCGTGTACAGATTGTTGTGACATAACTAATATCCTGGGTGTCTCAATACAACGATACAAAAAGGCACATTGCAATATAGAGTATTTGTATATTTCTTAAAAAATATTAAACAGAAACTAAGCAGCCACCGGATGCCTGTTAAGAACATCTGCACTGACAACTTTTTCAATTTCCATAGTCATTAGCAAAGTACTATCTAGCTTGTACGCTCGCTGAATAAGCTCTTTTGCAATGCCATCAAGATTATCTGGAGGCGTTTCGAAACTACCATCGGTCAGCTCCAACACATCACCAATGCGATCTGCAAGCAGACTGAAAGCCCCCATGTTGGTGCGCACCACAATATTCATCGGTGCTTGATCAGGATCCCTATCGGGCAACTCAAGTAACCGCCGCAGATCTATGGCAGTCACTATCTGACCTCTCAGATTAATCAACCCTTTGACAACTGCAGGCGCTATGGCCACTGGCGTTATCTCTTGAAACTTTATTATTTCCTGCACCTGCTCTACTTCGATACCAAAGTAGAATTTATCCAGATAAAATGTACAGTACTGCTGTTGTGCCGCTTGACTCATGCCACAAACGCCCGGAGCAAACTTTCCCTGCCCCCTGTCAATCTATTGCCTTGCTCAATCATCAACGTCTCTACTCATGATAAAAATGATTCAATCCTGAATAACCAGGTTTTTGCAAAACTCTCAACCTGCTTCCAGCAAGTAAATTTAATTCGGAGAAACACCTTTATTGGTATTGCTATAAAACTATCGACTGAATCAAACTGGCCTTAACAGCAAAAGGTGTGGGGAAGGTTATAATCACTGATAGTTGACGCTTAGAATAAACACTAGTAACGCGTTATCTAATGTTGAAAATTATTACTCTAAGCAGCTTTTGACTTATAGCTAACTTGAGACTTGTAGTTGTACTTCCCAAGATATTCTTGTAACAGACGGGAAGAGTTAGCCATCTCTTGTGCAGCTAAATTAACTGCTTCTACAACCTCTATATTTTTATTGGAGTGTTGCTTAACACTCAGCATAATATTAGCTATATCATGATTCCCTGAGGCTGCAGACTCAATCGTTCGTAGGAGCTCAGTAGTGGTGGTTTTTTGTTCTTCCACTGCCGACGCAATCGTTGCCTGGGATATATCTATGGTTCCAACGATGGTGTTAATGTCACCTATAGCATTAACAGCAACCAAGGTATCTGACTGAATAGAGGCGATTCTACTTTCAATCTGCTCTGTAGCTTTTGCAGTTTCCTTAGCTAGCTCCTTAACTTCATTGGCTACAACAGCGAAACCCTTTCCAGCATCACCGGCCCGTGCAGCTTCAATAGTTGCGTTCAAAGCAAGCAGATTAGTTTGCTCAGCTATGGACGTTATTACTTTTATTACATTTCCAATTCCCGCAGAGGAGTCTGACAATTTTCTGATACTGGCGTCAGTACTTTGCACCAGCTCAACTGCATTTTCCACTACGGTCACAGCCTCACTGGTATTAACAGAGATTTCCCTCACTGATGTAGTCATCTCTTGTGTCGCGATCGTTGCCGCTTCTACTGATGTACCAACACCGCTTATACTGCCGGAAACCCGCTTGGCCATACCAGACCTCTTCTCGGTGAGCTGGAATAGGTCAGCACTTAGTTCATCCAATCGCACCGCTGCGCTGGAAACATCAGAGACAGTGCTATCGATTTTCTGCAAGCTATGCCTCAGACCTTCAAACAACTCGTCAAGTGCCACAGCCATTCTTCCCAAATCATCCGAATCATCAGAGCAATCTATGGGATAACTAAAATTACCCGTTGAAGCCGATCGCACTGCCTCGAGCAATTGGCCAATTCGATTTTTAAGTAACTCGGCCTGTTCCGCATGTTTAGACATCTCTGCCAGCTTATCCTGGTGCAGGCGCGCTTCTTCCTTGCGCATAGCAGTTTCATGCTCTTCGAGTAACTCTCTTTGTCTTCTGCTCTCGGCTTCAGCAGCCATTTGTTGATTTTTTAGTCGCTGCGTATTGAGCAAGTTACTTTTAAAAACCTCTACAGCCCGCGCGATTGCACCAACCTCATCATTGCGATCAACCCATGGTATCTGAATGCCATGATCGCCACCTGCAAGCCTTGACATGAGATCGCTAATCTCTATCAGTGGTGCTATTACAACCCGACGATTAAACGTATTAACCAGCAGTATCATCAGCGCCATTAGTGCAGCAGCCAACAGGCCCTCACTAATCAGATCCGAATAGATTTGTTCTTTAAGCAGCTCAAAATCCCAGTGAGTAAGCAGTACCCCGATCTGCTCACCATCAGCACTAGACATAATGGGTACAATAATATGCTGAAATTCCCCTTTCTGATTGTTTAAAGTTTCTTTGCTCTGGAGCGCTTGTTCAATCAAACTCGTGGCATTCTGATGCATCTCATGCTGGCTCGAATCAGACACAAACTTGTAGCGCTGCTGCTTTGATTGATCGTAGACAGAAGCTGCACTCAGGCTCGTTATCGTATCCATACTGGATAGACCCGTGATAACCTTTTCAAGCGCATCAGCAGATTTAAGCCCGTCCTTATCAGCCATTTGACTGGCAATAAGTGTTGAAATACTTTCGTTACTTACCGCTGCCAATTCACTTTGATGTTTGTAGATTGTGTGAAGGCTCAGAGCTATAAGTGCTGCAAAAGCAAACGTGGCGCAAAACAAAAGCGTCAACATCAACGATCGGTTTACAGACTTCTGGGATTTAGTACTTATCGCCGAAAAAAGCATGGCTTGCCTCGAATATCGTTGATGTTCCGCTGAAACCACGTTGAATGCCAGGCATTCATACTTGTCAGTGCTGGCTTACAGTAGGTCAATAAAGATGGACCCAAAAAATAGATAGATTTTTATCGTCGCAGGATTTTTAGCGACGTTGAGGCGATTGCCTGAACGGATCAGCCCTATGCTGGGGTTAAACACAGAAAGTGAACAATAGTTTCAGCCTGTGTAAATAAGGCAGTAAAGTACTGGAGCTCATGTTATATGCGCCAAAGGAATGCCGGTAAATGAGCGAATCTAAAATTCTTTGTAACAATGTTGTCGTTACCTGAGACTAGGCTCACTCAAGTAACCCCCAGTAGTATTATCTGCAGATAACGTGTTCCTTGCCTTAAAAACGCAAGCTTCACCCGTCGTACTGGAAAAACAGGAGTTATCTATGTCTTTTAATATTGTGGATTTGATCAAAGAGCAACTCAGTGATCAGCTAATCGGGCAGCTGGGCGGAGTTTTGGGCACCGACGCTAATCAGACTAACGGCGCGCTTTCTGGAGCGGTACCCGGATTGCTCTCTGGATTGATAAAAAGCACAGGCAACCCTGGTGGTGCAGGGGCATTGTTCGAAGCGATAGATAAACAGGATGATGGCATTCTGGGCAACATGGGAAACCTGTTAGGCGCAAGCCAGGCCAGTGCAACTGCAGACCAGGGCACATCGCTGCTAACAACGCTTCTCGGTAGTGGAGCATTGGGGCAGCTGGCAGGTGTGATTGCAAATTTTGCTGGAGTTAGCCGCGGTAACACCGGTTCCTTAATGGGCATGCTGGCTCCCATCATTATCGGCGTTATCAAGAAACAGGTTCTCGATGGCGGAATGAACGCAAATGCTCTCACCAGTATGCTTGGTGATCAAAATGACAATATAAACGCTGCAATGCCGCAAGGTTTTTCGGATCAACTACAGTCGGCCGGCTTTTTTGATAGTATCGCCGCTGCTCCAATGGCTGCAGTGACAAAGCCGGAGGTTCCCGAGGTGCCCAACCCTGCGGCACCAGCAGATTCAAACTCAGGAGGAAGTTTTATGAAATGGTTACTCCCGCTGGCTGCGGTAGTTGTACTTGGTTGGTTCGGCATGCAATACATGGGCAAGAAGGCCGAGACCGATGCACTGAATGCAGCCGCAGCTGCCGCGGAAGAAGCTGCAGAAGCAGCAGCTGAGGTCGCGAAATCAAACCAGGATGCTCTCAAGGCAGCTCAGGATGCAATGCCTGAAGGCATTGATTTGAGCAAGATATCTGGTGCACTTGATGGTGTATTTGGTTCAGCCTCCGAAGCCCTGGGGGGAATAAGCGATATCGATTCAGCCAAGGCTGCTATCCCTTCACTTCAAGAAGCGGGTAGTAAGTTAGGTGGCCTTACTGATGTTGTTGCAAGACTTCCTGACGCTGCTAAAGGTCCAATCGGGGGCCTGGTATCCGCTGGAATTGCAACGCTTCAGCCCATCATCGATAAAGTATCAGCGATTCCTGGAGTGGGTTCTGTTATTGAGCCGGTCATTCAACCTCTAATGGATGCACTCAACGGGCTGGCAGGTTAAGGCCTGCTGAACAACGATAGGTTAAACAGATGAGTTGCTCTGGATGGTTGCAGTTACCTGCCAACTAGAGCAACTCATCATGCTATCTAATTAGAGTCAATGGAAGCCATTGATTCACGCAAAGAACCGCGATATTTTTCAAGACGGCTGCGCCCGCTCTCGGCAGAATCTCCCAGTGCAATTAGCGCAGCCAACTTAACCCAACCATCTGCAGAATCGATAGCACTCTGTGCATCACTCTCATTCAGGGCTGGTAATACACCTTGTAACAAACGAATTCGTCGCTGGTCCAGCTTACGATTGACGGCTGCCATATCGACCATCAGATTTCCGTAGGTTCGATTCAGTCTTATCATCAAGGTTGTACTCAGAAGATTAAGTGCAATTTTCTGAGCAGTACCTGCGGCCATGCGCGTGGAACCTGCCAACACTTCAGCCCCGCTATCCAACCAGACAGGACAATCAGCGCCAAGTAGTAACGGCGTGTCAGCATTGTTGGCAACACCTATCGTCAGAGCCCCTGCCTTGGATGCCTCTTGTAGCCAACTACAGGTCCAGGCTGATCGGCCACTGGCCGCAACAGCGATCAGAACATCGTTTCGGTTAACTGAAGCGGCTGCGACATCCTCCCTCGCCTTCTCCGCATCATCTTCAACATTTTCGACACTGGACAACAAGGCACGTTCTCCTCCAGCCATACACAGAAGCAGCCGCTCATGCGGCCAGCCAAAGGTTGGCCACATTTCAGCGCCATCTTGAACGGCAAGCCGACCCGATGCACCGGCACCTGCCAATATAAGTCGACCGTCGCCTTCACTCAGGCGTTGAGATGCCATACCAACAGCAGTATCCAGTGCTTGTGATGCCTGGCGAACCGCCTCGACAGCTTGCAATTGACTACTCACCAGGACATCGAGGATATCTGCAGTTGATCTCAGATCCAGATCTAAAAGAGACTGTTCAATCGCTTCAGTTTGAATAATGTTCATTATTTATCACCCAGATCATATCGCTTGCCGGAGAGCCAAAGCGCTGATAGACCTTGTTCATCCAACTCCAGCCAATTCGCATGAGCCCCTGTATTGATTACGCCATAGTCCGCTGCACCTAACCAACGCGCCGGCATGGAGCTGCACAAGCGTGATATCGCTTCCCACTCCAGATCCCAGCTACGTAGCACCTCTATTGATCGCTGTTGTGTCAGGCAGCTGCCAGCTAGCGTCCCATCTTCCAACACGACCCTGTCTGCTTCTTTGGTTATTGTCAACGAACCCAGTTTGAATTGGCCATCAGGCATACCAGCAGCTGAAGTCGCATCGGTAACGCTATACAAGCCGGGAATGGCACGCTTGGCAGCATCAAATGCAGCTCTATCAACGTGAATACCATCAGTGATGACTTCAGCAAACTCGGCATAGGCCAACGCAGCCAAGGCTGCACCACCCTCCCTGTGTTTCACTGCACTCATGGCATTGTACAAATGCGTCACACCTACTCCCTGGTTGATAGCTGCACTGGCCTGAGCCCAGCTACAAACGGTATGCCCTAGCTGGGCACGCACTCCATATCGTTGACAGAGTTCAGGCACATGCCCATCGATGTCCAGCTCGGGAGCATACGTTATAACTCTAACAATACCTGAACTAAGCCATCGCTCCAGGATTGATAGATCAAGTGGAATAGGGAAATCAGGCTGTGCGCCTAACTTATCAGGGTTGATAAACGGTCCTTCCAGGTGAACACCCAGCAAGTGAGCACCACATTCCGGAGGTGATTGCATGACACGTTTGACACTGGCTAGAAACTCATCAATCTGTTCTACAGGTGCTGTCACGGATGTAGCCAACATTGCGCCTGTGCCATAACTGGCATGAGTACGCAGCACCGTTCGCAGTGCCTCATCCCCTTGCATCACATCCGCCCCCCCTCCACCATGTATATGTAAGTCAACGGGGGCCGGCAGGAAACGTGGAGAAAGTTCAGATGAATTTTGAGGTACTAGCTTGATTACGTTGCTGCCGTGATGGCAGGCGCCTTTCACCCAGCCCTCTGGAGTGAGCCACTGCCCGATTGTTTTAATTGGCATCATTGCGCTTGCCTGGACAATTGCCACAATCCACGCAACGCATCACCATGAGCCTTGGCAATTCGGTTACCTAAAACTTCGCCCAGTCGAGGGCTCAGCTGCTCTCCAATTCCTCCCACTATGTAAACCGGAAGATCTGCAGGCGCTAAAGCAATCAATGCCAGACAGTGATCAGCCGCTTCTTCCAAAAGGCGCTTTGCCAGCATATCCCCCCGGGCAGCATGCTCCACCACCAATGGAGCCAATTGAGCAAGCACACTGGACTGAGTTTGAGTAGTCCACTGCTGAATCGAAGAGACGCTGGAGCCTACTCGACTCTCTACTGCACAGATCAAAGTGGACTCTTCGGTTCTACCGTCTTTATGCCCTATATATATTTGTAACAAGCGCATACCCAGCCACGCACCAGAACCTTCATCGCCTACCGGAAATCCCCAGCCGCCAACCATATGACTGTTACCATCGCAGCCCATCCAATGCAGCACGCTGCCAGTGCCAACTGCCAGACAGATGCCGGGCAAACCCGCTGAGGCACCTAGCAGCTGGGCATGACCATCTGTCACTAAAGTGCAGGGTAATGAGGGGGGTAGCAATCTCAAAAAGTCATGACGCCTGCGTTCCTGCAGCGACCCCGCCAACCCAAGCATCAAACGATCGGGCAACCATTGCTGATCTTTTTGGAGGGATCGTCCGAGTTTTCGCAAACCGGTCTCAATATGCTGCCACGCGGCAGATACGCCCAAAGACAGACTGGCATGCTCATTTATACTGACTCTCGCCAGCACCTCACCTCCGGCGTTAAAGGCCGCCATTCGGCATCGACTCGCGCCTCCATCTACGGCCACAACGATCATATATCTCCAACAATTGGCTTGGTCAAAAATTATATTTTACGCATCAACAGAATGGCGATACCATCGAGGGACTCAATTCAGAGCCAAAACAGGAGAATTGCATGCGTAGTTTCGCATTGAGAACAGCTGCCCTGGCAGTTGCCATGAGTCTGTCAGGTATAGCCCTGGCGGAAAAAACCGTGATAACCATTGAAAGCTGGCGGGCTGAAGACCAGGCTATTTGGGATGAAAAAATACTACCCGTATTTGAAGCGGCCTACCCTGAGATTGATGTTCAATTCAAGCCTACTACAGCCACCGAATACAACGCTGCCCTGAACGCACGCCTGGCAGGTGGCACCGCTGGCGACATCATTACCTGCCGCCCCTTTGACAATGCTCTGGCTATGTATGAGGCGGGTAATTTGGCCGATATCAAAGGCATGAGTGGATTGGAGAATTTTTCTGACGTTGCCAAAGGGGCCTGGTCGACAGATTCTGGTGATGCAACATTCTGTGTTCCTATGGCATCCGTTATTCATGCATTCATGTACAACAAGGATGCCTTCGCAGAGCTGGGTTTGGAAGTACCAACCACAGAAACTGAATTCTACGCAGCGTTAGACGCAATCAAGGAGGAAGGCAGTTACATTCCGATGGCTATGGGGACTAAAGATCAATGGGAAGCTGCAACAATGGCCTATACCAATGTCGGCCCTAGCTACTGGGGTGGTGAAGAGGGGCGCCTGGCACTCATAAAAGGTGAAGCAAAGTTTACCGACGATGTGTTTGTTGAAGGTTTCCGTCAAATGCAAAAATGGACACCCTATCTGGGCAATGGCTATCAGGCACAAGGCTACACCGATAGCCAGAATTTATTTACGCTGGGTCGAGCAGCAATATACCCAACAGGCTCCTGGGAGATAACAGGGTTTCAGGAAAATGCTGAATTTGAATTGGGGGCATTTGCTCCACCCATGAAAGATGGCGGCGACAAGTGCTATATCAGCGATCATACTGATATTGGTATTGGAATGAACGCAGCAACCGAGAACAAGGAAGCGGTTACGACATTCCTTGAGTGGACAACCTCAGCTGATTTTGCAGGACTCTTAACCAATGCTGCACCAGGATTTTTCTCCTTGGCCAGTCACGATATAGAGGTTGAAAACGCCCTGGCTCAGGAGTTTGTAGCAATGCGAGGAACCTGTGAATCAACGATCCGCGTTGCCCATCAAATCCTGGGACGAGGCGAACCAGCATTAAGTAACGAGCTTTGGACCCTTACAGCAAATGTAATCAATGGCACCATGACACCCGAAGAAGCTGGTGCAGATGCACAGGCTAACCTGGATGGCTGGTACAAGCCCTGACCAACGCCATAGGATAAGCGCAGGCCAGTCCCGACAAATAGTTGGGATTGGCCGCGGCGCTACCTGCTCACTCGCTAACAACGCCTGATTCAATCAATTTCTATTAAATGGGTGCTACCAAGCAATCGGAGTCGAAGCAACAGTCAGCTACACGCTGGTACATACTTGTATTTTTAGCGCCTGCAACGCTCATATACACAATTTTTGCAATTTACCCGATTGTGGAATCCTTGCGCCTCTCTCTATATGTCGAGAGCGATGGCCATGCCCTGTTTATCGGCTTGGCAAATTACGCGCGCTTATTCGGCGAGCCCTATTGGGCTGAGCAATTCTGGAATGCGTTCAAGAATAATGTGCTGCTGTTTGTTATGCACATGCTGATACAAAACCCGATCGCTCTCGCCTTGGCAGCTCTACTCAGCATCCCGACTCTAAAAGGAGCTGCCACCTACCGAACCATCTTCTTTTTACCGACACTGCTCTCTGTCGTAGTCGTGGGCTTTATCTGGCAACTGATCCTATCGCCACTCTGGGGAGTAACGCCCGATGCCATGAAAGCACTGGGATTAGGTAATTTTTTCAAACCCTGGCTCGGCCTGGAGAGCAGTGCCTTGATCACAGTTACGTTAATTTCCATCTGGCAGTACGTCGGCATACCGCTCATGCTGTTCTACGCAGCATTACTGAACATTCCAGAAGAAACCATTGAGGCTGCGCGCATCGATGGTTTGAACGGATGGTGGATTTTCTGGAAAGTTAAACTGCCGCTAATTCTTCCGACCCTGGGTTTGGTTGCGATACTCACCTATATTGGCAATTTTACAGCCAGCTTCGACTTAATCTACTCGCTGCAGGGTGGCCTGGCCGGACCAAACTACTCAACCGATGTCATGGGTACTTTTCTGTTTCGAAGCTTTTTCGGATTCCAGGCACAATTGGGTGATGAACACATGGGAGCAACGGTAGCCTCTGCCCTGTTTTTCATAATATTGGTGGGCGTGAGCGTCTACCTGTTTGGCGTGCAACGACGCCTTCAGAGGTACGACCACTGATGCGACTGCGTGACCAGCTCTCCAGTACTGCAATACACGGTGTACTACTTGCTTGGACTGCGCTTGCGATTTTCCCGCTTCTGTTGATCATATTAAACAGCCTTAAAACACGAAAAGCGATCTTTGGTGACCCCTTAGGACTACCCACAGGCAAAGCCTTATCTTTCAAAGGCTATGAAAGTGTGATGACCAACAGTGACTTCCCGATGTTTTTTGGCAATAGCCTGATTGTCACCTGCGTCTCGCTTTTTCTTATATTGCTGTTCGGTGCAATGGCAGCACATGCGGTATCCGAATATCAATTTAAGGGCAACACCTTCATTGGCATCTATCTCATTGTTGGCATCATGGTACCCATCCGCTTGGGCACAGTCGCTCTGCTCAATCTCATTGTAGATTTGGGACTGGCCAATACACTAACAGCCCTGATTCTTGTCTATACGGCACAGGGCCTACCTATTGCAATATTCATATTCACAGAGTTTCTGCGCTCTGTGTCGCGCGAGATAAAAGACAGTGCACGCATCGATGGATTATCCGAGTATCGGATATTTTTTGAA
>JBGCEO010000011.1:0-131558 GCA_045106475.1 Granulosicoccus sp.
CGGTAAACGAGCTGATCAAAGTAATGCAGCTCGGCACGATGTATTCGATGAATTGCAGCGCTGCTTACCTGCCGATGTGCACTTTAAAACCGATGGGCACCAGCAATACCCGTCGCTAATCAAGCGCTACTTTCCGAACAGCACGCATGAGGTGCATATCAGTGATAGGGGCTGCGTTGTGGGTCAGGGGGAACTGAAGAAAACCCGCTTTGATCATCTGTTCAGCGTGAATCACTCGTTTGCCAATATCCGGGCAAAGGTGAACCGATTGAACCGGCGAACCTGGTGCACGACCAAGCTACCCGAACGACTGGCCGATCACATCGATATCTACATCGATGTGTTGTGTGATCGATTAAAGCTACTGTCACTGCCTATGCAAAAGACTGCAAGGGTCGGATGATGCGCGGTGTAGTTAGGTTGATGTTATCCGCGCTATCACCATCCAACTGGGGCAGTTTATACACTGAAAATAGGTTGCGCTCAGCCATCAATAGCGCTGAGTTCACGAACCGAAACAAAGGCGTCTACGGCTGTGCAGTTATCTGCAGTGCACAGTAGAGGATTGATCTCAAGCTCCACCAATCGCTCCCCCAGTTGAAGTGCTGCTTGCTGCACTGATTGCAAGGCATCCAGCAAACGCTTTCTATCTACTATGGCGCGTCGCCTGAAGCCATTCAACAAGGGTGCACAACGCAATTGCAACAAGCGACGTTCGAATTCGTCTCGAGTTGCAGGTAAAAGACAATGCACAGAATCATTAAGAATTTCGGTCGTAACGCCTCCCGCGCTAATGGTCATCAATAATCCGTGTACCGGATCATGAATCACGCTGACAAGTAATTCTGCAATGGCACCTTCTACATATTCTTCGATCAGACAGCCGCCTGCGCAATTGATACGCTGTATCGCTCGTTCAAGCTCGCGCCTGTTGTCTATACCCAGTGCGATAGCATTTGCTTCGCTCTTATGAACTACCCCAAGACCCTTGGCCACTACCGGATAGGTCAATACAGGTGCCGCCTTGTCTAACGCCCGGCTAAGCTTGCGTGAAGACCTGACATCAGCAAAGGATAAGCGTACATTGGCAGGAACTGATACTCCAAAACGGTTCAGCCAGCGTTTTGTAGTGCTTTCATCTAACTGGCGAGATAAGCCGCTGCCGGGACGAGCGGTTTGTACCAAGCCCCAGGCCTCCAGACTCGCACGGCGTGCACTCGGTTTGTCAACGTCGATACCAGAACTGTCAACCAAGGAGAGCGCCACACCTGTTTCCACTGTCGTTGGCTGTTGCGCCAACCAAACCGGCTCAGACAGAGCATGTGCTGCAGATGCCTCCAGCCAGGCAGCATTTTTAATTGCAAGCAATCCATCTCGCAACCCGCACAAAGCGATCACGCCCTTAGCCATTAAATCCTCAGCCACCGATTCAGGCATATTTTCAGGCAAGGTTGCCAACACAACCGTTATGCCCTGCCAAGCGCGAGTGGCTTCGACAAAGGCGTTCAATGCTCCATGCCAGGAGTTTGAATCGCATCGATCCTGTCTTGGAAAATCAAGCACTAGCAAAGCAACATCACCAATCGAAGCCGATTGATCATTAGCAGAAACGCTTTCACTTTCAGGAGGAGCATAAGATTGCAACATCGCTGTGACCATAGATTTCATTGCAGCAAGGTCGTGCCAGATCTCGGTGTGATAATCCAGCGGATTAGCCAGCGCTAGTTGATTACCTAACACGGATTGCAGATGCTCGCGCTGCACTTCGTTCAATGGTGGAAAACTCAAACCGACAGTGCTTGCCATATCACCAACCAACGCTGCTTCTCCGCCTGAACAGCTCATCGACAGCACTCGATTGCCGCCCGAACGACGCTCACTATTCAATAGCTTCAGCGTTTCTATAAATTCACCCAGACCGTGAACACGCTTCATACCGAGCCGCTCCAGGAAGGCACTGGCAGCTGCATCATTGCCAGATAGCGAGCGCGTATGAGATAACAAAGCGGCACGCGAAAGAGGCGTGATACCAGTTTTGAGTACAACGATACGTTTGCCTAGCTGATGCGCCTTGGTGGCCAGCGATTCAAAAGCTCGAATATCTGTAAACCCTTCTATATGGAGTCCAATTGCTGACACTCGCTCATCATCTATAACGGCCTCTGCCAACTCGGCCAGATTAGTTTGCGCCTGATTGCCAGCAGTCAATACATAAGCAACCGGCAGCGCTCGCTGCTGCATAGTTAGATTTATCGCTATGTTTGATGACTGTGTAAGGATCGCCACACCACGATTAACGGTTTTACCACCGTGTTGATCCGGCCATAAAACGACATTATCCAGATAGTTAATCAAGCCATAGCAGTTCGGCCCTATTACCGGCATGTCGCCAGCAGCATCGATCAATCGCGCCTGCCTGGCCTCAGCATCAACATCCTGTGCCGCCGCTTCGCTGTAGCCAGATGCAAAACAGATCGCACCACCCGCTCCCTTGGCCGCCAGGGTTCGAACGATGTTTATTGTTTGCTCCTTGTTAACACCTATAAAGCTGGCATCAGGCACGCCGGGTAGATCTTCTACGCAAGCAAAGCAACGCTCACCTGCAAGGGTTTCGCGAGTGGGATGAATCGGCCAAATGAAACCTTTATAACCTGCCAGACGGCACTGCTCTATGACAGCTGCGGCCCAATCACCACCAAAAACTGCAATGGATGCCGGGTTCAAAATCCGCCCAAATCGCCTATTCACTTATTTTGACTCAATCACAAAAAGATTCACACCAACAACCAAACCATCCACAGAAAACACAGGTCAGGAGATACATGGCCCAAATTTAGCCACTTGTATGAGGTTAACGTATTCGCGATGCGCGTTCAGACTTTCATTGCAACTTTTCATAAATTTGCCAGAAGTACTGAGCCCTAGCGCTGAACCGATTTCGTGCGAAGCTTACTATTTGTCGTACACGGACGGCATTGGCTGAACTACCGGACTGCCAGGCTGTGACGGTAGCGCTCTCTACCACCAATCCAGACTTTTAAAACTTCCACATCGCGAACATCATCGACCAAAAGAGGATTGCCTGACAAGCTAATCATGTCGGCGAGCTTACCCTCCTCAAGAGAACCGCGGTCATGGTCCAGATGATTTTGCCACGCCGCATCAATCGTCATGGCCCTAAGCGCTCGCAGTCTACTCACACTCAGGGTCGCATCAAGCTCTACCTTAGAAAGAGTACGGCGGTTAATGGCGGTCCAGAGCATTTGCATCGGGTCTATGGGTGTTACCGGTGCGTCACTGTGTATCGAATAACGAACGCCCAATTCATCGGCTTTGGCCAATGGGCTAATCAGACGAGCACGTTCTTCCCCCAGGACTTTGGTTCTGTACCAGTCGCCCCAATAGAGAGTATGTGCAGGAAAAAATGATACCCCTACATCCAGCTGGGCCAGTTGCTCCAACTGATCGTGCCGAATCGTCTGCGCGTGAACAATGAAATGTCGTGCATCCTTTCGCGGATACTCAGCCTGAGCAATATCCAGCGCTTTTATTATGGCGTCAATCGCGGCATCACCATTGCCGTGCAGGGCCAGTTGAAAGCCAGCATGATGATACTGGCGGACTAGTCGCACGAGATCATCCTCAGCAATTACTGGCAAACCACGATAGCCATCTGTCAGTGCAGGATCTTTTTTATAGGGCTTGCTTAACCAGGCAGTTCTCCCTTGCGGGCTACCATCAACAATCAGCTTGACGGCTGATACGGCAAATTGCTCCCGGTCTTGCAGAGTCCAACCGATGGCATTAGCCAGTGCAAGTCCAGAATCATTGCTGTGTTTCTGATCAAGGTTGGCAACTAAATGCTCACCCAACTTTGCATGACCCGGCCAAATCACTACGCGCTGATGCAAAACACCGATGCGCTGCGCCCATTTCAACACATGCATCGATAGGATATCGGCGAACCCGTTTTGAACGGTGGTGATACCTGCCTTCAGGTATTCATCGCGTGCCTGATCTAACACTTTTATAAGCTTTCTTTTTGGCAACTCTTGTAGAAGCCTGACCAGCTCAGGTGCTGCCTGCTCCTGCAGTAAACCATTTAGCCTACCCTGGCTGTCACGACCTACATGAGCACTGGCGGCAGAAATGGGCTCCGAATCACCCTCGAGATGCCCAAGCGCTTTCAATGCACGGGTGTTGGCTACTCCCATATGGCCTGAGCGGTGCCAAAGATAAACGGCGTGATTCGGCGCTGCCTCATCGAGTTCTTGACGAGTGGGGTGCCTCTCCTCTAACAAAGAAGCATCATCGTAGTTAAACCCTACAATCCACTGATTTTCAGGTTGCGAGCTGGCAGCCGCAGAAACACGGAGGAGCAGATCGCTCAAACTATCCAGGCTGCCAGATACAGCAGGAGCTAGATCAAGCCCCGCCTGAGCGAGCCCGGAACTGGGAAAGTGGCTATGCGCATCCACAAAACCCGGCATCAGCGGACTGCCTTGCAGATCTATCACTCGTATATCTTCTGGCGCTCGGCTCTGCACATAATCTAAATCGCCAATAGCGACAATATACTGACCTTCAATGAGCAGAGCTTCAGCGACAGAATTATCAGCGTCCATAGTCAGTATATGCCCGTTGACAATCATCAACGATACAGGCCACTCAAGGACGCCACCGAGTAGTATGCTAGGAACAATTACCAACAACAATGCGGCGCGCTTCATGTTTTTATGGATACCATTACCTGACTGTAGTCGCGAACCGCCATCTTGTTCACGGCAAGAATATGCAGCTCTCGTATACTGACCAGGGACTACATTTGGAGTTCTTCATGAACAGTGCCGGCCGATCACTATTAACTACACAGCTCTTACGGATGTCCAGAATAGCGCTAGCTATTGTATGCACAATAGTGAACAGCTTCACATTTGCTCAAACGGCAGATACGGTTGCTCCCATTATTGAACTCGAAGAACTCCAGGAAGCGATTGCGGACAGATCGCAAGTATTTACTGTACAGATCGCTGAAGATGTTCAACTGCGAGATGCCACACTATATTACCGCCGTACAGGTCAACTGCCTTATACACCAGCGCCTATGCAAGCGTTGGGAAATTCTGGATTCTACAGCGTGTCAGTACCCACCGATTCGAGTGATCTACGAACAATCGAGTATTATGTTCAAGCTCGGGACGAGGCAGGTAATCGCACAGTAAGTGGCTTTGCATTCGATCCTTATATGAGATCCCTGCTTGCACCTACAACTTCCGAAGCAGAACCGAAAACAGCGGCGGTTCAAAACAGTTCGGTGCCCGATCGACAGCAACAGAATACCCCCTCATTTTTTCAGCGCCGATGGGTTCAGGTTACCTTAGGTGTGATTGCTGCAGGAGTCGTTGTGAGTCTGGTTGACGAAGATGGTGAAGACTCCCAGGTTGTTCCCATCCAGTTCAATCTGCAATAAAACGATAGCCATGAATATCCTCAAGAAAAATCTGCAGCCTCTCATCGCCTTGCTTGTAGCAAGTGCAACATTAAGTGCTTGTTCGGATAGTGGCAGTGTGAACGTGCTGGAAGCTCGCCCTTCTGTCGGACTTTCTCTGCCTCGCGTTCTGCTCGATTCCCAAGCTATCGATCAAACAAACCTAAGACCTCAAGTTACCTTGTCTAATGGTGACACTGTCAGTATGCAACGCACCGAGGGAGAGAACTGGAGCGGCACCATCAATGTGCCTGTTGGTGCTCAATACCTGGTTACGGTCACATGGTTAGAAAGAGTGCAGGATATAGAAGGCTTCGAAGGCAGAGAGATTGCACTTGCGCAGCTAACTCAGGATTTGGCGGTGGCCGCTGATGGCGCTGTTACTCAATCAAATACAACTGGCTACACAACCGATCTGGATTCCGATAGCGATAATAGATCCAATCTTGAAGAACGCGAGAGTGGCACAAATCCATTTGTTGCAGACGTCATGATTTCCGATGGTGACATGACTTCAAATCCGCCAGCCGATGATGGACAAACAGATCCAATGGTCGAACCGGTGACAATAGAGCAACCGAACCCGATTACAGATACTCCAGCCATACCAGAGCCGGTTACGCCAGTCGTTACTCCGGTAGTGACTCCGATACCTGATACTGATACTGATACTGATACTGATACTGATACTGATACTGATACTGATACAGACTCAGACTCAGACTCAGACTCAGACTCAGATACAGATACAGATACAGATACAGATACAGATACAGATACAGATACAGATACAGATACAGACACAGATACAGATACAAACCCAGTGCCTGTGACGGTGGATGTGGTGATTCCTCGAATAGCGGCAGGTTCAGCGCCTGTTATCGACGGCGAGAACGTAACGTTAGGATCTCAGAATCAATTAACCGGCGAGTGGTCGGCTGCCATTGAATCAGACAATAGCGGTGCTCCACTAGCGATCAACAACCTCATCATAGACATCGATGCCGATGCTGAAGATGGCACTGCCCATAGACGCTGGGCAGCCATGCATGATGGCGAATACCTCTACCTGGTGGTGCTCGTCGATGACAATGGAGCTCGAAGCCGGGATTCGGCCTCAGATGTTGCTGATGACGATAGCCTAGAGATTTTTATCGACGGTGATAACAGTAAGGCAATGACTTTTGGTGCTGATGATTTCCATCGCATACTACCGGTTAGACTGCCAGGTGCTGACAAACAAAGTGCAAGCACGGGCGACGTAGCCGGACCAAACTCTTCTACAGCCGCACTATTGCTTGAATTTGCGACAGGTCCTGGTATTGGGCCAGATGGTATTCGACGCCCGCGTTTTGAGCAGGACGTGTACGAGGTTCGTATAGAACTAGAGTCTGCCGGTATTGATACCGATGCACCGTTTGGGTTTGAAGTTCAGATAAATGATGATGACAACGGCAACAGCCGAGACGCCAAATGGGCATGGAAGCACAGCTCACCTGCAAGCAACAACGAGGACACTATTAGTAACCCCTCGCTGCTGGGCACATTGATTCTAGAATAGAAAGCAGAGTCGAGCAGTTTTTTGCAACCGTGAGCAGCCAGCTCTAGAGAGCACAGCCAGGATGATCTTCGTCGTGAGGTCACACAGGAGTAAGGATAAACCGTAACGCTTTCTTCAGGCTACTCGCTACTGGCCGTCAACAGCAATTTGATTTGCCGTAAATTCCTGCTTTCAGCAAGTAGTACCGCGTCGATACCATTTGAATCCTTGATTCGAGTATTAGCTCCTTCGCGAATGAGAGAGTCAACCAGACGGTGTCGACTGCGCCCGACAGCGGCAAGCAATGCAGTCCTACCCATTGAGTCAGCCTGGTTCAATTCAGCCCCGTTGGCCGCCATTTGCAAAACAAGGTGCTCATAACCTTTTTTGGTTGCCTCGATAATCGGATAGGATTGATTGGGAGTGGGTGCATTAACATCTGCTCCAGCATCCACCAGATACTTGGCAACTACAGGCTGCTCCAGAGCTATGGCAGCAGCTAGAGGTGTCTGACCTCCAGCATCACGACCATTGACATTCGCACCGGCTGCAAGCAGATTTCCTACTAGTTTTACCAGAGAGTCTTGAGGTGCCTGCTGAATTGCACTCACTAATATGTCATCTTCCAGATCGTTGGTTAAACTTTTTTCTCTTACCATTAATCTTACGACGGCAGCACATCCAGAACTGACCGCACGATTAAGATGCGAAAGGCCACGATGTATGTGATTGACATCGACCTGCGGATTGTTCATCAATGCCGCCTCGATCTTTTTGATATTGCATTGCTTGGCCGCGTCAGCCAAATGTGCATGCAAGGTGCGCTTGTAGCTCAGCTTACCTCTCAAGTGATCCAGTAGAACTATTTTACACTCTGGCTTTTTAATATGGCTGGCCAGGGGTTGCCCATTTACCAATTCTGCAGAAGCCAGATCATTTTCCGACAGTAGTAGCGATGTTAACCTTTGTACATGACAGGCTTGGGCTGCACGGCGATACTCACCGTAAAGAGACTGAAGCTGCTGGTCCCGCTCTGAGTCCGAAAATTCTTCACTTTTGATCTCTTCTGGTATTCCAGCAAATTGCGGGTTTAATCGCGCAGAGACCATAAGCACAAACCTTTCTCCCCCCAGGCGTCTATCGGTGGCAATGGCATGATCCATTGCAGTTAGTCCACGATAGTCTTTGCGCGAAATCGACGCTCCATGACTCAACAACAGCGCTACAACCTGACTCTTGTTGCTGGTGATGGCGACCATCAGAGGAGTACGACGTTCCGAGCTCAATGCCGCGTTGTCGACATGGGCGCCACGGGTCAGAATAAGTTCAACAACCGGCAAGTAACCTATTTTTGCCGCTAACATCAGAGGGGTGTTTCCATTGACAATCGCGTCAAACTGAGCACCCTCTTCCAACAAAACATCAACCAACGGTAGATCCTTGTTGGCTATTGCCTTCATGAGCCTGCTTTCAAGCGTCAGCGGCAGGTAACTACACCCCGGCTTGAGCTTCGCAAGCACTGCTGGATCAATCGAGTCACTAGTGCAATTCCAGCTCAGCAATCCACTGACCGGGCTGGCCGTTGGCGTGAATGTCATGGAGTAAGCACCTATCTTATCGTCAAAATCCACGATAAGAACACCGCCACGATTGACGGCTACCCGCTTTACGCTGGTTCCGTAAATGCTTTTTGGCGGAGGCAACTCTGCCTCATTATTGTCATGCGGCATGACGCCATGTTTGACGTAATAGTCCGATACCCGTAATTTGACCTGCGAGGTTAAATTAAAGGCCTCTGAGAGCAAAGCTGCCTTCACAAATAGGCCGCGGGTGTGCCAACTATGAAAAGCTCCTGCACCTGTCGCGAGCATGGCTAGTACTATAATTAGCAGTTTCACGTCAATTAAACAGCCTGAAAACCGTGATAGGGAACCGCACAACGCAATCCTTTGTCTCAATACTTGCGTATCGGCCTTAAACACCCCACCCTTAATGGATCGGTTGGCAAAATGATCTGCCCGACAAGCAGCTGTTCGTATACAGTTTTAGAATCTGATCACACAATGTGCTTACATCAACTCAGGAGTTCTCCCAAATAATGAACATGCCGGTTAGCCACCCTGCTTTCGTCCATGTGCGTAGCGAGCACATACAGTCTTTGGATATTGATGTTCACGAATTCCGACATTCTGCAACTGGCACACCTCATGTACACCTGGCTGCAGATAATCCGGAAAATGTATTTCTGGTGGGATTGAGAACCATACCCACAGATTCAACAGGGGTAGCGCACATTCTGGAGCACACCGTGCTCTGCGGCAGCGAAAAATACCCGGTACGCGACCCCTTCTTCATGATGATCCGGCGTTCTCTGAATACATTCATGAATGCGTTTACATCCAGCGACTGGACTGCCTATCCATTCGCCAGCCAGAACCGCAAAGACTATTTCAATCTACTGGATGTTTATCTCGATGCCGTTTTCTTCTCTCGGCTGCATGAGCTGGATTTCGCTCAAGAGGGTCATCGCGTCGAGTTCGAACAAGCTGACGACCCGGCCTCAGATCTGGTGTTCAAAGGTGTCGTATTTAATGAGATGAAGGGTGCCATGAGTGCGCCTACAAGCATGCTCTGGCAAACCTTGAGCAAACACTTATTCTCCAACAATACCTATCATTTCAACAGCGGTGGAGACCCTGAGGACATTCCCGATTTGAGCTACGAGCAGCTTAAGTCGTTTTATAACACTCACTACCATCCTTCCAATGCCGTTTTCATGACCTATGGAGACATAGAACCAGAGGTTCTACAAAAACGCTTTGAGGATCAGGTTCTAAAGAGGTTTGAAAAACTCGATCGCACGATAAGTGTTGAGCCTGCCAAACGTTACCACTCCCCCATGCGAGTTCAGGAGTCCTACGCAACTCAAGAAGAGGACATCAAAGACAAGACTCATGTCGTCGTGGGATGGTTACTTGGAAAGAGCATCAATCTGGATGAACGCTTGCGAGCGCATTTGTTGTCCAGCGTTCTTCTTGATAACAGCGCCTCACCGCTTATGCGAGCTCTTGAGCAAAGTGATCTCGGAAATTCGCCATCCCCCTTATGCGGGCTGGAAGACAGCGCGCTAGAAATGGTATTTGCATGCGGCCTGGACGGAACCAACCCCGATCAGACTCTGGCCACCGAAAAATTGGTTTTGCAGGTGCTCGAGGAGGTTGCTCGAGATGGAGTTCCGCAGGAGCAAGTTGAGGCTGTGCTTCATCAGCTAGAGATGAGTCAGCGAGAGATTCGCGGCGATGGCATGCCGTTTGGTCTACAGCTTGTTCTCAGTGGGTTATCTTCAGCAATGCAACGCGGCGATACCTTGGCTGCAATTGACTTGGATCCTGCGCTGAAACGTCTGCGCGAGGCAGCCGAATCACCCGACTTCATCCAGGGGCTGGTCCGAGAGCTATTGTTGAATAACCAGCATCGAGTGACACTCACATTATCCCCTGATGCCGCCATTAGCGAGCGTCGAAACATTGCGGAAAAAGCACGCTTGGCGATGATGAAATCTTCTCTAGCCGACGATCAGGCCTCAGCAATTGTTAAACGTGCACAAGCATTGGCAGAACGCCAGGTGCAGGAAGATGATCCCGAAATACTACCCAAAGTAACTTTGCAGGACGTGCCTGCGGATTTGCGTATCCCAAACTCCGAAAAAGTCACGTTGGACGGCACACCGACCACCCTTTTTTCTCAGGGAACCAATGGCATCATTTATCAGCAAGTCGTGGTGGATTTGCCACAACTTACTCCCGAGCTGCAGGCCGTAATGCCTCTATACACTGGCTTCCTTGCAGAACTTGGTTCCGGTGGACGCGACTATCTAAGCACACAGTCCCATCAAGCCGCTGTGACCGGCGGCGTCGGTGCGTATGCATTACAACGAGGTGCCGTAGATGATGAACAAGATGTCAACGGCTATCTTGTACTGCGCGGTAAAGCGCTATTGCGTAATACAGATGCCTTATCAGAATTGATGCTGGATACTCTGACGGATGTGCGCTTTGACGAACTATCGCGGATCCGGGAGCTGGTCTCTCAGACCCGATCTGGACGTGAGCAAAGCGTCACCGGCAGTGGCCATATGCTAGCTATGATGGCTGCTGCCAGTGGTATGAGTCCAACCATCCGATCCTCTCACGAACTTAACGGCCTGGCCGGGATCAAGGCCATCAAGAAACTGGATGACTCGCTCGATAATCCAGCAGATCTCGCTAGTCTTGCAGAAAAGTTAGCTACCATACATGGAATGATGCGAGAAGCACCCCGCCAGTTTATGGTGGTGGCCGAAGGCGAAAACATACAACTCGTACAGGATAGTATGGCAAAGGCGTTTGGCCCGGCTCCTGAAGCTAGTAACTTTCAGCGCTACTCACCAGCAGCTGTTCGAGAAAAAGCTCAACAACTATGGACTACCAGCACTGAAGTTAATTTCAGTGCTAAAGCTTATCCTACAGTACCCGGTTCACATGCTGATGCCGCAGCTTTGGCGGTGTTAGGACCGTTTTTGCGCAACGGATATCTGCATCGTGCTATACGTGAAACAGGTGGGGCTTATGGCGGAGGCGCTTCCCATGATTCCGACACCGCATCCTTCCGATTTTACAGCTACCGTGACCCCCGTCTGGCAGAAACACTGGCTGATTTCGACTCCTCAATTGAATGGCTACGTAACACCAGTCACGAACCGCGAGAACTCGAGGAAGCTGTATTAAACGTAATCAGTGGTATCGACAAGCCGGGTTCTCCCTCCGGTGAAGCACGGGGCACCTTCCAGGCAGAGCTTTTCGAGCGAACGGCAGAAAGACGCCGCGCATTCAGACAGCGAATCCTAAATGTAACCCTTGATGACCTTACACGAGTGGGTGATACGTATTTCAACCCGGAAAACGCAAGCACGGGTGTTGTTACGAACGAAAAGACAGCTAACGGCGAAGAGGTCGTTTCAATGAATTTGACAAAGAATACTCTTTAGCAATTATTGATATTTCTAATCCCTAAGCAAAAACCCCGAAAGTTTCGGGGTCTTGTTCGCTCTGCTTAACCATTGAATTAGTGAGTAACAGACTAATTCAATGGTTGGTACTTCTAAGATTTTTCTGAATCATCATCATTAGAATCGCCGGTGGTAGCGTTTGCTCCCTCTGGATCCCCAGCTTGAATACGCTGGTAAATTTCTTCTCTATGAACACTGACATCAGGTGGCGCAGTAATCCCTATGCGCACCTGCTTTCCCTTGACACTGAGAATGGTGATAGTCACTTCATCACCGATAACAATTGATTCATCTGTCCGTCTGCTCAGAATCAACATCCGAGACACCCCCTTAAATACTTGCTATTCAATAAAATTGTGAAACCGTAGCACCTCCTTTCACATGGGCGTTTTTTCCTTTCTGATACAGGTTACCACCACCATCGGGAGCAAATCCAAAAGACTTACCACCTACCTGATCAACCCCTAGTATGACTCATCCTTGAGTTCAAGACATCAATATAGAGTAGGAAGTTTTTATTTAATTCCACACAATTCCCTCAACAGAAACATTGAATCAAACCGTTGTTTCAAAAAAAAACCTTAAAAATGACCCTAGATTAAAAAATAAATGGATTTTTATCTTCAGTTTTAGTGAATGTGTACGCTATTTGCTGAACGTGCTCACACTTAAATGAGATTTTGAGGTTCGATAGATGAAAACGAAAATTGTGAAAAAAAGCGTTACCCGAAAACCATCAGCCACTACAGGTAAAACAGCTGGAAAAAAGTCTTCCGCTGGAAAGGCAGCCGCCACCCGTAAGTCCACTGCTAAGCCAGCAAAGAAAAAAACAGCTGCTAAGAAGCCAACTGTAAGCAAAAAATCAGTCGCAAAATCACCAGCAAAAAAGGCTACCGCAAAGCGAAAGCCTGCCGCGAAGACAGCAGTAGCCAAAAAGCCGGTTCGCAAAGCTGCAACAAAGAAATCGACAACTGCAAAAAAGCCGGTTCGCAAAGCTACTGTCGCTAAAAAGCCTGCTGCCAAGAAACCTGTTCGTAAGGCTGCAGTGGCCAAGAAGCCGATTGCTAGAAAGTCTGTAAGAAAAACTACACGTAAATCAGCTTAATCAAGCCTACCGCTTTAGTTATCAACTATCAAAATTCTTGTTAAGCAATTTTGTTGGGCAACTCCAGCTTGGCCTAGTCAGGCAGAGTTGCCCAAAAGTTAGTTATCTCTTCGGTTAAACGAAGTTGATTCTCCGGTAGCCTAATATCCCAGTTGTCTGGGTATAAGTGCCCATAAAAGTGATCTTTGAATCGATCATCGATTAATATCACTATACCTTTGTCTAACTCATGCCGAATCAACCTACCGGCAGTTTGTAGCACTCGTGTAAACCCAGGATAACGATAGGCAAAATCATATCCGTTTTGATTAGATGCCCGGTAGTGTTCAGACACCAGTTGCGTTTCGAGATCCAAACCAGGCAGGCCGGTACCAACAATGATCACGCCGATCAAAAGATCTCCAACGTAATCGATACCTTCACCAAATACACCGCCCAGGATCGCAAATCCGATTCGATGTGCAGTGATTTCCAGATGCTCAAGCTGCTGGAGATGCTCCTCTCTTGTCTGGGTGGATGACTGACTCCAAGTTTCGACCTCAGGATACCGTTCAATGAATGCGCTGTGCACACGTTCCAGATAGGCGTAAGAGGGAAAAAACACCAAATAATTACCCTGTCGCTGTTCAGTTGTGCTCTTTATGAGCTCCAGCAGCGCAGGAAGAGATGCTTCTCTTTGCCGGTAGCGGATATCAATCCAATCGACAATTGCATGACATGTGCGCTCTGAACGAAAGGGCGATGGCAGCAGCAATTGAGCCGTGGCTTCTGGCAATCCTAAAGTGTCACGATAGAATGTGCAGGGACGTAGCGTTGCAGAAAACAAAACAGATGCTTTGAACAAACCATACTGCTTGCGTAAAGACTTAGATGCATCCAAGCAAAAAAGCGTGATTGACACTTCAGCTTTGGGTGATTTTTTCTCTAGCCGATAGATGCATCGATGCTGCTCGCCAAACAGTTCATCTATAGCGATGTAACGGCATAATTCTCTGAACAAATCCATCGTAGTTTCAGATAAGGCAGGAGCAAGCCCAAACAAACTCACCATGTTTTCAACCGCAAGCCTTGTAGCATTGCTCAATGCGGTACTGGTTGCCTCTGTGATCTGCTCATCGCCTTCCTGGAGTGTCGAAACGCTCAACATCTGTCGGGAAATATCACTCAAAGCAGATGCTAGTAAGGGATGTGCGCGACGGTTTTCTCGTGCCACCAAACGACAATGCTCGGATGATAACTTTGCTGAATACATGGATCGCGACCGATCGAGCAAGTTATGTGCTTCATCGATTAGTAAAAGAGAATCTTTTCGTGACTCTGAAAAGTGTGGCAGTTTGACCAGTGGATCAAATACATAATTGTAATCGGCTACGACAACCTGTACCCACGGTAGTAACTGCAATGTAAGTTCAAACGGACATAGCTGATGATTCCATGCCACCGTATCCAGCTGCTCGGATTCAATTACCCCACATTCCAACAACTCTTTTCGTGCAGCTGGTAAACGATCAAAAAAACCCAATGTCATCGGACATCGGGCCACATCATCACGTTCGCAACGCCCGTTTGAACAAAAGCAGCTTGATTGCTTCGCTCGAATCTGCAGCGCGGTTAGCTCAAGGCCAGCTTGACCCAGATGAGCGATTGATTGCATGGCGCTAAGCCTGCCCGCAACTTTTGCAGTAAGGTACACCACCTGCTTTATACCACCTTCCCCCATGGCTTTTACAGCTGGAAACAGACCGCTTATTGTCTTTCCTACGCCCGTTGGCGCTTCAACCATGAGACTGCTTGCATCTCGCGCGGTGCGATACACGGCGGCTGCCATGTCACGCTGCCCGTCTCTGAACTCTGTGTAAGGAAACTCGAGCGTTGCAGCACTTGCACAGAGCTTGTTTTGCCAACGCTCTACATCAACAATCCAATCTACATAAAGACCAAGAGCATTCATCGCATAGTCCATAAGCTGTTGCCTACTTCGTAATCGCTGTTCATACTCTTCTTGATTAGCCCGCAAATTTACATGTATAAGCTCAAGTGCTAGTTCATCGATTTCCTGTTCATCAATCGCACTGCTTTCAAGAAACAAATACCCGTACAAATACAGTTGAGCCCATTGCAGGTCGAGCTGTGATTCAGGAATTTGCTGTACGGGAACCAAACTCGTTTTTATTTCACTGATTTTCAAACACCGAAAATCGATCAAATCAACACGTCCCGATAACTTAACGCTCATCGCACCAATCGAGCATGTCGTTGAGAGAGTGATTTCAGCACCAACCGCTTCGTTGCTGGCAACGTTAGATGCAACAGGTGTGGTTTTAAACAAATCAGCCACACTCTCGTTCTCACTTCTCGCAGCTGCCTCTATAGCCTGCTTCTGTACACGCTTATGGGCCAACATGCCCTCTCTAGCGGTCGGTCCGACCACACCTGCTGGCATCAGATCCCCATTGCGACAAGCAAAATTTGCCAAAGTAGTGACTGAAAGGGTGATTGCTTTAGAATTACTCACTGCTGTGTATTGGTTTCGCTATTAAGCGCCCAGCGCACGTTAACGACCCGAGTGGGGATCCGATGCTCAGCAAAGTACTCCATCCAGCGACGCTGGTTGTTCTGAAGCGTATCTCCAGGGCCCTTTATCTCGATAAATTCATAGTCACCATCATCAGGAAAAAGAATCAGGTCAGGAAAGCCGGAAGTGTTGTCTCGAAAATTTTTCACGATGCGGTTGAACATGGCTTGCCAATGTTCAGCGGGAATATGTTGCAATGACTGAGAAAGCAGTTTGCTGCTTAATCTTTCCCAACGTACCAGAGGATTCATCTTTCCATAATGGGTAGTAAAACCATCCATAATACAAGCAGAAAACCGCAATGGTTCTGCGAGCAGGTTGAATCGATCTTTCAATTGCGTTTCGCGTTTTACACAAAACGATGGAGTGTGGAAGTCCGCTGGTGCTGACTGAAAGGGATTGAAAAAAGCACCGGGTACAGGATGAAAAACAACATCCCAAATCAACAACCCCAATACTGCGTTCACCAGAGAGTTCTCTACATAATAACAGTGCCCTAAGCGATCGTAGAATTGCTTTGCAGCGAATTCAACGCGCTCACTAGAAGGTTGCAATGTTAAATGTGTGGTTACAGGCTTATAGCGTTTATGAGGTTTAGATGCTATACCAAGCTTACGATTGAGCTTAACCTGCAGGCTGTGAGCAACGTGAACTTCAGCATCATCATAAGGCTTGCTTAGTATTTTTTTACACAAGTCTAATGCTTCTGAATTTTTCTCCAAGCCCATAAGAATACGCACACGGCGCTCGCGCGCCGGGGGATGCGCTGATAGACCGTACAGTTTTAAGGCCTCGTCACTCTCCCCCATGCGTTCCAGCTGCCGGGCAACGCGGTTGCGAAACCGATCTGATCGCCTTCGCAGATGCAGATCGCCCTCCACTTCTTCTGGTAGTGTATGGACCAGTTGTAACAGCTGTATGGGGTCTTTGCTATCCAAGGTATCCAACAATGCGCAGCACTCGTAGTAGCAGAGGTGCGAATCCAACTGTGCACGGGTCTGGAAAGGGCGCGATTCGGGTGCGATCTCATAGGGCTCATAATGCATTTTCCCTAAGTCGCGCAACACAAACTCACTACTATCCTGATACAGGTTGCCAAAGAAACACAAATTGAACACTGTCCAATGTCGATGGCCCATCACCTCAATCCAGCTATCAACTCTTTGTAGTGTTAGCACGCTGTGCTGGCGAGAATGGTCAACGCCTTCCAGAAGCTGCGAGATTAGCGCAACACGAGATAATTTGCCTGGGTTACCCGGCTTCAGGTGTTTAAGCAATTCAGGCTTGGTAAACTCCCTAAGCAGTAACTCCAGCTGTTGGGGTGGATCAGTGGAAACCAAGCCGCGTTTTTCCAGAATGTGAGCAGTAGCAGCTAGGTCTGTAATTTCGGGATAGTTCAAACGACTGCGGCGAAAAACTGATCTTTTCCGTGTTAAGAGTCGAATATAGAGACGTTGGGCTGCTTCAGGGCTCGCTGATATCTGTTTGTACCAATCTTTCTCAGCGGGGGTGAGTATGTCCTGGTAGGTGTCATTGACAAAGGATGCTAAGGCATGAAAATTAATCAGATAATAATTATCAGGTAACGCCTCCGAGTCTCCAGCATCCATAAAATAAACTCACGTATGAACAAATTAACACGTCGCCATTGGCTTCAAAAGTCGGTTCTGCTGCCGATTTGCTCAGCCCTGCTCCAAGCACGGCCTGTGCTGTCCCAGGCAAACGATTCGGCAAAAAATGAAACTACTGACAATAATGCCTGTAATTCACTGTTGAGTCATCGACTTCGACCGCTAATGTCTCCTGAGTTTCGTCCATTGTGCGATTTGTATGCAGGCAAGGTCTTGCTGATGGTCAATACGGCAAGTAAATGCGGGTTTACTCCCCAGTTTGAACAACTTGAAAAACTTCATCAGTTATATCTGGATAAAGGCTTTAGAGTCTTGGGATTCCCTTCTGACGACTTTCGCCAAGAGCTAAGCAGTGAAGAAGAGGTGGCCGAATTTTGCGAGTTAAACTATGGCGTCTCATTCCCGATGTTTCAGAAAATTGCCGTTAAATCCAATCAGGCGCACCCTCTGTTCAAGGATCTGGCGAGAGAGAGTGGCATTTCCCCCCGGTGGAATTTCAATAAGTATCTGATAGATAGAGATGGCCAGGTAATCGGGCACTACGATTCCAGCGAGCAACCCATGGGTACACAGTTGATCCGCGACATTGAAGCCTTGCTATAGAGCCAATTGCCCTACAATTGATCCAACTTATGTTAGCTCAATGGAGCGCAGTGCGGATGGCTGCAAGAGAACAGGTTATTCCAACCCCTGCATTAGTACTGGGCGTTGCTGGATTGTTACCCTTTATAGCAACGGCCCTCGCAAGTTGTACTCCAAGCAATATTATTGAACTGTTGGCAGGCGCTCATTCGGCACCAGCACTCAAACAACTTGCCTTGAACGCTCTGGGTGCCTACGGTGCCGTTATTCTGAGCTTTCTTGGAGGCATTCGCTGGGGCAGTCTTCTCAGCGACACCTCTCGTCTGCAACAATGGCAGCCACTTGCATTGAGCGTGGTTCCAAGCCTGATTGCTTGGCCAGCGCTTTTGCTCAAACCATCGTTAATGTTGTCAATCCTGGTGGTGGGGTTTCTTTTCCAGTTTGCACTTGATGTTAAGGCAGTCAAACGAGGCGAATTGCCCCCATGGTTTGGGCGCTTGAGAACAATCCTTACAACGGGTGCTGTGTTATCACTCCTGGCAGGACTTATTGCTCACTCACTCTTTAGCTGAACGCTGGAGGGTTTGGGATAAGGGAGCCGTCCAAGTGAAGCTGGCAGGTGGTACTCATCGAGGCCTGAAATGGCAACTAAGTCTCCATCACTCAAGTTCAAGTGGCCATCCTGAGTCATCAAATTGTCTGCTAATCGGATTTCCTTGATTTCACCAATAACCAGAACCGTCTTGTTGACAGCAAGCGTCTGCGTTTCGATCAGAGACACGCCAACTTTGAGGGGACTCTCTTGCACATAGGGAGCGCGAACAACATCCGAAAACTCGGGGGTTAAGCCAACAGCTGTAAATTCTGATTCATCGCGCGGGTAACGAGCACTGGTTTGATGAGCTTGTTTGAATAACGCTTTGGTAACTGCACTTAGCGTAAAGCATTCAGTCTCCATCATATTTTCCAGAGAGTGCCTGGGAACCGAATGAGGTCTTAATAAGCAACCAATCAATGGTGGGTTTGCGCCTACATGAAAAACCGAGCTAACCAGAGCAAGATTGGTTTGCTCCTTGGAGTTGATCGTTCCCAATAAATTCGCACTCTTGTACCCCGAAAGAGCATTGATCAGATTTGCTCGCTGACGTTTGTCCATTTGATCAAGCTCGTTTCGATCAATGGCTCTATGCGGGTAGGTAATCATTTTGATTGAAGGTGTTCTCCACAGGCTTGAAAATGGCTGCCCGCGATCAGCCTAGCCGGAGATGAGGTTCCTTATGGACAGTGCCAATAACAGACGCTTCACCATAACCCGCTAGGGCAAGCTTCTCAAGGCAACTCGTTTTATTGTGCGCTGGTATCACGGCCAACAACCCTCCACCAGTTTGAGGATCACACAAAAGCATCTGCGTTGACAAAGGCACCTCCGCATCAACTAAAAAGCGTGGCAAAACGCGTTTGTTTTGTTGCCATAATGAGCTATGCACCATGTTTTCGGAAAGTAGAAATGCGCCCGATAAAACCGGTACTCGCGAAGCAGCGATGTTGGCACCCAAAGCACTTCCCCTAAACAGACGTTCCAAATGCCCAAGCAAGCCAAAGCCCGTTACATCAGTCATAACGCTGGCCCCATGTTGCCGTAAAGTGGTTGCTGCCACACTATTACTCTGTAGCATCACCCGTATAGCGTTAGACACATCGTTACCGTTTGCCTTTTGCTGCATGAGTCCTGCGAACAGCGTACCGATACCCAAAGGCTGAGTGAGCACCAAAACATCACCAACCTTTATCTTACTCAAGGCGACACTGGAACGCAGTTTCTCTTCAGAATCAGTGGTAGACGCGGATGAATCTGATTGCATAACCGCATTCACAACCAAGGCCACCGATAGTTCCTTTCCCTGAGTAGTGTGCCCGCCAACGAGAGCGCAGCCTTCCTGGTTCAGCGCATCAACAATACCACTCATCAGTAGGCGTAGATCTCGCTCGACTATCGTTGGGCTAGCTTCGGCTACTGTGACAACAACCTGTGCCGATTGAGGTGTAGCATCCAAGGTGACAACATCACTTAAGGCATGTAATGCTGCCATTCTTCCGAGTAGGTACTGATCATCGACAATGGCATTGATCTGATCAACCGATTGAACGAGGTTCATGGCACCTAATTGCAAAACAGCCGCATCGCCAGCGTCAGACAACTCCGTAACAACATCATCACGTTCAATTGGGTTCAAGAATTCAATCACTGATTCAAGCGTGTCAGCCCCCACTTTTGCACCACAGCCACGGCAAGGCATTATGTTACTGGCATGTATATTGTCCAGCTCTCGCAGTGCATTGGGAAGTACAGCTACGGCTGGATTACGTTTCATGGCGGGAAGCTCGGTGAACTTGCGCATGAACTTCTGATCAATAGAATCTTTCCAACGCCAAATCCAGTTGGCTTCCAGGGCAAAGGCACCCCTGCTTGCGATAGCGGATTTTTCTCCGGTTGCCATAAGACTCAAAAAATCTTTTTGAGGTTCATAGCTAACCAGCTTTTCACCCAGAACATAGGCTCTCAAGTTTTTGAATAAGTAGGGTGCCTGGCGCACTGCGAACACACCTGCTTTAGCACTTGGAGTGAGCGTCTGTGTGCCTATGTCACCAGTAGCAAATACAAAGTCATGAGATTCGCTTTGCAAGGTTGCCCGAGTTGCTACAAATCCACGCTTGTCCGTGGATAGCCCGGCATCCGCAGGCCAGGTCGGCCCCATGGCAGCCGTGCACCAGAGGATTTCATCCAGCTCAACGACTCGACCATCAACAGCCTCAAGGCAACCCGATTTGACTCTTGCTACATCAAAGTTAGAGACCACGTTTATTCCAAGGCGAGTTGCAGCCTTCAAAGCCAATTCACCTACCTTCTCAGGCCGCCCTCTAATAGGCTTTTCTCCTCGCAAAAACCATAAGCAGTTTGCGTTGGTATCCCTCAGCGCATAGCGCATAGCGGTAACCAATTCAAAGCCTCCGGCCCCCGAGCCAACAACCCCTATCGCAAGATTGTCTGAACCGGGTTCTTCAACTCGCTCCAGCAGCGCTTGCCAGCGCTTGAAGAAGTTGTGTACAGGTTTCACTGGTGTTACAAATTCTTTCGAACCTGGTACCGACAAGTCAGGTGTTGAACCGGTGTCCAGCGATAGAACATCAAACTCCAGAACCGGGCGTTGAGTAAATCGTAGCTGCTTCGATTCCAAATCGAGGCCCACGACGGTGTCTTCGATGAATCTTACGCCTGCCCACGTGCATAAGTTCAGCAGATCCACATGTATTTCATCAACACTGTAATGCCCTGCAATCAACCCGGGCAGCATGCCGGAATAAGGTGTCTGGTTAGCACTGGACACTAAGCTGAGGCGGACACCGGGCAGCGGATTCATGGCCCACTGCCTAATCAGCAAAACATGACTATGACCACCACCTAACAGGCAGATATCTCGAACTATCGAGGGGTTATTCAAGACTACTCACCATCTCGCTAATATCATCAGCCGATCCAGCGAAAATCACCCGTTTCGTTTTCTTGCTCAGCTGATAGTCATACATCGGGTCATAGTATTTGCTCAACAATAGTTCTATGAACTCAGCATAGAATGAGGTGTCGTTGTGTGCTAAATGTTGGTGCAGAGCCTGCTCCAATAGTTCCAACGCATGTCTATAGTTTTCACCACCAAAACGTTTTTGGATACGGGCAAGGCTGTTACGGTGATGATCACAAAAAGCACTGAACCCGGCCTCTTTACCCAACAGTTGAGTATAACGTTGCAATAGATCGGGAACATAATCATCAAAGCAGTGGCGTATTCGTCGCTGCATATCACAATCTAAAATAACTATGGGTGCTTGCAGCATCGCCTCTCTTAAGCGATCAGGTAAACACACTCGGCCAATCAGTCTAGCCTCATCTTCCAGATACACCCTGCTAACTCCAGCCTCACGAAGCCTAAGTAAAGCGATGGTGACTGAATGTTCAAAATCGATATTGCGCGGCTGTTCATTGGTTAAACCACCAAAGCTTGATCCACGATGCTCTGCAAGGGCTTCAAGATCGACAGTGTCTCCAAGCTGATTGACAAGCAAGGTTTTGCCACTGCCGGTACGGCCCCCGATGAGCATCAAATCCATGGTCGTGCAAAGCTTGTCCAAGGATTCTATCAGGTAGCTTCGTAGCGCTTTGTAACCACCTTTAACCAGCGGTATCTCCAGACCCGCTTCTTTTAACCACTGCTGTGTTATTCGCGAGCGCAGGCCACCACGAAAACAGTACAAGGCTCCATTGGGGTTTTGTTCAAAAAAATCTACCCAACATTTTATTCGCTGCTGACGAAGATCCGCCGTGAGTAGTTTGGCACCTAGTTCGATAGCGCTTTGCTGCCCCTGCTCTTTGTACCGTATCCCAACCAAATGACGCTCTTCGTCGGACAGCAGCGGCAGATTAACTGCCTCGGGAAACGCACCTTTATCAAACTCTACCGGTGCACGGACATCCAGCAAGGGCACCCCTGCAAGCAATAGATCTTTATAGTTAAGCAAACTAGCGCCAGGTTGTTTGGGCACCTCAATGCCGGACTCAAGCGCTTGAGGATGCCCTTCATTCATATCAGGCATCCATCAATTCCTACTGGCGTCTCAGCCCCTGTCACTGATCAGTTTTTTCATGGCATCCGCGGATGGAAGCACACCCTTGGCTGCAAATTCCTGAAGCTTGTTTCTGGAGTCTTCGATATCAAGATTACGCAGGGATAACTGACCAATCCTATCGAGTGGACTAAAGGCTTCTTGCTCGACCACTTCCATTGAGAGATTTTCAGGAGCATACGTTAAGGCATCACTCTCAGTATTGAGCAATGAATAGTCATCTCCTCGGCGCAATTCAAGCGTGACAGTTCCGCTGACGCCTTGACCTATCCATTTTTGCAATGTGTCCCTGAGCATCAGAGACTGGGGGTCGAACCACCGCCCTTGGTAAAGCAGTTTTCCTAGCCGACGACCAAGCATATGATAGTTATCCAAGGTGTCCTCATTGTGGATGCCGTTGAGCAAGCGCTCATAGGCAATGTGCAGCAAGGCCATACCCGGTGCTTCGTAAATACCGCGACTCTTGGCTTCGATGATGCGGTTCTCGATTTGATCGCACATGCCCAAGCCATGCCTACCGCCAATAGCGTTGGCCTCTTTGAACAGCGCAACCGGCGAATCAAACTGTTTTCCATTGAGTGCCACTGGCATTCCTTCAGCGTACGTGATGCTCACCTGCTCATCAGGAATCTCGATAGACGAGTCCCAGAATTTAACACCCATGATCGGCTCGACAATATGCATGCCCCGATCAAGAAACTCCAGATCTTTGGCCTCATGAGTTGCTCCCAGAATATTCGCATCGGTTGAGTATGCTTTTTCCTTGCTGTCCCGATACTCAAAACCATTGGCATTCAGAAAATCACTCATCTCAGTACGACCACCCAACTCAGCTACAAAGTCACTATCTAGCCAGGGCTTGTAAATCTGCAGAGCCGGATTGGTCATCAAGCCATATCGGTAGAATCGCTCGATGTCATTGCCTTTGTAAGTCGAACCATCACCCCAGATATGTACATCATCGGCTTGCATGGCTCGGACCAGAATGGTGCCCGTCACTGCACGCCCAAGTGGAGTGGTGTTGAAATACTTTTTGCCGCCACTGGATATGTGAAAAGCTCCGCACATGATGGCAACAAGCCCTTCGTTGACCAGCACATCTGTGCAATCAACGGTGCGGGCTTCTTCCGCCCCATAGGTTCGTGCACGCGCGGCGATATCGGCGAAGTCATCCTCGTCAGGTTGGCCAAGATCAGCTGTATACGCATAAGGCACAGCACCTTTTTGCCTCATCCAGGCGATCGCAGCAGATGTATCCAGGCCTCCAGAAAAGGCAATGCCCACCTTCTTTCCAACCGGCAACGACAATAAAATTTTATTCATCAAGCAAAAACACACAAATACCAACACGGCCCACCAGTCTAACAAACATCCCTACTGGGGTCGGACCTTCATTACTTGTTGAATTCAATAAATGTTTTTGAATAAACAGGCAAAATCAACACGCAAAACAGGCTTTGACATTTAACTGAGCGGTTTTAGCCCCCTCAGCAACACAAAGGCAAGCCAAATGACTCTTGCTGAGCACTGCATGAGTGCACCGGATTAAAACGTCTCAGTGATGGTTGAAAAGCCAGATTTTCGCGCCCAATAGGCCAATTTGCACGTGCGACAAATTGTTTTCATTGCCAGGTGTATTTTTAAACAAAGACTTACGGCGGTCCGACCCGGGGCGATATGGACTTACGGTGGTCCGACCCGTTAGGACTGCTTAGGCGCGGTTAGCGTTCTTTGAGGAAGGGGATGCCGACCGCTTTGGGGGCAGTGGCGCGACCGATAAAACCTGCCAGCAACACTACGGTGAGGATATAGGGCAAAGCCTGGATCGCTTGCACGGGCACCTCACCAATGCCGGGTAGTACCACCCCTTGAAGCCGGATCGCCACGGCGTCGAGAAAACCAAACATCAGGCAAGCCAACATAGCAGGTACTGGACGCCATTTTCCGAAGATCAATGCAGCCAGAGCGATATAACCCTGCCCCGCAGTCATTTCCCTGACAAAGGCTGCATTCTGTGCCGTTGACAGATAGGTGCCAGCTATCCCGGACAAGGCACCGCATAACGCAACTGCGGAATATCGAAGGCCGCTTACCGATAGACCCGCGGTATCAACAGCCAGCGGATTCTCACCAACTGCACGCAGGCGCAGCCCGAAGCGGGTTCGATAAACCACCCACCAGGTAAAGAACACAGCTAACCACGCAACGTAAACCAAAAAATTATGTCCACTGATAACATCACTATAAAACTGCCCAATGAAGGGAATCGATTTGGCAGCATCCGCAAACGGCAACTCCAGAGGCATAAATCGGGCTTCGCTTGCCAATGCCGGTGTTTGCCCGCCCTGCGAAAACCAGGCTATACCCAAGACGACCGTTAAACCTGAGGCCAGGATATTAATGGCCAGGCCGCTCACGACCTGATTACCTCGATGAGTGATACAGGCAAAACCATGAACCAGAGCCAGTGCAACGCCTACCACAATACCGCAGCCCAGTGCCAGCCAGGCACTGCCGGTTACCGCCGCAACTGCGCCGGCTGCAAAAGCAGACGCCAGCATCTTGCCTTCCAGACTGATGTCCACGATGCCAGATCGTTCAGAAAACAAGCCAGCCATTGCCGCCAGAATTAACGGCGTGGAAACCCTAAGGGTGGCATCGAGTATGGCTAACAGTGCAGAAAAGCTATCCATCAGGCAGGTACGACCTCATCAACCGGCTTGAATAGCAGGTAAAGTCGAACTACCCATGGTCGTAGCATCAGTGCTAAAGCACCTGAAAACAGAATGATCAACCCTTGAATGGCCACCACCATTTCACGCGTGATCTTGGGGATTTCGAAGGCCAGCTCGGCCCCGCCCTGATACAAGACCCCAAACAGCAAACTCGCCATGATGATGCCAATGGGATGATTTCGCCCCATCAACGATACAGCAATGCCTGTGAAACCATAGCCGGCAGTAAAGTTAAGCAACAGGCGGTGGTGAACTCCCATGATCTCGTTTACCGCCACAAAACCTGCTAGAGCACCGGATAAACACATGGCGGCAATGACTACGTTCTTAGGTTTTATACCAGCATAACGCGCCGCATCTTCGCTATGTCCCGCTGTTCTAAGCTCATAACCCCACCGAGTGCGCCAAATGTAGACCCACACGAAAAGGCAACAGGCCAGCGCAAAAAACAAAGAGAGATTGAGCGGTGTTCGTGTGACTGCTATGCCAAACCAAGCTAGAAATTCATGCATGAAGGGCAACCAGGCAGACTCATCAAAAAGGCGCGATTCGGGTGACATCTGCCCCGGCTTGATCAGAACATTCACCAGCAAATACACCATGATCGAGGCGGCTATGAAATTGAACATGATCGTGGTGATTACAATGTGGCTGCCGCGGTGCGCCTGCAACCAGGCAGGGATGAACGCCCAGGCAGCACCAAACAATCCGGCAGCGATAATCCCAATGGGTATAAGCAATAGCGCAGGCAAGTATTGATCTAGCGTTAAAAACACAACGCCTACACCCAACCCACCGATATAGGCCTGGCCTTCGCCGCCAATGTTGAAGAGGCTGGCATGAAACGCAACAGCGACGGCCAAACCGGTAAAGATGAAGTTGGTTGTGTAATACAGGGTGTAGCCAATCGCTTCGTCATAACCAAAAGCGCCGTTAATCATGATGCCAACCGCTTCAATCGGATTAACGCCGATAGCCAGCATGATCAGACCAGAAAAAAACAAGGCCATGATGATATTGAGTACAGGTATCACACCTATCTCAAGCCAAGCCGGTAAATTTATACTGCTAGTGTTGATGCTCATGCAGCTGCATCCTGATGCGCGTTGGCCATCATCAATCCTAACTGAGTTTTTTCTGCGTCTTTACCAACCACCTCAGCTACGATTTGGCCTTCATACATAACAATAATGCGATCTGCCAGCGCCATAATTTCATCCAACTCGACAGAAACCAGCAACACGGCACAGCCCGCATCACGCATCTCGGTTATCTTTTCATGAATGAGCTCGATAGCGCCAATGTCTACACCTCGGGTCGGTTGGCCAATTAGCAAAATGTCAGGTGACTTTTCAAGTTCGCGGGCCAGTATGAGTTTCTGCTGATTGCCACCAGAGAAGGTGGCAGACTTAAGTTTCGGATCGCCCGGGCGCACATCAAAACTGTCCATTAATTTGCGACAGGCGCGACGGATGGTATCTAACTGTAAAAACCCTCTAAGGTTAAACCGCATGGCACGCTGATAACCAAGTACTGAGCTCTCGGCAGCGCTAAATGCTTTGACTAACCCCAATTTCAAACGATCTTCGGGAACATGGTGGACTTTTAATTCGCGCATTTGAGATGGATTGACCGGGCTGTCGTGGGTAGCCTTCTGTCCATTGATCACAAAGTGGCCACTGGTAGGCGCTGTAATACCAGCCAGGACCTCAAGTAGCATGCTTTGACCATTGCCGGCAACGCCAGCCACGCCCAGTATCTCTCCGCGCTTGACGTTGAAAGAGACATCTTTCAATCGGGTTTTACCCGTCTTATCGATTGCCCCCAACCCAACAACGTCGATGCCCACTTCGGTGTCGCTGGCTAGCTCTGTCTCTCGATGATAATTGCGGGTTTCAAGCTTACGACCAACCATCAGTTCTGCCAGCTCATTCATGCTGGTGTCCGCTGTGTTGAGGTGCGCAACCATCTCACCCAGGCGCAGCACAGAGACGGTGTCTGTGATGTCCATGATCTCGCGTAGCTTGTGAGTGATAAGGATAATGGTGACTCCACGCTCTTTTAATGCTGCCAGCACCCTAAACAACTGATCCGCTTCCTGCGGCGTGAGCACACCGGTAGGTTCATCAAGTATCAGTATTTCTGCGTGCCGGTAAAGCGCTTTAAGAATCTCCGTGCGTTGTTGCTCGCCTACGGGTAAATCCGACACCAGCGTATCAACAGGAACGGAGAGTTGGTACTCATCTGAGAGGCGCTGCAATTCTTTGCGCGCATCTGCAGCGCTAGGCGAGAGCAAGGCATGCTCTTCCGCACCCAGCATGACATTTTCCAGCACACTAAAAGTATCAACCAGCATAAAGTGCTGATGAACCATACCGATACCGGCATTAATAGCATCGTGTGAACTGAGAATTGAAACAGGTTTTCCATTGATTCTGATCTCTCCACTATCAGCTTGATAAAAGCCGTAGAGAATACTCATCAATGTCGATTTTCCGGCACCGTTCTCGCCAACGATACCGTGTATAGAGCCGCGCCCGACCTTCAGGTCAATGTCTTTGTTGGCACGCACTGCGCCGAAGCGCTTGGATATACCACGAAGTTCTATTGCGTATTTGGAGTCGGGGTCCGACTCGGCCTGACCAGGCGAGGTTGTATTTACAACCTCGCCTGTGTTGCTTGCGCTGCCGCTCATGCAAGCGGAGCGTAAGATTCGCGCAAAAAATTCACCACAACGGCTGCTAGTAGGTGCAGGTGTTGTCACTCATATAATCGTGCACTGCAATCTCTCCAGCGACAATAGCCGCTGATGCAGCCTCAACTGCGGCCTTCATGTCAGTCGTGATCAGACTTTCATTGTTTTCATCAAGTGCCCAACCTACACCTTCCTCTGCCAGACCAAGCACTGTGATTCCTGGAGTCCAAGTGCCATTCATTGCACCATCAAATGCATTAAACGCGGCAACATCAACCCGCTTTAGCATAGAGGTCAGCATGGTGCCCGGGTGCAGGTAGTTCTGATTTGAATCAACCCCGATCGCCAGTTTGCCACCATCTTTAGCAGCCTGGTATACACCCACACCCGTTCCGCCTGCTGCAGCGTAAATCACATCAACACCACGATCGAATTGGCCCTTTGCCAACTCACTACCTCTGCCGGGATCATTCCAGGCAGATGGTGTGGTACCCGTCATATTCTGAACAACATCGACTTTGGCAGACGCATGCTTTGCGCCCTGCTCGAAACCACAGGCGAATCTGCGAATCAGAGGAATATCCATACCACCGACAAAGCCAACTACCTGACTTTCAGAGGCCATTGCTGCTAGAAGACCGACCAGAAATGATCCTTCCTGCTCCTTGAATACAATCGATTGAACGTTTGGTAAATCAACGACACCGTCGATGATAGTGAATTGGGTATCCGGAAACTCCTTGGCAACGGCTTCCATCGGGCCTGCCTGAGCAAAGCCTACACCCAGAATAGGATTAGCGCCTCTCTGTGCCATACGACGGATTGCCTGCTCACGTTGAGTCTCGTTGGTAACCTCAAACTCTCGATACTCGATTCCGGTTTCAGTCTTGAAACGCTCTACGCCATCGTAGACACCTTGGTTGAATGACTTGTCGAACTTGCCACCCATATCGAAAACAACCGCAGGTGTGATGTCGGCAGCAGTCGCGGCAGATGTAGCCAGGAGCATCCCGGCAATTACACCCAATCGTGAGATTTTCATAGTGTATATCCTCAATAAAATTGGTAGTGGCTCGCCCTGTTCAGCACTCGGCGCCACCTGCTTCGAGTGTATCACGAACCTTTTTCCCGACCGAGCCAACGACTCGAACCCGGCAAATTACAATCAGAGTCGATTAGACGCAGGCAAGTCAAGACCAAATCATAGCCAAAGCGGCAAATCAACTTTGCTCAAACCGTGCATCAAGCACTGGCTTCAGCGGCCTCAAGGAGAATTTTCGCCAGCTCTGGAAAGCTATCCTTGTAATAGTAAGGCGAGGTCTGATCCGGGCTTTGTGGATTCTCCTCATTAACACCATAGTCAAGCCCCTTTTCACTGAGCACCTTGTACTTTTTAATAACACCGGGACGGGTAGAACTCTCGCGAGTAGCCTCTTCCAACAGGCCTATTTGCAACATCAATTTATTAGCCTTGACGGCCGATAGTGCCACATCATGCTCCTTGAGCAGCTTCGTGATTGATTCGACATCATTACCTTTCATAACAACAGTGCATCCTCAATTAGCTTTTCAACGCTTGGCGCAGCCTTTGATCCCGGCAACCGAGAGGCTACTGATTGTGTCGAGCTTTTGCGGCAGGCCGGGACTCGAGCACATCGTCACGAAATTGTTCAGCCAGAGCTTGTGCGTCCAGTGGGCTAAGACCGACCATTTCCAGCACATCTTCCCCCATTAGAAGCGCTGTTTCAAATGTCTCGCTATAAGCTCTGTCCGCGCCACTTTTGAGCAAACGGTGCTCATCGGCAGTATCCACTGCTCGAGTGAGTACAGACAAGTGTGGGTACTCACGTCGGGCACGCTTCATCAAGTCAGCGGTCGCTTCAGGATCGTCAATAGCAATGACGAGAACTGCAGCATTGTCAGCACCTGCAGATTCAATGAGATCCGGGCGTAATGCATCACCATAAAAGCCCACGAAACCCTCAGCCCGGAGTTCGGCAAAGCGATCCGGACTATGGTCAATCACGACAGTCCTGAACCCGTTTTGCTTAAGAATGCGGGCAACCCCGCGCCCCACTCGACCAAAGCCTGCCACAATCACTTGCGAATCGGCCTGTTGACCGATATTCAATCCAGTATCGGTCTGCTGCCTGGCCGGCACAGTATCGCGCCGTGCTGCAAAAAACAGCAATATGGGTGTCGTGAGCATGGACAGCGCCACCACCAGAACCAATTGAGCTGCCAATTTACTGGGAATGGCTTCGTAACTGATTGCCAGGGCGATAACTACAAAAGCAAGCTCCCCGCTCTGGGCAAGCACAGTTGCCAACCAGATTCTCTGACGACGCGGTACCGCCGAGTAGCGCAGGATATTTCTGATGATCCAGGCTTTGACGAAAACCAGTAATGCAACCAGCGCAAATGTTTCCAACGGTTTGCGAAAAAATGTCGCAAAGTCTATCTGCATACCTGTAGAGATGAAGAACATTCCAACAAGCAACCCGCTGAACGGATGCGTGGCAATGCGGATAGCAGAACCGTATTCGGAACGAATTAACAACAAGCCCCCCAACAGTGCACCAAGCTCCAGTGGCAAACCCAAGGCCTGAACAATCAGTAGCAATCCGATTATGAGCAACAACGCAAATGCTGCGAATACTTCGTCCAGGCCGATGCTCACAACATAGCGAAACACGCGACGAAGCAGCAGATGACCAGCGATACCAAAGATACCCAGCACAATCAGCCCCATCATGACCTTCGGCCAGGGACTCACCTGCGTCACTAATGCATCGAATCCCAACAACGGCAGAAACACGACAAGCGGTACCATTGCCATGGACTGCGTCAACAACAGCTGATAACCGGTTTCTGTGAGTGGCGAGCCCGTGGGGTATCGTTCATTAAAGGCATGACTGGCAACTGCTTCCGAGGAAATTGACAATGCAAGCCCAGCCACCAGTGCATGATGCCAGGGGTGCCCTATGGCAATCCCGACCAAAGAAATAACAAGCGTCGTCAAAAGAAATTGAAGTACGCCCAAAGAGATGAGATTGCCCAATAAACGATGTACACGTTCGGGTGTTGCTTGTAAGGCCACCAGGAAAAGCAGTAAAACAGTAGCCACACGCGAGAACAACTCGATATGTTGCACATCTCTAATCAGTGCAAGACCCCATGGACCTATCAAAATACCAGCGAACAGGTAACCGAAAACGGGGCCAAGCCCAAGCTTCTTGGCACTGGGAACAGCAAGCAATCCAGCTAAAAGATAGATAAATACATTCAGCAGTAATCTGTTTGATTCATCCACAAATTATCAAGTCTTGTCGATATTCACACGAAGCATCAGATACTCAGGATTTAACACCCGCTGATAGATCGGTCCATTGGCTTAAAAAGCCATCCAGCCAACTTGTTATTGCTGCATCATGTTGATGCGCATCAGCCATCATGGATACTCGCTGCTCATCAGTTAAAACACCACTGGGACGTGTGCGATTTCGCTCATGCCAGATTGCCAATGCCTCGGGATTTACCTCCGGATGAAATTGAACGCCGAGTGTGTGCTCGTTATACCGATAAGCCTGATTGGGAAAATCCTCACCTGAAGCAATCCGGCGAGTGCCGGCTGGCAAGTCAAATCCTTCTGAGTGCCATTGCATAACAGTAAGTGGATCTCGAAGAAAAGCCTCCTCTCCCGGCACAGGTTCTACTCTAAAGAAACCGACTTCCTTGACGTCGTTGTCGTGCGGCCTTACAGCTGCGCCCAGAACCCGAGCGAGCATTTGCGCTCCCAGACAAATACCGAAAAATGGAATTTCGTGCTTCAGACAGTTTTCAACAAAGCCTAACTCATGGCGCACCCATTCGAGCTCAGAGCAATCGTTGGCACTGGTAGCACCGCCAAAAATAACGACACCTGCGTATGCTTTTGGATCAGGAAAAGGATCATCACTAACCGGATAACACCAGTCAACAGGCATGTCGTTTTTTGACATCCACTGTGTACAACGATCTACGTTCCAGTTTTCAGAATGTTTGACAAATAGATAAGGTAACTGGCCGTCACTCATGAAACTACCGCACGCGTATAAAGAAGGGTTCAGAGATATCGCTGTCCCCAAAGGGGTCAGTTGCTTCTACACGCAAGTTCCGAACCCAGGTTCTTCTAGTTGGTTCTCCGGAAATTACCCCGGTCTCTTCATCAATTTCTACACCAGTCGGCAGGCTGCTGGTACCAATAACGCTGTACGTTAGCTCGTCCCCATCCGGATCAATGAACACTGGCTCAATTGGCCGTATCGTACGACCTAGCAGAATTATCTGATCAAACACCGAATCTTCCTCGTACTCTGGAGGATTGTTCAAGGGCACCACTGGAGCTGCATCTATTTCGAGGGTTACAACGGCCTCTGTTTCGCGCCCACCATCACTGGCGATCAACGTCAACGAATAGCTTCCTACATCATCTTCGCCTGGAATTCCTGAGAATAATCCATCCTCACTCAGCAGCAACGAACCATCCGATGGTAATTCATCGTCTTCGGCAAAAGAGAACGTCAGGTCGTTGTCTTCCGGATCGACAAAATACAGAGCAAGATTCTCGATAAATGCATCGCCTTCGGTGGCCATGAGCACTGGAATGTCGTCGATTAATTCTGGTGCCTGATTGCTGGTGACTACGCGTAAGGTCACTTGTGCCTTCGATATGTATACGCCATCACTCAGTTCATACTCGAAACTGTCAAGCTGATCAGCCCGAATTCCAGTGAGACTAGATTCATAAGAAAAGCTCCCGTCAGGATTTAGTTCAAAAAATGCGGCATGCATCGGCTCAATCGATGGAACTGGCTGAATACGAAACTCAGTATTGCTTACATCAATATCATCTGAATCATTGCTCAACAGACTATTGTCGCCAGCTCCCACCACCAATCGCGTGCCTTCTATCACTACATAGGTGTCATCATTGGCAACAGGTTCTTCGTTGAATGCAGTCAGACAAAAATCAAGTTCTTCGGTCGATGATCTGCCGTCCTCATCTTCCACAGTCAACCCGTATTTCAAGCCAACCGATGCTTTGAGCACCGGCGCTTGCAAACTAAACTCGGTGGCACCATCCTCAGTATTCTGTTGTAGGAATTCGAATTCGCACTGGGTAGGATCTGTGCAAGCATCCAACAAGGAATCTGCAGCGATTGCCATATCAAAGCCATTGACGTTAGCACAGACATCCAGCTTGCCTTGCTCAATGGGTGCATCACTCCACGTAAAGGTTTGATCGACAGCGATCTCTGTAATCCTGCTGGGCACTATACGTGTTAAGCCCTGCTCACCTATCGCAATTGGGCCAGACACAAGCGCATCATCTATGAACACTTCTGTCACAGGCTGCTCAGCGCCCTGATTGCCTGTCGAATCAACCCAATCACAAGCGCCCAGGAATAAGGTGCCCAACAGACAGAATGGTGGTAAGAACGATGCTCTCAAACTATTGATCAATGAGTTACTCATGTTCGATGATGGTCGATAAGGGTTTGTAAGAAATCGCTGCGCACTTTGTCTGCATCAACAGACATGCACACGGCCGTGTCAGGGCGATTTTGCCAGTGGGGTACGGAGTACTCTCTCCCCAGGCGATCCAGGGCTAACTGGCCGACTGCAATGCCCTCGCTCACCACTCTGGCGGCACCCTTTGCCACTTTAAATGCCTCAGGCATGATGACATAAGCTATGGCAGCAGCATCGTGCATGGCGCATTGCGGCTCTGCTCCATTGGCCACCGCTTCTTTAGCAGCACCGCTTTGAGCATAGAAGTCCACATAAAAGCGACTGGTTTGCCAGATGAATTTTCCTGTTTGGCCAGCCTGCACATCCAGCGAACTCAAGTGAGTATCAGTCAACATTATGCGGTGAGTTACATCAAGACCTACCACGGTAGCCGGCCAATCAGCTGCAAAAACTGCGTCCGCAGCGTGTGGGTCATTAAGAAAATTAGCCTCACTCAGCGGCGATACGTTCCCTGGTTCGTCCACCGTTCCTCCCATTATCACAAGCCCTGCAACCAGCGAAGGCAATTCGGGCTCGCGCCTAAACGCCTCTGCGATATTAGTGAGTGGCCCAACCGCAACAAGCGTAATCTGGCCTGGCGCTTCACGTGCGGCTTCAATGATGAAGTCAGCGGCGTCAAGAGATTCCAGCTTTGCATGACGCGCAGCGGATTGTAAGGGTGTGGAATCCTCGGCGGCTTTGTCTGGTGTCGAGCCCGGATACTGGTTTCCCAAACCATCAGCACCATGCACAAATTCTGCGTGCGGCAGCGGCGATTGCACGCCCGGAATCGCAGCACCTTTAGCGACAGCAACATCCTTAGCTCCAACCTTATCAAGGATGAATTGAGCATTACGAGTGGCGAAGTCTATGTTGATATTGCCGAACACCGTTGTCAGGGCCAGAAGATCAATTTCCGGATGAGCCAGGGCATAAGCAATGGCCATCGCATCATCAACGCCCGGGTCAGTGTCCAGAATGATTTTTTGCATAAAGTTGTTTCAGTGGCTCACTATAAATCTAGGGGGTTTTCAAATGAAGTGCCTCTCGCACCCGATCACCTGAAGTTTAGGATAAAAAGGCATTCACCTCATCAGCAGTAGGAATACTCGGGGTCGCTCCAGGCTTAGTCACCGACAGAGCGGCCGCAGCGCATGCGCGTTGTAATGCGGAGAGATCATCGAGGCCATCAATCAGTGCAGCCAGGAAGTATCCCACAAACGTATCACCGGCACCCGTGGTGTCTACCACATCAATTTTCAGTGCTTCCGCGCTTTGCCGCTGATTGCCATGGCGCAAAACAGCTCCCTTGGCCCCGAGTGTTAGCACCAGACGGGTATCAGGCCAGCGTTTAGCCATGAGCTCTGCAGCATGATCTATGTTGTCGGTTTCGGCCAAAGTCGCGGCCTCGGTTTCATTCAAGATGAGAAGCGCACAGTGTTCCAGAGCGAGTGCTTTGACATCATCCGTCATCGGTGCCGGGTTAAACGCAATGGACATTCCCTTTCTGGCGGCGATCTCGATGGCCAGCGCGATGTTATTGCATTCGTTTTGGATCAAGAGCCAATCACCGCTATCAGCGGCATCCAGCGATTTTTCCAACGTATCCGAGCCGAAACTCTGGTTTGCACCACCGTGCAGAATAATGGAATTTTCACCTGCATCATCGACTTGAATAATGGCGTGACCACTCGCCTCTTCGATAGTCTCAACATTAGAGATATCGACACCGGCAGTTTGCATTTGCAAACTTGCCCATTCATCAGATTGCCCGATGCACCCTACATGCAGAACCTGAGCACCCGCTCGAGCCAGCGCAACAGATTGATTCGCACCCTTGCCACCCAGGACTGTCTGTAAGGATCGGCTGGATAGGGTTTCGCCCGGTTTCACTAAATGCGGTACCCGATAGACAAGATCAATGTTGATAGATCCGAAGTTAAATACCTTCATGGTTTTCGCTTGCCGATAATCAGTAGCATGAGTTTAACAGTGACTGCGCTTAGATCCCTCTTTTACCGGGGAATCGTTGCTATCATGTCCCGTTGTCAACTAGCGCATGATCCGGCTACATCGAGAAAAACGAGTGAACTATCCGAGCAAGGTCAACGTGGTGGAGGTCGGCCCGCGTGACGGCCTGCAAAATGAAGCAACACCGCTGAGTGTTGAGCAAAAGTGTAAATTGGTTGATCTGCTTTCCCAATGCGGCTTGGGTGTTATTGAAACCGGGGCTTTTGTATCACCACGCTGGGTCCCGCAAATGGCCGATACCGACAAGGTATTTGCCCGTATTCAGCGGTCTGACTCCATCAGATACTCGGCGTTGACACCCAATGAAGCCGGCCTGGATGCAGCCATAGACGCAAAAGTGAGTGAAATCGCGATTTTTGCAGCTGTAACTGAGAGCTTCTCGCGAAAGAACCTCAATGCGAGCATTCAGCAAAGCTTTGAGCGCTTCGAAGTAGTACTGGAGCGCGCTCATGCATTGCGTTTGCCGGTTCGAGGTTACCTCTCTTGCGTTTTAGGCTGTCCTTTTGAAGGCCAGGTAGAACCTGCGATCGTGAGCCAACTGACCCGGCAACTTCTGGAGGCGGGTTGCTATGAAGTCTCTCTGGGCGACACCATCGGTACTGGGACTGCAGGCAGTATGTCGCAGCTGCTCGATACCTTGCTCAGTGATGGCATAAGTGCGCAGCGTCTTGCTGTCCATTGCCACGATACTTATGGTCAAGCCTTGGCCAATATCGTCATAGCCTTGCAATACGGAGTTGCCACGATAGATTCCTCCATCGCAGGCTTAGGCGGCTGTCCCTATGCCAAAGGCGCAACAGGCAATGTCGCCACGGAAGATGTTGTCTATCTTTTGAACGGTCTCGGTATCAACCATGGTATAGATCTGACAAAATTGCTTACGGCCAGCCAGTATATTTCACAGCAACTCGATAGAGAGCCACAATCACGCGCAGCGAAAGCTCTGATTGCTCATCAGCTACGTAAATGAGTTCCATGACACTAGATATTGCATCTCCCTGCAGAGGCATCTGCCGAATCGATGAGCCCACTCAATTGTGCGAGGGGTGCCTGCGTACCATTGATGAAATCACCCGATGGAGAGTTATGGACGACGATCAAAAGCTAGCAGTGCTATCGGATTGTCTCGGGCGTCAGCAAATTCCCAGTAAACCAGGTAGTTCTGACAAATCCGACAACATCGCCGCTGGTGCTCCAGGCAATGCCTCGGACGGTTGCGCATAGCGATTTACCCAGGCAACCTTAAAGCCGAAATGAGCAGCTCCTGCCGCATCCCAGGCATTTGAAGACTGGAACGCAATCCTCTCGGCCGGTACTTCCAGGCGATCCACTGCCAGTTGATAAACACGGGCATCAGGCTTGAAGATGCCTACAGACTCAACCGACAGCTGATGATCAATCCAGTCATCAATTCCTGAGTTTTGTACAGCAGCCTTGATCATGGACGGACTCCCATTGGTCAGGATAGCTGTCTGCATACCTGCCCTCTTCAGCAACTGCAAGACCTGTTTAACCTCAGGAAACGGTAACAAACTTAAATAGGCCTGCATTAAATCGTCATGCAGATTGGGGCTATCAATGCTGAATTCTCGCAAACTCACGGCAAGGGCCTCCGACGTGATCTGCCAGAAATCGACATGCGAGTGCATCAGGCTGCGCAGCCAAGTGTATTCGAGTTGCCTCTTTCGCCAAGCGGCAGAAAGATCGGCATAGTGGGGCCCAACTTGCGACTGCAGACTTGCAACCGCTGAGTTCACATCAAACAAGGTGCCATAGGCATCGAAGACACAAGCATCGATCGCTTCAAAATCTGTGATTGCCACGCAATATTAACTCCTGTGTTCAGGTGGTGGAATGGAATACGTTGCTGTCACATGGGCCACCGGTTTGTCAGCTCCGATCTCTTCGCTGAATAGAGACGCTTCTCCAACGGCGAGTCGCTTCCCCAACTTAAGCATACGGGCATCGGCTATCACATCGGCTGGTGAAGGCTTACGCAGGAAATTGATGGATAGCTGCGTTGTAACGGCCAGCTCCACAGGGCCGATTCTCGACAGAACAAGCGCATAGACAGCGGCGTCAGCAAGACCCATCATCACGGGCCCGGCAATCGTTCCTCCCGGTCTCAGAAAACGTTCATGATAGTTGGCTCTCAGTCGCACATGATCAGCCTTGAAGTAATCAACCGTAATGCCCATCAGCCCGGCGAATGGCAGCCTGGCATCTATAAGCTCACGAAAATCAGAAGCGCTGAGCAACAGGCCCTTAGAATCTTGTTTTTCTGTCATGGGTGGAAAGCAGAAACTGAATCGAAAGTTTGTCTAGTCTGAGGATAGCAGTATGTCTGGCTTTACTACGCTGCGATTCTGGCAGCCACAGCGCAGAAGCGCCCAGGGCTGGTATCAATGGCACAGTAATGGCACCATGCATCAATGTAGACATGAAACTGCAGGCAGAGCCAATGAGTGCGCCCCCCGAAGACCACAACAAGCAAATCAGTCAAGGCAGCCCTGAATCAAAAGTCCTGCTTTTGCGCCAGTTGGATGATTCAGGTGTTCTAACCTTAACGCTGAACCAGCCCGATAGCTTTAACTCTCTGAGCGAAGCGATGCTCGACGCTTTGCAGGAAGAGCTGGATTCCATCGACGACGGCGTCAAAGTACTCGTGTTGGCGGCCTCAGGCAAAGCATTCTGTGCCGGTCACGATCTAAAAGAGATGCGCAGCCATATCGATGAGCAATGGCAAAGAGCTTTGTTTCGAAAATGCAGCAAGTTCATGCAAACTCTCATTGAACTACCGCAGCCTGTTATTGCAAAAGTACAGGGAGTGGCAGCGGCGGCTGGTTGTCAACTGGTAGCCAATTGCGACCTGGCAATCGCCAGTGATCAATGCACGTTCGGCGTTTCAGGCATCAACCTCGGCTTATTCTGCAGCACGCCGTCTGTGGCACTGTCACGCAATCTTTCGCGCAAGCGTGCTTTTCACATGCTCGTTACAGGCGACTACATTTCTGCCCGGACTGCTGTTGAGTGGGGTCTCTTGAACGACTGTGTACCTGCAGACAAACTCGACTCGTCAGTTGCAGAACTATGCAATCAGATTGTGGCCAAATCTCAAGTTGCCGTGAGTACAGGCAAAAAGCTGTTTTACAAGCAGATAGAGCTACCGCTAAATGAAGCGTACGAACTAGCCGGCAACGCCATGGCTTGCAACATGATGGCTGATGATGTGAGCGAAGGGATTGATGCCTTCTTTGAGAAGCGCGATCCTAAGTGGAAAAACAGCTAGATATTGAAAACAACTTTATATTACAAGCCTGATACTATTTTCATATTAGGTCGCTGCCACTTTTGAAACCATACAATAAATTCGTCGGCCTTCATCGGGTGGCTTATCAAAAAACCCTGTATTTCATTACAGGCAAAACTCTTCAGGATATCGTATTGCGCCTGAGTTTCTACGCCTTCGGCAACCACCGTCAGATTAAGATTGTGGCTGAGTGTAACAATGGCTGAGACTATAGCCACATCACCTGCATCAGTGCTCAAATCTTTGACAAACGATTTATCAATTTTGAGCTTATCAACCGGTAAGCGCTTTAAGTAACTCAAAGACGAAAAGCCGGTGCCAAAGTCATCAATGGCTACCTGAACCCCCAGGTCTTTCATCTCGCGTAATATATCGATTCCAACATCGATATCCTGCAGCAACAAGCTCTCAGTCAATTCAATCTCTAGCAAGCTTGCATTGAGTCCGCTGTATGCGATCGCATCATTTATGTCCCCGATCATGTCACTGCGTGTGAACTGAACCGAAGAACAGTTGACCGACATTGTCATCGGCTGCATACCTGCATCGATCCATGTCTGCATCTGTTTACAGGCATGACGCAATACCCATCGACCCAGCGGTATGATCAGACCTGTTTCTTCGGCAAGCGGTATGAAGTCGCTCGGGCTGACTTTGCCATACTCGTCATGCTCCCATCTAACCAGAGCTTCCAGCCCAACCACCACGCCAGAATCAACATCAACCTTAGGTTGGTATACGACGGTTAGTTCCTCGTTTTCGATGGCATCTTTCAACTCACCCTCCATGGAGAAACGCGCCAAGGCTTGTTCATGTATTTCACGCGAGTAGAACTGGTATCCGTTTCTTCCAGATTCCTTCGCATGGTACATGGCCACATCTGCGTTTTTCATCAGGGTTTCACTATCAGCGCCATCTGCAGGAAACACACTGATACCAATCGTCGTGGTAACGGATACCGAGTTATCTCCAATAGGATACGGTTTGCTGATCGATTGCGCGATTCGCTCTGCCACTCTCGCCGCGTCTTCAGCGCGATTTATCTGCCCGAGAAGTACGACAAATTCGTCGCCACCCAAACGAGCGACAGTATGCTGATACCCAGGTTCTTCATCATCAGCGTTATCAGCTGTGCTGACCATATCCGTGTCACGCACAACACTATTTAGACGTATCGAGACCTGCTTGAGTAAGTCATCACCGGCATCATGACCCAGGGTATCGTTAACCTGTTTAAAGTGATCAAGATCGAGAAATAACAAAGCAAACTTCGTATCATTGCGCGAAGCCACCTTTAGCGTGTAACGAAGCTGTTCATTAAGTTGAGCACGATTCGGCAGCCCGGTTACCAAATCATAGTATGCAAGGTTGTGAATTTGCTTCTGCGCATCTATGCGTTCGGTTATATCCTGAATAGTGCCCAGCATATGAGTACATTCACCGCTATCATTCAAATGCGGCTCTGACTCAAGACGAATCCTGCGCAGAGCATTGTCTAGTGGACTGCGTACTGAGAACTCGATATTAAATGGCAGTTTTTCTTCGACGGCCTGATCAGCAAGCAAACGCACATTATGCCTGTCTGAATCCTCAATATGATCCAGAAAATCTGGCCATACGCTCAGTGTTTGATCATCATGCAAACCTACTACTCTTCCAAATTCACGCGACGATGATAGAGCGTCTGAAGACAAACACCATTCCCAGTTGCCGAGACGGGCAAGGCGTTGAGCATTATCCAGCTTAGCCTGACTGGATCGAAGTTCATCGGCCGTCAATTTAGACCGGAGCATGTACTGCACACGATGTGGAAGAATAAAAAAGTTGATCGGCTTAGTCAGAAAATCCGTTGCGCCTTCATCATAGGCACGCGTAATCGAATCCAGATCATCAAGCCCGGTAATCATCAGTATAGGAACATGAGCACCGGTGGCTAAGTGCCTGATACCACTGATTGCCTCGAATCCATCCATGACCGGCATGACAGCATCCATGATGATCAGGTCAGGATCGTGGTCCTTAAAATTAGCAATAGCCTCTATCCCGTTTGATGCCTGCACGACGTCAAAGCCAGCCTCTTCCAATGCGCCTTCAGCCATCATGAGGCTGGCCACGTCATCATCCACATGCAAAACGATAGGACGCTGCCGCATAGAGCTAGGCATCACCATCTGAAGCGCTTGTGAGGAGACGTTCGTCATCAGGCAGCCTTGGAAATCACATTCTGAAGCTCGGCACAACTATCGTCGAACAAGTCTTCAATGCCATCGCAAAGCGCAAAACATGCTGGGAAATTCTCTTCTCTAGCCGCAGCTTCCAGATCTCTGCAACGTTCCGATAGTGCCTTGGCACCCACATAGGCACTGCTGGATTTAAGGGTATGAGCTGCATTACGCACAGAGGACAAATCGCTCTCATCAAGACCGGTTTGCATGGCAACAATTGCCTTGGGCGTCTCTGATTTAAACAATTCCACGATTCGTAAAAGTAGGTCCGGTTTTCCAGGTCTCTGTAGTGAAACGATGGCCTTTATTGCATGCGTGTCTATAAACTCAGTCATATCAACGCTCTCGATAATTCCGGTTGCCATGCCAGGAACCCAGACCGTTACTGTTTATTAACGACTGATCTCGCCCAAACTGAGCGTACTGGTGCGTCAACTCCTCTTTTAATGAATCAAGTCTCAAAATGGAGGCTTCCAGTGATGCAGAACAAGCTGTTTCCTCAGATGAAACTGAGCTACTCGTTGCCTCGATGGATTGATTGTTAACTAACCGGGCATGGGTATCGGCGCTGGCCTCGCTCACCCAGTAAGCCATCATTGAGCTGGTGACCAATGCCAAGAAAGCGGCGTACCACTGAGCAGTAGGTAACCAGGTGTAACCCCACATCAGCAGCAGATATAAACCAGCTGCCATGCCAAATCGCACCCAAGGCGAACTTTTCAACATCAACATCCTATTCCAGTCCTGTCCCTCAACGTATCGACTCAGTACAGAACAACTTGACTTTCGTTTTCGCGCAAAAGTTACTCAGATTTGCCCCCCGGGGACCCTCAAGCCTGGTTAGGGCATATTTCAAATCAGACCTTGCTTACGCCAATTCTCGATCTCTGATGACGTAACATCCAGATATTCCATTAAGACCTGCTCTGTATGTTCCCCCAGGTCCGGGCCCGCCCAACGTGTTTCTGCGGGCGTATCGCACAAATGTGGATGAACAGCGGGAACCAGCCTTGGTTCGCCACCAACAACGACTTCTTCAAAAACTCCTCGTGCTTGAAAATGTGGATCCGCAACGATATCGGCAATCGAGTTAACGGGCCCTGCTGGTACATCGGCCTGATCAAGCACTGCCAAAGCTTGATCAGCATCCAGAGTCAGGCACCAGGCAGACAGTACGTCATCAATTTCAGCTTCATGAGCCACTCGCCCACGATTGTCGGACAATCTCGGGTCATCAGCCAGGTCTTGTCGACCAACCGCCTGCATCAATCGGCAAAAGATCGAATCTCCATTGCCCCCGATTATGATGAAACGCTGATCTTTACAGGCATAGGTATTAGTGGGCACGATACCCGTGACGGTTGAGCCCGACGGCTCACGCACCACTCCGGCACCATCGTATTCGGGCAAGACGCCCTCCATCATATTAAATACCGACTCCACTATTGATACGTCTACCGTTTGACCGGGCTGCCCGAATCGCTGCCGACCGATCAAAGCCATCAAAACACCGATGGTTGCATGCATACCAGCCAGAGAATCCCCGAGACTTAGATTCAAGCGCACCGGCTTCTGGCCGGGGTGTCCATTGACATAGCGCAAACCTGCAACCCCTTCACAGGCCGAGGCAAACCCCGGTCGAGATGCATAGGGCCCGGTTTGTCCGTATCCGGAGACACGGGTATAGATCAGCTCAGGATGTGTTTGCTCGAGCTGCTCTGGCCCTAAGCCCCATGCTTCCATCCGACCCGGTCTGAAGTTTTCAATGAGAACGTCACAATGGCTTAGAAGCCGCCGCACGAGGTCACAGCCAGCCTTCTGAGACAAATCCAGTGTTACCGATTTTTTGTTTCTCGCAATACTGCGCCACCAGTAAGAAGTACCCTGTTCATCTAACTGTCGCCATGTTCTTAGTGGATCTCCGCGCCCTGGCGGCTCGATTTTGATCACCTCCGCGCCAAAAGCCGCGAGTAGCTGCCCGGCAAAGGGACCTGCAATTAACTGTCCCATCTCCAACACGCGGATGCCAGAGAGCGGTAGGCTTAAGGTTTGAGCTTCTTGTAACTTATTCATACGTGAGTTTGTAATTGATGACTACCTACCATCCTACTCTCCCAGCCGCACAGCAACCGGGGGACGGAAAAGTTGCCTTACCCGCGCATCGGGCCAACTACACGCCACTGAGTCCTTTGAGCTTTCTCAAGCGCAGCGCAGACGTTTACCCGGAACGCACCGCTGTGATCCATGGAGAGCGAAGGCTTAGCTGGGGTGAGTGTTATACCCGCTGCGAATCAGCCGCCGCGCGAATGGCGGCATTGGGTATCTCCACAGGTGACGTCGTAGCTGTTATAGCGCCCAATATACCGGCCCTGTTCGAACTGCACTTCAGCGTGCCCATGTGTGGAGGCATTCTTAACGCTATCAATACCCGACTGGAAGCTACTACCATCAGATACATCGTTGAGCATGGCGGTGCGAAGCTGCTTTTTGTTGATCGCGATTCTACCGCGGTTACTCAACAAGCCTTACAGGGAATGAGCAATCCTCCGATACTGATTACGATTGATGATCCAGAAGCAACTGGAGAGGCAATCGGACCAGTGGACTACGAACAATTTCTTGATTCAGATTCTACCGCCGATCATGCACTAGCCGCGATTGATCCACATTGGTCCTGGCAACTCCCTGCAGACGAATGGCAGTCGATATCACTAAACTACACCTCTGGCACCACCGGGAAACCCAAGGGTGTTGTGTACCATCATCGAGGCGCAACGATGAATGCCTTGTCAAACATAACGGGCTGGCACATGGGCCCTCACCCGGTCTACTTATGGACTTTACCGATGTTCCATTGCAATGGCTGGTGTTTTCCCTGGTCACTCGCAGCAAATGCTGGCACTAGCGTTTGTGCCAGATCGATTAGCGCAGAAACAATCTACTCAAGCATTGACGCCCACAAGGTTACGCATTTTTGCGGCGCTCCCATCATCCTGAACTTTCTTATCAATGCTGACGATGACTTGATTAAACCGCTGCCACATACAGTCAACATCATGACCGCTGCAGCGCCTCCGCCACCTAGCGTACTATCACAGATAGAGTCGCTGGGATTTCATGTTACCCATGCCTATGGATTGACTGAAACCTATGGCCCGGCTGTCTTGTGCGCGTGGAATCCAGATTGGGATTCACTGGACGATGCTGAACGAGCGCGTCTCAAATCTCGTCAGGGTGTTCGTTACCAGGTGCTCGACGAGCTTGATGTCCTCGACCCGGAGACGATGCTGCCGGTACCTCGCGATGGAAAAACCATTGGAGAGGTTATGTTTAGAGGCAACATCGTCATGCGTGGTTACTTTCAAAATGAGGCCGCCAATGAGGAAGCCTTTCGCGGAGGCTGGTTCCATAGTGGTGACCTCGCCGTTATGGATCCCGATGGCTACTTGAGGATTCTTGATCGTTCCAAGGACATCATAATATCGGGTGGTGAAAACATATCATCGATAGAAATCGAAGATGCCTTGTATGCACATCCAGCAGTTCTTGAAGCGGCTGTAGCTGCACGCCCTGATGAAAAATGGGGAGAGACACCGTGTGCTTTCGTGCAATTGAAAAAGGGCGAAGAGGCAACTTCGGAGGATCTGATCAATTGGTGCCGCGAGAAACTGGCCCATTTCAAATGCCCCAAAACCATCGTGTTCAGGGAGTTACCCAAAACTTCAACAGGCAAAATTCAGAAGTTTAAATTACGCGAATGGGCGCAGCAGCTGTGAAATCAACCTGACTCGTCACCCAGCATCGCCATCGTATGTTGAATCGACTCTTGCGCCTCAGCGACCACAACGCTCAGCGATTCGTTCTTTTTCAGGTAGGTACTCAAACGCGCAAAGCTGCTTAACTGCTCAGCTTTGCTCAGATCCGGTTCACCGCCATCGGCATCCGGAATACAACATCGTGCCACTAGAATCAGGTCGGCCAGATCGGGGGGAGAGTCGTTCACTCTGGCCCAGTTATCTCTGTTAGCAGCGATCTCCAGTAGATCGGGGTCCATTTCCCAGTGTGACAGAAGTTTCATCCCGAACATTTGCGAGTGCTTTTCCAGCATGAGTTTGATGACCAGGGGATTACTGATTTCACTGACCTTCTCGTCGATCTTTGTTAGCAGTAACATGGCACCAACGTTGTACATCAAGCCTCCCAACATGGCTCGATTGGAGTCGACTAAATTGTAGTGCCCGGACAATGCTGATGCGACCGCCGCAGTGCGCAAGGATTCAGCCCACAACTGGTTGATCATTCTGGCCACCAACTCATGTCGGGCCTTGAACGAATTGTGCAGAAGCACCAGAGCGATGTTACGAGTCGCACTAAAACCAATACGCACAACAGCCTCGGGGACTGATTCCACTGGTGTTACCGATCTATAGAAAGCACTGTTAGACACGCGTATGAGGCGTGCTGCTAATACAGGGTCTTTACCAAGTAATTCAGCCAGTTGATTGAGGCTAACAGAGTCATCTCGTATTGCTTTCTCAAGATAGGTGACTGCGCTGGGCAGGGATGGCAATTTAGCATCCTCAAATCTAAAGGATTCCACTAATTGCGAAATAAAGCAGCTTTTTGGCTCTGTTTGCACGGACGTTCCGGATTTGCCCTAACTGTAGAACCCTTGTATCGGCAAGCCACACCTTTACTGGCAACCGAAAGGTTACAAGCGCTTATAAATCCATACCCCACTAGCCAATAGAGAAGCGGCTCTTCATTAGCCGATCAAACCATTTTAATAACACTCCATCGAGCGTGTTCTGCACTCCCAATGAAAGCCGATCCATCAGGTTTTTCTTTTCCTTGTAGCTCAGTATAAGCACCTCCCTTTCATCGCAGGCATCGATAAGATATTGATCACTGGTTGATAACTGATCCGCCAACTTTAGATCGAGGGTGTCCTGCCCAGACCAGATTTCTCCGGTTGCGACAGCCTCTATATCCAAGCCTGGGCGACGCTCACCCACATACTGCTTGAACTGTCCATGTATGCGCTCTATATCTTCAATAAACTTTTGCCGACCTTCATCTGTGTTTTCACCAAACACAGTGAGAGTCCGCTTGTACTTACCGGCCGTCAACATTTCGAAATCAATTTTTAGTTCTTTTAGGAGACGATGAAAATTGGGTATCTGGGCAACCACACCAATAGACCCCAACACGGCAAACGGCGCTGCAACCAGTTTATCCGCAACGCAGGCCATCATATAGCCACCGCTTGCGGCTACCTTATCCACGCAAATGGTCAACGGGATTTTTTTATCTCGAATACGATCGAGTTGTGATGCTGCCAGGCCATAGGATGTAACCATACCGCCACCACTTTCCAGACGGACGACAACCTCATCATCGCTTGTTGCCGTGGTTAAAACGGCGGTGATCTCACGGCGTAGTTTTTCAACTTCACTAGCTCTGATGTCTCCGTCAAAATCCATAACATAGAGTCGAGGACGTAATGTCTCTGGCACGATGGTCTCACCACTACCGCGTTGCTTCTTTGCCTTTTTAGCCGCTTGCTTTGCGGCCTTTTTCTCGGCCTTATCGCTAGCCTTCTTTTCTTTTTCGGCCTGTTTTCTTTGAAACGGTTCAAGTAGCGACAGGGATAAGGCTTCGTGCATATCCTCAAGGCGTTCGTTGTATTTCTTTATTTCAATATGCCCCGATTCAGACGATCCTCCCGACAGTCGAGAGCGACTTGCGGCAGCGACAATCGCCATCAAAATCACCACAAACGCGATCACAAAGGTCAGCGTCTTTAAAAAAAACAACCCGTAGTTATAGAAAAACTCAGCCACACAAATCCCCTGTTTAAATATCAATCTACTGTTTGTTGATGAACCAACACTGGTGAATACGGTTGTTTCTCTGAAAATCCCTGTCTATTGACCATCGACTGCGATCCTCGACGTGGACAGCACGATTGTTACTGTTGATCAATGCCTTGTCGAGTTTGAAGCGCCTGTAATTATTGGAGAATATAATCAAACCGCCGGGTTTCAATACCCGCAAACAAGCATCAATAGCAGCGACATGATCGCGCTGAACATTCCAGTCAAGTTCCGTGCCTGTGGAATTGGAAAAAGTTGGCGGGTCAAGCAAAATAATATCAAACCGGTCATCATCGCGAATACTAACCGAAGCACTCTCAAGCCAGTTAAAAACATCTTGCCGAACTACTTCATGGCGTTGTTGTGCTGCACCATTACGGTCCAGATTACGCATTGCCCATTGACAATAACGATTCGACGTATCCACTGAAACGCTACTTGAAGCGCCACCAACCAAGGCCGCAACTGTTGCTGTCGCCGTGTAGGCAAACAGATTAAGGAAGCGCTTGCCCGAGCAATTTTGCGCCAAGTAGCGACGCACAGGCCTGTGATCGAGGAATATTCCGGTATCCAGGTAATCGCTAAAATTTACTTCTAATGCTGCGCCAAATTCGGTCACGCTTGCTACCGTGGATTGTCCTTGTTTGTTTTTCTCGTACTGCTGATTGCCTGATTTGACTTCACGCACTTTTAAATGCACACACTCGGGCGATACATCCAGTGCTTTGGGAATGACATCAAGCAACGCCTTCAGTCGTGCTTCAGCCATTGCCACGTTTACCGTGGCAGGCGCTTGATATTCTTGCACAACGCAATGCCTCGAATCAGCGTTGTAGACATCAATAGCAACGGAAAACTCAGGCAAATCGGCGTCATATAAACGATAGGCATGAATCGCGTTCTGCTTTACCCAACCTTTTAGTGCGCGTTGGTTCTTCTTAAGTCGATTGACAAACGGGGATGCATCGACAACAAGATCACCGGCTGCGTCAACACTTCCATTGGAGGATGAACGAGGTCCCCGATACAGGCTCGCCTGCGAATGAGCCTGATCAAGCGCATCCTGGTCTACAGATTGGTTTATGGTTGGATCACCAAGACTTGTCGACGCAGTTGATTTTGCTCCCGCCTTAGGGATAGTTCCCACAAGCAATACGCAATCGATTCCGCCATTTCTGGTTTGCATTGCTTTACTCAGCGGCAACCGGGCTCGCATATAGGGCGCCGCCTGCGCCGTAAACAGACTGCACTGCCATCCCGCGTAGTAACGACTCAAGTCAGATCCAAGCTGACTATAGAATGCCGAGTCACCGGCGAGTCTTTCCCCGTATGGCGGGTTACTTATCAATAGCCCCTGCGCATCAAACGGTAAGACCTCAGGCCTGCCATCGGCCAGATCCCGCCGCTGGACACTTACCACATCGCCCAAACCGGCTCGCTCTATATTGTCTCGACAAATAGCAATTGCGGACGAATCCTGGTCAGCACCCACAATTGACACAGGCGAAGAGCATTGCGCAGCAATGGCGTCTTGTTTCAGAGATTCCCACAAGGTTGAATCATGCAGCTTCCAGCCTTGAAACCCGAAGTAGTCTCTATGCAGACCAGGTGCCTGATTGCACGCGATCATGCCAGCCTCAATCAATAAGGTACCCGATCCACACATGGGATCAATCAACGGTTTCCCTTGTTCAATTGCATCTGGCCATCCCGACGCCAGGAGCACGCTGGCTGCAAGATTCTCTTTAAGCGGCGCAATCCCACCGGCGTCACGATAACCACGCCGATGCAGGCTGCTACCCGACAGATCGATTGCAACCCTTGCCTGATTTCGAAACAAATAGACGTTGATTCGCAAATCCGGAGTCTCGCGCTCTACATTGGGTCGCCTGCCAGCGCTGTCCCTGAATTGGTCAACAACGGCATCCTTGACCTTCAGCGCTCCATATTGAGAGTGAGTGATTTCAGACTTCGCGGTAAAAAAATCAACAGCCAACGTTCCATCCACATCCAGATGCGTTGACCAGTCAATTTCCTGCACAAGTGCATACAAGGCCTCAGGCGTCGATGCCGGTCCACGGTGAATAGGAAGAAGTATTCGATTTGCCACACGAGACCAAAGGCAGGCTTTGTATCCTGCTTCCAGCGCTCCGCGAAATCGGACCCCTGCACCGGCGCTCTGTACGCCGGCGAATCCCAGACTCTTGAACTCCAGTGCGAGCAAAGACTCCAGACCGGAGCCACAACTTGCATAAAGCTCAGCGTCGGCAAGCGTTGCTAACGAGGGTGATAAGGGGATCGATGATGGCAAGACGAATTGACCTGTAGAGAATTACGATGCGTGACTACGACTTGTAGATGACACGCCACAGTGACACTTGTATACGATACATTGTATACGGGGAAACCTATGCCGCGCCTGTCCCCTGCGGCAGATGATACGCCATGAAACTGACTAGCTACGGTGCTGCGGAAGAAGTTACCGGATCCTGCCACCTAATCGAAGTGGGTAACGCCAAAGTATTGTTCGATTGTGGCTTGATACAAGGCAGAAAAAAAGACCAACTGCGTAACCACGATAACTTTCCGTTCAGACCGGAGGAATTGGACGCCGTGGTATTGAGCCACGCGCACATCGATCATTGCGGTCGACTGCCCATGCTGGTCGATCAGGGCTTCACGGGCAAGATTTATACACATGCCGCCACCTGCGACCTGGTACAGATTCTACTCAAGGACTCAGCGCACCTGAACGCACGAGACGTCGAATTTCAGAACAAACGCCGAAAACGCGCCGGTAAGCCACTCCTAACACCGTTGTATGACCAAAAAGACGTTGAAAACACCCTGGCCCGTTTGGAATCAGTCGAATTCGAAACCCCGTGCAAAGTTGCTCAAGGGGTCAGCATACAATTGTTTGACGCAGGTCATATCCTGGGATCTGCCATGGTTGAAATCACGCTTGTCGAAGCGGATCAAACCCGTACAGTTGTTTTTAGCGGCGATCTGGGCCATCGTGGCTCGCCTATTCTGCGCGACTTCAGCTATCTGAAAAAAGCCGATCTTGTGCTCATGGAAAGTACCTACGGCAATCGACTTCACAGAGATTGGTCAGAGACACTGGCTGAGGTCAGCGAGATCGCCAGCGCGTTGAGCAGCGTCCGCGGTAATATTCTGATACCTGCTTTTTCAGTGGGTCGTAGCCAGATGATTCTTTACACGCTGGCTCGCTACTTCGACGAGTGGGATCTGAGTCGCTGGCAAATTTTTCTGGACAGTCCAATGGCCATCCGTGCAAGCGAAGTTTATCTGAAGCACACCTCTTTATACGACGAAGAAGCGGCTGCCTACTACAAGAAAAATGGGCCCCTCCTGTCAATGCCGAATCTGCACTTTTCGGAAACCGCTGACGAATCGCGTGCCATTAACAGGATGCCATCCGGTGCCATTGTCGTAGCAGGAAGCGGCATGTGCAATGGCGGGAGAATCATGCATCATCTCAAACACAATCTATGGAGGCCAGATGCCCATGTGATAATAGCCGGCTACCAATCTCCTGGCACACTGGGTCGTAAACTTGTCGATGGCCGAGAAACCGTTAAAGTATGGGGTGAAACGATACGCGTTCGGGCTCAAGTCCATACTATTGGTGGTCTGTCGGCACATGCCGATCAACAAGGTATGGTTGACTGGTACGCGCATTTTGAAAACAAACCACCTGCCCTGCTGGTTCACGGTGAAAAGCGGGCCATGCAAGCGTTGTCAGCACGTTTGACCGATGAATATGGTGCAAGAGTCAGAGCGGCAAAACGCGGTAAGTCCACCGATCTGCTCGCGCTGGAAAAATTTGGACGTTAGATAGTCGTTGTAGTGAGATTACAGAGTGTGCATAACGAGTACCGTGATCGCATAACGAGTACTGCGATCGTAATAAGCTTGAAAACAAAAACCATCTAAGAGAATGAAACATGAGTAGTGAAGAACGCGAGTCGATGGAGTTCGATGTAGTGGTCGTTGGAGCGGGGCCAGCCGGACTGTCCACTGCGTGCAGACTGATGCAACTCGCAGAAGAAAACGAACAGGAAATCAGTGTAGTGGTGCTGGAGAAAGGCTCCGAAGTGGGCGCCCACGTTCTCTCCGGTGCAGTCATAGAACCACGCGCGCTTACCGAGCTATTTCCTGATTGGGAATCAGAGGGTGCTCCACTTAAAACAGCTGTTACGCGCGACGATATCCTGTTTTTTACAAGTAGTAGCTCGTCATTGAAGATGCCTGGCCTACTGTCACCCAAAACCATGCACAACGAAGGAAACTACATAGCGAGCCTGGGCAACCTCACAAGGTGGTTGGCCGAAAAGGCAGAAGGTCTGGGTGTTGAAATTTTCCCGGGCTTTGCAGCAGCGGAAATCCTGTATCACGACGATGGTCGTGTCAAAGGTGTTGCCACAGGAGATATGGGACTTGATGTGGACGGTAATCCCAAAGACGGGTTTGAACGTGGAATGGAGTTACACGCCAAATACACCGTATTTTCGGAAGGCTGTCGTGGCCATCTCGGCAAGCAACTCATTGAACAATTCAAACTCGATGAGGGCAAATCCCCGCAACACTTCGGCATTGGACTGAAAGAGCTCTGGCAGGTGGATCCCGACAAGCACGAACCAGGTGTGGTCGTGCATGGCGCGGGGTGGCCACTATCGGAAACTAAGACCACCGGTGGTGGTTTTCTCTACCACCTGGAAGACAATCAGGTAGTCGTCGGTCTGATCATTGACTTGAATTACTCAAATCCCCACTTGAGTACCTTTGACGAGTTTCAACGCTTCAAACAGCACCCAGTCGTCAAGAATGTACTTGAAGGAGGCGAGCGGGTTTGTTACGGCGCACGCGCACTCTCAAAAGGCGGCCTCAACTCCTTACCACGCATGAGTATGCCTGGCGCTCTACTGATTGGCTGCGACGCCGGCACGCTCAATTTTGCCAAGATCAAAGGTACCCACACTGGCATGAAGTCGGGCATGGTCGCAGCGCAAACCATTGCGAAAGCACTCGCTAACGGCGATGAGGGACGTGAATTATCCGAATTTAACGATGATTTCCTTAACAGCTGGGCTGGCGAAGAGCTCAAGAGCTCACGCAATTGGGGCCCCGCAATGCACAAGTTCGGAATGTACTTGGGCGGTGCCTACAACTACATCGACCAGAATTTTTTCGGCGGCAAACTGCCCTTCAACTTTCGCGATGATGTACCAGATCATGCCTGTATGAAGCGAGCTGATAGCACCAGTCCGCCCGACTACCCTAAACCCGATGGTAAAATCAGTTTCGATAAACCCTCCTCAGTGTTCTTGTCAAACACCAACCATGAGGACAATCAGCCCGTACATTTGCAACTAAGCGATACTGCCATCCCCATTCAAACCAACCTGCCCATGTACGCAGAACCTGCTCAAAGATACTGTCCTGTGGGGGTTTATGAGGTCATTGTGGAAGAGGATATCCCTCGCTTCCAGATCAATTCACAAAACTGCATTCATTGCAAAACTTGCGACATTAAAGATCCCAGCCAAAACATCACGTGGGTGGTGCCTGAGGGCGGCGGCGGTCCAAACTATCCCAATATGTAACTTTTAACGACGAATGCTCGCGCGACGGCGAGCATTCGTCTTTTTTGATGACGTTGTCGTCGTAGACTATTCAGCGTCAGCAGCAGGTTTAGGCTTAGCCACCCGTGCCGCACGCTTGGCTTTGGGTTTAGATTTAAGTTCTTCAGTATCTGCAGACTTTGCAGCACTCACTTTCTTGGACACCTTCTTGGCCGTGCTGCGAGTTGCTCGGGCCTTGGGGGCGGCCTCTACCTTCTCCACCGCACTGCTTTTTTCAACACTGGCTTTGGGCTTTCGGGGCGCGCGAGGCTTTTTCTCCACAGCTGACTCGCTACTTGGAGATGCCGGCGCAGTTGCGGCAACCTTTGCCTCAGCGGGAGCGGCAACAGCAGCTGGCACCTTTTCCGGGGCATTAACCGGCGCTGCCTTGGCAGATTGCTCAACAGGCTGTCGTTCTGTATGTGTTACCGGCTGCTGATCAGGCCCGGTGGCGCTGGGGTTAACGTTGGCCTGCTGGTTTTCAGCCTGATTTTGTTGCTGGCGATTCTGATTACGGTTGCGGTTTTGATTGCGATTGCGATTTCGGTTCTGGTTACGTCCCGAGCGCCCTTGCCCATTACCCTGATTCGGATTCTGGCCATTTTCACCACCTGCCTGCGCACCCTGCTGCCGATTAGCGTTATTGCGGTTCTGGTTACCACGCCCTTGCTGGCGATTCTGGTTGTTTCGACCTTGCCCCTGCTGTCGCCCCTGGCCTTGCGCACGGCGATTCTGATTACCTCTACCCTTGCTACGATTACCCTGGTTAGCTCGCCCGCTAATACCCAACACCAGACTACCAACCTGATAAGGATCTTCCATGCCGATGAGATTGCTATCAGACGGAAATCGGTTGTTGACGTTGCAATTATCGCGGTTGCCGAAGTTGTCGTCTTCATGCTCATGGGCACGAGCGGGTTCCGGTAGAGCACGATTGCCAATGTTGTCCATCTCCTCGGTAAATTCGCGAGGAGGCTTTAGCGCCCGATTGCCGGGGCCTATTCGGTTCCCGATATCGTCATCAGAATCATTTGACCGTCTTCTATTTGACGATCGACCTTTCCTGTTGTTGTTTCGATTGCGACCACCACCGTTTCCCTCCCCACGCCCGGAATTCGATGCGTTTCGGGAACGGGGGCGTCTTTGCCCGCGCGGTGCTGAACCGTTGTTTGCATTAGCAGATCCGGACTGATTGTCCGCGGCGGCGGCCTGTCCAGAACCACCTGCATCGGCCTGAGTAGCCGGCAAGTCACTATTCGTCATACGTATAACGTCACTCTGGTTTTACTCCTCAACGGCACTTTGAAGGCCTAGATATCGCCTGAATTACATTAAATATGAAGTTTAATATCGAGTACGTAGGATGGCCGCTGTGCCACACCAGTGGGTGGCTCCCTACGCGGAGAACCATCCAGTTGCCCGTTCTTTTTGATTGAGGCTACAGGCACCACTCGTACAGGCCTTGCTTCACGCCCCAAAGCACATTATTGCATGTTACTGCTGTGGCAAAGGTCCATCGCTCACACGTCTCAACGGAACGAACTACAATGCACTACAGTGCTCGGCAAATCCTTCCTACGCCATCTCTCTAACGCCTAGTATACGCCAGCTAACACCATTCGGTCGCATTAATGGCCCTTTAGATTGATCTGAATACGTTTACAAATCCGCAAATTTCGATCTCGGCTTGCTGTGTGCTTGCTTATTCCTGCTATTTCCAGAGTAAAGACCCTAAATCGTGAATACAGAAAATCTCGACCGCTTGCAACATGAGTGGTTTGGCAATATCCGTGCCGACCTGCTCGCAGGGCTTGTGGTTGCCCTCGCGCTCATTCCTGAAGCTATTGCCTTTTCGATCATAGCAGGCGTGGATCCGAAGGTAGGTCTCTACGCCTCTTTCTCTATTGCCGTCATCGTTGCAATCACAGGCGGTCGACCGGGCATGATTTCAGCGGCTACCGCAGCCACCGCGGTCTTGATGGTCACGCTGGTTAAAGATTATGGACTGCAATACTTGCTGGCCGCTACGGTGCTGGCAGGGCTGCTGCAGATTGCCGCCGGTTTACTGAAGCTGGGCGCTGTGATGCGATTCGTGTCGCGCTCCGTCATGACAGGCTTTGTGAATGCGCTGGCGATTCTGATCTTTATGGCGCAATTACCTGAACTCATCAATGTTCCCTACCTGACATACGTTATGGTCGCAGCGGGCCTTGGCATCATCTACTTGCTACCGCGGGTCACTCAAGTCGTACCCTCACCACTAGTATGCATTATTGTACTTACCGGTTTGTCCCTGATGCTAGGTCTCGATATTCGTACAGTCGGGGACATGGGAGAATTGCCGGACTCCTTGCCTATCTTCCTGCTGCCTGATATCCCCTGGAACCTTGAAACACTGCGGATAATTCTTCCCTATTCAGCGGCCGTTGCAGCGGTAGGGCTGCTGGAGTCACTGATGACGGCATCCATTGTCGACGAACTGACTGACACGCGCAGTGACAAGAACAGAGAGTGTATCGGCCAGGGTATCGCTAACACCGCTACGGGCTTTATCGGCGGAATGGCTGGCTGCGCCATGATCGGACAATCCATCATCAATGTGAAATCAGGCGGTCGAGGCCGTTTATCTACTTTTTGTGCTGGACTGTTCCTGCTGTTGATGATTGTTTTTCTCGGTGATTGGGTTAAGCAAATACCCATGGCAGCGCTGGTTGCCATCATGATCATGGTATCTATAGGAACCTTCAGCTGGTCTTCCCTGATCAACTTGCGCGACCATCCACGCAGTTCATCAATCGTGATGCTTGCCACTGTAATTGTGGTGGTGGCAACCCATAATTTAGCTATTGGCGTGCTCGTTGGCGTCCTGTTCTCAGGTATTTTCTTTGCCTGGAAAATTTCTCAGATATTCAGAGTAACTTCCGAGTTGTCTGCAGATGAACGACAACGTACCTACAAGGTAGAAGGACAATTGTTCTTTGCGTCAACCGATGAATTTACCGCATCTTTCAATTTCAAAGAAGCATTGGAGCGGGTAGTGATCGATGTAAGTGATGCGCATATCTGGGACATATCCAGCGTGCAGGCACTGGATATGGTTGTCCTCAAATTTCGACGCGAAGGAAGCGAGGTTGAGATCATCGGGCTCAATAAAGCCAGCGAAACTATCGTTGATCAACTAGCAGTTCACGACAAACCAGGTGCACTTGACGATATGATAGGACATTGATGTGAGTAACTATACCTTTGTCAAAATCGTGTTTACGCCCCTATCGCAGGGCACATTCGTGAAAGGTTCAGCTAGTAGAAGAGTCCCCGCCAATGTCTAAACTAATTGCAGTGATCGATGGGTCCGCCTATTCCGCCAGCGTTTGCGAACATGCCGCATGGATTGCCAACCGGGCAAACAGCGAAGTAGAAGTTGTGCATGTATTAGGGCGACGCGATGTATCCAGTGAACCGTCCAACCTCAGCGGCAGCATTGGGCTTGGTGCTCGTTCAGCGTTGCTCTCTGAACTGGCCGAACTGGATGCTCAAAAGGCAAGACTGGCACAAAAGCGGGGTCGCGCGATTCTCGTCGATGCTGAAAAGCTTCTCAGTGAACGGTCCGTGCAGGCGATACACACACGTTTGCGTAACGGTGAAATTGTTGAAACTGTGCAGGAGCTAGGAGCCGATGCCGATTTGATAGTGATTGGAAAACGCGGCGAAGGTGCAGACTTTGACACACTGCATCTAGGCTCTAACCTGGAAAGAGTCGCCCGCTCAACGACCAAGCCGGTTCTGGTTGCCGCACGCGGTTTTCGACCGATCAATCGTGTGCTAGTTGCATTCGACGGCGGTTCAAGTTCACTCAAAGCCATCGAATACTTTGCGCAAAGGGCACACTACAACGACCTTAAGGTTCACCTGCTCAACGTCGGCACTGAATCTACTCAAATGCGCCGACAGATCGAGGGCGCTGTGGCAGCCTTGCAAGCCGGTGGTTACGAGGCCAGTTCTGAGGTTCAGGCAGGACAGCCAGAAACCATCATCGCAAACACGGTTGAAAGCGAGTCATTTGATCTGGTGATAATGGGTGCCTACGGGCACTCACGAATCCGCAATTTGATCATAGGTTCAACAACCACCGAGATGATCCGCTATTGCAAGGTTCCTGTATTGCTGTTTCGCTGAATTGAAATTCTGCGAACCAACCCCACACTCAGATGAATAAGTAACCGTTATTTGGGTGAGCCATATGAATGATTTAAAACAACAGTTAGCTCCAAGCTGGAGCACGGTCAATTTGGTAGTGGCAGTCATTCTGTTTCTGATCGCCTGGCCACTGGGTCTTCTGATGATTGCATACATTGTCTGGGGCAAGAAGCTGGGGCTGGATTTAAGTAATCCTGAAACCCTTACAGTTTTCGGAAAACGCCTGGCTACCGCATGGCGTGCAGCAGTTGATTCATTCTCCAAATAGCTGTATCCGCCCTACTCTGGCTAATCAGTTCTGCCAAAGGGCGCTAGATCACAGATGTAACCTGCGATAGCAGCCACTGAACGCTGCTACTCTCCCCTGCGTGGCCCCCTCTATGTGATACGTGGTGGCAGTTAACCCGACTGTCTACCAGCCGATACTTCCGATAGTAATACCTTTTTTATTTCTCATATCGGTTGGTTTTGAATGTCGGGAGTTAGCACCATCAGCCTTGCCGCACAGATGCTCGGCGCACTCGCCACTTTCTGTTTGTCTACACCTGCCTGGACTGCGGAGCAGGAAAAACCACTGTGTCTCTATGTCTCCTCCTACCATCAGGGATTTGCATGGTCAGACGGCGTTGAACGTGGATTGAGAAATACTATCGATGAACAATGCACGTTGGTGCAACTGGATATGAACACGCAAAGGGAAAAAACACCTGCAAACAAAATTCTCGCTGGAAAAACAGCCTATAAACTATATCAGAACCTGAATCCCGATATTGTCATATCCTCGGATGACAATGCGGTCAAATACTTTGTTGTTCCCTACCTTGTTGATACCGAAACACCAGTGGTGTTCTCAGGCATCAGTTGGAGTCTAGAGGAGTATGGCCTCCCTGCTAATAACATCACAGGCATAGTTAGGGTGGCTCATATTGAATCCATGTTATCGATGGGCCTGAACGCTACTGAAAAGTCGCAAGATGACTTGACCAGGATTGCCTATCTCGGTGCTAAAACGCTTACAGAGACCAGGAATTACAACCGCGTAAAAAAAGTGGCCAAAAACCTATCCCTGAAAGTGGACGGTATGCTGGTGGAGGATTTTGAAGCCTGGAAGAAGGGATTTAAGCGAGCACAAGACTACGACCTTGTGATCATCGGAGATAAGTCCGGAATCGATCAGTGGAATACCCGCCAAGCACTAGCAACAGTAAATCATTCAAGCACCAAGCCGAGCATGACAAATCACAAGTCGATGCTACCGTATTCATTATTCGGCTTCACCTCTATTGCCGAGGAATTCGGTGAATGGGCAGCGACCTCTGCTATTGCCATTCTCAATGGAATGAAGGTATTCGACATACCCATAGTGAGTAATCAGCACTGGGATACCTGGGTTAACAAGCAACTGCTCAAAAAGCAGACATTGAAAATCAGTGAATCCATATTCAGAAGCGCTAAAGAGTACTAGTTCGCTCTGATGCAAATCCGGCTTACAACTTTACTGCGCAAGAGCAATGCGACATCCATTGGCGTGTTACTTTTTACGCTCTTTGTGCTGCCAGCTACTCTGTATGCTGCCCATAGCTTCAATCACTATCAGCAAACCAGTAAAATCAATAGCGACACCCAAAGCATCTTCAGAGACATTAACGAACGACTCAACGCGATTCGTACCTTAATGTCATCTCTAGTGGCTCTTAATGATGTATTACCCGAATTTGACAAGCGCACTCTGCAACTATTCTCTAAACACGTTTTTCAAAACGACACTTATATAACAGCACTAGGGCGCTTTGACCGGGTAAATGGAGACGAACGCAGCAGCTTCGAATCAAGGCTCTCTGGCAAAGAAAATACCAAACTTCAAATACACCAGTTTACTGAACTGGGAGATGAGGCCAGAAGACCAGAATCAGATTGGTACTATCCCATCTCGATGCTCGAACCAATGAGCCCGCACAACAAGCTATTGCTTGGGGCAGACCTTGGCTCGGCAACCGGTTTTAGTGAAATCATTCATACCAACACTGTAAACAGTGACCCGGTGTTTACAACTTTGCCTACATCCTGGCCTCGGGGAGTCAGTCTCATTGCTCTGCAGACGATCAATAGCAACGATTTTACGCCCGGAGATAATGGAGAACAGCTGTCAAAACCAGTCGGCGGATTTTGGGCATATATCGATTTGCAAAAGCTGCTTGCAAATGCATCAGATCAATGGAGTTCTTACGATCTCAACGTTGAAATTGTATCGGGTAATAAACGCAAGGTTCTGTACAAAAAACTGGCGGCACCAAATTCTGCAGGATTTCTGACATCTCTTTATCAAACCAATAGTGTCAAGCAGCGATTCAATGCCGGTCATGATAGATATTTGGTTGTGACCTTTGAACAAGCAATCGGATTTTCTGTTAAAGCCCTGATAACGATCATGATTATGATCGTTATCAGCGTAGTAGCACTGTTTTCAACGATACTGTTTATCACTGCCCGTACTGCATCCACAGATCAATCTGTAAATGTACAGGAGCAAGAGAAAGATCTGTTGCTCGAAGATCGGAAAAACGCAGAGAAGACGCTCAACTCTGTTCAGGATGCCATTATCACACTCGACACAAACTTTCGAATTGCCCACATCAATCCAGCCGCAAGCATTCAATTCAACATCAAAGCCAGCCTGGCAATTGGATCTAAACTGTCCAGGATGATGCAGTTTCAGGAAGTGGATAGCAATTTTGAAAACTTCAATATTCCTGCAGCTCTGGCCAACATTGAGCACAACAGCAAGGGTGAGTTTGATGTGGTGCCAACAGGTTGCTCCCACGACGACTTTGTTCTCCGACTAACGTTAAGCAGTTCGCGTACGCCAGAGGGTAAAACTGATGGTCATGTTCTGGTATTTCGTGATGTAAGCCATGAACGTCGACTAACAAATAAACTGGCCTATCAGGCTAACCATGATGCACTTACAGGTTGCACGAACCGATACTTCTTCGAGAATAAACTTGCAACTCTGATCGACGAGCAGCCGTTCAATAATCAGACGCATGCTCTTTGCTACATGGACCTTGATCAATTCAAAATAGTCAACGACACCTGCGGTCACCGGGCTGGAGATAGGCTACTCCAGGAGTTGACAGAGAATATGCTAACCGGTATCCGACAGAGCGATGTGCTCTCCCGATTGGGCGGCGATGAATTTGGTCTGCTCATCGTTGATGCAACCCCCGAGACAGCGATTGAGATTTCTGAGCGCATCTACAAGTTTTTTCAAAATTACGTTTTTCACCATGAAGACAAAGCCTTTGCTGTTAGAGCCAGCATCGGAATGGTGCATATTGATGAGTCCAGTGGTCAGCTCAAGGATATATTGGCAGCGGCGGACATTGCCTGCTATGCCGCGAAAGACAGTGGGCGAAATAACCTTTCCATCTATTCAAAAACAGACGAAAACATGGCTGAACGCTCAGTCGAATTGAGCTGGTTACCGCGCTTACAAAATGCGCTTCAAAAAAATGAATTCAGACTTCATGTTCAGGCTGTGGCAAAGCTAAAACCAGAATCAAACATCGCTCATTTTGAATTTTTATTGCGCCTGGCAAATCCTGATGGCAGTGACAGCACGCCCTGGCAATTCATCCAAGCTGCAGAGCGTTATGATCTGATGCGAGATATCGACAAGTGGGTTATTAAAAATGCTCTGCGCACGGTTGCAGAATTAAAAGGACAGCCCGGGGGCAACTGCAGTTTTTCGATAAACCTATCTGGACAATCTGCAGCTGATCCAACCTTGAAGGTATTCATTCAAGAACAATTGGCGCACTATGATGTAAATCCTGCTCAAATTTGGTTTGAGCTTACGGAGACAGCAGCCATTTCTCACTTTTCGGTTGCTGTCGATTTGATCAAGAGTATTCGCAGTTTTGGATCAAAGGTCGCCTTAGATGATTTTGGATCAGGGCTAAGTTCCTTTGGTTATCTCAAGAACCTTGCCGTAGACGTAATTAAAATTGACGGTCAGTTTGTAAGAGAAATTGCCAACAACTCGATTGATAGGGAAATGGTTCGAGCAATACACCAGGTCGGTAAATCCATGGGTATAGAGACTGTTGCCGAATTTGTTGAGAGCCAGGAAATCGTTGACGAGCTTATAAAAATCGGTATTGATTATGCCCAGGGCTACCACATCGGAAAGCCCGGTCCCATCGGCGATGCAATGTCACAAGTCCCGGGTTTATACAAGGCCTCTTAGCGCCAGCAACAGCTCACAACAACAGTCTTTTTTCAGAACTCAGTTGAAACGATCCGGGCGAAACGCATCAAGTTCCGGGGATGGTTCTTCTCCGCAAACAATATCTGCAACCAAGCGCCCGGTTTTGGCACCGCCGGTGAGACCGATATGGTGATGTCCAAAGGCTGTGTATATACCGGTTTGTCTAATCTGCCCGATGAAAGGTAGACTATCGGCTGGAGCAGGACGATGCCCTAACCACTCAACGGTATCGCTATAAGTCATATCAGGAAACGTATTTTTCACATGACGCATCAACAACTCAATAGGCTTTTTTGAAGGTCCTGCCTCGAGCCCACCGAATTCGACGATTCCGGCACAGCGCATACCATCATGCATGGGCGTAGCCACAAATTTCCCAGAGGCCACCATGGTTGGAGAGTTCAGATTAGAAGAAGGATCTTTGAATATCACATGGTAGCCGCGCTCAGATTCCATGGGTATCTTGATACCTAGCTTCTTGCCCAGCACACCTGACCAGACACCGGCAGCCAGCACTACACTATCGCAGCGAATGCTGCCTTCTGAGGTAACCACCGAAGACACTTTCCCATCGCTGAGTTCGAAATCGTGAACATCAGCCTGAAGAATTTGCCCGCCCTGCTCCAGAAAAACCTCGGCGAGCGATTTCACATACAAACCGGGCGAACGAATGTGCCCATGATTTTTAACAACTGCGAGGCACTTTATTTCTGGACCTAGCACGGGTTCCTTTTCCTGCACAGCTGGCCCCTCAACGAGCTCTGGTACAAATCCATTGTCGCGACGCAACGACCAGGTGTAGGCGTCTGCTTCATAGTCAGCCCGGGTTCGATACGCAAACTGGTAGTCGGAGGGCACTAACCATTTATCTGCATTTGTGTTGCCAGCAAGATCCTGGTGCTGCTCTACACTATCGCCCACGACAAACTTTAAGTGTTCAGCGATCCTGCGAGTGTCAGCGTCATTGGCAAACGATAGGTAGCGTCTAAGCCAAGGGGCTAACTTGGGCAGGTAAGACCAGCGCAAGAACAACGGAAACTCTGCGTTCATCAATAGCCTTGGAGCTTTGCCCACCAGGCCCGGGCTTGTTACCGGAACAATCGCGCAAGAAGCCAACACACCACCGTTGCCGTGGGAGGTTCCTTCTCCCGGAGCAAGCCTATCAATAAGCGTTACTTGTTTCCCAGCGCGCGAGAGCCACAAAGCGGTTGAGACTCCAACGATCCCCGCACCCACAACAACAGTGCGTGATTGCTCCGCCTGTAAGCTCTTACTGCTCATGACACACTGGTGGGCCTTTTAGACTAGGCCGATAGAGTAACGCAAGCGGTACTTTTAGCCAATGCTATCGATTAAATAGGTGCGGAGCATAGGCCCATCAATGGCGCATGTATTCAGCCGGAGTGTTCTCTACTATATATTTAGTGGCTTCGTAGATACAGGTACGAATCGCTTTTTCCATAGGAGTCTTGGCATAGCCACCCAAAGCTCCACCTAGATTACCGCCGCCAGTCAACGCACCCAGGGCTGCACCGACGTTGATGTCTTTAGCAACGCCTTCAACACGAGTCGCTGCCAAGACTTCCGTGGTGGCTGAATCGACTATGCGAATATCCATCGCAATAGTGGCTTTGTTATAACCGCCAGACACCGCACCAACCAGCGCGGAAGCACTCTTGCCAAGCAATCCACTCACCTTGCCCGACGCACCGGATGAGCCAGGGTCAAAGCCTGTAATGGCCGCGATGACTGCAATATCAGCACCCTTGACGGCACCGCGTTTTACCCCGGTATTGTCAGTATAGCCATCCTCTTGAAGACCAATCTCTGCTTTAACTGAATCAATATTCTGCCGCTCCAGCACACGGTAACGCTTACTTTGAACAAGTGAAGTAGTTAACATGTCTTTAAGGCCTTCGGATATTCCTGCGTACTCACTAGAAGAGAAGGATAGTTCAGTACCGGCGATACCTATAGTTGTTTTATTGCTGCCCACGTTCCAATCAAAATCTGTTACGGCCACTTTTGCTCGGGGGCCAGAGTAAGGCGGCAGCTGAGTCTCCAGGCCTGTATCTACACTGGCTTCGGGCTTGACCAAGCTATCAAGACAGCCTGACAAAACCACTGCAATAGGAAGTGCAATGAAGAGATTCCTTAAAAATTTTGACATGCCTTTGCCTCCTGCGATCTGTTTGTTGAAATACGTGTGATTGGGGAGCTTAAAGATCATACGATGGACTCCTTTGCTTCTCAAACCTGACTACTAAAGCACATAAGATCAGCGTAAAGGACTTATCAAAAGCTATCCTATACCAATGTCTAGACTAATGACTAGACGCAAGGCTTAAGCATCTGCAGGGCATCAAGAAAAACGGCCCCGACACTCCGTCAACTGCTCTTCAGCTGTAGGAAAAACAAAGCCAGCCACTTGTTGAAAGTTCGACAACCCAGACTGGGTTGCTAGCATACAACTCCGCTAATAATAGCAATTTACAGACGCTCAGATGCCGTTATAATCTAGCATTTGGTATCTGCACTCTTTGGCTTTACGATTGTGGTTGTTGACAACCCAGTCACACTAATACCGGTCATTTTCAGTCAAATTGCACCAACTGATCGTATCACCGCGCATTTGCAGATCAGTGGGTATTATTAAGCATATGAATCTACGCTACCATGCGCATTCGTCACCGCACTATGAGAAATTAAAAATGAAAACTTTTGCCACCGCACTATTTGCCACAGCCTGCCTGGGGCATGGAGCCCTTGCCTCTGCGGAGGATATCAAGATCGGCTTCGTCACCACATTGACCACCGGTGGTGCTGTTATCGGTAACGACATGAAGGATGCGGTTGAACTTGCCATGGAGCACATGGGCAATCAAATGGGAGGCAAAAATGCAGTCGTGCTCTTTGAAGATGATGGATTCAAACCAGAGATCGGCAAACAGGCCACCGATAAACTGGTAAAGGAAGACAACGTCGATATTGTCGCCGGGTATATCTGGTCACATGTACTAATGGCTTCCTACAAGTCTGTCACCAATGCGGGCAAAATTATTATCAGCGCCAACGCAGGCCCCTCACCGCTTGCTGGAAAACTGTGTAACGCCAATTTCTTTAACGCTGCCTGGCAAAACGACCAGACTCCTATGGCCATGGGAGAACTGTTAAACGCAGGTGGAGTGGAATCACTTTATGTCATGGCACCTAACTATGCCGCTGGCAAGGACATGGTTGCAGGCGTTGAACGAACCTTCAATGGCAAGATTGTGGGCAAGGATCTGACCAAATGGGGCGCAGATGCGCAACTGGACTTCTCTGCAGAACTGGCTAAAGCAAAGGCTTCAGGGGCAGACGGACTATACGTATTTTATCCGGGTAAAGCCGGCGGTGCATTCATCAAGCAGTATCAGCAATCGGGCATGGCCGATTCCATCCCTCTCTACACAGTGTTCACTGTCGATGCCATTTCTCTACCCAAACTGCAGGATGCTGACATGAAGGGTGTTCTGGGTACCAGCATGACTCAGTCCTGGGGACCAGATCTGGATACAGCTGCGAACAAGAAGTTTGTTTCTGGTTTCCGGGAAAAGTATGGCCGCTACCCATCTTTTTATGCAGCCCAGGCCTACGACACAATGAATCTGATCAAATCAGCAGTCGATGCCACAGGTGGAATGGTTGATGATGTAGATGCATTACGATCTGCTATCAAGGCAGCCACTTTCGATTCTGTTCGTGGCGACTTCAGTTTTGGCAACAATCAATTTCCGATTCAGAACTTCTATGCACGAAAAGTTGTGGAAGATGCGGATGGTAACTGGACAACAGAAATTACCGATACTGTTCTTGCAGCACACCAAGACTCCTACGCAGGCGATTGCAAGCTATAAACTGTTAGCTTTATTAAATAAGCAATTTCAGATTGATGGTAGAAATCAAAACCAAATGCGATGGATAGCGCGCTGATAATTACGCAGGCCATTAATGGCCTGCAGTTAGGCGTGTTGCTATTCCTGCTGTCAGCCGGTCTTACGCTGACCTTTGGCATCATGGATCTGATCAATCTTGCACATGCGTCGTTTTTTATGCTCGGAGCCTTTGTCGGTGCCACACTGACATTGGCAACAGGCTCCTTCCTGGCTGGCGTTGTTGGCGCCCTTTTCGCAATTGCCATCATTGCCTATGCGGTGGAGCGTAGTGTGATACAGCACCTGTATGCGCGCGATCACCTGGACCAGCTGCTGGCAACCTTTGGTCTTATATTAATTGCAGACTCCGCGGTGCACCTTATCTGGGGACCGGCTGGTATCGCAATACCACTCCCCGACATATTAAATGGTCAGGTTCAATTCGGTTCTCAGCAGTTACCAACATTTCGTCTTGTCATCATAGCGGCGGGCCTGGTGGTGGCAATGGGTTTGTACTGGCTTGTAAACAAGACCCGTACGGGTATGCTGATTCGAGCAGGCGCATCCAATCGCGCGATGGTTGGAGCGCTTGGCATCAATATACGTCAGTTGTTCTCAGGAGTATTTGCGGTTGGTGCTGTTCTTGCCGGGCTTGCCGGTATGCTCATAGCACCTATAACTGAAGCCTCGATTGGCATGGGTAACGATATTATTATCACGGCTTTTGTTGTAGTAATTATCGGCGGTATTGGCTCGATAAAAGGCGCATTTGTTGCGGCCATCATGATTGGCATGATTGATACGTTTGGCCGAGCTTATCTCGATAGTATTTTCAACTTGTTCATGGCAACCGAGACAGCAGAAACTGCCGCCCCCGCTGTATCTGCCATGTTGATCTACCTCTCCATGGCCGCCATATTGATCTTGAAACCCCAGGGTCTCTTCCCGCCGCGCTTACGATGAATCCAACACCATGAGCAAAGTAGCGCCCAGTACTGAGCGCACGGTTTTATCCTACGTTCCAGGGCTGCTCTTTCTGGCTGCGCTCGCCATAGCGCCGTTGTTGATGCTGTATCTTGGCAAACCATTCTGGCTGGATGTTTTCACACGTCTGGTCATACTGGCCATTGCTGCCACAAGCCTGAACCTGCTGTTAGGCGTTGCCGGTCTGGCCTCGCTTGGACACGCAGCCTACATTGCCATTGGCGCCTATGCAGTAGGAATACCCGCTTATCATGAAACCTATGGAGGCCTCGATTGGCTTTCCAGCTACAACGGTTGGGTACATCTACTACTGGGTCTCGGCGTGTGCGCATTGTTTGCGCTCATAACAGGCGCTATAAGCCTTCGAGCGAAGGGTGTTCACTTCATTATGATCACCATGGCATTCAGTCAGATGGTGTACTACGCACTGGTATCTTTAGAAGAGTACGGTGGCGATGATGGCCTATCGGTAGACTTGCAATCCGAATTTCAATGGCTGGCACTGGACAATCCAACCGCATTGTTTATGCTTTGCTATGTATCGCTGCTGGTTGTGCTTTATGGCATGCACCGCCTAAAAAATTCGCAATTTGGTAAGGTATTGCAGGCTGCAAGACAAAATGAAACCCGAGTGAGTTCCCTGGGTATCGACCCCTATCGATATCAACTGCTGGCTTTTGTTATCGCAGGTGTTATAGCGGGCTATGCAGGGTTTTTAATGGCAAATTTCTCTCTGTTCATATCACCAAGTATTGTTGAGTGGAGTCGGTCGGGTGAGTTGATGTTCATGATCATACTCGGTGGCCTGAGTACGTTGGTAGGCCCTGCTCTGGGGGCTGCAGCTTTCGTGCTGCTTGAGTACTCCCTCTCGCGGATCACGATTTACTGGCATCTGCCGTTTGGACTGTTACTTTTGTTCATCGTTTTGTTTGGCAGAGGCGGTCTGATCGGAATCCTGCGCGGCAACAAATCCGAGTAACCATGACTCGATTGCACACCGAATCGTTAGTAAAAAGCTATGGGGGCATTGCAGCCACCGACAGCGTAAGCCTGTCAGTAGAGTCAAATAGTCTCCACGCACTGATAGGGCCAAACGGAGCGGGTAAAACAACACTGATTGCTCAGCTATCAGGACTACTCTCACCCGACTCCGGGCACATATTTCTCGACGGCAACAATGTCAGCCGCCTCAACGCACCAGCAAGAGTAAAACTCGGGTTAACTCGGACGTTTCAGATAACCTCTGTTTTTTCTGAAATGAGCTCACTTGACAATGTCTCCTTCGCGGTTCAAGCAAGCACCGGACATTCCTTTCGTTTTTGGTCAAACAGCAGCCGTCAAGCTCACCTGAGAGACCCCGCCATTGAGTTACTCAAACAGGTTGGGTTGCACTCACGTGCCGATACCAGAGCAGATGCTCTGTCGCACGGAGAGAGACGCCAATTGGAAATAGCGATGGCGCTGGCCACCAGACCTCGCGTCTTACTACTGGACGAACCCATGGCGGGTATGGGCGTAGAAGAATCTCAGATGATGACAGAGCTGCTGCAAAGCATTAAAGGCAGCGTAACGATACTGCTGGTCGAACACGATATGGACGTTGTTTTCTCACTGGCTGACACCTTGAGTGTGCTTGTCTATGGCAAATTGATAGCCACGGGCGAACCTTCTATCGTACGGCAAGATCCTGGAGTACAGGAAGCCTATCTGGGTGAATCAGCATGAATCTGTTAGACGTAGCTGGATTGCAGGCAGGATACGGCAGCAGCGAAGTTCTGTTTGATATCACTCTACGTGTGGGTGAAAGCGAGCTAGTTACTCTGCTCGGACGTAACGGCATGGGCAAGACAACCACACTCAATAGCATCATGGGCCTGGTCACACCGAGCTCCGGGCAGATCAATTGGCAGGGCAATACAATCACGGGCAAACAGCCGTATGAAATCTCTCGCGCCGGCATTGCTCTGGTACCTGAGGGGCGTCAAATATTTCCCAATCTCACGGCTAGAGAAAACCTCGTGGCCACGGCAGTAAGCGAGCCAAAAATGGGCGAATCCTGGACATTGGATCGAGTGCTGGGGCTGTTCCCTCAATTAGAATCACGCCTGGAATCAATGGGGAATCTGTTGTCCGGCGGAGAACAGCAGATGCTCGCCATCGGCCGTGCCTTAATGACTAATCCCTGCGTTTTGCTGCTTGATGACGCCACGGAGGGCCTTGCCCCAAAAGTGCGTGAGGAGATCTGGAGATGCTTGACGCAGCTTAAGGAAACGGGAATTGGCCTGGTAGTTGTTGACAAAAACGTTGACGACCTACTACCCATTGCCAATAATCATTACGTTGTTGAGAAAGGCCGTATTGCTTGGCAAGGTAATACGCAACAATGGCGGGAATCGCCCGAGATCCGAACTCGTTACCTAGGGGTTTGAACAACTAGGCGTTTGAACCCACAGCGGAGTTGTATCTTTCTCAGTGCTATTTAACTCATTCAGTTTTATATTGTGTTTCTTACCAGTTACGCTGCTACTGTTCTACGTACTAGCGTGGCGAGCTGACTTTCGTGCAGCGCTAACGGCACTGGTGACATGCTCCCTATTTTTCTATGGATTCTGGAATCCTGCCTACTTGCTGCTATTACTTGCATCAATCAGCGTTAACTACGCGATTGGTTATGGTTTATTTAAAAACACCAGCAAGCCGTTACTTCTTGTTGGCATTGCTTTCAACCTCGCTTTAATCGCCTACTTTAAATACGCTAATTTTTTTGTTTCTCTTGTTGCGGATGTGGCTAACGCATCTTACACATTACAAGAAATTGTACTGCCGCTTGGCATCTCCTTTTTTACCTTTCAGCAGATTACTTGGCTGGTGGATACATACAAAGGAAACTGCAAACGATACGGCTTCATTGACTACGCGCAGTTTGTTACTTTCTTTCCCCAGTTGATTGCCGGCCCTATTGTTCATCATCACGAAATGATGCCGCAATTCAATAAGGAAAATATCCTTGCATCAGTCAGTAACAACTTTGCATTCGGACTCACCATTTTCAGCATTGGCCTTTTTAAGAAAGTTATCCTGGCCGATACCATGGCGCTGTCAGCCACGCCCGTTTTCGCAGCCGCTGAACAAGGCATAGCGCTAACGCTGTATGAAGCGTGGATCGGAGCATTGAGTTTCAGTTTGCAGCTGTACTTTGACTTTTCGGGCTACTCAGACATGGCGATAGGTTTGGCCCGAATGTTTGGCATTAGACTACCGCTCAATTTTAATTCGCCTTATAAGGCAATATCAATTATTGATTTCTGGCGCCGCTGGCATATGACCTTGTCTCGCTTTCTTCGTGATTACCTTTACATACCTTTAGGAGGAAATCAAAAAGGAAAAACCAGGCGTTATGTAAACATCGCTATAACCATGCTGTTAGGTGGATTGTGGCATGGCGCAGGGTGGACCTTTATAATTTGGGGTGCCATGCACGCAGCTTTTATCATGATCAATCAGGCTTGGCGTTCTTTTAAGCCCATACACTCCTCGGGAGCGCCAAGAAACTTGCTCAACCGTTCTATATCGCAATTGCTGACACTGTTGTGCGTGGTGGTGGCATGGGTGGTATTTCGTGCCGAATCGGGTGATGCTGCCTGGTCAATGCTTCGCTCGATGTCGGGTATCAATGGTATAGCGCTACCAGCACAACTCCAATCTGTGCTTGGATCATTACCAGGCTTGAGTTCCCTATCGATAGTTGGTTTTGGCAGGCTGTTTCACAACGAATTGGTGCAACCCCTATCAGCTTGCCTCTGGATTTTCGGAACTGGTTTAATAGCGCTTGGGTTTCCTAACACACAACAGTTGATTAACGAAAAGTGGAAGCCCAATGGATTGTGGGCATTGCTGATATCCATCCTTATGCTCTACTCGTTATTGCACCTGACGCAGATAAGTGAATTTCTGTACTTTCAGTTTTAGTTATGAAACGTAAACACTATTCACTAATAGTATGTTCGCTTCCTTTACTTTGCCTGGGCGTAATTAGCCTATTCAATTTTTACATCGATCCCTACCAGATTTTTAGCGAAAACCGTGATGCTGTGTACCGCGATAAACCTGCCCTGCACGCGAACATGCGAATGCACAAGGCACATCAGGTTTCTCTGCAAAAACCTAACGCATTGATTCTAGGCACATCAAAGGCTATACAGGGTATCCCAACGCAGCACAGCTTTTTCAACGATAAGCGGGTTTACAACCTTGCAGTGCCGTTGGCCACCATGAACGCGCTAACCTACCTGTTGCGCCATGCCCAAGATAATCACCCACTAAGCTCAGTAGTGCTCGCACTGGATTTTCTTTCATTTAATACACGTGCACGAACCGACGGGCCTGCCGCAGGCTTTCAAACGTCCAGACTCGACGGGCATGAAGAGAGCAGCAAGTATTACTGGCAGGACTACCTATCAGCACTAACGTCGATGGATGCATTAAGAGCATCATTTAGAAATAATGAAGGACATCGAGTTTTAACCGGTCTCGGCGGGCGTGAAGACGCAGAAATTCGTTCACGATTAAAAGATGGTGGTCATCGCAGCAACACTATAAAGATCGAGGAGTTTTTTACCAATGCTGTCTACTTGCCAAAACCACATCGAAAATTCAGTTTTACAACACCAAAGGAGAGCAGTCTGTTCTGGTACGAGCAATTTATGCGTAGCGTTTATCAGAACGATATACCTACACAGCTGCTGATCAGTCCCAACCATGCTCGCCTGAATGAATTGATTTACCAGGCTGGCCTATGGCCACAATTTGAGCAATGGAAACGACGCCTGGTAGCGATCAACGAGCTTGTAGCCAAAGAATTCGACAAAGAGATTCTAACTCTTTGGGATTTTAGTATGCCTGGCACCATCACTACCGAGGCTTTTCCTGAAGCCGGGGATGAACTAAGTCAAATGAAATATTACTACGAGGCGATACACTTCAATCAGACAACCGGCAGTTTGATACTTGATCGATTAGCCAAACGCAGCTCTATAGATAAAACTGACACTACAGAACCATTTGGTATTGAGCTAGACGCTAACAGCATAGATCAAACTCTCGCTACCATAAACGAGCGACAATCTGACTTTCGCAAACGATATTCTGACTATGTCATTGAGCTCAGGCAAATGATAGATGGCAATCAAGAGTGAACTCTGCTTGAGGAACGATGGCATCATTGATTACGCCTTGGATGATCAACTTTGCTTGCACTCTTCATTGCTGCAAAGATTCATATCCTCGCAGACAGCATCAATAGAGCAGTGGGTGGTAGCGATTTACCAGCCGTAGGTATGCAACCTGCCGTCAAGTATGCTCAGTTAAAATGAACTCGAACTATTCAAAATACCCTGAATGGGTAAGATGAATGTGAGCAATGGTACTGTCCAGTCTGCCAAGGTGTTGTCGAATAATGTTAGTCGCATCCACGAGTGACTTGTTTTCCAAAGCCCAAACCAGTTTCATATGATCGTCAATCAACGTTTCCGCCTCTGTTGCCCGATCCAAACTCAACGTGCAAAGCCGATCTATTTTTTGTCGACACTCAGTCAGTACTTCGATTGCGGTAGGGCAATCGCTAAGCTCACAGATTTGCTGGTGAAACTGATAATCAAGAGTATGGAATTTTACCAACTGTTTCTTATTTACGGCTTCTTGCTGCTCGTCAAGTGACTTCAATAATGCCTTGGTTTTAGCACTATTCCACACTCTGCATGCCTGATGCAGCACCTCGAGTTCCACTGCAAGCCGGACAAATCTGGCGTGAGCTATTCGTTGCAGTGAAAATCCACGCACAAGCGTTGCCTTTTGCGGTCGGACTAACAGGAGCTCCATGTTGGCCAGCCTGACAAATGCATCACGAACTGGTTGCCGGGATACCGAAAATCGCTTCGCTACCTCTATCTCTGACAACTTCGTCGCAGGTGGTAGTTCAAGAGATGTAATTTCACGAAGCAGGTGTTCGTACACTTCATCTGTAGTCGTACGACGGTCAACTTTGTGAGCCAAATCTAGCATGGAGAGCTTAAGTTGCCTTGCACATAGCAAAGCCAGCAAAACAGCAGTGCCAGCGTTGCGTTTTGAAGAAAACGTCCACTTTTTTCATTTTTTGTTGACATTAGTTGTTGTAGAGCAGATAGTATTCTAACATACTAGATGACAAGTTTAGTGCGACGTATGCGTGCTGGTGGTTGTTTTGGCGATGACATTTAGCTCCTCAGGCAAAACACACTCGTGTCCGACAAAGCTTTTATTTGGTGTGGTGGTGGTTGCATGCCGCAATGAACTTCAGAGCCATTCTTAATTTAATACCGGAGGATTTATGAGTAACAAACTTTCTTTATTACTAACTGGTGCATTATTGTGCCTTTCGTGGACAGCCAACGCCGAAAATTGGCGGGCCTGGAATATACACAACGACGGTCACCCCAATACCGCAGCGATGAATAAATTCTCAGAGCTTGTCGCTGAGGCCACCAATGGTGACGTCACAGTAGAGGTCTTCCATGGCGGTGTGCTTGGCTCTCAGCCGGACGCGCTGGAGCAGGTGCGACTGGGTGCGATCGAAATCGGCAACTTCAACCTGGGGCCTATCGGTCCGATGGTCAAAGAAGCAAATCTTGTATCGCTGCCTTTCATTTTCAAAAGCGTTCCCCACATGTTTCGCGTTCTTGAAGGCGACGCTGGCCAGACTATAGCAGCAGCAATGTCAGAAGCAGGTCTGCAGCCCCTGGCTTGGGTCGATGCAGGGGCTCGATCTTTCTATAGCCAGAAGCCTATCAACACGCCGGCGGATGTCGAAGGTCTCAAGATTCGGGTTATGAACAACGATCTTTACACTTCGATGATCTCTGCAATGGGTGGCAACCCTTCCCCGATGGCATTCGCAGAAGTACAACAAGCGCTTAAAACCGGTGTAGTTGACGGAGCTGAAAACAACTTCCCCTCGTTCAAGAACGTCGGCCACTTTGAAGTGACCAGCCACTATTCCCTTAGTGAGCATCTGATCATCCCTGAGTGCATCTGTGTTAACACGAAAAAGTTCGCAGCGCTATCACCTGAATTGCAAGATGCTGTACGCGGTGCTGCTGAAGAAGCTGCCCTGTTTCAGCGCGAACTTTGGGCTGTTCAGTCTGAGCAGGCTCGCAAGGATGTTGAAGCGGCTGGAATCAAAGTCAACGAAATCGCCGACAAAGGCCCATTTCAGGACGCCATGGTTCAGGTCTACGATGAATACCTGGCTGCGAACCCGGATATGAAGAGTCTGGTTGAAATGGCCCAGTCCACTGAGTAAGTGACTGATAGCCTCAAAAGCTAGCGGATAGAAGAGTCAAAAGCACCCGGCTTCCTATACTGTTGTCGGGTGTTTTCTTTTCCAACACTTATTAAACGAACTTAAAACAATGAGCGACGCATCACCTGAACCACCAGCACTATTACGTGGTATGGACGGGATCTTTAACCTGCTTTGCCGCTTCTGTCTCATTCTTGCTGGCACAGCCCTCGTCGCAATGACGGTGATGTTTGCATGGCTGGTTTTTGGCCGCTACGTTTTAAACGACACACCGACATGGGTCGAGCAGGTTTCGCATTTGCTTCTCATGGTTATTGCGTTTCTGGGAGCTGCGGTTGGTGTCCGTCAGGACACACATTTGTCTGTTGTCCTTTTTCGAAGCGCAGTGCCGTCATCGGTACGCACCCTGTTTGTATTTATCACTGACGTGTTGATGGCCATCTTCGGTGGCTTCATGTTTTGGTACGGCCTTGAATTAACGCAATTCAAATGGAACACACTCATCCCACTGATTCAAGTGCCGGAAGGTTTCCGATCGCTGCCATTAACGATTTGTGGCGCGTTAATCTTTCTGTTTTCCGCAGGTCACCTCATCCGTCTGTTACTCGGCCGTGATGAACGTGTAGACAGCGTGGAATGAACTTAAAAATAGCATAGAGATTAAAAATGGGACTTCTGCTGCTCGTCGGGGTATTTGCTTGTTGCGTCATCATTGGATTACCAGTCGCATTTGCGTTGGGCATCTCTGCACTCGCTGCGTTCTGGTTCGAGGGATTACCGCTTTTGATCGTCTTCCAGCGCATAGTCGCTGGAATCAACGTCTATTCTCTAATGGCCATCCCTTTCTTCATTTTCGCAGGCGAGCTGATGTTTCACGGCGGCATTGCGATGCGGCTAGTGCGTTTTGCACAAAATGCAGTAGGCGCGGTGCGTGGCGGCCTGGGCATTGTGAACGTTTTCTCGTCGATGCTCTTTGGCGGCATTTCAGGATCTGCTATTGCTGACATCTCTGCACTGGGGTCAATCCTTGTGCCTGTCATGAAAGACAAAGGTTACGATGCCGACTACGCGGTTAACGTCACTGTCACCTCATCAATCGCGGGTATTATCATTCCGCCCAGCCACAACATGATCATCTACGCGCTTGCAACCGGTGGTGCGGTTTCGATCTCCAAACTATTTCTCGCAGGGGTTATACCCGGCATCCTTATGTGTGTGTGTCTGGCAATCGCTGCTTATGTTATTGCGGTGAAACGTGGGTATCCGTCTGAAAAATTCCCCGGCTGGACCGTACTCATGCTGAGTTTTGTCAGTGCAATTCCCGGGCTTCTAACAGCGGTAATTATCGTCGGAGGTGTCTTGTCGGGAGTGTTTACCGCCACAGAGTCCGGCGCATTCGGAGCACTGTACGCTTTCGTGGTGACAGTTCTGGTTTATCGCAGCATTACCTGGACGAGTTTTAAGCTCGCAGTCGTTCAGGCAGTACGCACCACTTCGATGGTGATGATTCTGATCGCTTGCGCCGGTGCTTTCGCCTATATGCTTACGTTCTTTCGGGTTCCGAATCTGACGATCGAATTTCTGACTGGTCTAACCGAAAACCCAATTCTTATTCTGTTGATGATCAATGGCGTTCTGCTGTTACTTGGAATGATCATGGACATGGCGGCATTGATATTGATTTGTACACCGATCTTCCTTCCAATTATGAATGCACTAGGAATTGATCCGTTGCAGTTTGGCATGATCCTTTTGGTTAACCTGGGACTCGGTCTTTGTACACCGCCGGTCGGCTCCTGCCTGTTTGTAGGTTGTGCAGTTGGCAAGCTGCCAATGGAAAAAGCAGTGCGGTCGATTTGGCCATTTTATCTCGCCATTTTAGTGGCATTAATGCTGATTACCTTTGTCCCGGCGATTTCATTAACATTGCCGCGATTGATTAGCTAGCTGGTATTCGCCTAACACTTTGGAGTACTACATGCTAACGATCAAACGTCTCGATATAAACGATGCTCGATTGCTTATTGCAGGCGCTAGAGCGAAGGCGCAAGAAATTGGTGTACCGATGGGCATTGCTGTCACAGACGAAAGCGGAGCCCTCATCGCATTTGAGAAGATGGACGGAGCCAAAATACTGTGCGCTTCATTTGCCATTGATAAGAGCTTCACAGCAACCGGTACTCGAAAGGGTACACATGAACTTAATGAGGCCAATCAGCCTGGTAAACCAACCCATGGACTTGCCTCGGCGATGGGTGGACGAATATTGGTACTCGCAGGTGGCCTCCCGATATTTATAGACAACGTGGTTGTTGGAGGTATCGGCGTCAGTTCGGGAAGCCCTGCGCAGGATCTAGAAGTTGCTCAGGCCGGCGTCAAGGCCTTACTCGACCGCTAAATAATCATTTAACAATTCTCTGTGGGAGACAGAACAGACATGACTAAACCAACCATCGGCTTCATCGGTCTCGGTCTTATGGGTGCCAACATGGTTGAATGCCTGCAAAAGAACGGCTTCGAGCTTACGATCATGAGCCGAAAAAGCGATGTTCGCGAAGCAGCTGTGGCACGCGGGGCGACTGTAGCCAGCTCGCCAAAGGAGCTGGCCATGGCAAGTGACATCGTGATGCTATGTGTAACGACGTCTGACGTCGTCGAGTCTCTGGTGTACGGTGACGCCGGTATCCTCGCCGGTATCAAAGAAGGTGCGGTGCTGATCGATTATGGCACTTCAATCCCTGCCTCCACACAAAAGATTGGCGCTGATCTCGCCGCAAAGGGCGTAGGCATGATCGATGCCCCGCTTGGACGTACACCCGCACATGCCGCTGATGGTTTGCTCAACATAATGGCGGCAGGTAAAAAGGAGACCTTTGATAAAGTAAAGCCTGTCCTCGACGTTCAGGGTGAAAATGTTTTTTACCTTGGCGCTCTGGGTGCAGGGCACACGACAAAGCTGATCAACAACTTCATGGGCATGACAACGGCGTGCGCAATGAGCCAGGCTTTTGCAGTAGCCGATCGCGCAGGTATTGAACGGCAGCAACTTTATGACATCATGTCAGCCGGCCCGTCTAATTCACCTTTCATGCAGTTTTGCAAAAACTACGCTGTGGATGGCGTGAGTGATCTAGGTTTCTCAATAGCTAACGCGAATAAGGATCTGAGCTACTTTGTTCAAATGGTAGAAGATATAGGCACACGCGCAGCAATCGCGGAAGGAACCTCTGCAAACCTTCAAGCGGCTTTAGATGCCGGCATGGGTGATGCGAATGTACCTGAGATTTTTGATTATTTTCTTAAGCTGGAAAACAACCAAGCAGGCTGATCCATATACAGTCGGTCGATATCAGTACCCTTCAAGGCAATGACACCGTAAATTGCCGAAGTAGCTTCGTACACTTACGGAGCATCGCTGTAGTTTTCTGATTAAAAATCTGACCTCACTTCACCCTATAAAACGAATCGATTTTGATGGTCAGAATTTAATCTACCTCGGTATTTAATCTACCTCGGAATTTAAGCTACCTCGGAATTCAATCTACCTCGGCACTTAATCCACCTCTGAATTCAATCTACCCCGGGATTTAAGCTACCAGGGATAGATTATCGGGAAAATGTCGCTTTGCGTTTTTCGACAAATGCGCTCATCCCTTCTTTCTGATCTTCAGTCCCGAACAAGGAATAGAAAAAACGACGTTCAATCTCTAACCCTTGACTCAAACTCGTATTCTCAGCCGCGTTTACAGCTTCTCGCGCAAGTGTAACGGCAGGTGCTGAGAAGCCGCTTATCAACAGCGCAGTTTTTTGTGCATCGGGCAGCAAATCAGCGACCGGTACAACGCGTGACACCAGGCCTGCGCGTTCAGCTTCGGTAGCATTCATCATTCTTCCCGTCATACACATCTCCATGGCCTTGGCAGCGCCGACCAAACGTGTCAGTCTTTGCGTACCACCAAGGCCCGGGATCGTACCAAGACGAATTTCAGGCTGCCCAAATTGCGCATTCTCAGCCGCCATGATGAAATCGCACATCATCGCTATCTCACAACCTCCACCCAAAGCGTAACCAGCAACAGCCGCAATGGTGGGTGTTCGGCATTCTGCAATACAACACCAATCGTTCAGGTAATTTTCCTGTAATGCATCAAGGTAGCTTACATCCTGCATCTCCTTGATATCTGCGCCAGACGCAAATGCTCTATCAGAACCTGTGATCACTATCGCTCGGATGCTTGCATCCAGATCCCACTCGCTAATGACTTGTTTGACCTCAGCCATCATACGAAGGTTAAGCGCATTCATCGCATCAGAGCGATTAAATATCAGGGTTCCCACGCCTTGTTCAGAAGAGGCTAAAATGGTGTCGAAGCGCATAAGCAGTATCTCTAATACGATAAAGAGCCCCCGGCCGCAACAAAAAGCCATGGAGGGATCACTCTACAATATCGCACATTCAGGTAACATTCGAGAATGTTGAAAGAAGGCATCATCTACCACATTGCCCGATCACCCGATCTTCAAAAACGACTGAGCACTGACGACTATCGGTGTGCCTCACTCAAGGATGAAGGATTTATACACTGTTGTGACCAACACCAGCTCGCGGGTGTAGTCAACCGCTATTATCAAGGTGTTGACGAGCTAGACTTGTTGATGATCGATGTTGACAAGCTATCCTGCGCATTAATACACGAAAACACGGTTGGTGGCAGCGAATTGTTCCCGCATGTTTACGGGCCAATCGACGCTAGCGCGATCATCGAGATAATCCCGTTCGGGCTTCAATCAACCGAGCGGCTGGGATTGTTAGACTGAAGCCCGATTTCACTTTGGCCTGCTGGCCTGCTTTCAAACCGATCAACCAAGCTCTAGTTACAGTTGGGCTGCATCCAAGGCGATTGTGCTCTCAGCACCTTCAACCACAATCGTTGCGCTCGATTCAACCAATGGCAACATCCGCTCAGCATAGTAACGCGCTAGTGTAATTTTGGCATCCAGGTAAGCATGGTCAGCTTCATCAAGCTGCTTGAGTCTGAAAGCCGCAAGAGCTGATCGAGCGATCATCCAACCGCCGGCCAAACGACCCTGCATCATCAGATACTCGACAGATGTGGCCGACGGCATCGTGGCATCGTTTTGACCCAGTAACCACTGAGTGGCTAAATCCCCGGCAGCAATGGCCGGTTCAAATCTTTTGGCTATGGCCTTCATATCCAGGTGATCATGCTTATTCAGCTCATCAAGCGTTTCTTGCATATCCTGCATGAGTTCACTCATGCCCTGACCACCATCACGTGATGTTTTTCTGCCTATAAGATCATTGGCCTGAATAGCAGTTGTGCCTTCATAAATCGGGGCAATGCGGGCATCACGCAAAAACTGGGCTGCCCCCGTTTCTTCGATAAAACCCATACCCCCATGTACTTGAACGCCCAGTGAACACAACTCTACGCCCATTTCCGTAGACCAACCTTTTACCAATGGCGTTAGCAGCTCTCCTCGACGTAGCATGCGCTCGCGCACTGCTTCATCGTTGTGTCTTCTGGCGGTATCAAAAGCAGCGGCACACTCCAGACCGAGGGCACGCATGGCTTCGATGGTCGAACGCATGGTCATGAGTATGCGTCTGACATCCGGGTGATTAATAATGCCCTGATCATCTTCATCTTTGCCCAGCATGGTTTTTCCTTGCTTGCGATCTCGCGCATAGCTAACTGCCTTTTGATATGCACGCTCTGCAATTCCATACCCTTCCACACCCACGGCATGACGCGCCTGATTCATCATGGTGAACATATACATCAGCCCATGATGCTCCTTGCCAACCAGATAACCTACCGCGCCACCTTTGTCACCGTAAGACATCACACAGGTCGGGCTCGCGTGTATACCAAGCTTATGCTCGATTGACACACAGTTAACGTCGTTACGCTCGCCAATACTGCCGTCATCGTTTATCAAAAACTTGGGCACAATAAAAAGTGAAATACCTTTAACGCCTTCAGGTGCATCGGGAAGTCGTGCCAACACCAAATGGATGATGTTTTCGGTCAGATCATGCTCGCCATAAGTGATGTATATCTTTTGACCGCTGATAAGATAATGATCACCAGAGGGTTCTGCCTTGGTTCGTACAGCAGCCAAATCTGACCCAGCCTGAGGCTCAGTCAAGTTCATCGTGCCAGACCAGGTACCTTCAACCATATTGGGCAGGTAACGCTGTTTGAGTTCTTCTGAGGCATGAACCTCAATCGCATCGACGGCACCTTGCGTAAGCAGCGGGCACAAACCAAAAGACATATTCGCGCTATGCCACATCTCCTGTACTGCTGCCGATACGGTCATCGGCAAGCCCTGACCACCGAATTCAGGTGAAAAGGACAGGCTCCCCCAACCATTTTCGATAAATTGTGAATAAGCCGCTTTCCAGCCGTCGGGTGTGGTCACCTCCCCCGCCTGCCATTGGCTTCCTTGCTGATCACCAACCCAGTTAAGTGGCGCAAGAACGTCAGCCGTGAATTTCGCAGATTCGTCAAGAATAGCTTCCACCAGATCAGGTGAGGCGTCTTCAAAGCCTTGCAACTGGGCGATATCTGATAAACCGACGACGTTGTTCAATACAAACGTGATGTCTTTAACTGGAGCTGTATACGTCATTTACTCTTCTCTCTTGTTTGAGCCGCTTATACGTAGGCCTGCCTTTACTGGCTTTTCTTGAACTGCTCATTCCAATTAGCAAAGGCTGTCTGCAGATCATCAACAGCCTGTTCAGCCAGGCTTTGCATTCCAGCAGCAGACTGACGAAATTCTTCTGCGAGTTCCGGGCCACGTTCTTCCCAGAAGTCCTTGGCTTCCATCATTGCGAGATGTTGTTTTAGCTCGACCTCGTCCAGGAACTTTTCAGACTCTTTACTGGCACGAGCCACATAGTCGTCCACTACGACCTTAGACGAATCTAGCTTATCCTTAGCCTCCATCAGACCCAGGTGCGCCTGCAGTTGCGCCTCTTCTGCGTGATCTCCTGCCTGATCTGCCGCTTTGCTCAGCAGTTCATTGATGCGGTGCAGGGCTTTTTTAGTCGTGTCCTTGATTTCATGAACATCGTCGGGAAGGTCATCGATAAAATCGTCGACTTTGTCCTGGATATCCTTCAAATCGTTGATAGAACGATCTATAGCGTCCCGGATTTTCTTGTCCATCTAATTCTCCTCGCCGTGGTCCCTCGAGGAGTATAAACCGATCTAACGGCTTAGATAAGAGTTGTAGGGCCCACGATTCGCTCCAGATAACTGGGATGAACCGAGAGCCCCTGACATCAATCAGCCATCAAGAGCCGCTGACAACTCAGGCAATGCATCAAACAAATCGGCAACCAATCCGTAATCGGCAACCTGAAATATAGGTGCTTCCTCGTCCTTGTTAATGGCAACAATCACCTTACTGTCCTTCATACCGGCCAGATGCTGGATAGCCCCGGAAATACCCACCGCAAGATAGAGATCCGGTGCTACCACTTTTCCAGTCTGACCTACCTGATATTCATTGGGCACAAATCCGGCATCCACAGCTGCACGCGATGCCCCCACCGCAGCGTTCAGCTTTTCTGCAATGTCATCGAGCATTGAAAAGTTCTCACCGTTCTGCATACCTCGACCACCCGATACAACAGTCTCGGCACTGGTCAGTTCTGGACGATCTGATTGAGATAGCTCTTGACCGACAAAGGCAACCGTTGCGCTGGCCTCGGCAGCCTCGACCGATTCTACCGTCGCGCTGCCACCTTCGCTTGCGGCTGCATCAAATGCAGTGGTACGAACGCCAACAACTTTTACAGCATCCGCACTCTTCACGGTTGCAAGCGCATTACCGGCGTAGATGGGACGTACGAAAGTGTCTGCGCTTTTGACTTCGATGATGTCGGAGATTCCTGAAACATTCAGCAAAGCTGCGACCCTGGGCATGACGTTCTTGCCAGCGGCAGTGGCCGCGAACAGAATATGGCTGTAACCCTCTGCATGCTTGATCACAAGCGCGGACAGATTCTCGGCCAACTCATTGGCGTAAGCAGCATCATCTGCCAGTAAAACTTTGGAAACCCCTGCAATCTGAGCAGCTTTTTCAGCTACGCCAGCTGCATCGCTTCCCGCAACCAAAAGATCCACATCACCACCGATAGCTGTTGCAGCACTGACAACGCTAAGCGTTGCAGGTCGAATTTCACCCGCTTCATGTTCAACCAGAATAAGTGTACTCATGTTTTATGTCCTCGTTGATTAGATCGGTCAGATGACCTTGGCTTCGTTGCGCAGTTTTTCGACAAGCTCCGCAACACTGTTAACGATGATGCCGGCCTCTCGCTTGGGCGGCTCATTGACTTCAACGACAGACAATCCACTGCTGACATCCACACCCGTATCAGCCACAGGAATTATTTCAAGCGGCTTTTTCTTTGCCTTCATGATGTTAGGTAACTTGGCATATCGTGGTTCGTTCAAACGCAAATCAGTGGTAATGATTGAAGGCATTTGAACCCTGATAGATTCAAGACCCGCATCCACTTCACGCGTAACCTTAATCTGCTCACCTTCAAACTCGACCTTAGAGGCAAATGTTGCCTGGGACATGCCTGTGAGAGCAGACAGCATTTGTCCCGTCTGGTTGGCATCATCATCAATGGCCTGCTTACCCAGCACAACAAGCCCGGGCTGCTCTTTCTCCACGATATGCTTGAAAAGCTTGGCAATCGCCAATGGCTCAAGCAATTCGTCAGTTTCGATGAGGATGCCGCGATCGGCTCCCATGGCCAGAGCCGTACGAATAGTTTCCTGACTCTGCGAAGGCCCTATGGAAACCGCGATCACTTCTTCTGCATTGCCCGCTTCCTTGATGCGCAGAGCTTCTTCGACAGCAATCTCGTCAAAGGGATTCATCGACATTTTGACATTGGCCAACTCAATGCCGGATTTGTCAGCCTTAACGCGTGCCTTGACGTTGTAGTCGAGGACGCGCTTGACGCCTACGATTATCTTCATAATAGAGAAACAACCTCGGTAATTAGGGTAATTGGATACGCGAATGGTACCTGTTTATGGAACGAATTCGCGCGATTATGCGCTGTTCTGTGGCGTTATTCAGGAGCTGCCCGTCGCTTTCGTGTGCCAGAGTGCCAAGCCTGGTCAGCAAGCGACCTAATCATGTGATCACTCGCCAATATCCTCATTCCACAAAGCGGGTTCGGCGGCAATAAATTCTTCCATAAGAGCGATGCAATCGGGGTCGTCGAGCACGTCCACCACGACGCCTCGGCCACGCACGTAGTCTTCAGGGCCCTGAAACGTCTTATTCTCGCCGACCACGACATGCGGGATACCATAGAGCAGCACAGCACCGCTGCACATGTCACACGGTGAGAGTGTCGAATAGAGCGTTGCACGCTGATACGTGCTGGCCGGCAAGCGCCCGGTTTCCTCCAAACAATCCATTTCTGCGTGGCGAATAGTACTGCCCTGCTGAACACGCTGATTGTGGCCTCGACCAATGATTTCGCCATCGACCACAAGAACTGAACCGATGGGAATCCCGCCAGCTGCACGCCCTTTGCGCGCTTCTTCGACCGCAGCTTTCATGAAGAATGCGTGATCCGCCATGTTCTATCTCCGCCAAATTGTTGCAGTGTACCTGACTAATCCAGTTGGATTCGGCCGTAAACCTGCACCGACATACGACTTGAACCTGCTTCGATTGCAGGCTCATTCGCTACGGAGCTGCGCATCATTTCCATTCTAGGGGCTTGATCATACAGGGCAGGACTGGCATTACCGGTTTGGATATCAACATCAACGATACGGTACGACTTCGCGTTCATCGATTCCTGTATAAGCGCCGCTCTGCCTTTAAAGGCGAACAGCGCTCTCTTGATCAACGCACTCGCCGCAATTTCCTGGCTCGCAGGCTTGACCGATAGCTTTATTCCCTGCACCTGCAATCGCTCCTGCAACTGCTGTATCGCTTTACCAGCCGCTTCAAAGTCTTCTGTATCCAGCTGCAGGCTCTGAGTTGCCCGCCAACCTATCAAGCGTCGCGATTGACTGGAGTCGTATCGCGGGTAGGTTTGATAATCGCGCGTTTTCGCTTTTATGCTGGTAAAAGGTTCAAGGGTATCTAACGCCCAAGCCATTGTTACATTGATTCTGTTTGCCAATACCGCAGAATCCTTATCTTCATCCTGCACCAGTAAAGTGGCCGTCATAAGATCATTGTCGATCTCGGCACTAGCGCTACTGCTGAACGTAAACGCATTGAACAACGTGGGTTCAACTGTCTGTGCTTGCGCGTACGGAGCAAGACAAAACACAAACAGTGCCCAAACATGCAAGGCCATTGTCTGCAGGTGCATGCTAACGCTCCAGAATGGCAGTGACACCCATGCCACCAGCGGTGCAGACAGAGATCAGGCCTTTGCCACTACCTTTTTGTTGTAACTGCTTACCCAGGGTCGCGAGTATGCGCGCACCTGTAGCAGCAAAAGGATGACCCACAGCCAGACTCGAACCCACCACATTCATACGACTCCGATCAATAGAGCCCATTGCTTCTGAGCGACCCAACTCTTCCCGGCAATAGGTCTCATCTTCCCAGGCCTTTAGTGTGCACAAAACCTGCGCGGCAAATGCTTCGTGAATCTCGTAGAGGTCGAAATCCTGCAGACTTATTGCTGCTTTGTTCAACATGTTGCTTACTGCGAGCGTGGGAGCCATTAAAAGACCTGCGCCTCTGACAAAATCTACTGCAGCTGTTGAGGAATGTGTCAGATAAGCTTGGATCGGAAGGCCCCGGTCTTTTGCCCATTGCTCCGAACACAATAAAACACCGGCTGCGCCATCGGTTAGAGGCGTGCTGTTTCCTGCTGTCAGTGTGCCTGCCGCGGTCTTGTCATAAGCTGTACGCAGCTTGGCCAATGATTCCATGCTGGAATCACTGCGCATATTGTTATCACGCAGTACACCTTCGCAAGGAATCAAAAGATCATCATAGAACCCATCATTGTAGGCAGCTGTTGCATTCTGATGTGAATCAAGCGCTAACTGGTCCTGCTCCTCGCGACCTATAGACCAGGTTTTAGCCATAAGCTCACAATGCTGCCCCATACTCATCAAGGTGCGCGGCTCGTTAACCGACGGAGGCACTGGCGCAAGCTCCCTGGGACCAAACCCTTTGAAAACCTTCAGCTTCGATTTGATATCCCTTGCCCTGCCCAAGGCAACGAGGCGTCGCGAAAACTTATTATTGAATACAATCGGCACATCACTGACAGTATCGGTTCCTGCCGCGATGGCCGAATCAATTTGCCCGCTGGCAATCTTGGCGGCCGCCACCATGGCAGCCTGTAAAGAAGTACCGCAAGCCTGCTGTAAAGTCATACCCGGTGTCGTTGCAGCAAGTTTGGTACTGAGCACCGCCTCACGCGCAAGATTCCAGTCACGAGAATGCGTTATGACTGCACCCGCATTAACTTCACCAATATGTTCTCCTGCTAGCTCGTATCGATCAACCATGCCACCTAAAACAGTACTCAACATTTTCATGTTGGATAAACCTGCATAAGCAGAATTAGAACGGCAAAACGGAATTCTTAAGCCACCCACGATAACAACCGGTTTTAATGTATCAGTCATTTTCAGAACTCTATGTTGATTGGTGGTGGATAGCAAACTAGCTGCTTATTGATTTCAAGTACTGCATCGGGCCACCCATGAAGGGTGCGAAGCCTGTGCCGAAAATTATGCCCGCATCAAGCAAGTCATCATCAGCTACGATGCCATCTTGCGATGCAGCTTCACATTCATCCAGAAACGGTTTGATAAGTCGCTGCGCTATTTGATCGCCGTAGGGACTATCCACATCGATCGCTTTACGATCTGATTTTCCCTTTACCCAGATATAAAAGCCCTGCCCGGTCTTCTTACCCAGATCCCCGGCATCGATTTTGGATTGCAGCAAATCGCGATGAGCTTCAACATCACCGCTAGCCAAGCTCTGGGCAACCTTCATACACACATCCAGACCCACCACATCAGCCAGTTCGATTGGTCCCATCGGCATACCAAAACGAATGGCAGATGCATCGATGGTTTCTTTGTCGACGCCTTCAAGCATTAATGTAAAGGCCTCCATCAGGTAAGGAGCGAGTACACGGTTAACAAGAAAACCCGGTGAGCTCTTTGTCGGCAAAGGGAATCGATTTATCTGCGAGCAAAAGGAACAACCTCTGGTCACCCAATTGGCATCCGTCTGTTCTCCGTGCACCACTTCTACCAGAGGCATTTTCGCTACCGGATTAAAGAAATGCAAACCAATGAGTCGTTCGGGCGTTGCGAGATCACGTGCCAGCTCCTCAAGAGGCAATGCAGATGTATTGGTGGCCAACACAGCGTGTTCAGCCATTCGAGGTTCCAGCGTTGCATATAACTCACGCTTTGCATCACCGTCCTCGTAAATGGCTTCTATAACTACATCTGCCCTTGACACGCCATCGCCAGCTACATCGGCTATCAATCTTGCTTGCGCAGCAGACACTGCCGGTTTTTTCTTCAATCGTTTTTTGAACAAGGACTTCGCTCGCTTCAATGCAGGTTCGATGTACTTCAGTTCTCGATCCTGCAAGCTCACTTCCATGCCTTGCAAAACACACCAGGCAGCGATATCCCCACCCATGACGCCAGCGCCTACAACATGCACACGACGAACCTTAAAATCCTCAGCCTTGCCCAGGGCTTTCATCCGTTCTGTCAAAAAGAATATTCGGCGAAGGTTACGTGCTGTGGGCCCAACCATTAACTCACCCACCAGCTGCGCTTCACCATCAAACATACGCCGACGATTATCGCGATGCTTGGCCCATAAATCGATCATGGCAAAGGGCGCCGGGTAGTGAGCAGGATTAGCTTTCTGCGCAGTTTTACTGCGTAACACTTTTGCCAGTACCGCACGGGCAGGCATACGGTTGGTTAAACTTGCGGCAAGGGACGGCCCACGACTCTTTCTTTTTTTAAGAATTGCTCGCCTTGCACTCCAATGCAATGATCCGAATTCATCAACCAGTTCGTCAATGACTCCCATGGCGCGAGCCGCTGGCGCTCTCAACATACGCCCGGTAAGCATCAATTGCATACCCGCCAAACCACCCACACGTTCAGTCAATCTGGTCGTTCCACCGAGGCCTGGGAAAATGCCTAGTTTGACTTCTGGTAAGCCAACGCGAGTCTCAGCAACATTCAAGGCCACTATATAGTTACAACACAGCGCAAGCTCCAGCCCTCCGCCCAAACAAAATCCGTGGATTGCAGCAACAGTCGGACATGTCAAATTTTCGAGACGTGCAAATACTTCATGACCTTGCTGAATTTTTGCCGTCACCTGCTCGGCCTCTTCGAAGTGATCAAACTCTCGAATATCGGCACCTAAAATGAAACTATCTTCCTTGGCAGACTGAATAACTAAACCGCTCAACTCCATGGATTCGATCAAGGTAATGATTTCAGCCAACTCACTAATAACGGCTTCAGACAAAGAATTGCTACTTTCTCCCTGTCGATCGCAAGCTAACCACACAATGCCCTCGGCATCCTGCTGCACTTGCCAGTGATCGTATTGCCCAAAACCAGTTGTCATGGCTATTCTCGTAAATGGAAAAAATGGCAGTAAGACTGCGAATTCTACAAAATGTCAGTAGGTTACGCTGGTTGAGATATAGGGCGTAAGCTTTCGCCGATCAGGGTCCCAGGCTACATCCATTCGGATGTCTGTGTTGGTTAAAGCCAGCAACTTCCAGCGTAAGCCGAGTCCCGCTCTAATATTTTGCTTGAAGAGATCGACATTATTATTCTGGTAAACGTTCCCCATGTCAGCGAATGCTACCCATCGCCATGCAGGATAAGTGAAAAAGCCAGACAAATACTCCAGATTTACCAGTGTCAAAATATTGCCTGTTCGAAAGCCGGATTCCATACCCCGAATAAGCTCGCCTCCGCCAATTAAGTAGGTGCGGTGGCCAAATGGCGCATGGTTGCTCCATCCGAGCCGCAATTGAACATTGAGGTTAGTTTGGGGTTTAGCCAACGGCAGATACCAGAGCATACGCAGGTCAACGCGACTATAACGAAAATCACTACCCACAAATTTGTCAGCCATTCGAAATACCGCTGAATAATGATGTCCAGTGCGGCGATAGGTTTCCTGATGGATTCGCTGGATCTCGGCACCAGCAACTAGCACAAGATCCTCGCCTTCATCAAAAGGGCCGATTTCACCCGATTTGATGTCGTAGTTACGCTGCTCAAAGCCCAAGCCTAAGAAGTAACTTAAGCCGCTAATGCCTGTGGATTGATTAGCCCAGCGCGCAAGCCGCAGTTCAAATCGCTCCGACTGACGCAAGGCTTCGCCAAAAACCACTCCATCTTGAGCCAGCTGTGTGTTGCGACGCTCGCCGGCTATATTGAAACCGAATCCATAGGGGCTTCCAAAGAACCTGGGCACTGAATAGTTAAGCTTGTGCACATAGCCCGAGCGCCCTTTTCCATCATCCTCCTGACGCTTCTCGCTGGTTATTTTTAACTGATGAAGTCGTCCCAGAAAGTTGTCCCAACGAAGTTGCGCGCCTAATCTGAGTTCACCATCTGATGTTCGACTCAGGCGTGGAATAGGCAGGAAGAAGATTTTCTCCTTCACCACATAGACTAGCTCGAGCTGATCATTACTTTCACGCAGCTCGGCTCTGACGGATCTGAAAAGACCCAGGTCCATAACATTCTGAATACCGTCAATAACATCATCCAGAGAGCACAGATCATTCAGTTGTTGCACCAGCTCTCGCTGCATAACCTGAGAACGTGTCACTCTGTTACCGGAGAAACTGATCAGATCAACCGGGCGGTCACACCACTGCTCGCCTGGAATGGGATCTGCTGCATGGCCTATGGTAGAAACCAGAAACAGGGTGACAAGCACCAGCATCAGCCATCGCCCGATACCTGTTCCAGCCCAGACCGACCTGCGAATTGTGCTGTTGGTTTCGAGGGTACGGCCGGCCACTTTATTCCATGATGAGAGGGTGAATCAGGGGTAATTCACGGTGACTCAATCAAGGATCATGCCTATTGAAGAGGGTCATAAATAAATGGCTGTGAGCATTGGCACCGCCGAGGTAAAGATGCCTCAGCTCAAACACCCCTAAACTGCCCCAGCATGCTGGGGATGGCTGTAGATCACCACCGCCAATTCTAGCTAAGCGACTGATATAAAAGACTTAAAAATAAATTCACTGTGTTGTCCCCAGGCAACTGGGGCAGTTAAATAAATACAGAGTTAGAGCGAAGGCAAACCATTCACTGAATCCGTATCCCGTGTTTTATCCGCCTCACTAGCACTAAGAGCCTGCTTCAGCATCGCAGGCAGCTCCTTGAGCGCACTGACCAGCGTCGCCGTGTCAACGTTGTTGCTGTAAAGCGCAGCATCAAGTTTTCCGATAAGGAGCTGCGCTTCGCCAGATGGCAATTTTTGCCCTAGCGAGTTTAAGGTCAGCGGTGCAGATTCCTGCCATTGTTTACTGGACCACTCCAAGAGTGAATGCCTTATTGATGACAAATCTCCAGCCTTACAGCTCGCCTCCACGGCCGCCAGTGGCGATAAGCTCATTGCCAGAGCATTGCCTTGACCTCTCACCGCACCCAGTCGTCCTTGATTACCCAAAGATGACTGGCTTGCGCCAGTAGAGCCAGGATTTCGTAAACGCCGAATCAGGAAAAAAACAGCTGTTAACAACCACAATAGCAACACAGTAAAAGTTGCCGTTCGCCAGTTTTTCGTGGATTGTTGCAAGTTCGCGATTTGCTCACCAGCGATGGTCCCTGCCAGCGCTGATGCCTGCTGATTCAATCCTTCGCTCTGCTCGCTTGAACGGTCGGTCTCTGCGATTGAGGATGCGTCTGTGGCAATTTGCGTTGACGGGAGAGCGGTTTCAGCACTACTTTGCAAACTATCGACACTAGCCTTAGCGCCGCTGGTGGACGTACTGGCCGGAGATACATTGATTATCTCTTGCGGCAGAGTTGCGACTGCCGGCTCACCTGTTTGCGTATTGAACCATTCGACCGTTATCTCTGGCAGCACAAGCTCGCCTGCACGCTGCGGAATAATCGCCCAGTTGATACGTTGCTCGGCAACTAAGCCATTCTCGTTCGAACCCATAGCCCGCACCGGCTGTTCGGCATACAAGCTCAACCCTTCAATGGCTGGGATGTTGATATCAGGCAGTTGTGAATCCAGCACCCCACTGGCTCTGAGCACGATTGAACGCGTCAGCGGCTGATCAACTTCGGCAGCTGCTGGATCGCCAGACCATGTTCGCTCCAATTGCACTGCACCTGCAGGGAGCCACCAGTTTGAACCACTTGGGGGGCGTGCTTGCACATCCAGGCTTATCGCGTCCGTACGTCGACTGAGTTTGCGAGTTGGTGAGAAAAAACCACGCACTCTTGCGGGGTCAGCCGGAACTGAGACACTGAGTGTAATGGGCTCGATGGTAGCTCTTCCGCTCTTTTGTGGAAACAGCGCAAATCTCCTCTGCGTTACGCTGTACTGCCGACCTTCGCGCACTTCTGATGTTCTAGTATCCTCACCAATACGCTCGACAACGAGATTTTCGCCACTTGGCACATCCAGCCCACCGTCCACGATATCGATAGCTTGAAAGACTTTTAGCGTTAGGGTGACTTGCGACTGCACCCATGGTGCTTGTGTATCCACAGTGGCTTCAACAAAAACATCTCGCTTGGCACCGTTTGGAATTTCGTTGACAGTCAATGTGAGCAATTGACTTTTTTGGCCTTTCACACTGACTGCAGGTACCGTAAAAACGCCAACGTCTTTAGGGATTAGCTCTAGTGCCCAGGTAACAACGCTTGTGGTTACCAGCTGATTGTTTGAATCGGTCACGGTACTGATCTGTCGGGAGCTGGAGCGACCCACTACTTCAAAGTCTTTGGTTAACGATGATGCATCCAATTCACCGTCGAGACCGATCGCTGTGATGGTTAAGGTGACAGATTCATCGCGAGTTATAGTGTCCGAGCTTAGCTCGCTGCGAACTGCTGACTGTTGGGCAATGGCCTGCATGGAAACAAGCAGACCTATGATAAGCACTAACGAGCAACATAGCTGACTACCACGCGTCGATCGCATCGCGCACCTCCGGAAATTCGTTACGATGACTTTGTTCGAGTTTGCGGCGCAACAGCCCTGCCGGGTCATCAGGGATCCGCCGTAACCATTGTTCAGTTGCCTGTTCTGATTCAGTCAAAGGTCGCTCCTCCTCCGATACCCCCGTCGCCTCAGATTGCTCGGTTCCTGTATCTTCATTCTGTTCGCCCTGCTGTGCTTCGGCAGCCAAAGCCTGCCTGGCATCTTCCGCAGCTTGCTCAGCATCTGTCTGCGTCTCACCATTCTCGGAATCACTTTCCTGATTACCGTCGTTGCCGGGAGACTGCTCGCTGTTCTGCTCTGATCCCTGCTGCTGAGATTGTTCATCACCTTGAGAAGACTCGTCAGACTGCTGCCCTTGCTGCCCGTCCTGCGATTGCTGCTGATCCTGTTGTTGCTCACCCTGATCCTGTGACTGTTCACTACCGTCGCCTTGTTCCCCTTGCTGAGGCTGCTGTTGCTGTTGCTGCTGTTCCTGCAACTCGATCAACTGCTGCACGATCTCACGGTTGTGCGCGGCATCGGTAAATTCGGGATCATCAGCTAATAACGTATCGAAATTGGCAAGTGCCTCCTGATAACGACCACTCATCACATCGCTGACAGCTTGGTTGTAAAGCGCCTGCGAAGTATCCATTTTGCTAAACGTTTTCGATGCAGCGTCATAATCTCCGGATTGAAACTGACCCAGGCCTTTCCAGTTTTCATCCGGGGCTTGGTCAAGCAAGGTCTCGTGATCGCCGGATTCGAAAGCCTTCTTGGCGCGCTGCTCCGGCGTGCTCCAAAAGTTAGTCCAATCCGCGATGGCAATATGCGAAAAGCTGCTCAGCACAATAACCAGAATCAGTGCCCTCTTCATGCAAGGATTCCTTTTCGAAACAAGAAAAGCAAGGCGACCACAAGAATCCATAAGAGCCATGGAGCGCGCTCCCGCCAGTACATATCCTGCCCGGCCTCTTCTGTAGAATCACTCTCGATAGCAATGGCTGCTCGCACTCTCTCCAGAGTATCCAGGTCACGGCTATCGGTACTCAATTTTAGTGCAAGACCACCACCGGCAGCCGCAAGCGCTTGCATGCCTTCCATATCCAGTTGAGGTACCACGATCGAGCCGTTAGCACGTTGGAGAAACTGCCCCTGCTCATCACGAAGCGGAACGCCGGCGGCGGTACCCACCGCCAGGGCCGACAATCGATGATTAGCACTGCGCGCAGCGCTTGCCGCTTCGAGATCCCTGGGCTGAATCTGCGCATCGCTGATGACTATGATATGTCCCTGTGCAATTCCTGCCTGCGCGAGTAGCTGCTCGGCGCGCAGGATCGCAAGATCCAGCCGGCTACCTTGAACAGGCATGATGCCCGGATCAAGCGATGGCACAAACGCTTCGATAGTTTGCGAATCTTCAGTAAGTGGACTGATTACATACGGACGTTCAGAAAAACCAATCAGCCCGGTTAGTCTCCCCTCACTGCGTTTTAATAAATCTGCCAGTTTGAATCGCGCCCTGCTCAACCGGTTTGGCGCCAGATCATCGGCCATCATGGATCGCGAAAGATCAAACAGAACTATTTCAGCCTGTTGAGCTTCAAACACAGGCACCTCCTGCTGCTCCCAGACAGGACCCGACAGTAACAATAAGGTTAGAGCCCACGCGGCAAAAAGAAGAAAGGGAGCCTTGCTTCGAGACTGCGCATCACCTTCAATCACATAGGGCTGCAGGGCCGGATCAACGAGCTCATCCCAGACACCTGAACTACGCCGTTTGCGAACCCATAAAATCGTTAGCAACAACAGGGGCACAAAGCCCCACAACCACAGAGGCCGCAGCCATGTGAAGTCAACCCCTTCCACGGTAGCCCAACCCTGCCCATAACAACGACGACACCAGCGCAACTCCTAAAGGCCAGACAAATCGCTCGCTCAATGGGCGAAATTCATCGACCTCACGTTCAGTGGGCTCAAGCCTGTCTATCTCCTCATAGATATTGCTCAGCTCTTGCTGATTGCGCGCTCTGAAATACTGTCCTCCCGTCGCATCACTAATTGCTCGGAGAGTGGTTTCGTCCAACTCACTTCGGCGGTTGCCGAAGGGGTCATTGAACAGGCTTCCTTGCGGATCCGAACCAACACCGATTGCATGAATACGGATGTCGTTGTCAGCAGCCAATCGCGCTGCATCAACAGGATCCACAACACCTGCCGAGTTTTCGCCATCAGTCAACAATATAAGCACACGCGAAGCATCCGGGCGATCTCGCAGGCGTTTGACGCCAAGACCTATGGCATCTCCTATTGCCGTTGATCGACCGGCTAGCCCCACTGTTGCTTCTTCGAGAAAATGCTGAACAGTTTCATGATCGTGTGTCAGAGGCGTTTGAACGTAAGCCTGTGAGCCGAACATGATAAGCCCAATGCGATCGCCCGTGCGTCTTGCAACAAAATCTTTGGCAACCTGCTTAACCACAGCCATACGTGTTGCCCGGTTGTTGCCTGCATACAGATCAGTTTCCCGCATGCTGCCGGAAATATCGATGCATAGCATGAGGTCCCTCCCGCTTAGTGGCACACCGATTGGGTCGCCAAAAGACTGCGGTCTGGCAGTCGCCGTTACCAAAGCTAACCAGGCAAGGCACAGCAGTATCACTCTTAACCAATTGCGCCTGTTACCGATTAAATCAGCTGATGCTACCTGTGTATAGCGATCGACACTCGGTACCCTGAGCGCCCGCTCATCATTCGTAGGTTTCGCTGGCGCAAACCTATAAACCAGCAAGGGTAGAGGTAATAGAGCAAATGCCCAAGGCCAGGCCCAGCTGATTGATTCCAGCAAACTCATCTGTCTCTTCGAGCAAAGCGAGCCGCTGCCGTGATCAGTTCGTCCACAGCGTCAAACAGAGCCTGCATATCGGTGTCCGAAACGCTAGGCGATCGCTGATAAGGTCCTGATTCCAACAATCGACCAAAACCACTGGAGAACAAGGGTTTGCCACAGACTCGATCCAGTATATCCAACCAGGCGTCGCCATGTAGCTTTGCCACCTCTTCTCGTGGCTGTGCATAGAGCAGCACTTGCCGAGTCAGGCGAGAGGTAGCCGCTAGCGTTTGCGCTACAGTGTCTTCACTGAGTTGCGTTCGCAGTCGCAATAATTCAGCTCTTGCCTCACGCCGCCATTGCATGGATTTGTAATGCCTGTAAGTGCGGAACAAACAGTACAACAAGAAAACAAACACTATCAGTAAAATCCACCAACCATAAGCGGGCAAAGCACTAACGGAAGGTGCCTGCACACCACGCAACTGGTCCAACAGGGTCTGCGTTTCGTTCACGAAGCTTGCACCGACTCTAAAGCACCCTGCTGAGTTCGTGACAACACATTCGATGCCGAATCAAGCAAAGACGTATCGGTAGATACGGTTGTATAAAAATGTCTGTTATGCGCAAACAGTTCTCTTAGCAAGGATTGCTGCGTTTGGAATTTTTTGCGATAACGCGTTTGTTCAGCGTTGCTTCCTACATTGAGCGTAAAGCGTTTTTTCTCGGCATCGTTACGCGCGAGCATAGGATACCGACCAGGCTTGGGTAAACTGTGATCGAGCGGGTCGCATATATGTACCGCCACAATATCCAGCGTTTGCAACACACTACCCAACGATGATTTAGCGCTCTCATCAAAGCCGTCAAAATCACTGAGTATAACGACAGTACTTCCAGCATGCACACCATGGCGCAATCGGCTCAGACTTTTGGACAGCTGATCTTCACCAACTGTCGGGACTCGAAGTTGACTCTGATGAATCGCCCTGAATAAGCCCATGAGTCCTCGCCTACCTGCCTGAGGGCGTATTTCGCTATGCCAATCATCAGTAAAAACAAATCCGCCCACGCGATCATGACTGGCTACAGCACACCAACCCAGTAATGCCGCCAGCCTGGCTGCCAAAACCGATTTATACATGCCGCGCGTACCAAAACGCATACTCGCTCTGAAATCCACCATTAACAGAACAGGACGTTCGCGCTCTTCCACAAACAATTTCGTATGGGCCTTTCCGGAACGGGCAGTTACCTTCCAGTCAATCATGCGTACATCATCGCCGGGTTGATACTCGCGCACCTCAGCGAAATCAAGACCGCGCCCGAGGCGTCGAGATACCGAACCACCGCTTAAGGGAGCTGCACTTTTTTTTCGAATTTGCCGCTGCAGGGCCTGGGCAGCGCCGCGCAATTTGACCAGCTCATCCAGTGAAGTGCTGGCAGGCGATACAAAGTCGAATCGATCAGACGAAGTAGACCGCATTAACGACTTCCCATTCACGGCACTGCAATCAACCGTAGCAATCGTTCGATGACATCATCGGCACTAACAGCATCAGCCTCTGCCTCAAACGATAGCAACAAACGATGCCGAAGGACATCATGCACAACAGCCTGCACATCACCCGGGGAAACATAGTCCCTGCCCTCAAGCCATGCATGTGCTCTAGAGCAGGCGTCAAGACACAAAGTACCGCGCGGACTGGCGCCAAATTGCAGCCAACGTTCAAGTTCCTCGTCATGACGCGCAGGATTCCGGCTAGCGGTAATGAGCCGCACGATGTAATCCTCAACATCATCACTCATGAAAACTTCCAGCACTTCACGCCTGGCTGCAAACAGTTCGTTCAGGCCAAACCGGGGGCCGGCTTTGTTAGTTTCGTCAGCTCCTTGAGCGCTTGCTGAGTCACTGGATGACAAAGCTTCCGAGCGCACCAGGCGGAGAATTTCTGCCTCATGGCGTGCATCCGGGTAATCTATTAAAACCTGCATCAGAAAACGATCAAGTTGCGCTTCTGGCAACGGGTAAGTACCTTCCTGCTCAATAGGATTTTGTGTAGCCATGACCATAAAGGGCTTTGGCAACGCATAGGTTTCGTGGCCTACCGAAATTTGCTGCTCAGCCATAGCTTCAAGCAACGCTGACTGTACTTTGGCTGGTGCACGATTCACTTCATCAGCAAGAATCAGATTATTGAACAACGGGCCTTTCTGGAAAACAAAAGTGCCATCAGCCGGACGATATACCTCCGTACCGGTCAAATCGGCGGGCAAAAGATCGGGGGTAAATTGTACGCGTTGGAAGTTAGCTTCAATGCGATCAGCCAGAGCCTTGATAGCACGAGTCTTGGCCAGACCCGGTGCACCTTCAACCAGTAAATGTCCATCGACCAATAAGGCAATCAACAGCCGATTAACCAACAAGGGCTGGCCTATTACTGATTCTTCTAACTGCTTTTTAAGTTCGTTAACAGAATTTAGCGCGCTCAAGGAGTTACCACCGATACTCTTATGGTTATGGATTGATCATCTAAGGTAGCTGTCACATTAGCATCACCGATTGCGATTGGGCGAATCAAACCCGCATTGACACCGTCCTCCAACAAACTAATCGGCACTGTGGTCGTGGCCAGCGATTCTATGTTCCAGCTAACTTCATCTGTCACTTCATTGCCAGTGGTGAACGTGGAGCCAGTCGACACACGCAACCTGAAACCGGCCGTATTGTTTCGCGCAATCCTGAGTGGATTGTCGGTCGTGTTAAACGACAATTGTTCAGACTCGTCGTTGTCAGCCGAACTGATAACCACCGTTTGAATATCAGCCAGATCACCGCAGCGGGCACTTAAAACGGCATTACCACTTGCAACACCCGTCACTGTTCCCTTATCGGGCGCTTCATTACTAACCGTGGCGTTCGCAGTTCCTGATGTGATGCTCCAATCGACCGACTCAGTAATGGTAACCCTGCGTGTTCCAACCGCCGGTGTGGTGTCGGTTGCAGCTTCATCATTATAGGTACCGGTAACTATGAATGCTTGTGACTCGTTGACATCAACTCTAGCGGGGCTGGGCGATATATCCAATTCAGTCAATGTATCTTGAATTTCAATTGATGCAGGGGCTGTTGCAGTGATTGCTCCAACGCTTGCATCCAATATCACAGCGCCAAAATTGAGACCGGTGACAGTAGCTGTAGCATCTTCGTTAGTGTCTACCCTGGCATCGGTGGTATCACCAATCGACCATTGAACGCTTTGCAGATTCCTTAGCGTGCCGCCTTCGAACTGTCCAACCGCTGTATAGACCTGTGGCAAACATCGCTCTATGGAGGCGGGGCCTTCGATGAGCTCGATGGATTCCAGCACTCTGTTTTGCACCTCCAGTGTATAGGGTATGAGTGTGACCAAATCTCCGATTTGAACAAATACACTCACCTCCCCGTCTTCCCGAGCAGTCAGTAGGCCATTGGCATCGATACCCGCAACGTTTGTATCACTGACAAACCAGCGACGACCGGTTGCACTGAGCGCTATGCTCTCGCCATTGGCTCTAGCGCCCTGTACAGCGAATTGAATCTGCTCGGTGGTATTTAGAAATATCTCGTCACGAAAGTTGGCGGGAGGTGTAACACTTAATGCAGTGATTTGCAGATTACGAACCTCAACTGCCTCTTCGAAAAGCTGTGATTCTCCCTCGCAGGCACTCAGTAATAAAACAAAAAGTGTCAGCACTAAACGGGCACTATTAGGAACAACCTTCATTTTGTGTTCACTCTAAGACCCAGTAAAAGCGCGTCGACACGCAACGGTTCATCGGCATTGTAATGTCGGTACTCAGCGCTGACTAACAGGTTGGGAAATCGCTGTAGTCTTTGCATCAGGCCAACGCTGATACGCGCGCCTCTAAAATCTTCATTGACTGAGGAGCCGGCCAGCGTCGCTGTGGGTAGCGAGTCCTGGTCGAGTGTGTAGTTAACATATCCCAATACAACGTAGCCCTGTATATCGTTGTTTGGCGGCGACTGCAGTCGAAGCGCTATTCCTTGTGCCTGCTCGATATCCAAGTCGAACCCGTCGGATTTGTCTGACGACAGTCCAGTGTCGGCAAATACTTCGACACCGATATTTGGCAATAGAAACGCCCCGACGCTGATGCTGCCAAATACTGGAAAGAAATCCACTTCAGAGTGCTGGACACCGCCAGCAGCGAGCTGTATTTCGCCATAGAATCGACCATCTGCATGGACTAAAGGACAAACCAACACTAATACACACGCAATCAACCAGCGCACACACTACTCCTGATGAGTAAAACTCGGGGAGATAGGAAGATAGCACTCAGAACGCATATGCGTCATGTCAACGACGTCACCTTCTATCTATGGACACTCGGCGGCCGCATAAACCGGAGTCCGGGCACCCTCCTGTACCAGCACCACACACCCCTGATCTGCGGCAGGTCTGGGAATCCTGAAATGTAAGTTCCCGCTGCCACTCACCCTGCCCAGAGATGATACTTCCAGAACCACGTGATGATTAACAAGCGTTAAATCGCGATTTTCGCCACCAGTAATCTGAGTTGTTGCCTGGTCCAGGTAACTGACCAGCCTAACTTCAAGTCCTTGTAATTTTTCCCTCTGCTCAGCCGTGCCGGAAATACTGACCTTCAGATCATCCGCGGCCTTGTCATCGTTCTCGATGGCGATCGTCAGTGCTTGATCTGACGTTACTGACAGCGCTTTCACTATTTGTCGCTTGTTTGAACCCACCGATGCGGTTCGACCATTGACCACTGCCTGCGGCGTATACACGCCCGGACGTCCAGCTAAATTGGCATGATTGTATTCTCGCTGACGCATCGAATAATCGGATTTAGAGTAGGGATCCGTAAAACTACCGTCACTGCCGTGAACCAGACTGTTCCAATAGTCCACATGATATTCCAGCGCCATTAGATCTTCATGTGCGTTTAGTAGATCTCCCAGCAACCTGTCAGCAGGTGGACAGGACGAGCAACCATGCGACGTAAACAACTCAATCAGTTTCAGACTGCCTCCCTTGCCTTCAGCGCTAGCAAGCGTGGGTAGCACGGACAAACTGGCCGCCAACGTGGCTTTTTTTATCAGACCATGCAATTTCATAGAAAACTCGTTGCCAGTATCTTACGGTTGCTCTTTCAGTGGTTTCAGAACCTATTTGGTTCCCTTCAGAGCCGAGAAAGCACTCAAAGCACGTTCCCGGCTAAACTTCAGATCGACTAGAGGATCGGGATAATCGAAATTTTGGCGGGTTTCAGCATCAAGCTCCCAGGGTTTGTGTATGTACTTTGTGGGCGCGTTACGTAATTCCGGAACCCAACGTCGAACATAATCACCACTTTTATCAAATTTCTCACCCTGCAGCACGGGATTGAATACTCTGAAGTAAGGTGCAGCATCTGCGCCCGAACCAGCGGTCCACTGCCACCCCATGGCATTACTGGCCACATCCGCATCCACCAGTGTATTTCGAAACCAGTTTTCACCAGATTGCCAGGGTATCAGCAGATTTTTTATCAAATAGGAAGCCACGATCATTCTCACCCGGTTGTGCATCCAGCCTATCGCGTAGAGTTCGCGCATACCCGCATCCACAATCGGTACACCTGTGCGTCCCTGCTGCCAGGCCAGCAAGTGCTTATCGGTATTTTTTGCCCATTTGAATCGCTTGAATCGCGCATCCAGTGGCTCCTCCAAGGTATGAGGGAAATGGTAGATCAGAGTGTAGGCAAATTCGCGCCAGACGATTTCTTTGGCATAGGTCAGTTCTCCATCACTCAAGTCGGACAACGCCCGACCGCCCAATAATCGCAACAATACCTGGCGTGGACTAATCTCGCCGAAGTGAAGGTGCGGTGACAGCATGGACGTGCCGGCCTTAGCCGGCAAATTCCGACCCTCATCATAATCATGCACTGTGGCCTTGCGAAACAGATCGAGTTTTTTGCGAGCCAGGCTCTCTCCGGCTTGCCAGTGAGACATCATGCTTTCACCCCACTCATGACCGGGCATCAGCTCTAGTGCGCTCAATTGAACGCAGCCGGCCTCGGCGCCTGGTTTCAACAGCTTAAGCACGCTCTTTTTTACTGCAGGTATTGCACGCGGCGATTTAGCAAGGGTTAGTTGCTCGGGTGCGGCGTCAATCTGCTTGGCCGCAGCTCGCCAGTAAGGCGAGTAAACACGATAGACAGTGCCGTCACCCTTCAGATTTTCCCAGGGCTCATGGATGAGGCTTGCGTTAAACGTTCGTGGCTTGTAATCGGCCAGTGATGCCTTGATTGTAGTATCGCGCGCGATGGTAGCCGGATCATAACAACGATTCCAGAACACAGATTCACTACCCGTAACCTCAAGAATGTTCGTTAAAACGCTCAGGCTGCTGCCTTGGGCAAAATACAAATCCGTGCCTTTAGCGCGCAGTGAATCAGCCAATGCCTTGAGGCTGTGATGCAACCATGCCCGGCTCGCCTCTCCCAGGCTACTGACGGTCTGATCCAAAGGATCATCTATGAACACAGCAACCAGCTGATCACATTGCTTGCACGCAGCACTAAAGGCCGGGTTGTCGGCGAGTCGCAAGTCTTGCCTAAACCACATGACGCCGACACTCATGACATGGTTTTCCTGGACAATGCGGCAGTGGCCGATTCCACTAACTGATAAGCATCGTCATCAACATCAATAGTTGACAAACTGCCCAGCGAGCCACGACCAAGCTCCGCGGCATTGGCCTCATCGGTATCTATGTGCATCTCAAGCGCATAGCTATCTTTCACCCGTATTAAAACATCACCGAATATCAGATCTCGCTCACCGCCAACGATGGCCACCGATACCTCGTCTTTGTCGTTAACTGCAAAGCGCTTTGCATCATCTGGATGCATATGTATGTGTCTTCTAGCGCAGATAAGGCCCTCTTTCAAGGTTACCTTTCCCAGTGGTCCTTCCAGGGTTATCGGAGCCGAGCCCTGTACCTTGCCCGAATCCCGCACCGGCGCATCAACGCCAAGCTTGAATTCATCAGTTCGAGAGATTTCAACCTGATCCACGTTGCGTAGTGGTCCTAATACTCTGACTCGATCGATACGATCACGCGGACCAATTAGATCGACGCATTCCTCACAGGCGTACTGACCCGGCTGCGACAATGGCTTGTACTGCGTTGGAGTAGCATCCGGTCCAAACAGGGCAGCGAAAGTCTCAGCAGTAAGATGACAATGTCGCCCGCTTACGGCAATGGGAATCTTAGGTGTTTGTTGCTGAGTAGCACTAACAACAAGCTGCATCGACTGTCTTGCAATCATCAACTCCTCATTGGTTTTCACGACAATCGCCTCAACCCGGGAGCGCGGCGTCGTAATCAGGGCATATTCGTTGTCAGTCTGCACGCTTGCATCCCTGTTTCGGTCTTCATCCAGAACAACGCCCAGAAATTCCAGGCGCTGCAAGATTCGTCCACGCATGCTCGCACTGTTCTCACCAATCCCGCCTGTGAACACAATCGCATCGACGCCGCCCATCGCAGCTGCATAGGCACCGATGTATTTTCGCGCGCGATGAGCAAATACATTGATCGCCAATCGCGCACTGTCATCTCCGTCGGCAGCTGCACGTTCGATTTCTCGCAAATCGTTCCCAAGGCCTGATAATCCCGCCAAACCGCTGCGATGGTTGAGTAACTCATCGAGCTCATCCACGTCATAACCTTCGCGAAGAAGACTCAATAACACGCCCGCATCAACATCTCCCGAGCGCGTACCCATGACCAATCCTTCCAGAGGAGTATTGCCCATGCTGGTTTCTGCAGAACGTCCGTACTCTACCGCACAGGCACTGGCACCATTGCCCAGATGCAGGGTAACAATGCGCAGTTCGTCCAAAGGCCTTTGCAGAAATTCTGCAGCTATACCAGCGGCATACTCGTGTGAAATACCATGAAAGCCGTAGCGACGGATACCATGCTTTTTGGCCACTTGCTGGTCTATTGCGTAGCTGGTTGAACGACGCGGCATACGAGCATGAAATGCAGTATCGAACACAGCTATCTGCGGCACATCAGGTAACGCCTTGGTGACAGCCAGAATCGCTGCAAGACTAAAAGGGTTATGCATCGGCGCATCAGGGATGTGCCGTTCGATAGCGGCCAGCACGGTGTCGTTGAGGCGTTGAGGCGTAAAATAGTGAGCTCCACCATGCACTACTCGATGACCAACAATATCAATCTGATGACCGTCAATCTCGGTCAGGATATCGATAATTGCCGCCTGATGTGTACCTGCCCGATCGTCCTGACTGGAACCAAGCCTTTCGCGCTTACCCGATAGCAGAAGTTGCTCTTTCGAATCCAGCAGTGCGTATTTGATACTGGATGAACCACAGTTAATGACCAGAGTATTCATGGAGTGTGTCGTTGTCAGGCTAAGCCTGATGTGAAGGAAAGGTATCCACAGCTTAACGGAACTCAAGACCTGAGCGAGTTATCGTCTTTAGTGTGACTAAATCGAACTGGCTCACAAACCTGACATTTGTTCACAACTCCACTTGGCGGGAGACCGACTACACTAATATGCATATCAAAAGTAACTGGACGGTTTAGCACCTTATTGCAGGATGGCTATGAGAGAGTCAAGAAACAACGTGGCTCCATCGAATCAATGAGTATCGTAATTCTGGTGGGAGGCAATAGTGTTCAGGGAAACCCTGAACACAGATACCTCGTGGGTGCGTTTCTAGATCGCTTTGGTGACAAGGTAACCAAAGTAATAAGTGCTCAGCCTCAAGTACGCCCTATAGGCGAACGCATCAAGCGAATGCTCAAACGCGGGAACTACGCGGAGAGATTTGCTCGTTGGCGTTATCCAGGTGGCTATGGCCCCGACATTGCCGACTTGCAAAGACTCCTGTTACCAGACGAAGCCAGTCCGCAAATGCCTGGATCTGATCGATGTGTTCAGGTTCCCTCTCACAATGGAGCCGAATGCGAAGCCATTTTGAGCAAGGAGAAACCCGACGTTATTGTTGTTTATGGAACAACAATTATCCGCTCGAACATCTTTGAGCAAGCCGGGATTATTACCCTTAACATGCACACCGGATTGTCGCCATACTATCGTGGCGACAGCACCTTGTTCTGGCCCGTGTACTACAACGATCCAGAACGCTTGGGCGTAACAGTACATGAGCTAGTGGCGTCGGTAGATGGTGGCGCAATTGCTGCAACATCACCGGTAATTTACGAGACTGGCGATACCGAGGCAGATTTGTTTGCCAAAGGCGTCCAAGCCGGAACCGCACTCTATCTGGATGCTGTGGATTCAGCGCTTAACGGCACATTGAGCTGCAAAGCTCAGGATCTTTCGCTAGGTAAAGAATTCAGATGGATTCATAGAACCGTGGCAGCGGAGAAAAAAGTGCTGACACAACTAGAACAATGGGCAGTGACCAGGGAATGAGTCTTAAACACAACAGACAACAGAACCGTCTCGGCCAGATCGCCAGGGCCGCTCTGCGCCACATCGGAGTCTTGCTTTTTCATCTGGGCTGCGCACGGCTAGTAATTGGCATCAGTTCAAAACGCACCCGCGCTCTGCTCTATCACGCCGTTGAAGAAAAAACCTGTAGCTACACGCGCGGTCTGGGTGTGAATGTGCCACCGCAGACGTTTGCCACGCATTTGGATTATTTCAAAACCTATTACAATGTTGTTTCGATGAGTGATTTGCTGCTTGGCAAACCTCGCCCCCGTTCGCTGGTCATCACTTTCGATGATGGTTATGCCAGCGTTGAAAAAAATGCTGTTCCTCAGTTGGAAAAACGCGCACTACCTGCCACAGTCTATTTGATTGGCCGAGCAGTCAAAGGCAAGATGGTTTGGGTGAATCGGCTGAATCAGGCCATGAACGAATATCCCACCGAGACTATGCGTATCTTGCATAGCTATCCGGATCTGGTTGAACTGGATCGCTCAGCGATCATCAATCAAATTCAAACCAGCTATCTGCCCGCACAAATAAGTTCTCTGGTTGAAACACTGGAAGAAGCCATACCCGGTCTACTTGAAGATTCCGAAAAAGTGTTTTCAAATGCCGCCGACATCATGGCCATGCAGCAGCGCGGGATCGAATTCGGTTTTCATACCAATGATCACTACAATCTTCGGCAATGTAACAAAGCATTGCTGGAGCAACAGCTCCAGATTAGCGGCATGGAAGAGTTAATTAACTCAAATACTTTCGCGTACCCGTTTGGCTATTTTTCAGGCACCGCTATTGGCGCGCTTACCCACCATGGTTATGAGAAGTTAATGACCGTTGGCAATAACAATAACCGGTTCAGCGAGCTGCACCTTGATCGATCAGAGGTCTTTGTTGAGACTCCAGCTCAACTATTTGCTCAGCTTGAAATCGAAGAGCCGATCATGGCAGGGCTGCGCGCACTGATCGCTCGTCTGAAATCTGCCGTAAAAACTGCTCCTGACAATTACACTTCGGTTGAATTGGACAAAAACCCTGCTCCAGAAACCAGCAAGCCCCGCTAAAGCGGGGCTTGCGTGTAATACCGTGTCTATTGACAGGTTTACATAGCGGAGACGTTAACCGCTGCTGGACCCTTTTGGCCCTGCTCGATATCGAAGCTCACTTTTTGACCTTCATCGAGTGTTTTGTAACCATCGCCAGTGATAGCGGTGTGGTGAACGAAAACGTCCTTACCGCCATCTTCAGGAGCGATAAAGCCGAAACCCTTCGCCGCGTCGAACCACTTAACTGTACCAGTACTCAAGATAATACCCTGTATATAAAAAACAACAAATGGACAAACCTGACCAGCATTTGAAACTACAAATACCCTTTAAGCCTGACTTGTCTCTTACAATGACTTTTCTCGTAAATTACGATTCCAGTCGCTAACGCAGACACTTCTCAGATTTCTCTTAGAACCGTCAACACTCGCAATATAGGTAGTTTGTCCTCCGAATACAAGCGACAAAACACTCGATTAGACTTTTGTTAGCGACATTCGGGCTACAATTGCGCGCTAATTCTTCTCCAGCCCCGCTCCTACGCCGTGTTAGCAGCGTTACATACCCAATAACATTCTTGCTTCGTACCGTAATATATAACCAATAATGAGCAACGATTTTACCTCCGGCCAGCGCTGGATAAGTGACACTGAGTCAGATTTAGGCCTCGGTACCGTCCTTGAAGTAGAACATCGTCAAATTACCGTCGTATTTCTTGCCACCGGTGAAACCCGCATCTACGCCAAAGAGACTGCCCCTCTCACCCGTGTGGCTTTTCTGCCGGGTGATCTCATCACTAGCCACGAAGGCTGGCAATTACGTGTTGATAAGGTTCATGAGGAAGACGGGCTGCTCAGCTATTTCGGTAATCGCGAAGATACCGGTGCGCAAACCATCCTGGTTGAAGCCGGGTTAGACAATTTTCTGCAGTTCAGATCTCCCAAGGATCGACTTTTTGCCGGCTTGATCGACGGTTTACGCTGGTTTTCGCTTAGGCGAGACGTATTCGAACATCGCCATCAACTAGCCCATTCCCCAGTACGCGGGCTCATGGGGGCTCGTGTTGCGGTGCTGCCTCATCAAATTTACATTGCAGTTGAAGCATTAAAACGCCACCAACCCCGCCTCCTGCTAGCGGATGAGGTTGGTCTGGGAAAAACCATCGAAGCAGGCATGATTGTGCATGGTTCACTGGTAAACAATCAGGTGTCGCGGGTACTGATAGCTGTGCCACCCGCCCTCCTGCATCAATGGCTGGTAGAAATGCTGCGTAAATTCAACTTGAGTTTTCGCATCATGGATTCTGAACGATTCGAACAGTTGCAAGACTCAGCTCCGGATGGCAATCCTTTCCTGGCAGAGCAACTGGTTCTATGCTCCCTGGAGACACTCGTCCAGAATGATGAAATCGGCGATGCAGCTGCAAGCGCAGGCTGGGACATGCTTGTTGTTGATGAAGCGCACCATTTAAGCTGGGAACCAGACGAACCCTCCGATGCCTATTCGCTGATTGAGGAGCTTGCAATGGAAACCCCGTCTGTCCTCTTGCTGACCGCGACACCAGAGCAACTTGGACAATCCGGGCACTTTGCGCGCTTGCGTTTGCTTGATCCCGAGCGATTTGGCTCACTTGATCAATACATTTCAGACGAGGCAGAGTTTGGCTGGGTGGCATCTGTTGCCGACAAGCTGACACAAGACCAAGCACTGCTCCCGGATGAACTGCAAGAGCTGGAGGAGCTACTGGGCGATAGTTTCAGTGACAACGACAAGAAGACGCTCACTTCGGCTGCCGCCATGAGTGTGAGCGATCTCGGGCAAGGCCTCATCAACAAACTCGTGGATCGCCACGGAACCGGTCGATTGATGTTCCGCAATACGCGCAGGGCTATAAGCGGTTTTCCGGAGAGAAAACTGAATCAGTACACACTCGATGGTGACTCGCTGGACGACAAAGCTGGCTGGCTTCTCGAATTTTTGCTCGATCAATTCCCGGCCAAGATTCTGGTTATCTGTTCATCACTGACTACCGTACAGGCTCTGGCGGAGATACTTCGCCTGGCAGGCGTACAGAGCGCACAGTTTCACGAAGACATGTCAATTGTGGAACGCGATAGAGCAGCTGCGTGGTTTGCCGATCCGGAGGAAGAGTGTCGTTTGTTGCTCTGCTCTGAGATTGGCAGCGAAGGTAGAAACTTTCAGTTTCTGCACAATGTAGTCATGTATGAACTACCAGACACGCCCGATTTATTGGAACAACGTATCGGCAGACTTGACCGGATCGGACAAACGCAGACTATTCAAATCCACGTCCCGGTGGCAGCCGGTTCGACAGACGCTGTATTGCTGCGTTGGTACCACGAGGGCTTGAACGCGTTTGAACGCATATGCAAGTCCGGATCAGCAGTGCGGTATCGCGTTCAGGAACAACTAGACGCAGTATTGGATCATGTTAGCGATAGCGACAACGAGGCCAGGCTGGAATCGCTTATTGAGAGTACAAGAGCGCTGAGTGCAGAGCTTGAGGCCGAGCTCGAAGCTGGTCGCGATCGCCTTTTAGAATTGAATTCGAATCGTCCCGAACTGATACAGGAACATCTGGATGCACTGGCCAGGATAGATCGCAACTACCAGCTACAGGATTTCATGGAAGCGGTGTTCGATCGTTTTGGTGTGGATGTAACCGAACAACGCGATCACTGGATAATTCACCCTAGTGATCATATGCAAGTAGAACACTTTCCGCATCTGCCTTCCGGGGGTATGACACTGACCTTTGATCGTGCAACCGCACTGACCCGGGAAGACTTTACCTATCTCAGCTGGGATCACCCCATGGTAAACGCTGCCATGGACTTGATTCTTGATGAGGGCTTTGGCCAGGCCGATTGCCAGGTGATCAAATGCGAAGAACTACCCAAGACGCTAACATTTGTAGAAGCAAGCTATGTCTTGCAGTGCACTGCCGATGCAAGCTTAAACATCGAGCGTTACCTGCCTGCGCGCGTACAGACATGGAGCGTTGGCATAGATGGCAGAGACTACACTGATATCGTATCCACACTGGAGCTCGACAGTCGCAAGCAACGCTACGATAGAAACGCCCTGCGCAAAGTTGTCCTCAAAAACCGGGAAGCCCTGGAAAAACTCATTGATCACTCTGCGAGCCTGGCTGACAAAACCATACCAGAGTTGGTTACAGAAGCACGAGAAGCGATTGATTTGGAATTCTCTGAGGCAAGAGAGAGACTGGTTGCCCTTGCACGTGTCAATGCATCTGTAAAAAGTGAGGAAGTTGATGAACTGGATCATCGCCACAATGCTTTGATCAAGGCTTTGGATGGCACAAACGCAAGACCAGTGTCTGTGCGTGTTATGTTCAATAGTTGAGTTCGTCAAGTCACTTGCAGCAAGCCACCCAGATATAGACCGAGAGTTTCGCATGAAGATAGTCTCTTTTAACGTCAACAGTGTGAGATTAAGGTTGCATCAATTAGCGGCCTTGACAGACACTCTCGCACCCGACGTTATCGGGTTGCAGGAGACCAAGGTAGTCGACGAAGATTTCCCAGTCGATGCTCTCAAGGAAATGGGTTACCACTGCGCATTTGCAGGGCAAAAGACGCACTACGGTGTTGCCATGTTATCCAGAACGCCGATGCACAACGTCAGCATAGGTTTTAGTAGCGATGACGACACCGCACAAAAAAGATTGATCTCAGCGACCGTAACAAGCCCGAAGGGCAATGATGTGAACATCATCAACGGCTATTTCCCCCAGGGCGAAAAACGCGATCACCCTGTAAAGTTTCCGGCCAAAGAAAAATTCTATATAGATTTACAGAGCAAACTGGAGAACGAGTATTCACCCGACGATAAGCTAGTGGTAATCGGTGATTTCAACATTGCCCCTGTAGACGAAGACTTGGGAATCGGGCCAGACAACGTAAAACGTTGGTTAAGAAGTGGAGCCACTAGCTTCTTACCAGAGGAAAGAGAATGGTTTCAGCGTTTAACCGATTGGGGACTAAACGATAGTTATCGCTGCAAGTATGCCGATAAAGATGACAAGTTCAGCTGGTTTGACTACCGAAGTAAAGGGTTTGATCGGGAACCCAAACGGGGACTGCGAATCGACCATCTGCTCTCGACACAGTCCATGACCGCTAAATTGATTGATAGTGGAATCGAATACGACATCCGCGCGATGGAGAAGCCATCAGATCATTGCCCCGTTTGGTCAAGCTTTGATATTTAACAAGCTCACCATACCTTTGTAGAGTATGGATGCTCATCACCCGACAGCCATTAGTTTAGTTAGGTGAATATTCACCCATCTGGGTGGTAGAGATTCACTGCACGACACTCTAGCCTCTGCGAACATCCTGATAAGCGAACTCTTACCAGAAGTGGTTCACAAGGGAGAAGTGGAGAAATGCGTGCAGTATCACTGGTGGGACTAAGCGTACTGTTTGTTGCCCTATGGAGTTCTGGCTGGGTGCTTTCACGCTTTGCCGTTGAAGAGGTCAGCGCGATAGCGTTACTGACAATGCGGTACGTAATAGTATTTTGTGTATTGCTTATTGTAGTTACAGTAGCAGGCTACTGGCGTAAAGTTTCCATGACAGAGTTGGCGTGTCACCTGTCTGTGGGCGTGCTTTCCCATGCTATCTATCTGTTATCAGGTGTAGGCGCATTCGAGCTGGGCGTGTCAGCCAGTCTGGTTGCCTTTGTAACGGCCCTTCAACCCATGATCACAGCCTATCTGTCGGCACCTATTACTGGAGAGGTAATTTCTTCCCGCCAATGGCAAGGCTTGATTATCGGGTTTCTCGCGGTACTGCTACTGGTGTCAGAAAGCTATAGGCAGGGTATAGCGACGATCGCTCTTTCACTACCCTTTATTTCAGTACTAGCGCTGAGCATCGGGGCTTTGATCAGCAGACGTCTCGACGTACAGAATCAAAGGAAAAAATGTACGCCGATTCCAATACCCTTTGTTTTGCTCATACATAGTGCCGGAGCCCTGTTTGTACTGGTTCCACTGAGTGCTTCACAGGGCCAGCTGCTTGTTGAAGTCAGCAAGCATCAATGGGTAATGTTGCTATGGCTTGCGCTAGCCGTATCATTAGGCGCTTATGCAGTGATGCTTATTCTGCTCCGACACTTATCGGCCATGCGCGTTTCAAGCCTGGCCTACTTTGTTCCACCGGCTACTCTGATTCAGGCTCACCTTTTATTTAACGATGTGATTTCCGTGAGCAATATGGTTAGCTTGGTTCTAGCATCGATAGCTGTGTATTTCGTGATGATACCTAAGGCAAAGCAATCAAGGCTCCGGCGCTGGGCAGACCGCAGCAAAGGCTTTACCCTGACACCCGCGAACAGTGGGTTGATAAGCGCCGTTACTGCGGGACGAGACCCCGACATCAAGCTGTAGTCAGCTTAATTCATGATACTTGTAGCGTAGCAAACTCATAGGCAGTGCGCGATGCTACAAGCCTTAGCTTAGACAGAATGTTGAACTACTTGGGCAAGTCACCCTGCACACCCTGCACATAGAAATTCATACCGAGCAAAGTCTTGTCGTCCATGATCTCACCGCTGCCAAGAATCTCTTCACCTGCCTGATTGAGGATAGGTCCTTGAAACGCATGCAATGAGCCCTCAACGATGCCTTCTCTAATTATTTCGGCTGCAGCTTTAACATCATCCGGTACATTCGCGTTGTATTCAGGAAACGACACAAGGCCGGAAGCAATTCCATCCCAGGTATCCTGTGATGACCATGTTCCATCGATGATGGCACGTGTGCGTTCGACGTAATAAGAATCCCAGTTATCGATGATAGAGGTAAGCTGTGATTCTGGTGCAAAGGCTGACATGTCAGATGCCTGGCCAAACCCTAAGACGCCTCTTTCCTCAGCAACCTGAAGCGGTGCGGGTGAGTCTGTATGCTGAGTAATGATGTCGGCACCCTGATCAATTAGTGCTTTGGCTGCGTCGGCTTCTTTACCCGGGTCGTACCAGCTGTTGACCCACACAACCTTGATTTCGGCATCCGGATTTACCTTGCGCATGGCAATGGCGAAAGCATTGATGCCGCGCACCACCTCCGGGATTGGGAAGGAAGCGATATAGCCAATGGTATTGGTTTTAGTCATCATGCCAGCCATTGTTCCGATAACCGCTCTGCCCTCGTAGAATCGAGCACCGTAGGTCGAAACGTTGTCCGAGCGCTTGTAGCCGGTAGCATGTTCAAACTTAACATCGGGAAAATCCTTAGCTACCTTGATAGTGGGATTCATGTAACCAAACGAGGTGGTGAAAATAAGATCATGACCACTACTGGCAAGCTTACGAATAACGCGCTCCGCATCTGCACCCTCCGGAACGCTCTCCACAAAAGTAGTTTCGACGCTATCGCCAAATTCTGCCTCTATGGCAAGTCGTCCTATATCGTGGCGGTATGTCCAGCCGTGGTCGCTAACTGGGCCTACATAAACAAAGCCCACTTTTACAGGGTCGGCTGCTTGAGCAATACTAGTTATCACTGCGAGTACAGCTGTACATAAAACAAGTACAACGCGATTCACTATGGCACTTTTGAACATTTATATCTCCGTTTAAAAAACAACCCGTTCTTTATCTTGAACTAAGTAGTCGGGTGAAAAGCTCTTCCGATACTAGCGGGTGCGTTTCTGCGAATCCTACCTCGATCCCTCGAAATCAGCACTAGCACGAGAATGGTTGTCAGGTAGGGTAGCATCGACATCAGTTGCGAAGGAACATTTATTCCTAACGCTTGTGCATGCAACTGAAGAATACTGATCCCACCAAACAAGTAAGCCCCCAACAACAGTCGGCCTGGCTGCCAAATGGCAAAAACAACGAGCGCCAACGCGATCCATCCTCGACCTGCACTCATATTTTCCACCCACATCGGCGTGTAAACCATTGATAGATATGCTCCGCCCAGACCTGCGCAGGCACCGCCGAATAGCGTAGCGAAATAGCGCACGCGGATGACTTTGAGGCCCAGAGCATGTGCTGCATCAGGCGAGTCTCCAACAGAACGCAGTATCAGGCCTGCTCGAGTTCGATTGAGGAACCAGGCAACAGAGGCAACCAGAATAAATGATCCGTAAACAAGAACATCGTGACTAAACAGCAATCGACCCAACAATGGAATGTCATTGAGCGCGGCTATGTCTAAAGCAGGCAGGCCCTCATAAGCTATGCCAACCAACGGCTGACCAATGAGCGCACTCAAACCAATACCAAATATGGTCAGAGCTAAACCTGTTGCCACTTGCGAGGATTGCAGGCTCAGGGTTAGAAAGGCAAAAATCAACGCCATTAGTGTTCCCGCCAACATACCTGCAAGCACGCCTACCGATGCACTACCTGAGTAATAAGCCGCTGCGAAACTACACACGGCTCCAGCCAGCATCATCCCTTCGACGCCCAGATTCAATACACCTGAGCGCTCCACTACCAGCTCACCTATAGCAGCATAGACCAACGGAGTTGCCGCAGTGATGATAGTCAGAATCGTGAGTATCAAAGTCTCGTTCATGGCTTACTCACGCGTCGCTTCGATACAAGGCGGTAGTTGATAAGCACATCCGTCGCAAGTAGAAAAAATAGCAACATACCCTGAAATACACCCGTAACCGCCAATGGTAGATTTAGAGTGATCTGGGCGGACTCGCCACCCAGGTAAGACAAGGCCATGACAATGCCTGCGAAGAACACACCGACAGGATGTAAGCGACCCAGGAACGCAACAATAATAGCGGTGAAACCATAGCCAGGCGAAATACTAGGTAAAAGCTGGCCTATGGGCCCGGCAACCTCAAATAAACCTGCAAGCCCAGCGATGGCACCACTCATTAACAACGCTATCCAGATGAGCTTGGACTGACTGAAACCTGCATGAATTCCGGCACGTGGCGCAGCACCATTCACCCTCAGAGCAAAACCGAGCAGAGTTCTGGACATTAGCAGCCACCCCGCCAGGACGATTGCAACAGCCACTAGAAAGCCGATATGCAGTCGGGTGCCACTCAAAATCTTAGGAAGCAAGGCAGCATCATGAAACAATCGGGATTCGGGGAAATTAAAGCCATCTGGATCACGCATCGGACCACCAACCAACCACGACAGTAGCAGAGCAGCAACATAGGTCAGCATCAAGCTGGTCAGAATTTCGTTGACGTTGAAGCGAGTTTTCAACAGCGCAGGTATCAAGGCCCAGAGCATGCCACCGAACAAACTGGCGATAATCATGACAGGCAGCACATACCAGGCATCTACCTCATAAAAATACAATGCAACAGCAGCACCACAAACACCGCCAAGTATCAACTGCCCTTCAGCACCAATGTTCCAGACTTGCGCACGAAAGCCCACTGACAGTGCCACCGCGATCATAATCAGAGGAGCGGCCTTGACGCCAAGTTCTGCCAGGCCATAGCGCGTCGAAACGGGTTCAATGAAAAACGCATGAAATGCCGGGCCAACAGGTACCCCTAATAGAGCGAACAAAACCAGACCTGCAATCAGTGTGATGCACAAAGCTATGATTGGCGCAAGGTAACCCATCAGTTGTGATGGATTCGCACGGCGCTGCAATGCAATCACAGTGACGCTCCATTACTCAGGGTATCAAGCTGTTCTATAGATTCGCCGCCCATCAATAAACCTACTTGCGGGACCGTTATGGAATCTGTTGGATAAAATGATGAAAGCTTGCCAGCACACAAAGCTCCGATGCGATCAGAGTACTGCATCAGTTCATCAAGATCCTGAGAGATAAGTATCACTCCTGCCCCTTCATCAGCCAAGCCCTGGATAGCGTCATGTATGGCCGCAGCTGCACCAGCATCGACGCCCCAAGTGGGTTGAGAGATGACCAGTACGCGAGGTGATTGCAGGATTTCACGACCCACAATAAACTTTTGCAGATTTCCTCCCGACAAGCTTGACGCCAGAGAATGCGGCCCATGGCATTGAACGTTAAACCGATCGATGATCTCTTCTGCGAATAGCCGACTGCGCCTGATTGAAATCAATCCACCAAGAATCAGAGGCTTGCGATGATGAGCCGTCAGAAAAACATTGTCGATTAATGACAAGCTGGGTACTGCTGCATGACCAAGCCTTTCTTCCGGCACACAACATAATCCAAGCTCTCGACGCACGCCGGCATTCAGATGACCAATCTGTTTTCCTTCAAGCACGATAGATCCTGCGCTACCGGGCGCTACTTCGCCAGCGATTGCCTGCAGCAACTCATCTTGACCATTACCAGCCACACCGGCAATACCCACGATTTCTCCTGCACTCACGTTAATATGAATAGACTTCAAACTAACGGCATGATTCTCTGCCGTTTTATGGTTAAGCCCCTGAATCGAAAATAGACTCTGCGTTGAATGGCGAGTTCTGCGTACCGCGCTCGCTGGCATCTCCTCCCCCATCATCAGAGCGGCAAGGCTAGCTGCAGATTCGGCTTTGGGGTCTGCTTGAGCGACTTTTCTACCTCCCCTCAATATAGTTGCCTCGTGACACAGCTGTCGAATCTCATCCAGCTTGTGGCTGATGTATAAGATAGCAACGCCTTCATCTGCCAGCCGTGTGAGCGTCAGGAACAAATCCTTAACTTCCTGTGGAGTTAAGACCGATGTAGGCTCATCCATTATCAGCAGCTTCGGCTCTTGCAATAAGCAACGCACTATTTCGATGCGTTGCCTCTCGCCAACCGAGAGGGTATAAACAGAGCGCTGTGGATCCAGTGGCAAGCCATAGCGTGCTGACACTTCAACGATCTGAGTACTCAATGCTACATCGGCGTCGACACCCATGCCCAACGCAATATTCTCCAGAACCGATAGCGAATCAAACAAGGAAAAGTGTTGAAACACCATGGCAATTCCTAACTCGCGTGCAACACTGGGTGAGCTGATCTCTACAGGCTCACCCTGCCATTGAATAACCCCGGAATCGCTCGCCAGCAATCCATATAGAATCTTTACAAGAGTGCTCTTGCCGGCCCCGTTTTCACCCAGCAATGCATGCACCCGGCCTGACTCCAAAGTCAGGTCTATGCGCTCATTTGCCATACAACCAGGGTAAGACTTGGAAATGCCGCGCATCTTTACAAGTGCTGCAGACGAACCAGAGGTGTTAGAGCTGAAATTAGTGTCTGTCATTCCCAAATTTTGAACAGTATCGAATACCCGTCAGAAGAAGTGTACATCGTGCCGGCCTAAGCGCCTATTATTGAGGTATTCCAATCACACCTTACGTATAACCACTATGCCGTCTAAGCTGACAGCACTTCAAGGCAACATTCTGCATTGCCTGGGCGATCCTGACACGCAGGGTGATGATGCTATCGACTATATTGAAAATGGAACCCTGCTAATCGAGAATGGTTATGTCGTGGCCTGTGGTGCCAGCGATACCATCAAGATTCCAGATGATGCTCTTCAGTTGGATATGCAAGGTAAGCTCATTGTGCCTGGGTTTATCGACACGCACATCCATTATCCGCAGGTTGACATAATCGCCAGCTATGGCACTCAATTGCTCGACTGGCTTGAACGCTATACCTTTCCAGCCGAAATGGGCTTTGACAATAGCGAGCTTGCCAGCGATACCGCTGAGTTCTTTCTCGATGAGCTGTTACGCAACGGAACCACGACTGCCCTGGTATTCGGTACGGTGCATCCGGAATCTGTCGATGCTTTTTTCACGGCTGCACAATCTCGAAAGCTTCGTATGATTTGCGGCAAAGTCATGATGGACAGAAATGCACCCGACGCCTTGCTCGATACCGCTCAGAGCTCCTTCACTCAAAGCCAACAACTCATTGATCGTTGGCATGACATTGATCGACTGGGCTACGCAGTAACACCTAGATTTGCACCAACCAGCACTACAGAACAACTGCAGTTGGCAAGCAAACTCATTGATGAAAATCCCGGCGTTCATTTGCACACGCACATGGCAGAAAATGCAGATGAGTGCGACTGGGTTGCCTCACTTTTTCCACAGTCTGAAGACTATCTCGGAGTTTACGAGCGCTTCAATCTGGTGAGAAAACGCTCCGTATTTGCACATTCAATACATCTATCTGACAGTGCCTGGAAACGACTATCAAAGGCGGACGCAGCGGTAGCTCATTGCCCTGGTTCCAATCTGTTTATTGGCAGCGGGCTATTTGATCTTCGCTCAGCCCAAAAATATAAGGTTAAGCTGGGATTGGGCACGGACGTAGGTGGTGGAGATAGTTTCTCTATTTTACGTACCATCAATCAGGCTTATAAAATTCAGCAATTGCAACGTCACACATTAACGGCGGAACATGCGTTCTATCTGGCTACTCTGGGGGGAGCAAAATCCTTGGATCTGGATAGCCATATCGGCAATTTCGAAACAGGCAAAGAAGCGGATTTTCTAATTATCGATGAACGGTCCACGCCAATACTGGCAAGACGCACAGCCAAACAGAACCATTGGCGTGATCGCTTATTTTCTCTCTTTATGCTTGGCGATGATCGTTGTATAGAGCAAACATGGATTATGGGGCAGCGTTACGGAGCGTAGAAAAAAGCAATGTTGCTAATACTGCGGTAACTCAATGCCGTCGAACAATTTGACTCGCTCACGCGTCGAACCCGCTTTAAGTGATGCATCAATAAGCGATGACTGTAAGTGTGGTGCAAACTGTTCTATGAATTCATACATGAAGGGACGAAGGTCTCTATTTTGCCGCATGCCTATATGCGTGGTGCTGCTATCGAAGAGATGAGCTGCGTCCAGTAACTTAAGATCAGAATCAAGCTCCGGCTCGTATGCCATGCGAGCTATGATGCCAACACCCAGGCCGGAGCGTACATAGGTTTTGATGACATCGGCATCCGCCGCTGTCAGTACGACGTTCGGTTCCAGGCCTCGCGATAAAAACGCCTTGTCTAGCTGAGAGCGGCCAGTGAATCCGAAAACATAAGTGATTAATGGAAAATTAGCCAAGGCCTCAAGCGTAAGGCTACCCAGCTGCGCTAACTTGAACAGTGCGTGATCCTGTTTAACGATGACTGCCCGGTTCCAACGAGAACACGGCAACATCACCAGATTGTCGTAGTAATGCTGTCCTTCAGTCGCTATGACGAAATCTACCTCACCAGACTCCACCATCAAGGCCATCTGTTGCGGCGTTCCCTGATGGAGATGGATGTTAACTCGGGGATATCGCTGACCAAAAGACTCTATGATGGCCGGTAACACATAACGAGCCTGAGTATGCGTTGTTGCCAGACGCAAATCTCCGCTATAGGGATCTGCATGTTGACGCCCCAGACTCTTGATATCTTCGGTTGCGGCAAGTATGCGCTCAGCAACAGGGATAATATCCCTGCCTGCCGGCGTTATTGATGAAATCTGTCGCCCACTGCGTTCAAACAGCTCAACGCCAATTTCATCCTCTAACTGACGAATCTGCTTACTGACACCCGGTTGCGATGTATGCAGAGAAGCTGCCGTCTCAGAGACGTTTAGATTGTTACGTACCATGGCTACGATACAACGTAGCTGCTGCAGTTTCACGAAGTGTGGCCCGACTCTATCTACTAACTGTCTTCAACACCAAGACGCTCATGCATAAGAGGGCTGGTTGTCGTGTACTGGACGTTTAATTTTTTATCAGGCTCAAATACCTGCTTGATGGCATAGGCTGCAAGTGCAGCTTCGTGAAATCCACTGAGTATCAGTTTCTTTTTGCCATTGTAGGTATTGATGTCACCGATTGCATAGATTCCCTCAACGGAAGTCTCGAAGGTAGCTACGTCAACCGTAACCAGCTTTCGCTCAAATTCCATGCCCCAATTCTCTATCGGACCCAGTTTGGGCGACAGACCGAAAAACACCAGTAAATCGTCTACGGGGGTTTCCAGCACCGTTTTGTCTTCGTCACGTAAGGTGAACGTCAAGCTGTCCAGCAATCCATCGGTTTCGTGAAATGAATTGAGCGTGCCCATCAGTACTTTTGCATGACCTGAATCTGACAAGGCATAGAGCTTATCAACAGATGCTTGTGCGGCCCGAAAGCGTTCAGTCCGGTTCACGAGCGTCAGGCTTTTTGCAATAGGTGCTAACTCTATGGCCCAATCCAGAGCGGAATCGCCTCCCCCGAGTATCACCACATCGCGGTTGGCATGCTTTGAAGGGTCGCGCACTCGATAGTACATCTGGGTACCTTCAAACTTTTCGATACCTTCCACCCGGACTCTGACCGGTGTAAAAGAACCTGCACCCGCGGCCACGATGATGGCCCTACATTCGAACTCTGTGCCTGCACTGGTCTTCAAATAAAAATCCTGGTCCCCTCGCTTTTCTATCTCATCCACCGATTGATCCAGGTGTAAGCCAGGAGAAAACGGCGCGATCTGCCGCTCAAGATTGTCGATTAACTGCTGGCCAGTGCACTCAGGTACCGCAGGTATGTCGAATATGGGTTTGTTCGGATAAAGTTCCGTGCATTGACCGCCAATGTATGGCAACGCATCTACCAACTGTGCGGTGAGCCCCTGCAACCCTAGTTCGAAGACTTGAAATAGACCGACCGGCCCAGCACCCACTATGACGACATCAGTTTTAATCACTGTACAAAGTACCGAAAACCTATGCCAAAAGTGATCTCATCGATAAGATCAAGACCCGCATAAACCTCTCCCGGCCCTGCTGGCAGCACCACACCGCCACCTAGTCCGAGTTCATTGCTTGAATCATCCGCTAATCCGAAATCAACTGACAATCTATGAAAACCAAAGTTGGCATACCAATTCAAACCATCGTCACTGATTGGTTCCTGGCCACTGATAAGGACTTCGAAGGATAATCCGCTGATATCTCCGTTAAAGCCTGCGATGTCATACTCGCCCGTGTGATAGCTTGCTTTACCGGCAATATCCAGGTTGTCGCTGATGCGCTGGTTGGAAAGAAAATAGATTGCGCCTAATCCAAAAGGTGTACCGTCAGCTACCCCGAACTCACTGATGCCTACATCACCAAAAACCACAAGCTCGGGCGATACCCGAAAATTAACTCGTGCGCCGATATTCTGATAGTCAACATCTTCCAAATCCCCGGTGACAAAACCGAGCTCAACGGATAAATCAGTCATATTGCCCGGGTTTGCCGAGCGTCCGCTGAGTAACCCCATATACTCTGCTTGCGCAGACAAGGTGGTAAAAAGCAAAGCGATTGCCGTAGCAACAAGCGATTTTTTTAGCATGAATTTCTTAACCTTTTGAGCTTTGTGGTCTATCGAAAAGAGTTAATCCAGGAAGTGACGGTAGCCGCCGCCAAATGCCAAGTCTTCAATGTATAAGACACCTACAAAAATTTCACCCGAATTACTGGCATTGCGCGCTACGACACCACCACCAAACGTTAGCTCAGTGTCGGAGTTACCATCAGAACTGGCACGGGTCAAACCAACATTGGCATTCCAGAACATGTTCTGGTTAGCACCTATCGGTTCTCTACCACTGAAAAAACCTTCAACGGCTATCACGGTTATTGTGTCGTCGGCAAAGCCACTGGCCTCCAGTTTAGCTCGATGGACACTAGCGTGCACGGCGAAGTCATTTTCGCTCAAAATGCCGTCCATTTGAAAAAAAGCACCCAAACCAAACGCTATGCCATCGGCTCTGCTGTTGAGGTCTGAATGTCCTAGATCACCATAAGCCATGGTGGTGGGATTAACACGATAGTTGAAACGGGTGCCAAAATGCTCGTAGTCAACGTCAAACAAATCACCGAAAAGCGCTCCTGCTTCGACAGAGGTGTCTGGCAGCCGGCTTATATCGGCGGTTCGTCCATTCAGCATGCCGAAACCCTCAGAAAGTGCAGGGAAGGAGGCCATAAACAACCACAAGGCTATAGGGGCCGAAATGGCTTTAACTGAGATGCGCATGTTGAATTCCTCTAATTATGTCAATGACAAGGCAAACGAAAATTTCGAATAGCCCATTCAAAGGACATAACGCACAAGATTAGATAAATGATACCGAATTTGTACGAAATTAGTTGAATACCTGCTCGCGCGTGGCCAGAAACTCTACCTCGGGCCAACGCTCTTGTGACATTTGCAGATTGACTCGTGTGGGCGCTAAATAGACCAGTTCATCTGCATGATCAAAAGACAGGTTCATATCCAGTTTACGCTTGAAATCGCCCAGCATTTTTTCATCCGCACAACGGATCCAGCGGGCCTGCTGCACACCTACTGTCTCGAACTGGCACTCTACCTTGTATTCATCCCGCAATCGCTGAGCCACTACCTCGAACTGTAAAACACCCACAGCCCCGAGAATCAGATCATTGCTGACCAAGGGTTTAAACAATTGAGTAGCCCCTTCTTCGCAAAGCTGACTCAAGCCCTTCTGAAGAGCTTTCATCTTCAATGGATCTTTCAAAACTGCACGGCGAAACAACTCAGGCGCAAAGTTGGGAATACCGGTAAAAGCAAGATCTTCTCCTACCGTAAAAGTGTCGCCTATCCGGATGGTTCCGTGATTGTGTAAACCAATGATATCGCCGCTGTAAGCCTGCTCAACAAGCCCACGGTCGGCTGCCAAAAAAGTGAGTGCATCGTTCAATCGAACCTCTTTACCTAAACGCACGTGCCTGACTTTCATGCCTTTGGTGAAACTGCCTGAGCAAATCCGCACAAAAGCAACGCGATCACGATGCTGTGGATCCATGTTTGCCTGAATCTTGAACGCAAAGCCTGTAAATTTTTCCTCTGTGGCCGCAACCTCTCGGGTGACTGTCGGGCGATTTTGGGGTGCTGGTGCATACTTGACGAAGTCAGCGAGTAGCTCTGCTACTCCAAAATTATTGATAGCTGAGCCGAAATACACTGGAGTCAGCTCACCAGCCCTGTAGGCTTCAAGATCGAACTCATGACACGCGCCTTGCACCAGTTCGAGTTCCTCACGAAGCTCTGCAGCCATATCACCGAGTATTTCGTCCAGCTTGGGATTGTCTATACCTTCTACAACTTCTCCCTCCTGCATTTTGCCGCCATGAGTCGCTGAATAGAAATGGACCTTTCCAGTATGCAGGTGGTAGACCCCCTTGAAACGCTTTCCCATACCAATTGGCCAGGTGATGGGGGCACAGCGAATGTTGAGCATCTGCTCGACCTCATCCATTAATTCAATAGGATCGCGCCCCTCACGATCGAGCTTGTTTATAAAGGTCATAACCGGAGTGGTGCGAAGCCTGCAGACGTCCATCAGTTTTTCTGTTCGACCTTCGACGCCCTTGGCAACATCGATAACCATCAGAGCAGAATCAACAGCAGTCAAAGTGCGATAGGTATCTTCCGAGAAATCCTCGTGCCCGGGAGTATCAAGCAAATTGACGATGTGGTCGGCAAACGGAAATTGCATCACCGATGAGGTAACAGATATCCCTCGCTCTTGCTCCATCGCCATCCAGTCTGACGTGGCATGTCGAGCAGCCTTACGCCCTTTTACAGTACCAGCAAGCTGTATGGCACCACCAAACAGCAACAGTTTTTCAGTTAGCGTCGTTTTGCCTGCATCGGGGTGCGAAATGATGGCAAATGTTCTTCGCTTGTTGATTTCATTAAGAAAGTCGGCATTTGCCATGTATTTAAATTCCCATTTCGCACACCGTATTTGTGCGAAAAATTACGTTGACTCTAAGCCGTGACTTCCAAGTAGTTTGCCAAGACCTACAGCCAGCAAAACCTCCCATCAAAGCATTGATTGATTCAGCCGCTATTTTAGCAAAATGATCAGGTGTTATGAATCGCCCGCATTTAAATGCTCTTGCACTGCCCCAACCCGCCGAGGCGCTCCTTTGCATCACTAGTGCTGCGTAGTATGACCCTGGTCATCAGCAACAATGCTGCGCGCCATTACCAGAGCATCCTCTCGACCTTGATGAGAGTCGTAGTAGCCCTTGCGCAAACCGATTTCATTGAATCCCGATCGTTGATACAAGTCCACCGCTCGCGGGTTGGATGGCCGAACTTCGAGAAACACAATATGCGCACGTTTGATGCTTGCCTGACTGACCAGATGCTCGAGCAGTAATCTGGCAAATCCTTGACGTTGAAAAGGCTTATCAATGCACAGGTTCAGAATGTGCGCCTCGTCTACGCTAATCTGCATAACACCGTAACCAATCACCTCTTTGTCCAGCTGCACAAGCTGACAAATGTAGCCGGCTTTCAGACAGTCCCTGAAGATTCCGTCACTCCAGGAAAACTCGTAGTTGCGTCTCTCCATTGTGCCAATCAGTGCCACATGCCGTGAACCCATGGCCGAGAAAGTCAATTCGCCTGAAGCGGCATTGATACTCATAGATTAAGCAGCGAGATGCTGCTGCAGCGCCTTCAACACCTGCCAGGCCTGCCGTTTTCGCCAGTTTTCCTGCAGCAATAGTTCCGGATGAGCAATGCGCCAGGTAGGTAATCCAGACTCTGCCAATCGACAGTGGTTTGCATCAGCCCTTATGTCGTTGCTATCGTCCATAGGCATCAATACAAGCACGGCACGGGTATGCGCAGTACATGCCCTGCCAACAGTGGACTCACAAATTGATTGATCATGTCCAGGTAGCAGGCTATCGGCCAATGCACACTGCAAAACATCCGATCGATTAAGACCGATAGAGCGCATCATCAACTCAAACAACTGCGCTGAATCTCCAGTGAGCGGTAGATCAGTGTCGCTCTCCTGCTTGTCGTTATGCTTAAAACGTTGAACAACCACCAGTACAGGTGCTTCCGGGTGACCCAGCGTAGTATGCACAGCACCCTTGTATCCAAAATTCGCCAGTAACCTATCTGGCAAACACAGCCCTAGTTCAGGCATCGTGTCGGGTAGATTGCTTGCTGATAGCGTTGAAGGAACTTGCACAGTGCTCGCCGGCGCAACCGATCCACCCTGTCGAGAAACCCAAGGAACAATACCCATCGCCTCCAGGCAATGCAGTTGACGTTCACTAAAGCCCACGGTGTCAGTCACAGCGCTTTCAGCTAGCGCGACCAACCCTATTACGTTTGCGATACAAACGAAACAGGAAGTAGACCGGCCCTGACAATCCATAGAGCACTGCAGCGATGAGAATCATTTTTGGCGGGTCTACTGCGGTCACAACAAACAACAGAAGCAAACCCAGCAACATCGCAAATGGTACCTTTCGATTGGTTCCCAGGTCTTTGAAACTGTAGTAAGTGAAAGTACTTACCATAGCGATACCACTGAATAAGGTCATGATACAAACCAGTATGACAACATCAGGGCCTTTCACACCAAGATCACCCATTACCCAGACAAAACTTCCCAATATAGCCGCAGCTGCGGGACATGCCAGCCCCTGAAAAAAGCGTTTGTCAGCGGTGCCCACCGCAACGTTGAATCTTGCCAAGCGCAATCCACAACAGGCGGTATATACAAAGGCGATCACCCAACTCAATTGTCCGTACTGAGCTTCAGTCAGACTGGATAACGACCAGGTATACACTAAAAACGCCGGAGCCATACCAAAGGAAATCATGTCTGCCATGCTGTCATATTCAGCACCAAATGCAGTAGTCGTATTGGTCATCCGCGCAACACGACCATCGAAACCATCCAGCACCATCGCAACGATAATCGCAATGCCACCGGATCGAAAGTCAGCGTTGTAAGCCGCAATGATACTGTAGAAACCCGCAAACAATGCGCTGGTCGTAAACAGATTAGGCAACAGATAGATGCCCCTGGATGGCTGTTTTTGCACTTTAGCTGGTTCGACCATCATCTGTTCTCTACCTTCACCTGAATGATTACGAGCTCTGCAAGGTATTGCTCCACGTGGTGTGGACGAGAATGCCGCACCCGACATTCGCGCCCAACCACCCTTTGATCAAGGCTTGAGGCTTTTGTCGCCTCTCGCGATACCCGTCGCCCCTGAACGCACCACCTCGATTACATTATCGCGGCTACATGCATCCAGGAATGCATTTAGTTTGTGATCATCGCCTGTTAGTTCAATAACGTAACTCGAATCAGTGACATCAAGAATCCGTCCCCTAAAAATGTCAGTCAAACGTTTTAATTCTTCACGACCCTGATCAACCGCTCTAACCTTGATCAACATGATTTCGCGTTCGATGAACTGGACTTCTGTTAGGTCGGTTAATCTGACAACATCAATCAGCTTGTTCAGCTGCTTGATTATTTGCTCGACAACACGCTCAGTACCGATCGATACAATCGTCATGCGCGAAAGCGTTGGATCGTGCGTTGCAGCAACCGTTAACGACTCGATGTTGTAGCCGCGTGCGCTAAACAAACCGGATACTCGAGACAGTGCACCTGATTCGTTCTCCATCAATACCGAGATAACGTGCCGACGCTTCATGCGAGCTCCCGTGCAGGATTCATACGCATCTCATGATGTCCTTTACCAGCCTCGATCATAGGATAAACATTCTCAGTTTGATCTGTTTGAAAATCCATGAACACGAGACGATCTTTCATAGCCATAGCTTCGGCCATAGCACCATCAACATCGGCCGGGTTTTCTACCCGCATACCCACATGGCCGTAGCTTTCCGTAAGTTTTACAAAATCCGGCAATGCATCGACGTATGAATGGGAGTAGCGTTTTTCATAGCTGAACTCCTGCCATTGGCGCACCATTCCCATATACCTGTTGTTAAGACAAATAATTTTTATTGGTGTGCCATATTGCAGACAGGTGGACAGTTCTTGAATACACATCTGCACACTTGCTTCTCCAGTGATGCAGGCCACTGTCTCATCCGGGAAGGCCAATTGCACGCCGATGGCAGCTGGCAGACCAAATCCCATGGTTCCCAAGCCTCCAGAGTTGATCCAGCGTCGCGGTTTGTCGAATCCGTAAAATTGAGCAGCCCACATCTGGTGCTGCCCAACATCTGAGGTGATGTAGGCATCGCCTTTTGTCGCTCGCCACAGAGACTCGACCACCGCCTGCGGTTTGATCAATGTGTCACTCTTCTCGTATGACAGGCAATCCTCACTCTGCCACCCCTTTATAGTTGCCCACCACTGAGCAATATCAGCAGGATCTGCCCGCTTCTCAGTTTCCTTTATTAAGGAAGTCATGGCTTCCAGAACCTGCGTAACATTGCCGACGATAGGAACGTCGACAGTCACGGTTTTCGAAATGGAAGCCGGGTCTACATCGACATGAATAATTTTGGCATGAGGACAAAAGCTTTGTGTCTCACCGGTGACTCGATCATCAAATCTTGCACCGATGGCAATGAGGACATCGCAATCGTGCATGGCCATATTGGCTTCGTAGGTGCCATGCATTCCCAGCATTCCCAGATTCTGTTTATTGGACGCCGGAAACGCACCCAACCCCATCAATGTCTGAGTGATTGGGTAGCCTAACAGTTCGGTAAAGGCGGTTAGCTGCTCAGCGCCATCGCCTAGCACCACACCTCCACCTGAATAGATCATCGGGCGCTTGGCCGACAATATTAGATCTACCGCCTTGCGAATCTGCCCAGGATGCCCTTGCTCAGCAGGGCTGTAAGAACGCATGTTGACCGTCTTTGAATAGTCAAACGGCACAGTTATCCCGGGCGTTGTGAAATCTTTTGGGATGTCGACCACGACAGGACCTGGTCGGCCAGTGGTCGCAACATGAAAGGCCTTTTTCAGCGTTTCAGCAAAATCTTCCAACGAGTTGACCAGAAAATTGTGCTTTACGCACGGGCGAGTGATGCCAATGCAATCTACCTCCTGGAAAGCATCACTGCCAATAAACCGGCTTTGCACCTGACCCGACAGAACCACCATCGGAATAGAATCCATAAAAGCTGTCGCTATGCCTGTTACGGCATTTGTGGCTCCCGGGCCTGACGTAACCAGAACAACGCCTGGTTTACCAGTGGCTCGAGCGTAACCATCAGCAGCGTGCGCCGCACACTGTTCGTGGCGCACCAGTATGTGTTTTACCGAATTTTGCTCGTACAGCGCATCATAGATATGCAGCACTGCACCGCCTGGATAACCAAATATAAATTCCACACCCTCTTCCTTAAGAGCCTGGATCAGAACTTCACCACCGGATAATTCCACCGTTTTTTCCTCAAACTTACCAGCGTAATGGCTTGCTCGCATTACCATCTTGAGGGATAGTCTCTCAGACTCAGCCCCTTTGGAAAACGAACCATTACAAATTAATATTAAAGACGCCGTCGAAAAAACTCACCGGAGCAAAGCTCAAGCGCATGAAGACAGCGTCGCGGATGTGTTCCAGAGGTGGCCAACAACTAAAAACCCGTGCTTAATGAGGGCGATGGTGGGTAGATCGCCGTTAAAACGCACCACGAGAGGTAACTCGGATACGAAACATGGATTTGCTGATGGACCGGATTGTGTCGAACCTCTTAACAGCTTGCAGTATAGCGCCTTGCGCACAATAGAGGGGAGCCAAGAAGCGGCCCATGATAGATTGGCACGAACCAAGCAGCATCGTCCTTGTCCATGACAGTGATATCGAACGTGAATAACCCATCCCACAAAGCCAGGCCCTAGAACATATCGTGTCCTCACAGTACGACAATCGACGACCGGATCACGTTTTGGCGCGCGCTCGACCATTTGCAAGACGGCTACGCTTAAGGCATCCCCTTGGACGTCTGCAACGTTACATTGCTTTCGTCTTGGGATTAGCACTTGTTGTTGTGTGTTGCTTCGGTGCCGTGGCACAGCAGAATCTACCCGATATGGGCGAACCTGCTGACAGTGCGCTCTCACCGCTGCAGGAACGCGATCTTGGCGCACGCTTCATGCGGCAAATTCGTGCCAGTCTGCCCTTGGTGCGGGATGTCCAGCTCAACGAATACATACAAAACCTAGGAAATCGACTGGTTCTAGCTGCTGGCAAGAGCGACACGCAAGATTTCACTTTCTTCATCATCAACGATCCACAAATAAACGCCTTCGCGATTCCTGGCGGGTATGTGGGGGTTAATTCCGGTTTGATTGCGGCCATGGACTTCGAAGAGCAACTAGCGGGAGTCGTAGCTCATGAAGTAGCCCACGTAACGCAGCGTCATCATGCACGCGCGTTTGCCACCGGGAATCGTGCATCCTTGAGTGCAGCGGCAGCCGTTCTGGCGGCCATTATTATCGGCCAAGCGTCTCCCCAGGCCGGGCAGGCCGCCCTGGCTGCAGGCCTGGCAGCAAGCCAACAGTCGGCAATCAACTTCACCCGTGCCAACGAAGTAGAGGCAGACAGAATAGGCATAGAGATACTATCAAACGCTCAGTATGACCCGAAGGCCATGGCAGAGTCCTTCGCCATTTTGCGAAGAAAGAATTCACTCAACACCGCTAACAGACAACTGGAATATCTGCGCACGCACCCACTGGATAACAATCGAATAGCAGAAGCCACTGATCGAGCCAGCAGCAAGCCCCGGAAAGAACGCGTATCCACTCTCGATTATCAATTATTCAGGGCCAGGCTCGCCGTGCTGACCTCCACCGACACGGGGCAACTTCAGCGCAGCTACCTGGCATCGCACAAACGTGGCGCTCAAGTAGATTCTGCCTATGCCCTGGCGTTAATCAACCACCGCGCCAATCGATCAAAAGAAGCTCAAACCTTCCTCGCTGAGCTTAAGCTGCTGGCACCCGCACATCCCATGGTCGAACTCCTGAGCGCAGATATAAACAGCCGTAAAGACAATCGAAGCAACGATTCAAGACTCGCAGCGTTGTCCGACCTGTATCCCGAACAATATTCAATTGTTGAAAAAAGACTGGAGCAGTTGACGCGTTCTCGCCGCCTCGGCGAGGCTCTGCGTGTAGCTAACCACTACATACGCAATAGCGACAACACTCATCCGCTGGCATGGAGACAATTGGCCGCCATACAAGAACTGCTTGATGATCAGGCGGCAAGCCACGAATCTTTGGCGCGCTACTTTGAAGCGATTAATGAACTGCAACGTGCAACGGGGCAGCTTGAACTGGCGCTTCGTGAAGTCACAGCCGATTCTCAAGACAGGCTAAGACTGGAGGCTAATCTTAAGGGACTGCGAAACCGGGCAAGTAGTCTCAGATAGACAAAACTAAAGAGATAAAAAAAGGGCAAGAACACATTATGCATTCTTGCCCTCAACAGAGTCTCCAATCAAGAATTGGAGTCTCCGGGTTTACTCAGTCGAGGCTCTTGTTTGTATTACCCACCTCATATCCTTCGTTAGCAGAGGCCCGCGCCGCTATCAGGAGAGCGATGGCCCAGCGGCGATCAATTCCCGCCCACTCTCAGTATCGGTGTACTGTTTGAAATTTTCGATAAACAGTGATGCGAGCTTTTCAGCCTCTGTTACCCATTTGGAAGGGTCATCATAAGTACTGCGAGGATCAAGAAATCGTGATTCGACACCTGATAATTGCTGTGGAACTGCCAGGTTGAAGGTGGGAATCACTGTCGTATCGCTCTGATCAATTGACCCATCGATAATCGCATCGATGATTGCCCGTGTTGCCTTGATCGATATCCGTTCGCCTGTTCCATTCCAACCTGTATTAACAAGGTATGCCTTTGCCCCGCAAGCCTGCATCCGTTTGGCAAGTTCATCAGCATATTTAGTTGGGTGCAAACTTAGAAATGCTTTACCAAAGCACGCTGAGAACGTGGGCTGTGGACTGGTGATTCCAAGTTCGGTTCCAGCAAGTTTGGCTGTAAAACCTGATAGAAAATGATAGCGAGTTTGCTCTGGCGTAAGAATCGATACAGCTGGTAAAACGCCAAACGCATCCGCAGTTAGAAAAATAACTTTGCTTGCGTGGCCTGCACGAGATACCGGCTTGGCAATGTTTTCAATGTGGTTGATTGGATACGACACCCGTGCATTTTCTGTTTTGCTGGCATCATCAAAATCAACAGAACCATCTGCTCTAACCACTACGTTTTCCAGCAACGCATCACGGCGGATAGCGCCGTAGATATCAGGTTCGGCCTCCGCGCTCAGGCGAATGGTTTTAGCATAGCAACCGCCTTCGAAATTGAATACACCCTCGTCATCCCAACCATGCTCGTCATCACCGATCAGTAAGCGTTTTGGATCTGTGGACAAGGTCGTTTTGCCAGTGCCTGATAATCCAAAAAATACCGCTGTATCGCCCTTCTCGCCTACGTTCGCAGAACAGTGCATCGACGCAATACCCTGCAGAGGGAGAAGAAAATTCATGTATGAGAAAAGACCTTTCTTCATCTCGCCGCCATACCAGCTACCGCCGATAAGTTGCATTTTTTCAGAGTAATTGAATGCAACAAAATTCTCTGAGTTCATGCCGTGTTCCTGCCATTTCTCATTGATGACAGAAGCACCGTTTAACACCACGAAGTCTGGCTCAAAAGACGCGAGTTCATCAATGGACGGGCGGATGAACATATTGGTTACAAAATGTGCCTGCCACGCTACTTCCGTGACAAAGCGTACATTCAGGCGGCTATTTTCATTTGCTCCGCAGTAGGCATCAACGACAAACAAACGTTTGCCAGTTAGATGATCACCCACCAGTTTTTTCAGATCATTCCATACCGGCTCGGATATAGGCTTATTGTCATTAGCGCCCTGATCTGCCCACCAAAGAACATCCTTTGTCAGTGCGTCCTCAACAATATATTTATCTTTTGGGCTACGACCAGTGAACTTTCCAGTGTCCACGGCAATGGCACCAGAGCTGGTTAAAGTTCCACGTTCCAGAGCCTGCAAATCAGTTCGAGATTCTTCTTCGAACAATTGCTGATAGCTTGGGTTGTATATGATCTCTGCCGCAGATGAGATACCGCAGTCAGAAAGGTTCAGTCCAGTGGTAACGAGACGAGCCGGCTGATTCATTTATAAACTCCAAAAAAGTGCGACGCTGACCGATTTCAGCCACACAGCTCTTAGCTGTAACGGCTCCAAGGCGTCGAACTATACTGGAGGATCTACTTTCAGAACACTGTTCTTTCGCACACTTTTACTGAAAAAACAGTAACTTGCATGCATACCGACGTTTTTTTGTAGTTTAGCTACCAGCAGGGTTTGCAAGCCATTCGTTCGCAATGCAAGCCTGCATCAGGGTTGCAGCAGGAATTCAATCTGTTGGTTCGACAAGCGAATCTGCAATTTGAAATTCAAAAGACTTATTTCGGTAATTTCAGTTCATGTGAGCTTCTGTAACGAAGCTCACGAAATTTAGCCCTAAAAAAGCCTTATGTGCGCCTGTTACGGCGCCATGCCAGTGAAACAAAGCTCAGCAGAACGAGCACTGCTAAGCTCCATTCGCTTCGCCATGCCGCATGCCCCGCACCATAGGAGGCAATGGAACAACCAGCACCACCCGACAGGCCTGTTTCTACTCTGCCAGATAGTGGCGGTGTAACAGGATTCGAACCAGGGTCAGTACCTGGAGTGGGTTCAGGTGCTGCTGGCTGACTACCATCCACCGTATCATCCTGAAAGTCAGGCACGCCATTGCCATCTGCATCAGTCAACCCACCAGCGCTATCAATGGCATTACTGCCATCGACTAAGCCATCGTTATCCAGATCCTGAACACTATCTACAACGCCATTTGAATCCACATCCATACCACGGGTTTCAGATATATCGAAAACACCGTCTGCATCACTATCCAGGTCTCTAAAATCTCGCAGTCCGTCCTGATCACTATCAGCAACAGCAAATCTCGGTATGCCGGAATCAGGACCCGTTTCAGCAGCGTCTACCAGCCCGTTTGAGCCAGTGATTGCGGCAGCGTCAACCTGACCGTCGAAGTCTGTATCAAAGTCCTTGACATCAAGTTCTCCAGAATTGGCCTCTCGCATATCCGGAATGCCATCGTTATCACTGTCAAGGTCAAGAAAGTCAGCAATACCGTCATCATCCGTATCCAACGGCAATAGCGGATTTTCACCAAGCTCTATGGCATCCGGAATAGTGTCGTTGTCTGAATCTAGATCTTGAGTGTTTAGTATGCCATCGGCATCTGAATCACCCGATCCCTCGAGATCATCAGTGATGCCATCCCGATCAATGTCACCCACAGGCGGCACGCTATCGGGAATACCATCATTGTTCGAGTCGCTATCCAGATAGTCGGGTGTTCCATCGTTATCGCTGTCTTGAGGAGTTGATGGATTAGCACCCGCTTCAATGTAGTCTGGAATAAAGTCAGCATCAGAATCAAAATCCAGAAAATTGGGGGTCATATCGTTATCGGTATCCAGAGTAGTGCCCTCAACCAAGTCTGGAATACCATCATTATCGTTGTCGGGGTCGCTTATATCTGGCAACTCATCGCCGTCAGTATCGAGCAATACTTGAAGCTCATAATCTTCTACCTCACCATCACTGGCTGGCGCTTGCGCATCGTCGGCAGTTAGAACGTCGTAACTGATACGAAAGCGAGCATAAGTTACCCCACTAAAACCTGTGGTTATACCCAATAGTTCGGGCCACTGTAACTTGAACTTACCATTGACGGTGCCAGCCGGGACCACATCAGATGTAAACTCATCGGCATCAAAGCGGCCATTCCCATCAAAATCTACCCACCCAACTAAATTTGCCGCGCTTAATCCGGGATTAGTAGCAAACACATTGGTGTCGTAGGATTTCCCGTTTTGCACCAGGATAGGGAATGCGAATACACCATCTTCATCATCCACTCCATCGAGATCATCTCCTAGAGCTTCAGTGTCGGCAAACGGCTGATTATCATCTGGTTCTTCATTACCCAGCCACGGCGTGCCGGGAACTACGGTGTGGCTGGCTTGCCCATAACTCGCTGGAGCATCACCGGTATCGGCAGCTATAACAAGTGTTGGCGACAGTAGGCCCACACAGGCAAGAATGCCTGAACCCGACAAATTAGAGAGTCTTTTACGTCCCGTCGACACAAAGGAAATAATCATATAAATCCACTTCGGTTTATCGCCAATCACAGGCGAGCTCTTTAACAGATTAACAAAAGCTCTATGAAGAAGGAGTGACGTCATTCGCAGCCCGATGACGAAAGCGTAAGAGATCAGAAAGTTCTAATCTCAATCAAATAGTATCAGCACAAACAACCGATGCCACCACCCGACATCGGTGTTCTTCCTGCATGCAAATTTGTTAGCTATCTGAGGATTGAAAACTCTACACGCCGATTGGCTGCACGCCCTTGGGCAGTTGCATTGGTCGTGCGCGGTTTCGACTCCCCAAAAGCCTGGGGTTTCATACGTGCCCCTGAAATCCCCTGATCGACAAGATAACGCGCAACCGATAATGCACGACGTTTTGACAATTGCAGGTTTTCAGTAGCTTCGCCCAGATTATCAGTATGCGCCTCTATCGTAATACGAATGTCTGGGTAGTTTTGTAGCGTCTGAGCTACCCCATCCAGAATGGCGGTTGCCTCCGA